>JAEUGY010000114.1 GCA_016794625.1 Opitutaceae bacterium
ACGTTTTTGCCGAACCTCATCCTTTGGGGAGGCCTGCTGGTGGCCGCCCTCACGACGGCGCTTTCCTGGGGCTTGAGCAGCTCGCGCGCCCGCGCGGTGCGACTTGCCGAGCAGATGGCGGAAAACTACCGACGGGCCGAAGCGGAAAGCCGCCGCCTCGCGCTCGTGGCCAGCCGCACCGCCAACGCGGTCATGCTGACCGACGCCCAAGGCTCGATCGAGTGGGTGAACGACGGTTTCACCCGGTTGAGCGGCTTTACCCTGGAGCAGGCGCGTGGCCGCAAACCCAAGGAACTGATTGCGTCCGGCAAGTCCGCCACCGAAACGGTCGCGGCTCTCAACGCGGCGATTGCCGCCGGCCAGGCGTTCCACGGCGAACTCATCAATACCTCCGTTTCCGGCCGCCTCTGGTGGGCGGACGTGGAGGTGCGGCCCCTCGATGAAAATGACGGCTCGGGGGCGGGCTTCATGTGGTTGATGCAGGATATCACCGCCCTGAAACAGGCGCAGGATTCCGCCGTGCGCGAACGCGCGCGGTTCCAGTTCATCTTCGAATCGGTGCCGGTGGGCATTTCCTGGCAGAGCGTCGGCGACTCCTCCGGGGCCATTGTCAATCCGGAGCACGTGCGCGTGACCGGGGTGCCGCTGGAGGATGTGGGACGACCGGGGGTGTACCTCGACGCGACCCATCCGGACGACCGCGCCCGGCAGTTGCCGCTGAACGAACGCCTCCTCCGCGGCGAGATCGACCGCTTTTCGATCGAAAAACGGTATGTGCATCCCGATGGCTCGGAGGTGTGGGCGTCGTTTTCCACGCGGGTCTACGTCGATCCGGTCACGGGCCAGCGGCAGTCGCTGACCACGCTGATCGACATCTCGGCGCTCAAGCGCCAGGCGGCGGAGCTGCAGTCGGCCAAGGAGGCGGCCGAATCGGCGAATCTGGCGAAGAGTCAGTTCCTCGCCATGATGAGCCACGAAATCCGCACGCCGATGAACGGCGTCATCGGCATGACGTCACTGCTGCTCGATTCCCCGCTTTCGACCGAGCAGCGGGAGTTTGTCGAAACGGTCCGGGCCAGCGGCGACGCGCTGCTCACCATCATCAACGACATCCTGGATTTTTCGAAGATCGAGTCGGGCCGCATGGAGCTCGAAAAGACGGATTTCAGCCTGCGCGAATGCGTCGAGGGTGCCCTCGATCTCATGTCGCCCAAGGCGGCGGAGAAACACCTCGACCTGCTCTGCGAGATCGCCGACGACGCGCCCGGACGTGTGCGCGGCGACCCGGCGCGCCTGCGCCAGATCATCGTCAACCTCCTCGGCAACGCCCTCAAGTTCACCGAACAGGGCGAAGTCGAGGTGCGCGTGACCGCGGAGTCGCTCGACCAGGACCCGGCCGGCGGAGGCGACTCGTGGCCCCTGTTCCGCGCGGGGGACCGGTTGCGCCTGGTGTTTGCGGTGCGCGACACCGGCATCGGCATTTCGGCCGAGGGCCAGACCCGGCTCTTCCAGTCTTTTTCCCAGGTCGATGCCTCGACCACGCGCCGCTTCGGCGGATCGGGCCTCGGTCTCGCCATCAGCAAACGCCTCGCCGAGATGATGGAGGGCCGCATGTGGGTCGACAGCGAGGAGGGCCGCGGTTCGACCTTCTGGTTCAGTGTCGTGGTCGAGTCCGTCACCCGCCAGCTCGGCGGACCGGTCGGGGCCGGCGCCCTGCAGGGTCGGCGCCTGCTGGTGGTGGACGACAACGCCACCAACCGGCGCATCCTCATGCGCTACTCGGATCATTGGGGCATGAATACACGCGCCGTCGCCAGCGGCACCGAGGCCCTGGTCGAACTCCGCAACGGCGCCCACTTCGACGCGGCGGTGCTCGACATGCAGATGCCCGAGATGGATGGCGTCACGCTTGCCCTTGAGATGCGCAAGCTGCCCGAAGGCGCCAATCTCCCGCTCGTCATGCTCTCCTCGCTCGGCCAACGCGAGGCCGCGCTGCACGCCAACCTCTTTGCCGCCGGGTTGACGAAACCGGCGAAGCCCGCGCTGCTGTTCGAAACCCTGGCCCGCGTGATCAACGGCAAACCCGGCCGCACCCTCAGCCCGGTGGCGGTGACCCGGCCGTTGTCCTCCGCCGCCGTGACGACACCGCCGCGGTCGGAGCGCATCCTCGTCGCCGAGGACAACCGTGTGAACCAGAAGGTGGCGCTTTCCATCCTGGCCAAACTCGGTTTCCGCGCCGACGTCGCCGCCAATGGCCTCGAGGTGCTGGAGGCGGTGCGCCGCCAGCGTTACGACATCATTTTGATGGATGTGCAGATGCCCGAAATGGATGGCCTGGAGGCCTCGCGGCGGCTGCAAGTCCTGCTGCCGGCGCGAGCCGAGCGGCCCTGGATCATTGCGCTGACCGCCAACGCCATGCAGGGGGACCGTGAGGTGTGCCTCGCGGCCGGCATGGACGACTACCTGAGCAAGCCGATCAAGGGCGACGAGCTCGCGGCGGCGCTCGATCGCGTCGCCCCCGCCCTCAGCGCCGTCGCGGTCGGTTGACCCGGCGCGGTGGTCGGTGGGGCCGCGGAGCGGTTTGCGCTATAGTTAGACTGACCCCTGCGTTGTCTCCGGGGTTCCGGTGGTAAGACCGTGGCGATCCGATCCGCGTACTGGTGAAAGCCGGTCAGCCGGATGGTTTTGACCCCTCGTTCCCCCTCCCATTTTCCTCGTCCCATGGCGGCTTCATTTCCGTTTCGTGATCCAGAATTGTCTATCGAGCAAAGGGTTGAAGACCTCGTGGCTCGGCTCACGCTGACGGAGAAAATCAACCAGCTGCTGCACGAGAACGCTCCGGTCGCCCGCCTGGGCGTGCCCGCCTACAACTGGTGGAACGAGGCCTGCCACGGGGTGGGGCGCAATGGGCGGGCGACGGTCTTTCCCCAGGTGATCGGCCTGGCTGCATCGTGGAATCGGGCATTGCTCGAGGAAGTGGCGTCCACCACCTCCGACGAGGCGCGGGCGAAACACCACGCGGCGCTCGCGGCCGGTCGACATGGTCAGTATCAGGGGCTCACGTTTTGGACGCCGAATGTGAACATTTTTCGCGATCCTCGCTGGGGCCGCGGACAGGAGACGTTCGGCGAGGATCCGTGTTTGACCGGCGAACTCGGCTGCGCGGTGGTCCGCGGGTTGCAGGGCGATCATGCGACCTACCTCAAGACCGCGGCGTGCGCCAAACACTACGCCGTGCACAGCGGACCCGAGCAGGACCGCCATGAGTTCGACGCGCTCCCCTCGGCCAAGGATCTGGCGGAGACCTACCTGCCGGCCTTTGAGAAACTGGTGGAGGCGGGTGTCGAGGCCGTGATGGGAGCCTACAACCGCGTGAACGGCGAGCCGTGCTGCGGCAGCCCGTTCCTGCTGCAGCGGGTGCTGCGGGAACGCTGGGGCTTTCGGGGCCATGTGGTCAGCGACTGCGGGGCGATCGACGACTTTCATCGCACCCACAAGGTGACCACCGACGCCGCCGCGTCCGCCGCGCTCGCGGTCAAGAGCGGATGCGATCTCAACTGCGGCTGCACCTTCAACGATCTGGTCGTGGCGGTGGAGCGCGGCTTCATCACCGAGGCGGAGATCGAGGTGTCGCTGCGCCGGCTCCTTGCCACCAAGTTCCGTCTCGGACTCTTCGACCCCGCCGAACGGGTGCCCTGGTCGGGCCTGTCCCCGGCGGTGATCGACTGCGACGCACATCGCGCGGTCGCCCGGCGCGCCGCGGTCGAGTCGATGGTCCTGGTGAAGAACAACGGCGTGCTGCCGCTGCGCGCGGACCACGAGAGCATTCTGGTGACCGGACCGACGGCTGCCAATACCACCGCTCTGCTGGGCAATTATTACGGCTTTTCCCCCCGGATGGTGACTCTGGCCGAGGGCATCCTTGGGCGCGCACCCGAAAGCTGCCGCGTCGTCTACCGCATGGGCTGCCCGCTCTCGAGCCCGATGGCTCCAGGAATCAACTACACGTACGGCACGGCGGCGGAAAACGAGATCACGATCGCCGTGCTCGGGCTGGACCCTTCCCTGGAGGGCGAAGAGGGCGATACTGTGGCGTCGGCGACCGGGGGCGACCGCGACGTGATCGAACTGCCGGCCGTGCAGCGCGACTTTCTGGTCGAGCTGCGCCGGCACGCGCGCAAACTCGTGGTCATTCTCACCGGGGGCAGCGCCATCGCCGCACCCGAGGTGCACGACCTGGCCGATGCCGTGCTGCTGGCGTGGTATCCGGGCTGCGAGGGCGGACGGGCCGTGGCCGACGTGCTCTTTGGCGACGCCGCGCCGTCCGGCAAACTGCCGGTCACCGTGCCGCGCCGGACCGCCGACCTTCCGCCATTTGAGGATTACTCCATGCGGGGCCGGACCTACCGGTTCGCCACGATCGATCCCCTTTATCCCTTTGGCTTCGGCCTGGGCTACGGACGTCTGACCTATGGTGTTTTGACGCCCGGTGCCGCAACGCTCGCGGCGGGCGAAACCCTCACGCTGGAAACCACGCTGACCAACTCCGGGGACCGCGCCGTGGCCGAGACCGTGCAGTGCTACCTGACTCCGCCCGCCACGTGGCCTGAGGCACCGCGCGCGGTCCTGGTCGATTTTCAGAAGGTGACCCTGCCGCCCGGCCGGACAGTGACCGTTCGCTTCCGGTTGCCCGCGTCGGCGTTTGCGCAGGTCGATTCTGCTGGCGCACGGGTGCATGTCCCGGGTGACTATGGCGTCGTCGTTGGATCGTCATCGCCCGGACCCCGCTCCCAGGAGCTCGGCGCGCCGGCGCCGGCGATGGCGACCGTCCGCCTCCGTTAGCGGCGGGCGGCTCCGCCCTCGTCAGGATTTCTACCCCGTTTTCGTCCCCTTTACGCCCCTCGACTCCTACCCCTGTCATGACCACCTCCGCGCAAAGACTGACCGTTGGCGAAAAACTCGGCTACAGCTGCGGCGACGCGGCGGCGAACTTCGTGTTCATGTCGATGATTCTGTTTCAGGCCAGTTTCTACACGGACGTCTTCGGGATCAGCGCCGGGGCCGCGGCCAGCATCCTGATGATCGCCCGTCTGTGGGATGCCTTTTTTGATCCGATCATGGGCGTGCTGGCGGATCGCACGCGCACGCGCTGGGGGCGGTTCCGTCCCTGGATCCTCTGGACCGCGGGCCCGTGGGCCGCCGTCATGATTCTCGCCTACACCACACCGAAGGGGTGGAGCATGGGGGCGCTGATCCTGTATGCGTCCGTCACCAACACCCTGCTGATGACGCTGTATTCCATGAACAACATGCCCTATTCCGCCCTCGGCGGGGTCATGACCGGGGATGTCAACGAGCGGGCGCAGCTGAACTCCTATCGCTTTGTCTCGGTCAACATCGCCCAGTTCATCGTCGGCGGCCTGACCCTGCCGCTGGTCGCGCGTTTCGCGGTTGGCAGCGACCGGCAGCACGGGTGGCAGATGACCATGACGGTCTGGGCGGTGCTGTGCTTGATCCTCTTCCTCATCACATTTTTCACGACGCGGGAACGCATCCAGCCGGTGACGGAGAAGAAGAGCTCGCCGAAGCAGGACTTCGCGGACCTGCTGAAGAACAGCCCCTGGATCGTCATGGTGTTCATGACCCTGGTCCACTTTGCCATCCTCTCGTTTCGCGGCAGTGCGCTTTACAACTACTACCACTCCTACGCGGACAAGGCGGCGCTTTATGACTTTGTGCATGCGCTGGGGCTGACCGCCCCTGCCGTCGCGCCCGGTACGGCCGCCGGCGGAGGTGTGCTGGAATGGCTCGGCTACATTGTGCATGGGACGCGGGAGGCGGCGGGGGCCTCGAATGTGGCCGACGTGGCGAACAGTCTGGTCAACATGCTCGGCACCGCCGTGACCATCGTGGTCATCCTGCTCTCGCCGGCCTTGTCCCGCCGCTACGGCAAGAAAGCGGTCGCGATCGGGGGGTTTGCGCTCACCACCGTCTTTTCCGCGGCGTTCAGCCTGCTCGCGCCCGACAATGTCGCCGGCATGCTCATCCTGACCGTGCTCGGGGCGGTTTGCTACGCTCCGACCATTCCGCTGGTCTGGGCGATGTACGCGGATGTCGCGGACTATTCCGAATGGAAGACCGGGCGCCGTTTCACCGGCATTGTTTTCGCCACCATCGGTTTCGCGCTCAAGTCCGGCCTCGCGCTGGGATCGTCGTCGTTCCTCTGGATCATGTCATGGTTCTATGACTACGATCCCCAGAATGCCGGCGCCGCCCGGGCCCTTGAGGGCTTCCGCACCTGCAGCGGACTGATGGTGGGCGGGCTGTTTGCGGTCTGCACCGTCCTGCTCCTGTTCTACCGCATTGACAAGCGCCTGACCCACCAGATCGCCGACGAACTGGCGGCGCGCCGACTGCAGGGGGCCGCTCCTTCCACGCCATGAACCGACGACTCCTTTTCCTTTTGATCTGCGGGATCCTTGCCCCGCTGGCGTTGCGCGGCGAGGACGGCTACCGGCTGTGGCTCCGCTATGAACCGGTCGCGAACCCGGACCTGCGCCGCCAGTACACGGAGGGCCTGGGGCGCATTGTGCTCGCCACTCCCGCCGGCACCGAGTCGCCCGTGATCGCGGCCGCGCGCGGCGAGTTGCGGGCGGGGCTGGACGGCCTGCTCGGCACCATGCCGGCGATTCGTGTGGAGGCGCGGGCGGAGTCCGACCCAGCCGTTGGCACCGAAGGCTACCGGCTCGAGATCAAGGTGCAGGAAGGGGCCTCGGTCGTGACCATCGCGGCGGCGAGAGACGCCGGGGTGCTGCGCGGAACGTTCGCGCTGTTGCGTCACCTGCAAATGCACCGTCCGATTTCCGAGCTGGCGACCGTCAGCGCGCCGCGCATTGCGCACCGGATTTTAAACCACTGGGACAACCTCAACCGGTTCGTCGAGCGCGGCTACGCCGGTTTTTCCCTCTGGGACTGGTACCATCTGCCCGAGGTGCGCGACCGGCGTTATCGTGATTATGCACGCGCCCTCGCTTCGATCGGGCTGAACGGCACCGTGCTCAACAACGTCAATGCCAATGCGCTCATCCTGACGCCCGAATACCTGAGAAAAGTGGCGGCGCTGGCCGATGAGTTTCGCCCCTACGGCATCCGCGTGTACCTCTCCGCCCGGTTCAGTGCGCCGATTGAAATCGGCGGGCTCAAGACCGCGGACCCGCTCGATCCGGCCGTGCAAGCCTGGTGGCGGGCCAAGGTGGCGGAGATTTACACGCTGATCCCCGATTTCGGCGGTTTCCTCGTCAAAGCGAACTCCGAGGGACAGCCGGGTCCGCACGATTACCAACGCACCCATGCGGAGGGGGCCAATCTGTTTGCCGAGGCGCTCGCGCCGCATGGCGGGCTGCTTCTCTGGCGGGCCTTTGTCTACGCGGCGGACGACAAGCTCGACCGCGTGCGGCAGGCGTATCGGCAGTTCACGGCACTGGACGGACAGTTTCGCGACAATGTCATCCTGCAGATCAAGAACGGGCCACTCGATTTCATGCCCCGCGAGCCGTTTCACCCGCTCTTTGGCGCCATGCCGCGCACCCGACTCGCGATTGAGCTGCAAATCACGCAGGAGTACCTGGGCGGGGCGACCCATCTCGCGTACCTCGCGCCGATGTGGAAGGAAGTCCTCGACGCCGAAACCTACGCGGCAGGGCCAAACTCGACCGTGGCGCGGGTGGTCGACGGCAGCTTGCGTCCGCCCGGACCCAGCGCCATCGCCGGAGTGGCCAATACCGGCAATGAGCGCAACTGGACCGGTCACCCGCTGGCGGCGGCCAACTGGTATGCCTTTGGCCGGCTGGCGTGGGACCACACCCTTTCGTCGCAGCAGATCGCCGACGAGTGGGCGCGGCTGACCTTCAGTCCGTCACCCCGTGTCAGCGTGCCGATCACGCGGCTTCTGCTCGGTTCCCGCGAGACCGTGGTCGATTATTCCATGCCGCTCGGCCTGCACCATATCATGGCGGAGGGACATCATTTTGGCCCCGGCCCCTGGGTCGTGGCCCGCCGGGCCGACTGGTCGTCGAACTACTACCATCAGGCCGACGAGTTCGGCATCGGCGCCGCCCGCGGACCCACGGGATCCAACGCGCTGGCCGATTATGCGCCCGAACTCGCGGCGCGCTGGGGTGATCCAGCGACCTGCCCGGATGAACTCCTGCTGTGGTTCCACCACCTGCCTTGGTCCCACCGCATGCGTTCCGGCCGCACCCTATGGGATGAACTGGCGGTGCGGTACCAGCAAGGCGTGGAGTCGGTCCGGGCCCTGCAGGACGGCTGGGAAGCCCTGGCGCCGGTGATCGACGAAGAACGTTTTACCCGGGTGAAGAGCCTGCTGCGCCGGCAGGAGAGCGACGCCCGCGACTGGCGGGACGCCTGTCTGCTTTATTTCCAGCAGTATTCCCGTCGCCCGTTGCCCGCCGGGGTCGAGCCGCCCGCGCACGATCTCGCCACCTATCAGGCGCGCAAGCTCCGCTATGCGCCCGGTCATCCCGGCGATTATTGATCGCCCGGGTCCGGGTCCGTCGGCGGCCGGCGGACCCTCCGGTTTCGCGACTTCCCGCTTGCCGCCTGAGAGACGGGGGCCAAGCCTCCGGGCAATCCACGTCCATGCCCAAGCGTACCGATCTCAAGTCCATCCTCATCATTGGTGCCGGTCCGATCGTGATCGGCCAGGCTTGCGAGTTTGATTACTCGGGCACGCAGGCGTGCAAAGCGTTGAAGGAGGAGGGTTACCGCGTTATTCTGGTGAACTCCAATCCGGCGACGATCATGACGGACCCGGAGTTTGCCGACGTCACGTACATCGAGCCGCTCACCCTCGAATTTCTGGAGAAAATCATCGCGGCGGAACGCCCGTCCGCCCTGCTGCCCACGCTAGGTGGGCAAACGGCGCTGAACCTGTCGATGGAGCTCCACAAGAAGGGGATCCTGGAGAAGTACGGCGTGGAGATGATCGGTGCCAAGCCGGACGCGATTTCCAAGGGTGAGGATCGTGAGTTGTTCAAGCAGGCGATGATCAAGATCGGCCTCGATGTGGCCCGGTCGCGCACGGTCAAGACCATGGACGAGGCGCGGGCGGCGGCGGACATGCTCGGCAACTTTCCGCTCATCATCCGGCCGTCCTTCACGCTCGGCGGATCGGGCGGCGGCATTGCCTACAACCGCGAGGAATTTGAGCGGATTTGCGCGAACGGCCTCGACCTCTCGCCCGTGCACGAGGTGCTGGTCGAGGAGTGCCTGCTCGGCTGGAAAGAGTACGAGATGGAAGTGATGCGCGATCACAAGGATCAGTGCGTCGTCATCTGCTCGATCGAGAATTTCGACCCCATGGGCGTGCACACCGGTGACTCCATCACGGTGGCGCCCTCCATGACGCTGACGGACAAGGAGTTTCAGGTCATGCGCGACGCCTCCTTCGCGGTCATTCGCGAAATCGGCGTCGAGACGGGCGGGTCCAACATTCAGTTTTCGGTCGATCCGCAAACGGGTCGCATGGTCGTGATCGAGATGAATCCCCGGGTGTCGCGCTCGTCCGCGCTCGCCTCCAAGGCCACCGGGTTCCCGATTGCAAAGATCGCGGCGAAACTCGCCGTGGGTTACTCGCTCGATGAGCTGCGCAACGACATCACCCGCCTGACGCCGGCCTCGTTTGAGCCGACGATCGATTACGTGGTGACCAAGATCCCGCGCTTTACGTTTGAGAAGTTCCCGGATGCCGACGCCACGCTCACCTCGGCCATGAAGTCGGTCGGCGAGGCGATGGCTATCGGCCGCACCTTCAAGGAGTCGATGCAGAAGGCCCTCCGTTCCCTCGAGGTCGGCGCGCGCGGTTTTGGCGGCGGCGGCAAGTGGGGTGGGGATGAGCCGCCCGACCGCAAGACCATCGTGGCGAAGCTGGCGACGCCGAACGCGGAGCGCATTTTCTTCCTCCGGTATGCGTTCCTCGCCGGGTTCACCGTCGATGAGATCTTCGACCTGACGAAGATCGATCCGTGGTTCCTGCACCAGTTGCGCGAGATCTATGAGATGGAGCGTGAACTCGCGTTGCACGCCCTCCCCTCGGTCGCGGCCGCCGGCGATCCCCGGCCCGCGCTGCCCCTGCCGCTGCTCCGCCGGGCCAAGCAGTTCGGGTTCTCCGACGCCCAGCTCGCCCACATCCTCAAGGCCGACTTTGCGGTCGTGCGCGCCGAGCGCAAGAAGCTCGGCGTGGCCACCACCTACCGCCTGGTCGACACCTGCGCGGCCGAATTCGAGGCGTTCACGCCGTATTACTATTCCAGTTACGGTGACGAGAACGAGGTCCTCCCGCCCAAGGGCAAGAAGAAGATCATGATCCTCGGCGGCGGCCCCAACCGCATCGGCCAGGGCATCGAGTTCGATTACTGCTGCGTGCACGCCAGCTTTGCCCTGCGCGAGATCGGCTTTGAGACCGTGATGGTGAATTCGAACCCCGAGACCGTCTCGACCGACTACGACACCTCCGACCGCCTGTATTTTGAGCCCCTCACGCTCGAGGACGTGCTGGAGATCTACCAGCAGGAAGGCTGCGAGGGGGCGATCGTGCAGTTTGGCGGCCAGACTCCGCTCAACCTCGCCACCGCGCTCAAGGCCAACGGGGTGAACATCATCGGAACCTCCCCGGAAAGCATCGAGACCGCGGAGGACCGCAAACTCTTCGCCCGGGTGCTCGACAAGGTCGGCCTCCGCCAGCCGGCCAACCGCACCGCCATGACCGAGGCCGAGGCCCTGACCTTCGCCCGCGAGATCGGCTTCCCGGTGCTGCTCCGTCCGTCCTTCGTGCTCGGCGGCCGCGGCATGTTCATCGTTTACAGCGAGGAGGAGTTCCGCGGCGTGGTCCGCCAGGCCTTCGAGGTCATGCCGGACAAGCCCGTGCTCATCGATGACTTCCTCGAGGACGCGATCGAGCTGGATGTCGATTGCCTTTGCGACGGCGAAACCAGCGTCATCGGCGGCATGCTCGAGCACATCGAGTTCGCCGGCGTGCACTCCGGCGACGCCGCCATGGTCATGCCTCCGCACACCCTGTCGAAGACCATGCTCGACACCGTGCGCTCCGCGACCCACGCCCTGGCCCGCGAGCTGAAGGTCATCGGCCTGATGAACGTGCAGTTCGCGATCAAGGACAACCAGCTGTACGTGCTGGAAGTGAATCCCCGCGCCTCGCGCACGGTGCCCTTCGTGGCCAAGGCCATCGGCGTGCCGCTCGCGAAACTCGCCGCGAAAGTCATGACCGGGATGAAGCTGAAGGACCTCGGCTTCACCCGCGAACAGACCCCGAAGCATTGGTGCGTGAAGGAGGCGGTCTTTCCCTTTGTCCGCTTCCCGGGCGCGACCATCATGCTCGGACCCGAAATGCGTTCCACGGGCGAGGTCATGGGTCTCGACGAGGATCTCGGCGTCGCCTTTGCCAAGGCCCAGGCCGCGGCCAAGCCCGGTCTGCCCACGGGCGGCAATGTGTTTCTCTCGGTCAAGGACGCCGACAAGCCCCGCGTGGTCGACATCGCCCGCCAGCTCGAAGCGCTCGGCTTCGCCATCTACTCCACCGGCGGCACCGCCAAGGTCCTGGCCGAAAACGGGGTCAAGGTGTCGAAGCTGGCCAAGATCGAGGAAGGCCGGCCGACCGCCGTCGACCTGATCAAGAACGGCCAGATCCAGCTCGTGATCAACACGCCCGCCGGCATGATTCCGCGCAAGGACGAGAACAAGATCCGTTCGGCCGCCTACGCGCACAATGTCTGTATCATGACCACCCTGACCGGTGCGCGCGCCGCGCTCGAGGGCATCAAGGCGCTGAAGAACAAGCGCATCGGCGTGAAGCCGATCCAGCTGTACCGCGGCAATGTCAACGTGATCTGAGGCGACGAAGTGACCATGCTTCCGGAATCGAAAGGTCAGGCCACCGCCGCGGTCGCCGCGGCGACGCCCTCCACCCTGGTCGCTCTGCTGCACGGGCCCGACCAGCCCGGGCTGGTCGCCCGGGTGGCCGGCTGGATCTTCGAGCGCGGGGGCAACATCCTGCACGCCGACCAGCATCGCGACACCGAGGCGGGGATCTTCTTCCAGCGCATCGAGTGGGAGCCGGCCAACGGTGATGCCTCGGCGGATACATCCGCCTTTCATCGCTTCGCGGCCGGTCTGGGCATGCAGGCCCGCGTGGCGTCCTCGACCCACCGGACCAAGGTCGCCGTGTTCGTCTCCAAGGCCGATCATTGCTTCCACGACCTGATCCTGCGGTCGCGGGCGGGGGACTACACCGCCGACTTCGCCCTCGTCGTCTCCAATCATCCCGACCTCGGCCCGATGGCGGCCGGCTACGGGCTGCCTTTCGTGCACATACCGGTCACCGCCGCGACCAAGGCCGAGGCCGAGGCGCGGCAGATCGCCGTGCTGCGCGACGCCGGCATCGAGCTGGTCATCCTCGCCCGCTACATGCAGGTGCTGTCGAACGACTTTCTCGACGGTTTTGGGCGCCCGGTGATCAACATTCACCACTCCTTCCTGCCGGCGTTTGCCGGCGGCCGCCCCTACCACCAGGCGCATTCTCGCGGGGTCAAATTGATTGGCGCCACGGCCCACTATGCGACGCGGGATCTGGACGAAGGTCCTATCATTCAACAGGATGTGGCTCGGGTGACGCATCGCCACGCGGTGGAGGACCTCGTGCGAAAGGGTCGCGATCTGGAAAAGACCGTGCTCGCCCAGGCGGTGCGCTGGCATCTGGAGACCCGCGTGCTGGTCTATGGCAACAAGACCGTGGTGTTCGACTGAGAGGGCGGGGGAGGCACCCCCGGAGGGCCCGAGGATATGGTCCGGCGGGCAACTCCCGCCTTTACGCCCTCGGCGCGGTCTGTATTGCTCGACGTTTTACCTCTTCGATCATGTCCACTTCCACCACGCCTCCGAGTCCCACGCCTGCGGGCAATGATCCCACTGCCACCCCGGTCGACGGCGCGCCAGCGGTGCTGAGTTTTGAGGACAAACTGAGGTCCTTCTGGAACGAGAATCGGGTCGCCATTTTTGCCCTCTGCGTCCTGGTGCTGGTGGTGATCACGGGTAAGGGGCTTTGGGAATTCTATCAGGTTCAACGAGATAACTCGATCGCGGCCGACTACGCCAAGGCCACCAACAACGATCAGCTGAAGGCGTTCGCCGCCTCCCATTCCGGTCATGTGCTCGCGGGCGTGGCGACACTGCGTCTCGCGGATGACGCCTACACGGCGGGCAAGTTCACGGATGCGGCAGCACTTTACGCGAAGGCTGCGCCGGTCATCCAATCGGCTCCGCTCGTCGCCCGGGCCAAGCTCGGGGCGGCGGTGTCCAAGCTCCAAGCGGGGGACAAGACGGGCGGGGAGTCCGATCTGAAGGCGCTGACCTCCGATCTGGGCCTGCCGTCGGCCGTGCGGGCCGAAGCCACCTACCACCTGGCCTCGCTCGCCGTCGCCAAGGGTGACTCCGCCGCACTGCAAACCCTGATCGAGCAGATCAATTCCATCGCGCCGCAAAGCCTCTGGGCCCAGCGGGGCATGTTGCTGCAGGCGGAAGCAAACCGGGGCGCTCCGGCTCCTACGGCAGCCGCACCGGCCGCCGCTCCAGAGGCCGCGGCACCCGCCGTGTCCTTCCCCAAGGCCAAATAATCCGGCTCTTCCAAGGGAAATGGTCGGGGCGACAGGATTCGAACCTGCGACCTCCTGGTCCCAAACCAGGCGCTCTACCAGGCTAAGCTACACCCCGATCCAACGCGCGCACGTCACCTGCTGTGGCGCCCACTGTCAATGCATTCCCTTCCTCTCTCTTTCGCTGCCTGTGAATAACAGGTGAAAATATCGTCCTACTCTTCGCTTGCGTAGGGTGAGGGTGCTCCGTAAATCACAACGACTTCTCCTTTCTCTCTCATGGATACCATTTCTCGGGAAAACACCAGCTACCTTCCGGTCGCCGGTGTCATCGTCGGCGTACTCGCCCTTGTCCTCGCCGCGATCGCGCTGGCCAAGGTTTCTTCCACTTCCAAAACGGTCACCGCTCACGGGGAGCAACTGGCCCGCTTGGATACGTTGGAGAGCGAGGTCCGCACCGCCACCTCTTCCTCCGAGAAGGCATCCACGGCGGTCAATGCCCTCCAGCGCTCCACGCAGGACGCCTTTAATGCCGTCAGCCTCGAGCTCGGTAATGTGAAGGGCGAGATCACCAAGCTGCAGGAGGCCGCCAAAGCCCCCGCCCGCGCCGCCGTCGCCCCGGGCGTGAAGGCCGGCCCGGCCGTCGCCGGCCCGAATGAGTACGTCGTCAAGAGCGGCGACAGCGGTGCGAAGATCGCCCGCACCAACAATGTCTCCCTCGCGGATCTCATGGCCGTCAATCCGGGGGTCAACTGGACCAAGCTGAAGGTCGGCGACAAAGTGAAGCTGCCCAAGCGCTGAGCCTGATCGCTGCTTCCGATCCCTTTGCCTCTTCGGCCTCGCGTCGAAGAGGCTTTTTTGCGCCTGTAGACCGGTGAAATCCCCGGTTCCTGCTCCGCTTCCTCGCTGGCAAAGGGGTCCGGTGCGCGTCCTCGCCACCACCCGCGTCCTCACCCTCCAAGGCGTTCAGTACGTCCATCCCGTTCGCAAAACCGAACGGGAGTTTTCCGTCATCCACGCCCACGACTGGGTCAATGTGGTGGCGCTGACTCCGGATCGGGAACTGGTTCTGGTCCGGCAGTTCCGGTACGGAATCGATACCTTCTCCCTCGAAGTGCCGGGCGGGGTGATCGAGGCCGGGGAAGACCCGGTCGCGGCCGGCCTGCGGGAGTTACAGGAGGAAACGGGTTTTGTCGGCACGGGCGCCCGTCTGTTGGGCCGGGTACATCCCAACCCGGCCATCCAGGACAATCGCTGCCACCTGGTCCTCGTCGAAGGCGTCACGCGGCAGGCCGACCAGGCTTGGGACACGGATGAGGAGATCGAGGTGCTGACCTTGCCGGTCGACGAGGCCTACGCCCTGGCCCACGCAGGCGAGATCACCCACGCGCTGGCTTTGAATGCCCTGTTTCTGTTTTCGCCGCGGTGGGCGGAAATGAAGCAGCGGGGTTGAGGCGCCGTTCTTTCGCTGCGTTTAAACGCCGGCGCTTCCGCCATCGCCTGACCTTACGCAGGTCGTCGACCGCGCCTGGCATTATTCCCTCGTACCCACCGGCGATCTGCGCTGCGACGTTCGCCTCGTCGCCAACCACGGGGCCATCGAACCGTCTTTCGGCCGGACACTCGGTGAGGACGCGCGGGTCGTGACCCTCTGCCGTCGTTTCATCGTACCCGGTTTAAGTTTTAAATAATTGTCTATCAGGTATTAGACCAACAAGTGGCGCGGCCGCCCGAGTGACCGTCCTTCAGGCCGCTCTTCTTCTGGAGGTTAGGCGACCTAATACAGTGACAGGGGTGTAGGCACATTTCGCCGGAACCTTTACATTCGGACCCCTGGGTTTGTAAAGTTCTGTACGGGTCGCTTTTCCGCTGGCACCCTGCCGCGGTCAGGCTTTGTCCACCCCCGAACCTCCCTCACGATGAGCCTTATCGGCAATCTCTTCCGTTCCACCGTCGGCCGCAAGTTCCTCATGGCGGTGACGGGCTTCATCCTCGTCGGTTTTGTGACCGGACACTTGGTGGGGAATCTCCAGGTCTTCGCCCATCCGGACAAGATCAATGGCTATGCCCATTTCCTGCAGTCGCTTGGCCCTGCGCTCTGGGTCGTGCGGCTCGGATTGCTCGCCGCGGTGGGCATTCATATCTGGGCCGCCGTCACCCTGACGCTGGAGAGCAAACAGGCGCGCGGACCGGAGCCGTACGGGGTCAAGAAATGGATCCGGGCCTCCGTCGCCTCCCGCTACATGCGGCTGACCGGGTTGGTCGTTCTGGCCTTCATCGCCTATCACCTGGCCCACTTCACCATCGGCGCTGCGGGCGCCGACACCTTCAAGACCCGGCTTGCGGAGTATCAGATGCAGGAGGAGTTTCACCTGCTCGGTTTCCCCATCGTGGCCAAAGGACAGACCGTCCACGACGTTTACAGCATGGTGTTCCTCGGTTTCAGCAGCCCGGTCGTGGCGCTGTTCTACATGCTCGCCGTGGCCCTGCTCACGGTGCACCTCCTCCACGGTTTTGACTCGATGTTTCAGACGATCGGCTGGCGCAGTTCGAAATGGTCGGCGGCCCTGCGCACGGTGACCGTGCTGTACTGCCTCGCCTACCTGGCGGGCAATCTGGCGATTCCCGGCGCCATCCTCGCCGGCCTGGTCAAACCCGCGCCCGGCACCACCGCGGCGCAGCGGATCGCGGCGGTTGCCCCCGCCTCCCTCGCCCAGCGTTAAGTTCACCGACCGCCCGTCCGCCCCACGTTTTCTTTCCACCATCAACCCGCGCGCCGCGCGAACTCCATGGCCAAACTCGATTCCAAGATTCCTTCCGGCCCGCTTGCCGACAAGTGGCGCAAGCACAAGACGGAGATCAAGCTCGTCAACCCCGCCAACAAGCGCAAATACGAGGTGATCGTGGTCGGCGCCGGCCTCGCGGGCTCCTCCGCCGCGGCCACGCTGGCCGAGCTGGGCTACAAGGTGAAGAGCTTCGTCTTCCATGACAGCCCGCGTCGCGCCCACTCGATCGCCGCCCAGGGCGGCATCAACGCCGCCAAGAACTACCAGAACGACGGCGACAGCGTGTATCGGCTCTTCTACGACACGATCAAGGGCGGCGACTACCGCGCGCGCGAGGCCAACGTGCACCGTCTGGCCGAGGTCTCCGTCAACATCATCGACCAGTGTGTCGCCCAAGGCGTGCCGTTCGCCCGCGAATACGGCGGCCTGCTCGCCAACCGCTCCTTCGGCGGCGCCCAGGTTTCCCGCACGTTCTACGCCCGCGGCCAGACCGGGCAGCAGCTGCTGCTCGGCGCCTACTCCGCGCTGTCCCGCATGGTCGGGCAGGGCGCGGTCGAACTCTTCACCAACGAGGAGATGACCGACCTGGTCGTGGTCGGCGGCCAGGCCAAGGGCATCATCACCCGCAATCTCGTCTCCGGCGAACTTCGCCGCTGGGCCGCCGACGCCGTCATCCTCGCCACCGGCGGCTACGGCAATGTCTTCAATCTCTCGACCTACGCCCGGGGCTCCAACGTCACCGCCATCTGGCGCGCCTACAAGCGCGGCGCCTGTTTCGGCAACCCGTGCTACACGCAGATCCATCCGACGTGCATCCCGGTCACCGGCGACTACCAGTCGAAGCTGACCCTGATGTCGGAGTCGCTGCGCAACGACGGCCGGATCTGGGTGCCGAAACGCAAGGAGGACTGCCGGAAGGACCCCGCCAGCATCGCGGAGGAGGATCGCGACTACTACCTTGAGCGCATGTACCCGAGCTTCGGCAACCTCGCGCCGCGCGACATCGCTTCGCGCGCGGCCAAGCGGGTGTGCGACGAGGGCCGGGGCATCGGCGAGACCGGGCTCGGCGTGTACCTCGACTTCGCCGACGCCATCAACCGGCTGGGCGAGGCCGCGGTGCGCGAGCGCTACGGCAACCTCTTCGACATCTACCACGAGATCACCGACGAAAACGCCTACAAGACGCCGATGCGGATCTATCCGGCGGTGCACTACACGATGGGCGGGCTCTGGGTCGACTACAACCTGATGTCGAACGTGCCCGGGCTCTTCGTGCTCGGCGAGGCCAACTTCTCCGACCACGGGGCGAACCGCCTCGGCGCCTCCGCCCTCATGCAGGGGCTGGCCGACGGCTACTTTGTCATCCCCTACACGATCGGCGACTACCTCGCCGGCCAGAAGCCCGGCTCCCGGCCGTCCCCCGACGCCCCGGAGTTCAAGGAGGCCGAGGCCAATGTGCGGGCCATGACCCAGCGGCTGCTCGGCGCCAAGGGCACCCAGCCGGTCAGCCACTTCCACAAGCGCCTCGGCCAGATCATGTGGAACTACTGCGGCATGGCGCGCACCAAGGAGGGCCTGCAGAAGGCCCTGCAGGAGCTGCCCAAGCTGCGCGAGGAGTTCTGGGCCACGGTCAAGGTGCCGGGCTCGGCCGACACCCTCAACCAATCCCTCGAAAACGCCGGCCGGGTGGCCGACTTCATCGAGCTGGGCGAGCTGATGTGTCTCGACGCGCTCACCCGCGAGGAGAGCTGCGGCGGCCACTTCCGCGAGGAGCACCAGTATCCGGATGGCGAATGCAAACGCGACGACGAAAAGTTCGGTCATGTCGCCGCCTGGGAGTTCCAGGGTCCCGGCCAGGCGCCCCTGCGCAATGTCGAGCCGCTGAATTACGAGTTCGTGAAGATGAGCGTCCGCAACTACAAATAGTCCCTTTCCCGCCCATGGTCGCCGAAGCCTCCAACAAAACGATTTCCGTCACCCTGCGTGTCTGGCGCCAGGCCGGTCCGAACCAGCCCGGCAGCTTCGTCGATTACACGGCGAAGGGCCTGAACACGAACATGTCCTTCCTCGAGCTGCTGGACGTGGTCAACGACGACATCACGCGCCAGGGCGGCGAGCCGATCGCCTTCGCCCACGACTGCCGCGAGGGCATCTGTGGCACGTGCTCGCTCGTCATCGACGGCAAGCCGCACGGCCCGCACCGCGGCGTCGCCAGCTGCCAGACGTATGTGCGCAGCTTCGCCGACGGCGCCGTCATCACGGTCGAGCCGTTCCGCGCCCGCCCGTTCCCGGTGGTCAAGGACCTCATCACCGACCGTGCCGCGTTCGACAAGATCCAGCAGGCCGGTGGTTACATCAGCGTGCGCACCGGCGCCGCCCCCGACGCCAACGCGAACGCGGTGCCGAAGGAGGACGCCGAGCTGGCCATGGACGCCGCCGCCTGCATCGGCTGCGGCGCCTGTGTCGCCGCCTGCAAGAACGCCTCCGCCATGCTCTTTGTCGCCGCCAAGGTCTCGCATCTCGGCCTCATGCCGCAGGGCCAGCCGGAGCGCGACAAGCGTGTGCTGGCGATGGTGAATACGGCGGATGACCTCGGTTTCGGCAGCTGCACCAATCAGTACGAGTGCAGCGCGGCCTGCCCGAAGTTGATCAGCCACGATTTCATCGCGCGCCTGAACCGCGACTACATCGGCGCCACCTTCCGCTCCGCCTTCACGCCCGCCTCCGCCAACACCGGCGGTGGCGCCTGAGGCTCGGCCCGGGTCCGGAGGTCAGGGCGCGGTGAGCTGGAGGCCGCTCAAATCGAGCGAGCCTTCGCCCCGCGACTTGATCTCGAGCTTTTCTTCACCCGCGGTGAGGTAGAGCACGCTTTCGAGGCGGTACGCCGCCTGCGGTTGCTTCGCCAACCCGCGAAGCAGACCGATCACGGACGCGTTGTTGAAAATCACGGTCACGTTTTCCGTCGCCGTGGCCAGCTGGGGCAGGCCCACCGCCTTGTTGCTCACGGCTTGACCGACCAGGGTACCGTTCAGGTACAGCTTGTGCCGCGAGCCCGACAGGCCGATCGGCACCACGTTTTCATTGAGGTAGCGGAGGGTGACCACCGCCTGGGTCTCGAACAGCGAGGGCTGGGCCGATTGGATCCCGGCAACCGTGACGGAGATGCCCCCGAGTTTGCCCGCGGAAGCACAGCCCCCAAGAAAAAGGGCTGACACAACCAAGGCCAGGGTAGGGAGAAAGGACGTGCGCGTCATGGTTCCGTCTGCATGTCCGCGGAACGCCGGGATCGCAAGGCTGCGTCGATGGGCGCGGCTTAGTTGTTAAGTAAATAGCTGAAAAACAGCGTCTAACATAAAGCGCTGGTGTCGACCGGCGGACCTTCCGTTGGAGGCGGGGTCGCCGACCCATAGGCGTTAACTTAAGCAGCAGGTGGAGTCCTCCGTTCCACTGAAGCTACGCCGAATGGGCTCGGGTGGAGGGCGTCGCTCCGTCGACGCCGGGGGACGAACCCCGCAATCCTGCGTCCGTACGCTCTTGGTGAACGCAACGCGCAACCGGCGTCGACGGAGCGACGCCCTCCATCAAACCGACGCTCACCCTAGTGGTCTCGGCCGCGTTGTTTCTCAACGTTAACGCCTATGGGTCGGCGACCCCGCGGGGAAGGCCTTCGTCGTTCTGGCGCTGTGGCAGCGCGCTCAACTCTGCCAGAACGAACCGCTTACGCGGCTCGATTCAAAACATCGAGAGGGCGC
Source organism: Opitutaceae bacterium (assembly GCA_016794625.1). GTDB lineage: Bacteria > Verrucomicrobiota > Verrucomicrobiia > Opitutales > Opitutaceae > UBA6669. Next base: position 20,224 of record JAEUGY010000114.1, read on the forward strand.
GGGCGCTCTCGATGCCGACCCAGGCGACGGCGGCGATCACGCCACAGGCAACCGAGAAGCGCATGATCTTTTGCCGGCGCAGGCGGGCGTCGTGACCATCGGAGTAGCGCGCGCGACCCAAACCTTGTTGGGCCATGAAGCTGACAAATTGCGCGTTCCGCAACGTGGTGCGCCGGATGCGGGCGTTATCGACCTTGCCGAAACGGTAAGTCGGTCGATGAAAAATCGCTTGAATCAAGGCGCGCAGCACGACGTGAGGACATGCTAAATTTTGGTTGGTTTTTTCAAGGTGAAACGCGCACCGTTGTTACCTTTCACGCCGTTTTTATTCGGTCCCACCCTACCATGCATCATTTCCGTTATGTTGGTCAGCGTCTGCATTGCGAGTCGGTCGATTTGGCCGAAGTCGCCCGGCTCTATGGCACGCCCACCTATGTCTATAGTGCGGCGACGATTGCGGACAATTACACGCGACTGGCCAAGAGCCTGAGCGGGGTCGACCTGCAGATTTGCTACGCCATGAAGGCGAACTCGACCCTCGCGATCCTGCGTCACTTCGCGAATCTCGGCGCCGCCTTCGATTTGGTCAGCGGCGGCGAATTGCGTCGTGTGCTCGCCGCCGGGGCGGACGTGAAGCGCAGCGTCTTCGCCGGGGTCGGCAAGACCGAGGAGGAAATCGCCCTCGCGCTGCAGCAGGGGATCTTCTCGTTTCACGTCGAGAGCGAGCCGGAGATGGCTCGCATCAACCATGTGGCCGGCAAGCTCGGCGTGAAGGCGCCCATCGCCATCCGCATCAATCCCGATGTCGACGCCCACACCCACGCCAAGATCACCACGGGTAAGTCGGACAACAAGTTTGGCATTCCGCTCAAGGTGGCGGGTGCGGCCTACGAGGCGGCGTCGAAGTACCCGAATCTGCGGATCAAGGGCGTGCAGATGCACATTGGTTCCCAGCTGACCGACGTGGCGCCGTTCATCGAGGCGGTGAAGAAGGTCTCTCCGTTTGTCGCCGAGCTGAAGGCGAAGTATGGCATCGACTACTTTTCGATCGGAGGCGGGATCGGCATCGTCTATCGCGACGCCCTCGCCAGCGGGAGTGCCGAGTGGTGGGATGCGCAACCGGCCGGCCAGCGGCCGATCACGCCGGAAGCCTACGGCGCGGCGTTGGTCCCCTTGCTCAAGCCGCTGGGTCTCAAGATCCTGCTCGAACCCGGCCGCTACCTGGTCGGCAACGCCGGCGTGCTGCTCTCGCGCGTCGAGTACCTCAAGCGGGGACAGTCGAAGAACTTCCTCATTGTCGACGCGGCCATGAACGACCTGGTCCGTCCGGCCATGTACGATGCGTTCCACGAAGTGGTTCCGTTGCATCGGGACACGACGCGGGCCGCGCTGGTGACGGACATCGTCGGGCCCATCTGTGAGAGCGGAGATTGTTTTGCCAAGGATCGTTCGCTTCAGCAGGTGGGCGAAGGCGAGTACGTCGCCTTCCTCAGCGCCGGCGCCTACGGCTACACCATGGCCAGCCGCTACAACACGCGCTCCATGGCCGCGGAGGTGCTGATCAAGGGCAGCGCGTTTGAGCTGATCAATGCGCGCGAGACCTTCGACGCGTTGATCGCGGGCGAACGGGTGCCGGCATTCTTGAAGTGAGTGTTCGGCCGAGGCACCGGCGGCGGCGGCTCTTTCTTGGAGGCCGCCGGCTGGTCTTTGGCCGAATTTGGGTCAGGGTGTGCGCGTGAAAACGACCACCCAAACGCTGCGGCGACTCAAGGGCGTGCGGCCCATTGTGGCCGTCACGGCCTACGATACACCCACGGCCCGGCTGGCGGATGCCGCCGGCGTCGACCTGATTCTGGTGGGCGACTCCGTGGGCAACGTCATGCTGGGGTTCGACTCCACCGTGCCGGTGAACCTCGACATGATGGTCCATCATACCAGCGCGGTCGCACGGGCCAACACCCGCGCCATGGTGGCGGCGGATGTGCCCTTTGCCGAGGCACACTTCGACTTTGAGCGCGTCCTCGCCAGCTGTCAGCGCCTCATCCAGGTCGGAGGGGCCGCCGCCGTGAAGGTGGAGGCCACCTCCGCGCAGGCGCCGATGATCGCCCGGCTGGTGGAGGCCGGCATCCCCGTATGGGGGCATGTCGGCCTCAAGCCCCAGCAGCTCCACACCTTGGGCAAGTACCGGAAATTCGGCCGCACGGCGGACGAGGCCGAATCCGTGCTGGCCGACGCGCTCGCACTCGAAGCCGCCGGGTGTTTTGCGCTGCTGCTCGAACTCACCGACGCAGCGGTGGCCGCGCGCATCACGGCACGCGTGGCTGTGCCCACGGTGGGGATTGGCGCGGGACCGGACGTCGACGGACAGATCCTGGTCTGCGCCGACCTGCTGGGATTGAACACCGGTTATGTGCCCGGGTTTGCGCGGGCCTTCGCCGAGGTGGGCGACGTCATGGCCCGGGGTTTCGCCGCTTACACCGAGGCAGTCCGCCAGCGGACCTTTCCTGGTTCGCCGCCGGCGGCGCCGCCGGCGGAACCGACATCTTGACCCCGGCGCGGGGGTGGCCGCCACCCCGGATCAGGGGTGGTCAGGACCGCGTTTCTGGTGGAGAGCGCGCCCTTGTTTTCGGGGGTCTGCGGGATGGAAGTGTCGCCCGGACTCGTCACGGTCACCGGCATGCCGACCTTTTCCCGCACGGTTTCGCCGGAAGCCCCGGTGCCCTGGATTCCCGTATCCAGCGTTCCCGATACGGTGGTGGCGCTGGAGGCCGAGCTCGGTCCGGATCGCCCGTGGGTGGGCCGTCTTCTGCTGCTCCTCGTGGTCGTGGTGCTGGCGGCCGGGTTCTGGGTGGAGGTCGATGTGACCGCCCGGGCGCCCGGCCTGGTCCGGGCCCGGGCGGAGACCGCCGATGTGCGCAGTCCGTCGACCGGGGTGATCGAGACGATCTGGGTGCGGCCAGGCGACCAGGTCTTGGCCGGCCAGCCCCTGCTTCAGGTGGGTGATCCGGCTTGGGCGTCGCGCCGGGCCGCTCTGCACCAGCGGGAAGGGGAGCTGACGATCGCAACCGCAGAGTGGGAGCTGCTCCTGCGGTGTTTGCCGTCCAACGAGGCCGACGTGGTCTCCGGCGGCGCCGGGCCTTCGTTTCGCACTGCCTGGGCGTCGCGCCTGTGGGCCGAGTTTCTGGCGCAGGATGCCGCCGACCAGCTGGTGGAGGCCCGGGCCCGGCGGGAGGCCGACCGGCTCGAGCCTCTGGGAGTGCGCGGGCTGGTGAGTGAGCGCGATCTCGACAACGCGCGCTTCGAGGCTGAGGCCCGCGGGTCGGCGCGCCGCGCCGCACGGCAGCGGCAGCTTGCGATCTGGCAGGAACGGCATCGCGACGCCGAGAGCCAGCGGCTCCTGGTGGCGACGGAGGCGGCGGGACTGGATCGCCAGCGGGATGCGCTGGTGCTGCGAGCTCCGTTGTCCGGCGAACTTCTGGAACTGGCCTCATTGGAACAGGGCAGCGTGGTCACCGCTGGACAGGTGCTTGGCCGGCTCTCGCCCGAAGCCCCGTTGCAGATCGAGGTACTTGTGCCCTCGCGCACCGCCGCCCTGTTGCGAACGGGCCAGCGCGGCCGGGCGGGATTTTCCGCGCTGCCGGCCACCGAGTGGGGTCTGCTGCCGATTCAGGTGGAGTCGATCGCGTCCGATGCGCGGTGGGAGCGCGGGGAGGGGATCTACCGGGTCGTTGCGCGGCCCGAGTCGACTGAACTGCGCACCCGCGACGGACGCGTCCAGTCGCTGCGCAAGGGCTTCGTCGCCGATGTCCGCTTCCAACTCGGGCGCACCACCCTGGCACGTTATCTCCGCACGAAGGCCTCAGACTGGATCGAAGGTGCGCCGCGGGCCGGCCCGCCCCTCTGAGACGTCTCATCACCCTTTCCCTCTCCCCCCGCGCCTTCGTGTGAAGGGCCGCGGGTTCTCCGGGGGAGGAAAACCCAACCGCAGCGACAGCCCTCATCCTCATGAAAACACAGCTCCTCCTCGATTCCGCCTCCCTGGTTCACGTCCAGGGTGGTTTTGCCCCGCTCAACCTCGCGCCGGGCTGGTGGCAACCCACCCTGACGCTCGATTCCGCGCCCACGTCGTTGCCGCCGACGTTGCACGAGGCCATGGAACGCCTCGGCTTCGTGGCCGACCTCTGAAGCGGCCGCCGGTCCGCACCGGGCTCGCCCGCCTCCTCCGACCATGCGTCAGCGCGACCATTCCGATTGCGGGCCGACCTGCCTCGCCTACCTCTGCCGGCGGTTGGGACGGCCCCGTCCCATCGCCCTGCTCCGCCAGTGGGCCGGAACGGATCGTGGCGGCACCACGGCGCTCGGGCTCGTCCAGGCCGGGGAGCGCGCGGGTCTGACGGTGCAGGGGGTGCGCGGACAGCCGGCGGATTTTGCCGGACTGCCGCTGCCGCTGATCGCCCACGTCATCCTGCCGTCGCGACTCCATCACTACCTCGTGCTGGAACGCGTCGGCCGGACGCGCGTGCGGGTGATGGACCCGGCGGTGGGGCGCAGCGCCGGTTGGGACCGCACCCGGCTCGAAGGACTCTGTTCCGGAGTCTTCCTGCTGGTGGCGCCGGCCCCCGCCGGCGGCGCCGCGACCGCGACTGCGGCCGCCGGTGGCGGGGGCAAGGCCGCCTGGGTTCGGCTCTGGGACCTGCTGCACCCGCATCGTCCGCTGGTGGTGCAGGCGCTGCTCGGCGCGGCCCTGGCCACGGTCCTGGGTTTGGGACTCTCACTCTATGTCGAGCGGCTGGTCGACACGGTGCTGCCTGACCAGGATCACCGGCTGCTCACGCTGCTGGGTCTGGCCATGGTCGGGCTGCTCGGCGCCCGGCTGGCTCTGGGATGGATCCAGGCCCGGCTGGCGCTGCGGATTTCGCAACGGCTGGATGTCTCCCTCATCCTCGGTTACCACCGGCAGCTGCTCCGCCTGCCGCGTTCGTTTCACGACGGCATGCGGGTGGGGGAGCTGCTTGCCCGGGTGGGTGATGCGGTGAAGCTGCGCACGTTCCTGAACACCACGCTGGTCAATCTGGTGCTGCATCCCTGGGTCGTGGCGGCCTGCCTGCTCGGGCTCTGCCTGCATCATCTGAAACTCGGCCTGCTGGCGGGTGCGCTTGTGTTGCTGCAGGGGTTGTTGCATCCGCTCGTGGTGCGGGTGACCCGGTCGAGACTGCGCGACACCATGGCCTGCGGCGCCGAGTGGCAGAGCCAGCTGGCGGAATCGCTTGGACTGCACGGCACCGTGCGGGCCCTTGGTCTGGAGCCGCGCGCGGCGCTGGCGGCGGAGAACCGGCTGGTGCGATTGCTCCGGGCGACCCGGCGTTCGGCCGAGGCGGGCCTGTGGTTTGGCACCTTCTCCCAGGGGGCCACGCAGGCGTACACCCTCGCGACCCTCTGGATCGGCGGCTGGCTGGTGCTCCATCAGGAGCTGAGCGTCGGCCAGCTGATGAGCGCGTACACACTGGCCGGATACCTCGCGGGGCCCTGCGCCGCGCTGGCCGGTCTCACCACCTCGGTCCAGGAGGCGCTGGTCGCGACCGAACGCCTGCATGAAATCATGGACCTGGAACGGGAGGAGAGCACGGGGACCGTCGCGCTCGCGGCGGAGACGATGGGGGACGTGCACTTTGAAGCTGTCTGCTATCGGCCCGCCGGCCGGCTGCCCGTGTTGCACGAGGCCAGCCTCGTTTGCCGCCAGGGGGAGCTCACGCTCCTGGCCGGGCCTTCCGGTTGCGGAAAGAGCACGCTGCTCTCCCTGCTCCAGGCGCAGTTCCGGGTCGAGTCGGGCCGGATCCGGATCGGCGAGTTGGATCTCGCCCTGTTCGATCTGGCCGGCCTGCGTCGTGGTCTGGCCGTTTCGCCCCAGCAGGCCGAGCTGTTCACCGGCACCTTACTCGAAAACCTCGTGCCGGACACGACCCCGCCCGACCTGCCCCGCCTGCTCGCGGCCTGCCGGGACTCCGGGGTGCTGGGGTGGATCGAAAGTCAGCCGGCTGGGTTTGGCACCTGGCTGCACGAAGCCGGAGCCAACCTGTCAGGCGGTCAGCGTCAGCGACTCGCCCTCGCCCGAGCGCTCTATCGGCCGGGTCCGCTGCTGCTGCTGGACGAACCTACCTCGGCGCTCGATCCGGAGTCCGAGGCCGCCATCCTCGCCGCCCTCCGACGGCGGGTGGACGCCGGAGCGACTGTGATCGTGGCCGCGCACGGGGAAGCCTGGCGCAGCGCCGCCGATGCGGTGTTCTGGTTGGAAAGCGGCCGGGTGCACAGCACCGAGCGCCCTCGCGGCCCGGCGCGGCTCCGGTCAGCTCCGGCGCGGGGGCTGGCCGGCGCGGATTGCGGAATCGCCGCCTGATGGGCCGGGGCCTCGACCGCGGCTCGGCGCGGCTCACTGGTAGGTCAGCCAGGCCGTGGCCCGGGTGTCGCGTTGGGCGGTCACGCGGAGCCAGTAGGCTTGGAACGCCGCGGGGAAGGCATGGTCGACCGACCCTTTGGCCGGCACTTCGAAGGTCCGGTACTCCACCCAGTGTCCCGTGCCGGTGAGATCGACTTCGACCGTCATGCGCACGGGGTCCGCGGAGGCATGCGAAAGCGAGAGCGATCGGTTGGAGTAACCGGTGAAGAGATACGCATCGGAGGCGACGCCGGCGCGGACCTCCGTGTCCTTCCACGGTCCACCGACGCCGACCGGGCGGCCGAGGTCCCAGAGGTCATCCACCGTGCCCAGCCAGACCGCGGCGCGGCCGTCCTCGGACCGGACCACCCGCGACGAGGCCCCGGCCTGCTGCAGGTCGAGTCCGGTCAGGACGAGGAACCCGCGCCAGCTGGCGTAGTCGTGGATCATCCGGTGGTGCGTCGCCACCGGGCGGACCTTGGCGATGCCGCCGGCATTCTCGGCGGGAAGTTCGAAAAAGCTGCCGGCGCAGTTGAGCAGATCCCGTTCGGTGCAGACCTCGCGCACCACGCGGGAGGGACCGAAGGGGCCGTCGGACGAGACGTCGGCGCGGCTCTTGGGCAGCCGGAACCGGCGGCCTTGTTCGTCGACATACAGGGCGGAGGCGGCGTCGAGCGTGATGGCCTGCGAGGGAATGGCCACGTGGGTCTGCATCCAGGCCAGCGCCGTGGCGTCGCCCGTGGGCCGGAGCACGAGGTCGGCGCCCATCTCGTAGTGGGCGGCCGGCGCGGAGCCCGGCGCACCCGCAGCTACGGCGGCGACCTGCAGCGTGCCGCGGCCTTCGCCGCGCGCGTGCAACAGGCCCCCGACGCCGGTCTTGGCGCCCGGGGTGAGCAGACCGGCGAAGTCGGGCGTGGGCCCGCGAGGCTCGGCGCGCGGGGAGCGGTAGGAAAACTGGGCGGTGACGCGCTGGCAGTCGCGCGAGGCGCGCAGGCGGATCCAGGCGCCGGGTTCGGCGGCGGCAAACTCCGTCCAGAGGTAGCCGGCGGCCGGCACCTCTACGCGGCGCAGCTCCGACCAGGTGTTGTTCCCGGCGCGGTCGACTTCAATCGTGAAGGTCACCGGCTCCCCGGCGTCGTGGACGAGGTGGAGCCCGCGCAGTTCGTATCCGGAAAAAAGATAAGGGTCCGAAGGCAGGTCGCGCTGGACCGGCTCCTCCTGCCAGACGGCTCCCCGGCCCAGCGGTGCGCCGAGGTGGTCCAGACGCGCGGGATCGATGAACCAGAGGTTGGAGTGCGACTGCCCGGGCGCGGCGAGATTGCCCTTGGCCCGGCGTTTGTTGAGGAATTCGCTCTGGGCGGTGTCGTCGCAGCCGAGCACGACGCGGTCGCCCCAGCGGGCGAAGTCACCCACCACCTTGAGGTACGTCGAACGCGGTGCGAGTCCGGCCGAGTGACCGGCGGTGAAGGTCCGCGGGAAGCGCCAGAAGGTGCCATGCATGGTCATGAGCAGGTCCGTTTCGCCGATGTCGCGGATGCGCGGCCATTCGGTGTTCCAGCCGTGCGCACCATCGTAGCTGTGGCTGGCCTTGGGCAGGCGGTACCGGTGCCACCGGCCTTGGTCGAGCACGAGCAGCAGGAGTGAGCGGTGATCCCAGCCGATCGACCAGACGGGATCGCGGGCGGGGTCGGCGTTGCCGGTGAGTCCGCCCGGTCCGGTCACTTCGGTGAACTGGTTGCGCTGCACCACATTCCAGCCGGAAGCGGTGCCGTCCCAGGTGGCGAGCGCGCCGCTCGGAATGTCGGGCCTCTGTCGGGCGAGCGGCGAGTTTTCGCCATTGTTCGCGTAGATCAGAAGGCCCTGGCCGGAGTAGAGTCCTTTGCCGTGGTAGCCCGGCAGGTAGGCCCGGCGCGCCGGTTCCTTGAGCTGCTCGTCCCGGAACAACTCCGTCACGGCCAGCGTGGCCATGTCCACTTCGTAAAACCCTTCCTCCATCGTGGCGTAGTAGACCTTGTGGGCCGGGTCGGTCAGGTGCCGGGCGTTGCCGGTCAGCCGGCCGTACATGAGCGTGGGTGGGATGACACGGACTCCGCCCTGGGCGTTGATCACGTAGGGGCCGATCAGCAGCTGTTGGGATTCCGAGTGGATCATCCGGTTCGCGGGCGTGCCTCCGACGCTTTCGGGGTGGGCGGTGAGGGTGAGCGCGGAGTCGATCGAATACAGTCGGTCGGTCGAACCTTTGGGAAAATGGGGGCCATAGGTGATAACCCAAAGGCGCCCGGCCCACGGCACCACCGCGCCGGTGCCGCACTCGCCGTGTTGGTTGTAGAGGGCGAGATGCGGGTAGATGCCGGCGACCTCCTTGGGAGACGCGGCCTGGGTCGGGTGGAGCAGCCCGCAAAGAGCCAGCAGGGTCGAGGCAAGAGCGATGCAACGTGACATGTCGGGGATGGGGAACGAACGAACCGGGGATGGGGAACGGGAAAGGCCAGCCTGCGGGCGCCTGGCGTTGTCGCAAGGACACCCCCGTTGAAACCGTTGACCTGAAGTGGGGATCAAGGTCCGCCGGTGCCCGCGTGAATCGCCACCGGTATGGCCGGACGCAGCGTGCCGGCTTCGTTCCATGTGCCCAGGACGAGCTCCACCTTGGGATGCGCGGGACGCCCAAAGTCACGCAGCAGGACCCGGCCGATCAGCAGCTCGGCGGCGGTCGCTCCCATCAGCCGCGGGGCTTGGCGGATCCCGGAAAAGTAGGAGGTGTCCGGATTCAAATCGAGCAGCGCCAGCCCGATCTCCTGCGGGATCCGGAGTCCGCGGCGATGCAGGCACCGTCGCACTCCTTCCAGGAATTCGGGACGCTGATGCAGCACGATCACATCGGGGCGGTGGGTGGTGAACCAGTGCTCGAATGCCGTCTCGTCCCAGATGTCGTTGCGCAGGATCGGGATGACTGGAGGCTCGAGCAGGCGCTCCCAGAACCCGAGGTACGTGGACGAGTAACCGTAGTCGGTCCGGCGATCGCCCTGCGTCAACAACACGAGACCCGGACGACGATAGCCGCGGCGACGCACCTCCTCGAACAGCGACCGGGCGTCCCGGGCGAAGTGGCTGGCCACCCGGTGCAGAGGCGTGGAGATGCTGGCCCCGTAGGTGACGATCGCAAACTCGCGCAGGTCCTCCGGCATTTCCTCTTCCGGATCGAGGCTGCCGAGGCAGAAGAGCCCCTCGATGCCCCGTGCCTTCAGGATGGTCCGGAGCCGGGCGGCGGAAAACCCCGGCTGTTTCAGCCAAAAGTAGTCGAGCCGATAGCCGTGGGTCTGCGCCCGTTCCGTCGCCCCGGTCAGTGCCTCCTCGAGAAAGCCCCAGTTGCGCTCCTTCCAAGGATGCTCCCAAGGATGCAGAGAAAACGCGCCGAGCGTCGCCCGGTAGCCGGGAGCCGTGGATCCGCGCACCTCCCGCATCAACTCCGTGAGCCGCGCGTTGGGCACGTACCCGCTCGCCGCGGCCAGCGCCTGCACTTTGCGGCGCACTGGTTCGGAGATCCGCGTACTGTCCTTGAGCGCCAGCGAAACGGCCGTGGCGGACAGGCCAAGCTGGCGGGCGAGGGCACGAACGGTCATGGCAAAAAAGGGTCTTGGTTGACGTAAACAAAGCAGTCAATTGCCGAATGAGGAATCGCTGCGACAGTGGCACGCTGTCGGGCTACCCCAGGATCCCCAGCCCGTTTCGTTTCTTCCCTGCATTGGCTAGTAGCTGGCTGATAAACCATTATGAAACTACCCCTCCCGTCTCTGGTCTGCCTTGCCACCGCGGTGGCCTTCGCCCCGTCAGTGCGGGCCCAACGCGTTGAAACTCCTCCCGTTCCGACCAAGGCTGAGGCGGCCAAGGCGGCGCTGGATGCCGAGCGGGACAAGGACAAAGGCGTGGTGGTCATGAACGTCTTTGAGGTGGCCGCGGAAAACGACGACGAGTACCGCGCCGCCAATACCACGACGGGCACGCGCTACAACACCCCGGTCAAGGACCTGCCGATGAACATCGAGGTGCTGACCCCGGCGTTCCTGCGCGACATCGGGGCGCTCGACGTGCGCGACGCCCTCGAGTACGTCAGCGGTATCCAGCTTGATAACACGACCGCCGCCAACGCCTCCCGCGACAATCCCGAGAACAGTACGCTGCTCATCCGGGGCATCTCGGCCGGCATGAAGAAGGACGGTTTTGCCCGCTTCGTGCCGATGGACCCGATCACCATCAGCCGCGTCGACATCATCAAGGGTCCGGGCGGCGCACTCTACGGCCAGAACGGGACCGGCGGCGTCGTCAATTCAAGCAGCGTGCTCGCGGGCAGCCGCCCCGTGTTCCGGCTCGGCTCGACCGTCGGTTCGTACGACTTCCGCCGCATCGAGTTCCTCGGCTCCATGTCGTTCGGGCCGAACAACCGCTTCGGCATCGCGCTCCCGATGTCTTACCAGGAGAACAAGAGCTCCGCGATGTACTTTGAGACGAACACGTTCGTCATGAATCCGGCCGTCACGATCAAGGTCGGCCCGAAGACCCAGATCATGGCGAGCATCGAGTCGCGCTTCAACACGCGCGACAACATCCGCGGTTTCTTTCTCACGGACAACACGCTCGCCCCGAACGGCACGCCCTACGGCAGCCTGATCGCGGGCCGGCCGGGCACCGCCCGCGTGCTGACCACGCCGAACCAGCGCGATTTCCGGTTCGAGGGACCCGACACCTTCCGCAAGGAGCGCACCTACGTGCGCACCTACCGGATTGACCACAGCTTCAGCGACAACCTCCAGTGGTGGGGCGGATTCAGCGAGGAGGACATCAATGTCCGCGACCGCAGTCTGAGCATCGCCCTGCGCAACGCCAACGACGCCTCCATTCCTCTCCGCGTGCGCAACGATCCGCGCTACCTTGCGCTTCTCCGGCCCTCGGCCGGCACCGCCCAGCCGCAGGTGCTCGACATCCGGCCGAACAATGTGACGAACTCCGCCCGCACGGTGCGGCCGACGTGGAAGTCGGAACTGTACTTCGCGTTCGACACCGGCCCGGTGAAGCACCGGATGATCACCGGCATCAGCTACGGCCCGCTGCGCTCCGGCAACAACGCGCCGAATCAGAATTTCTACTACGGAAATACCGGTCAGGCGACCAATCCCGCGACCGTGGCCTGGGAGAATGTGCCGGTCGACGCCGTGCTCGCCCGCTTTCGCAGCCCGACCGACTACACCTCGGTCCAGCGCTGGAACTATAGCGCGTTCAACCAGTACCCGCAGGGTCCCGAGTCAGCCATCGGCACGACCGCCTCCTACCTCACGTCGCACTTCTGGGACCGCAATCTCTACGCGAACCTCCAGAGCAGCTTCTTCAAGGACCGCCTGCAGACGATCGTCGGTTTCTTCGACACCCGGAACGACCGGGGTGGCAATGTCTATGACGTCAACGGCAAGTTCCTCTGGAACGGCCCCGCGCCCGCCGGCAGCCCGGCCGGCACGCCGAACGGCGTGCGGCGCCCGGAACCGGTGCGCAACTCGTCCCCGAGCGTCACGGTCATCTGGCTGGCCAATGACTGGCTGCGACTTTACGTGAACTCGATGAGTGCGCTCGACCCGGGCCCGGCCTACTCGGGCTATGACGGCAACGGCAAGGCGTTGACGGCCGCCGCGGTTAAAAACGCCGAGGCGGGCGTGCGGCTCGACCTGTTCAAGAGCAAACTACTGCTGAACGTGGTCGGCTTCACCATGCAGGATCGCGATCGTCCGGTAAACTATGGCGCTGCGATCCAGAATCTGCTGGTGGCGCCCACCGGCACGACCAATAGTTCGGGCTTCGGGGCGTTCGTCAACACGGGCACCGACTCGAAGGGCTTCGATCTCAAGGTCGACTACATCCCGCTGCGCAACCTGCGTATCAATGTAGGGTTCTCCCAGAACGACGTGAAGATCGTCCAGATCGACCCGTTCGCCACGCCGGCCAATCCCGATCCCGTGCGGCTCGCCGCGCAGCAGCGCTTTGTCGCCGCCGGCGGTAGCTCCAGCCGCTACCTGGGCAAACCGTCGACCGATATCGCCAAGTACAGCGGCACGGGTTTCATCCGCTACCAGATCGCGACGGGCCCGCTCAAGGATGTCTGGGCCATGATCGGTGCAAAGTACCTGGGTGCGCGCGAGGCGGAGATCATCTCCGTCAGCACCGCCACGGGCGACGCCACCATCACGCGGTTCGCTGTGCCGGATCATTACCTGTTCGACTTCAATGTCGGCTACCGGCGCAAGATCGGCCGCTACAACACGAGCTTCCAGCTGAACACTTCCAACATCGCCGACGACGAGGACTTCTACGGCGCCACCTGGCAGGTGGGTCGCACCTACCGGTTCTCGGCCACGCTGAACTTCTAGCCGCCGCGCAGGTTGCAGAGGGCGCGCCGTCCTGCTGGGCTTCCGTTCATGAAAACCGGCTCTCTTCTGCGGTGCCTCGGTCTGGCCCTGCTGACCTCGTCGCTGCACGCAGCGTGGTCCCCGCCGGCCGCGCCTGAACGGGCTCGGCTGGAGCGGGCCTTGAAGTCGTGGCATTCCCAGTACAACCCAGCCGAGTCGATGGTCCGGCGGCCGTTTTCGTCGCCGGGCTATCACACCAAACTGGCGGGCGGGTTTGTCCATCCGACCCGCGACTCCCTCAACTACGCGCTGGGGCTGCTGGATCTCGGTGGCGTGGAGGAACGGGAGCGCGCCCTCGCCATCCTCCGCCGGGTCATCGCGCTCCAGGATTCCAATCCGGCCAGCCGCACCTACGGCATCTGGTCCTGGTACCTGGAGGAGCCGCTCGACCGGATGAGCCCGCCCGACTGGAACTGGGCGGACTTCAACGGGGTGACGCTGCTGCAGGTCGCGCGCGACCACCGGGCGCGGTTGCCGGAGGACCTGGCGGCGTCGGTTGACCAGGCGATCCTGCACGCGTGCGCCGCAATCAAGAAACGCAATGTGGGGCCGGGGTACACCAACATCGCGGTCATGGGCGCCTACGTCACCCTGATCGCAGGCGAGACCCTCGACCGGCCGGAGTTCCGCGACTACGGTCTGGCCCGGCTCGCGAGCCTCGATGCCTTCACGACGGAGAACGGCACGTTTGAGGAGTACAACAGCCCGGCCTACACGCCGATCGCGCTGCTCGAATTGTCCCGCCTCCGCGCTCACGTGCGCGATCCGCAGGCCCGCGAACAGGCGGACCGGCTTCTGGTCCGCGCGTGGACCGATCTCGCAACACACTTTCATCCGCCGACGCGCCAGTGGGGCGGACCGCACAGCCGCGCTTACAGCTCGCTGCTCAATGCCAGCGTGCTGGCCCTCATCCAGCGGGGGACCGCCGGGCGGGTGAACTTCGGGGTCGACGCGCCGGACCGCGAGGAGCTCCGCCTGCCCGTGCACTGTCCACCCGGGCTGGAGCCGCTCTTCCGCGCACTGCCGGAGCCGCGCACCGTGGTGCAGACGTTCATTGCCCGCAGCGACACCGTCGGCACCACCTACCTGCATCCGGAGTATGTCCTGGGCAGCCTCAACCTCGGCGACCTGTGGAACCAACGGAGGTCACTGATTCTCCACTACATCGAATCCGGCAAGCCCGGCTACCTGGCGCTCCGGTTTCTCAAGAACGGCTACGACTTCTCCTCGGCACAGCTGACCACCGCGCAGCATGAGGGCCGCGTTGTCGGGGTCGTCAACCTGGTGACGGATGGCGGGGACACCCACATCTCGCTCGACAAGGTCAAGCAGGCCCGGATCCGGGCCCGCGACCTGCGGCTGCGATTCGAGGTGGGCGGCGCCCCGGCCCGGCAGGCGGTGGTGACCATACGGCCGGGCGACGCGTCGGCGAACCTGAAGCTGGGCCCACTTCCGGTGAATGTGACCATTCCGTATGCCCGCTTTGAAGGACGGGACCTGCAGTGGTCCCAGGGAGGCGATGCCGAGCGCCAGTGGGTGGACCTCGTGCTCTATGAGGGAGCGGACCGCGAGGTCGATCTTGCCGCCCTGAACGACGCCGTCGTGGGATTCGTCTTGGCGGTCGGAGATCCGGCGCCAGCCACGGCGTCCGTGCGCGATGGCGTGCTGACGGTGGCTTCGGGCGACCTCACGGCCTCCGGCACGGTCAAACCTGGCCGCCGCCTGTTCTTCAACGTCCACGCCCCGCGCGAAGCCCCGGCGCCGGAGGCTCAGAACAAGCGATAGGCCGTTTAGGCAAAGAGGGAGCGCACGGCCTGGCCCTTGCCATCCGCGGTCACATAGAACGGCCGCTTTTCGATGTCGTAGCCATGGTTGGCCGGAATGCCGAGGGCGCGGTAGATCGTGGCGTGCAGGTCCGGGATGATGACGGGGTCCTTCAGCGTCCGGCACGGGCGTTCATCGGCGGTGATGCCGTGAACGTGTCCGCGTTTCATGCCGCCGCCGAAGAGCAGCACACTGCCAGCCGCAGTAAAGTGACGGTGCATGCCGTAGTGCTTCGGATCGTTGATCACATCGGGCACCTCGACTTGGTTCTTCACGCCGTTCTCCGGTTTGCCTTCGACCATCATGTCGCGACTGAACTCGCTCGCCAGCACGATGAGCGTGCGGTCGAGCATGCCGCGTTCCTCGAGGTCGCGCACGAGCTGGGCGATCGGGGCGTCGATCATCTCCTTCATGCCCACCAGCCGGGCGTGTCCGTTTTCATGGGTGTCCCAGTTGAGGAACGGAATGTACTCGGTGGTCACTTCGATGAAGCGCGCGCCGACCTCGCACAAGCGCCGAGCCAGCAGGCAGCCGAGACCGAAGCGGCCGATCATGCCCTCCTCGTATTTGCCGCCGAAGCGATCCCGCGGCGCGTCGAAGCGCATGCCCGGCTGGTAACCCGGAAAGTAGCGCCGCGTGCGTTCCAGCGGCTCAAGAGACAGGTCGAAGGCCTTGGACGCGGGCGAGCTCAGCAGGCGGTGAGCATTGTCCATCGCCCGCAGGAGGGACTCCTTCTGGTACCCGCTGCCTTCCTGGCCGATCGGGCTGGCGTCGAGCAGGCGGCGGTAGAACCGGTTGCGGTCGGCGAAGCGATCAGGCCCCATGCCGGCCGGCGGGCGGACTGCATCCGCCGCCTGTTCCGGGAAGGGCACATTGAACGGCCCGTACTCGCTACCGAGAAAACCGGCGGTGGTGAAGGCCTTCAGCTCCTCGCCCTCACCGAGGTCAAACCGCTGGCCGATGTTGATGAACGCCGGCACCGCGGGATCGGCGGGACCGAGAATGCGCGAGATCCAGGCGCCGAGATGGGGCGCGGCCACTGTCTGCGGCGGCACGTATCCGGTGTGCCAGTTGAACTGGTGGCGGGAATGCAGGATGAAGCCGAGATCCGACGCCTGCATGGTGCGGATGAGCGTGCCACGGTCCATGACCGAGGCCAACTGTTCGAGTCCCTCGGAAAACCGGACCCCGTCCACGGCCGTCGGAATCGACGGGAAGGTACTGAGTACCGCATTCGCATCCAGCCCCGTGGAGTACGGTGTGAAACGCTTGGGGTCGAAGGTCTCGGTGTGCGCCATGCCTCCGCCCATCCAGAGCACGATAACCCGGTCGGCGGTCGGCGCGATCTTCTCGAGCTCGGTCGACGCGAGCAGCGCGCGCGGGGACCCGGCGGCCAGGGCGGCGAGCGTGGCGGAGGAGGCAGTGCGGAGAAAATCGCGGCGCGACCAGAGGTCGGGACGATGGCGGCGAAAGGCGGCCTGGGCGGCGTAAGCGGGGAGGTTCATGGCCGGTCAGCGGATCAGTTGAAATTCAGGCAGCATGGTCAGCGCCCAGAGCAGGTCCTCGACGCCTTCGGCCCGGGCGGGGGCGCCGACCAGGCTGGCGGCGAGGCCGGACTCGCTGGCGGTCGGAGGGCGCCCGAGGGCTTGGCGGTAGAGCGAGGAGACGAGCGCCCCGGCGGGAGCAGAGGCTTCGGCCACGATCTTCGTCGCCCCCTGGCGCAGCAGGGCGGCGAGGGTGCCGCCGTTGGTCAGCTCCAGCGCCTGCAACGTGGTGGCGCCCGCCTGACGGACGGTCACGACTTGTTCGCGATTCGGACGTCCGAGCGCCACCATGAGCGGATCGGCGGCGACGAGGGCCGACCGGGTGACCGGCAGCGTGTCCCGCGGCGCGGCGGCCACGTCGAGGAAATGGGCGCCGACCCGCCAGGGTGCGAGATCGATCCCGCCGAGCACGACGGCGGGCTGCGCCTCCTGGGCCTTGTTGACGGTGGCGGTCCAGGTGGCATCGGTCACCACGTCGAGCACCGTGGTGTCCGCTCGGATACGCAAGTAGGCGATGACCCCGGCGGGATTGGCGATCGCGGCCGGGTCGATCGACGCGCTGCGCGCATCGTCGGGCCCGAGGTTCTCGGCGATGATCTCCACTGTGTTCTCGCCCTGGCAGAGATGGCCCGTGAGGTCGATGAAGTCGGTGGTCGTGCTCGCCCGCCGGCCGGAGGAGCCGAAGGCGGTGCCGTTGATGCGCAGCGAATAGTTGTCGTCCGCGGCGAGGGCGATGCTGGCCTCCGTCGGTGCGACGGCGAGGGTGAGCGTGCGCCGGAAGACGACCGAGGCCGGTGCGGCGGCCGTGTCCGCGCCGGGCGTGGCCCAGATCCAGGACGGCTGCAGGGGCAGGGTGGACCCGCGCCGGACCAGCGCCGCCTGGCGGTTGAAGCGCGTATCGGCCTTGCCGTAGGGGCTCCGCGTCAGCTGCCGCAGCGTGTCGGTGAACTGCTCCGCCGTCAGGCGCCGGACGGCCGGACCGCGGAACACGTAGTGCTCCTCGGTCTCGCCGACATTGACGGAGGGCAGTTGGTAGGCCCGCGACGTCAGCAGGCGGGTGAGGGTGTGCTTGATGTCATAACGGTGGGCGACCATGTCCTCGGCCAGCCAGTCGAGCAGCTCCGGCGACCATGCCGGCCGGTCCATCTCGTCGACCGGTTCGACCAGTCCGTATCCAAACAAGCGTTGCCACAGTCGATTGACCAGGGTCCGCGGCAGCCGGCCATTGCCCTTGCCGGTGAGCAGGTCGGCGAGCTGCTGCTTGCGCGCGTCGGGGGAGGACGCGGGCGTGAGTTCGCCCAGTTCCGGGTAGAAGAACTTGACGGCGGCGTACTGGCCCGTGGGTTTGTCGCACTCGGCGATCTCGAGCGGACCATTCGCGTAGATGCTGGCGAGGCCGTAGGCGTCGGCCAGGGTGTATTCGTTGATGAAGCTGTCGTGGCACGAGGCGCACTTCAGGTTCACGCCGAGAAACACCTGGGAGATGTTCTGCGAGGCCTGCATGGGCGGCACCATGCTGGCGTTGACGGCGCCGCGCCAAAGGATGCCCCGGGTGAAGCCTTCCGCCTCGGAGCCCGGGTGGACGAGCTCGGCCACAAACTCATCGTAGGGCTGGTTGCGCGCCAGGGCGCGGTAGAGCCAGCCGGTGATCTGCTTGCGGCCGCCATCGATGTAGCCCGTGCCTTTGTAGTCGTTGCGCAGCAGATCATTCCAGAAGCTCAACCAATGCTCGGCGTAGGCTTGGGAGTCGCCCAGCAGCCGGGTGACGAGCCGGGCGCGTTTGTCCGGGGCGGTGTCGGCGACGAAGGCCTCCAATTCCTCCGGGGGCGGGGGCAGGCCGATGGTGTCGAACCAAACCCGGCGAGCGTACACCCGGTCGTCCACGGGCTTGCTCCAGGCCAGACCCTTCGCTTGGAAATAGCGGTCGAGCCAGGCGTCCACCGGATTTTCCAACCCGGGCGCGGCGGCGGGGGCGGTGAGCGGGCGCGGTTTGAGATTGGCCGGCTCGTGTTTGAAAAACGTGATGGCTTCCGGCCAGGGCAGGCCTTGGTCGATCCACGCGCGGAAGACGGCCACCTGCTCCGCCGTCAGGCGTTTGCCCTTTTTGGGCATGAGCAGGTCGGGGGTCAGGCCCGAGATCATCTCCACCACCAGGCTCTCGGCGCTGTTTCCCACGATCGCGGGCGGACCGGTGTCGCCCCCGAGGAGAAAATCCTCCCGCGTCTCCAGGCTGAAGCTGCCCTTGGCCTTGCCGCGGGCGTGACACTGGACGCAACTGGCCTCGAAGATCGGCTGGATGTCGCGGGCGAAATCGACCCGAGCGACGGACGCCGACGGCAGGGTGGCACGCTGTTCAGCCGTGAGGGCGGCATGACCGGGCGCAACAGCGCCCGCCAGCAGAAGCCCGGCACCGGCCAGCCAGGCGCGCGCGCGGAGAGAGTGGGGAAACGTGGGCATCACAATAAAGCAGGGGAACGCCGTCGTCCTTGCCCCATCTCCCGCCGCTTGGCAACGAGCGACTTCACCCCGCGAAAAGTGTCATCCCGCAGATGACACTTCCCCGCCCTCGCCCCGGAGAACGGCCCTGAAGGAAGTGTCATCCGCCGGATGACACTTTCGCTTCGCGGCGGGAGGGCGATGGTCGGGATTGCGGCGGTGTTCCAAAAGAAAAACTTGGGTAAGCCTTGGCAGCCGGGGGCCCAGCCTTCTACGGTGGAGGAGTCACCCCGGCCCCGTTTGTTGATCCCCTCTTTTGCCCGCACTGTCTTTTTGTTGGTCGTCGTTTTGGGTTTCACCGCGTGCGGACCAAAACAGACGACGTCCGACGAGTTTCCCCGCCACGAGACGGTGTTGATCGGCGTGGCATGGGGAGAGCCCACGTCGTTCAATCCGATTTTGCAGAACCCGAGTTGGCCGGCGCTGCAGAACACCACGGCGCTTTATCAGACGTTTTTCTTTTTCAACCAATTGACCGGTGAGCTGGAGCCGCAGCTGGCGACCTCGTACCAGGAATTCCCGGATCGCATTGAGGTGGAGCTGAATCCGGCGGCGACGTGGAATGACGGCAAGCCGCTGACCGCGCGCGATGTGGTCTTCACCTACAACCGGCTCTTCCGGATCGTCCCGGGCTTTCCCGCCTGGCAGTACCTCGACTCGGTGCAGATGCTCGACCCCGAGTCCCCGCGCCCGCGGCGGCTCTCCTTCCGTCTGCGCGCCGAAAAGCCCAATCCCCTCATGGTGCTGCACTGGCTGACTCTGAACTACGTGCTGCCGGAGCATGTCTGGGAACCGCTGCTGGTGGCGGCGGGGAACGACTACAATATTTTGTCCAAGAATAAGATGGATGTGGATCCCGTGGGCTCGGGGCCCTATCGGATGCACTCCTATTCGGCCGAGAAGATCGTGCTCGTGCGCGATGACAACTACTGGGGCAACGCCGCCCTCTATGGCGGTCAGCGGCCCGCGCCGCGTTTCCTGGTGGCTCCCCTCTACAAGAGCAACGACCACTACAGCATGGCGTTGCAGCAGGGACGGATCGACGCCTCGAATACGTTCATTCCACGGATCTGGCTGAAGGCGCGGAAGGGCGTGCGGGCGTGGTATGACGAACCGCCGTATTTTCCGCCGGGCTGCCGGCCGACGGCGTTCATCAATGTGCTGCACCCGCCATTGGACGATGTTCACCTGCGCCGGGCGATGGCGTTCGCCATCAACTACGACGACATCCGCGAGCTGGCCGTCTCGGGCTACAGTGTACCGCATGAGCCGGGCTTCATCCTGCCCTTCGGCCCGGAGGCCCGCTACTTCTCCAAGGAGGACGCCCTCAAGTACGGCACGTACTTCGACCCCGCCCGCGCGCGGGCGGAGTTGAAGGAAGGTGGCTACACCTCCGTGTTCAAGGACAACGAGTTGGTGGAACTGCGGGATCGCACCGGCAAACGCGTGCCCACGCTCTACATCCAATGCCCAACCGGCTGGAGCGATTGGGAGTCCATCATCCGGATCATGGTCCGCGGCATGCGCGCCGTGGGCATCGACGCCCGCGAACAGTTTGTCGACAGCAACGCCTACTACAAGGCGCTGGCCGTGGGCGACTTCGATCTCATTTTGACCACGCCTTCCGGCATCCCTTCGCCGGCCGAGCCGTGGTCGCGGTTCAACGGCGTGCTCGACACCAAGGACTGGGCCCCGCTGGGCGAACGCATGTACGCCAACATGGGCCGCTTCAACCGGCCGGGGGCCCCCGGTTATGTGCCGCGGATCGACGAGCTCCTGGCCAAAATCCCGGTGACCACCCAGCCGGAGGAACGTGTCGCGCTCTACCGCGAGCTCAACCGGATCTGCATGCAACTCCAGCCGGCCCTCCCGCTCGTGTACCGTCCCAAGTCGTTCTACGAGTTCTCGACCAAGGTCTGGACGGGTTTTCCCTCCGCCGCCTCGCCCACGGTCTCGCCGAACATCCCGGGTGAGGGGCCCGGCATCCAGATTCTCTGGAAACTCCGCCCGGCCGACGCCGCGAAGTAAGGCCCGCCATGTTCGCCAATCATCCGACCCTTCGCTACATCGCCGGCCGCGCCGGCTGGTATGCGCTGACCTTCTTTGTCGCGGTGGCGATCAACTTCTGGCTCCCGCGCCTGGGCGACGCCAACCCGGTCGACACGCTCATGTCCAAGGTCTCCGGCAGCCTCGATGCCAAGTCCGCCCGGGACAAGGAGGAGTCCTACCTGAAGGAATTTGGCCTGGTCGACCTCGACGAGCAGGGTCGCATTGTGCGCGACGCCGACGGCGTGCCGGTGCGCACCTCGATTTTGTCACAATTTATCCGTTACGTCGGCATGAGCGTGCGGGGCGACTTCGGCTCCTCCATCGTGCAGTACCCGCGCCCGGTCGCCGACATCATCACCACAGCATTGCCCTGGACGCTCGCGCTGCAGATCCCGGCGCTCATCCTCGGCTGGTTCATTGGCAATTCGCTCGGCGCACTCGCGGCGTATCGTCGCGGCGTGTTCGACCGGGTGCTCTATCCCATGGCGCTCCTGGTCAGCGCCATTCCCTCCTTTTGTTTCGGCATCCTGCTGGTCTACGTCTTCGGCATCCAGCTGGAGTGGCTGCCGACCCTCGGCGGTTATGACGACGGCATGAATCCGGGGCTGACCTGGGCCTTTGTCCAGAGCGCGTCGCAGTACTACGTTCTGCCTTTCTTCTCCATCTTCCTCCTCGTGGTTGGCGGCCAGGCGATCGGCATGCGCTCCATGTGTATTTACGAACTGGGCACCGATTATGTGCGGTATGCGAAGCTGCTCGGCGTGCGCGAGTCCATGATCGTACGCTACATGTTCCGCAACGCCATGCTCCCCCAGCTGACCGGGCTGGCCCTGACCCTCGGCGGCATGGTGGGCGGGGCGTTGATCGCGGAGATGATCTTCAGCTACCCGGGCCTGGGACTGTCGATGCTCACGGCGATCCAGAGCCTCGACTACCCGGTGATCACCGGGTGCACGCTGCTGGTGACAATCTGCGTGCTGATCGCCAATTTCACCGTCGATATCCTGATCGGATTCCTCGATCCCCGCATCCGCGCGGCCCGGGAGGGGGGGCATTGAGATGAAGCTCATCCGCCACCTCCTGCGCACGCCCGGTTTTCTGGTGGGGGCGACCCTGCTCGGGCTCACCCTGGCCATCGCGTTTCTGCCCCCGCTGGTGATGTCGCTCGACGCCTACCAACGGGTGGGGCTCGCCTACCTTCCGCCGACGGCGGAGCACTGGCTGGGCACCGACCACCTCGGCATCGACATGGTGGCGCTGCTGGTCGCCGGGTTACGGTCGTCGCTCTATGTCGGTTTCCTCGCCGGCATCATCGCCACGACGCTGGGCACCCTGATCGGCGTTTATGGCGGATACAAGGGCGGGTTGATCGATGATCTGCTGACGGCGTGCACTAACCTCTTCCTGGTCATCCCGAGCCTCATCGTGCTCATCCTGCTGTCGGGCAGTCTGCAGGAGGGCCGCAGTCTGACCCTGATCGCAGTCTTCATCGGCTGCACGACCTGGACATGGACCGCGCGCGCCGTGCGGGCGCAGGCCTCGAGTCTGCGTTCCCGCGACCACGTGGCGCTGGCGCGGATCAATGGCTACGGGACCCTCGGCATCGTTTTCCTGCACATCCTGCCTTACCTGCTCTCCTACCTGTTCATGGTGTTCATCCTGCAGACGGCGTCGGGCATTCTCAGCGAATCGGTCATCAGCATGCTCGGACTCGGACCGTATGACTCCATCTCCCTGGGCAACCTGCTCAACCAGGCGATCCGCAACGAGGCGCTCTCGGATGGTGCGTGGTGGGCGTTCTTTCCTCCGATGGTGCTGATCACGGTCATCGCCTTCGCCCTGTACGTGATCAACACGTCGATGGAAGGCATCTTCAACCCGCGTCTGCGGAAGTAGCCCATGACGCCCATTCTGGAAGTCGATCGCCTGAGCCTGCATTACCGGACCCGTTTTGGTGGACGCATCCATGCTGTGGATGATGTCTCCTTCACCCTACAAAAGGGCGAAATCCTCGGCATCGCCGGGGAGTCCGGCTGTGGCAAGACCACGCTGGTGAGCGGGCTGATGGGGCTGCTGATTCCGCCGCTGCACCGCACCACCGGGGCAGTGCGCATAGCGGGACGGGACATTCTCGGACTGACGCCGGACGAGGCGCGACGCACGGTGCTCGGGCGGGAGGTGTCGATGATCCCGCAGGGTGCGTTGAACTCACTCAACCCGACGCGCAAGGTGAAGGACCTGGCCGCCGATGTCATCCGGTCTCACGACGAACGGGCCGACCGGAGCGCCATCCATGACCGCCTGCGCGAGCGCTTCACCAAGATCGGTCTCGATGCGGACGCGGTGCTCGATGCGTATCCGGTCCAGTTGCCCGCCGGCACCAAGCAGCGGGTGGTCATTGGCATTTCCACCTTGCTCAACCCGAAGATCGTCATCGCCGACGAGCCGAGTTCGGCGCTCGATGTGTCGACCCAGAAGGCGGTGATCCGTCTGCTGTTCGACCTGCTCGACGAGGGCATTGTCTCCAGCATGATCTTCATCACCCACGAGCTCTCGCTCCTGCGGCACGTCTCCAGCCGCATCGCCGTCATGTACGCCGGCCAGATTGTCGAACTGGGCACGACCGAGCAGGTGATTTTCGACGGACGCCAACCGTACACCCGCGCGCTGATGGGTTCGATGCTCAGCGCCGAGCCGGGACAGAAGGCGCGCAAGCCGGTCGCAATCGAGGGGGCTCCGCCCTACCTGGGGCAGGAGCTGCACGGATGCCGGTTTGCCCCCCGCTGTCCGGTGGCGAAGCCGGACTGCGCCGGACGCGACCAGGTCCTGCGCGAAGTGAAAAACCACTGGGTGAGGTGCCATCATGCCGAGTGATTCCCTGTGTTTTGAGGCGAACCACCTGTCGCGGGCCTTTGGGCACGGACGCCGGCGCCGCCTGGCTGTCAATGACGCCACCTTCACCATCCGCGAGCGCGAGATCGTCTCACTCGTTGGCCAGTCCGGCTGCGGCAAGACCGTGCTCGCCAAGATGCTGCTCCGTCTGGAGAAACCGACCTCCGGCCAGCTGCTGTTCCGCGGACGTCCGATCGACGCCGCGGCCGACCCGCGTGAACACTGGCGGCAGGTCCAGGCTGTCTTTCAGGATCCCTACGCGGCCTTCAATCAGTTCTTCTCCATCCGCTCGCAGCTGAAGGCGGCGTTCCACCTGTTTCCCCAGCGACCCTCGGAACGGGAGATGGAGGAGCGCGTCGACCAGGCGCTGCTCGCGGTCAATATCCGTCCGCCGGATATCGAAGGAAAATACCCCTTTGAACTCTCAGGGGGCCAGATGCAGCGCATGCTGCTCGCCCGGATTTTCATCCTGCGCCCCCAGGTGCTGATCGCGGACGAGCCCACCTCGATGGTCGATGCCTGCAGCCGGGCAGGCATCCTTGAGTACCTGATGAAGCTGAAGGAGGAGCTCCAGATGACGATCGTGTTTGTGACGCACGACATCGGTCTCGCCTACTATGTCTCGGACCGGATCTTCATCCTCCACGAAGGCCAGATCGTCGAGCAAGGCACCCCCGACGCGGTCACGCAGAGCCCGACCAGCCCGGTCACGCGACAGCTGCTCGACGACATTCCGTCGCTGCACCGCGAATGGATCGGGCGGGCGCCGCGCGCCTGAGAGGGCAGAGACCAGTCGGATTCCGATGTAGAGGAACGCGGAACGCGTTTCTTCATCCGAGGACTGCACTCAGCGTTCCTCCGTTGGAGGTGGCCTCGCTGAGGCCGCGACGGGACCAATCGGTCCCGCCTCCGTGCTCCGATTTCTGCACGCGAAGCCAATCCCCGCGGGGTCAGCGACCCCACCTCCAACGGACACGGACTATCCCACCAGGTCCGAACACTTCAGCGTTAAACATTCAGCGTTTTGCGTTCAGCGTTTCTCCGTCTCCCCTCCGCCTACGGCAGCCGGATACCTGTATCCTCAATGACGATGCGTTTGGCCTTGAAGAGGATGCCGATGGCTTGTTTGAAGGCTTTTTTGCTCACCTCGAAGGTGGCGCGGATTTCCTCGGGGGAGCTGCCATCGTGCAGGGCCAATCGGCCGCCCGGGCTGGCCTTGACGGCGTCGAGGATTTTGTCGGTCAAGGGGGCGATGCGCTGGTAACCGACGCGAGTGCCGTGCGGCGTCAGGTCGATCTTGCCATCGGGCCGCACGGAGCGGATGAAGCCGTCCATCGTCTGTCCCGGGGCGAGGGCGCCGGGAAGGTCGCTGAAATAGAGCAGGCCCCGGTGTGTGTGGTTGACGATGGCATTGTAGCCCAGCGGCGTCGCATCGATCACGAGCAACTTGACCGCCTGACCCGGAGTGAAGCGGGGAGGGGTGAGGTTGAGGTACCGGTTCAGCCGGGCGCTGGCGATGATGCGGTCGGTCCGCTCGTCGAGGGCCACGCGTACGATCAGCCAGGCGCCCTCCCGCAGCGGGCTGGTTTGTTCGCGAATCGGCAGCAGCAGGTCCTTTTCCAGACCCCAGTCGAGAAAGACCCCGATACGGGGATTGATGCTGACCACGCGCAGGTAGGCGAACTGGCCCACTTCGGCGTAGGGTGTTTCCGAGGTGGCGACGAGCCGGTCTTCGGAGTCGCGGTAAACGAACACGTCGACCGCGCTGCCGACGAGCGGCCGTTGTTTCAGGTAGCGACCGGGCAGCAGAATCTCCCCGTGGGAGCCTCCGTCGAGGTAGTACCCCGGAGGCGCCTCGCGCACGAACGGGAGGGAGTTGCGTTTGCCAATGAGTGCCATGGAAACGCCATCCTGCCTGTTTCCCGCCGCATGAGGAGGTTTTTCCGCCAGCTGAACGCGGACTAGGGGGTGGGCTCTGGCGATGACGCGACCTCGTGCGCCGCAAGCGCCCGGTTGTAGACCCGGAGGTGGCGGACGGTGCCGCGGTAGTTTTGGAAGGCGGTGGCGGGCGGGTGTGGGTCGCGGGCCAGGAGGGTGACGTCACCGGCCGCTTCGTAGCGGCCGCTGTTGGCGCCGAGGCGGCCGGGGGCGGTCGTGTCTTGGGGGGCGTGGGTCAGGCCCTCCACGCGCTGGCGCAGAGTGCCGTCGACGTAGATCGTGGCGGTGCCGCGGTCGTAGACGCACGCGATGCGAAGGGGCTGGCCGGGTCGATACGCCTGGGGCACGAGGAGGTCGCGGTGGTCGGCCTGGCTGCCGAGCCGGAAAAGTAGCCCGCCTTCCGCGGTCAGGCCAACGCCCCAGCCGTGCTGACCGGTTTTGGGCAACCGGGCGACGGGAAAGGTGGTGGCAAGGCGTTCGGGGGTGAGCACGAGCGACACGGTCATGCTCTCACCCAAGCCGACATTGCGTCCGAAAAAGTAGAACTTCTCGTCACCCTGAAAAGCGATCGGGCGTTGCTGGGCGATTTCCCAGATGGGCGCCCCGGGCTGAAACGCGAACGACCGGCTGGGACGCACCTCCTGCCCGGGCAACGGGGGTTTGAGGAATTGGACTTCGTCGAATTCGACGGCATCACCCGTCGCGCCGGCACTCTCAAGGGTGATGGTCGCCCGGTGGTGGGTCACGGCGATGCCTGCCAGGCGGATGCTGTTCCAGCTTCCGGCCGCCGGGAGATCGAGGGTGCGGTCGCCCCCGCCGAGTCCGGAGACCACGATGCGGGCGAGGCGGGGCTTTCCTTCCACGCGGACGCGGGCGCGGAGCTCGTAGTCGCCATTGCGGATGAACTCGAGTGTCTGCGTGGTGGCCGCGGCGTACGCGCGGTCCGCGGCATGGCGGAGCTTAAAGTCGCCGTGGGCGGCGGCACCGCGTACGACCCGGCCGGCGGCGGGATCACCGGCTTCGCGCCAGGCCACGGGCAGGTCGAGGGATACCTTGTCCTGATTGTATTCAAAGCCTCCATTCGGCAGCAGGGTGTGGCCGGCATGGTCGCGGGCGTAGAAGCGGACGTAGTCAAAGCGGGTTTCCCCGGGCTGGAGGTGCGGGTCGACGGTGCCGACGCCGTTCAACGCCGTCAGCCAGAGGTTCTGCGCGGCGACGAGGTCGGGAAAGTCGGCGCGCGCCACCTCGCGTCCCTGATCGTAGAAGACGACGCCGTCCGGCGTATACTCGTAGGCGTCGATCCACCACCCGTCGGGCGGCAGGTGCAGCGGCACCTGGCCCCGGTGAGGCCAGGCAAGCTCGAGGTAACCGCGGGTGGAGACATCGACGTAGAGGTTGTTGCAGGCGATCTTCTGGGTCGAATCGATCTCATGGGAGTCGATTTCGAAGATGGAGTTGTTCTCGGTCCCGCCCATGCCCCGCTGCCAGAACGCGGTGTGCACGCCGCGTCCAGCCATGAAGGGTCGCGACCGCGTCTCGTAGTATCCGTAGCCGAAGCGATGGGTGCTGATCAGGCCGCCGCCGGTGTGGGCCGGGACTCCGTCGATCGTCTCCTGTCGCGCCTCGATGATCAGATGTCCGTCCGCCAGGCGGACATTGCGTTCGAGGTTGAGCCCGTTGATGCCCTGGCCGGTGCGCGGGCCGACGCGGTGGTTCCACGCGACGCGGTCGACGGTCTGCCCGTCAAACTCATCGGCGAAGAGCAGTTCGTAGTCGGCCGAAGGGGGAGCGGCCGACAGCGCGGCCGCGAGCACACCACCGGCGGCAAATCGGATCAGCAGTGCGGGAACGGAGAAGGGCATGGACGTAGCGCCGCAGCATGATGCCCAGCCGGTGCGGCGGCCGCTGGGAGGGTGGTGGACCGGGCGAAGGCGAGGCCGCGTCCGGAGGGATCAGTACCGATACTCCACCGAGAGCCGGTAGGACATCGGATCGGCCCGGCCGAGGGAGCTCGGGTAGTAGACTTCATCGGTCAGGTTGCTGATCAGGAGGTTGTAGTTGGCGGTCCGGCCAAAGAGCTTGCCGGAGTAGCCGACGCGGGCGTTCACCACGAGACGGGGATCGAGGAGGAACGGATCGGGCGTCTCGAACGCCTTGGCCTGGCTGCGGAAGCTGACATTGGCGCCGGTGGAGAAGCCCTTGAGTGCACCGCGGGTGAAGCGATAGGAGGTGTTGAAGGTGGCGGTGTGGGTGGGCGAGCGCGGCAGCGTGCGTCCGATGATCGAGGCGTTGGCCGGGTTCTTGGTCACCTTGGCGTCGACATAGGTGTATCCACCGACCAGTTGCCAGTTCTTCGTCACATTGGCAGAAAGCCGGAATTCGGCGCCCTTTGACCCGGTCTCCCCGACCTGCAGCTCATAGTTGTAGGTCCCGAACTCGTCGGTGGCGGTGAAGCTCTGGCGAGCATTGGTGTAGCGGATGTCAAAGACCGTCATCTGGCCGCTGTAGCGACCGTCGCCGAAGTCGTACTTCACACCGTAGTCGAGCCCCTTGGCGATGAGCGGATCGAAGGGTGTCAGGCTGCGATCCTGGTTGGTGCGCAGGGAGGAGATCTGGCGGAAGGATTCCGACATGTTGACATACAGTCCGAGCGCCGGGGTGACCCGCCAGACGGCGCCGGCCTGGGGCGTGTAGCGCGGCTCGGGTTGGATGCGCAGGCGGGTGTTCGTCAGGTAGTTCAACGAAAGCACGTTGACCTTCGAGTAGTTGAGGCCGGCGAGGAACATCAGTCGCTCGTCGAAGAGGGCGAGGGCGTCGACGAGGTAGATCTTGTCCTCCCAGACTTTGGTTCCAGCATAACCGCTGACGCGGGCCAGTTCGATGCCCGGCACCGTGCGGTTCCAGGTGGCGGGATTGGCGAGGTCCCAGTTGGCGGGCGCGGCCACGCCGACTCCGCCGACGATGCCGGTGGTGCGGCTGTTGGTGTCGCTGCGGACGTAGTTGTAATCCCATCCGGCGACCACGCGCGTGTAGTGACGGCGGCCAAAATCGAAGCGAGCGGCCAGATTGAGGGTGTTGGCAAAGGTTTGTCCGTTCGAATAGCCGCCGGCCAGGCCGCGGCCCCAGGGCAGGGTGACAGGGGTGGTCAGGGTCGGCGTCGTGGCGGTTGAACCGTTCTCCCAGTTGTTGCGACGGAAGGAGTTCACGCCGGATTGGTTGCGGATGAGAATGCGGTCGGTGATGGCGTGCTCCAGGGTGAGCGAGTAGAGCCGGTTCGCCAGATTGGTACCGAGGCCTGGACCCTGCGCGCTCCAGGAGTCGGGCAGGACGGTGTCGTCGAACTTGACTACATTGTTCACGCGGTCGGTGTAGCGCAGCCAGTTGCCAAGTCCGACGAAGCTCATGTCCACATACTCGAGATCGAGGGTGGCCGAGGTACCCTTGCGCGGCTGCCAACGGATGACCGGGGCGATGAAGCGCTTGATCTGCGAATCGTAGTCCCGGTAGCCCTCGCGATCCATCCAGGAGCCGTCGACGCGATACGTGAGGGTCTTGGACTTGTTCAACGGGCCGGTGGTGCCCAGCTCCGCGCGGACGTACTCCCAGGAACCGATCTCCAGGCGCAGGTTGGTGCTGGCGCGGGCGGAGGGCTGCTTGGTCACGGTGTTGGCCACGCCGCCGGGATCAATTTGCCCGTAGAGCACGGAGGCGGGGCCGTTGACGACTTCGACCCGGGCCACGTTGGCGGAATCGTAGCTGCGCAAGTTGGTGTTTCCGTTGCGCGCGGTGAAAAACGTGGTGAAGCCGCGCACCGTGTAGCTCTCGGAGGCTCCCGAGGCCCGCTGGCTGTTGGATACACCGGACGAGAGGCCGAGAATGTCGTACACGTCGGTCAGGCCGTAGTCCTTGAAGAGGT
This sequence comes from Opitutaceae bacterium, assembly GCA_016794625.1. Classification (GTDB taxonomy): domain Bacteria; phylum Verrucomicrobiota; class Verrucomicrobiia; order Opitutales; family Opitutaceae; genus UBA6669. Next base: position 49,765 of record JAEUGY010000114.1, read on the forward strand.
CCTCGGTGAGGATGTCGAGCGATACGGGCAGCTTCTTCAGGTCGGTGGCGATCTTGGTCGCGCTGGTGGAATTGGTCGCGGCATAGCCGGTCTCCGCTTCGCTTTCGATGGTGAACGCCGGCAGGGTCACGGCGGACTCCGACGCGGGTGCGGGCGGCGTGGTCACCGCGGTCTGCGCGGTCAGTACACCGGCGAGGCCGCCAGACAGGGAAAGGGCGAGCAGGAGGCGGGCAGGGGTGAAGGTCATCATAGGGAGAAGGAAGCGCGGGGTCGCCGTCGGGGTGGAGTGCGCTCACCCCATGGCCTGACGGGTGGGAGTCGATGCGACAAGGGAGGCACAGGTGAAACTGTTCACCTGGGTAAAATGACCGGAATGTGAAGCCAGGCCGGCCAGGGGGCCGGGCCGACGCCGGCGGGCGCGGTTACGGGGCGGGATCGATCCGGAGAGGAATCTGCACGTTGAAGGACGTCTGACCGTCCTTGCGGTAGCCGTCGGTCGCGCCGAAGAGCACGGCCGGCTGGCCCGCAATGAACAACAGGGCGGGACGTTCGACCTTTGTGCGGCTGCGCTGGCCGTCGGCCCAGGTGAAGCTCTGGCCGAGGACCAACGGATGCGCGGCGGGTTTCCAGTGCAGACCGTCCGGGGACTGAAAGAGAGCGATGGCGCCGGTGTCGCCCGTGAACGTGCCGACCACATCGCGGGCGATGGCGAGATAGCCGCCACCTGGAGCGGGGTCGGGCCAGAGATAGGGGTCCTCGGCCAGCATCCAGTGGCCGGACGCGCCGGGTGTGTCGGATTCGAAAATACGGCCCGCCGTCTTTACATAGGGTCCCTCCGGTCGCGCAGCGAGGGCGGCTCCATAGCGAACGTTTCCGCCCATGACCTTGCCCTCCAGCACCTGAACCGCCTTGTAGATGAGAAGGATGCCACCGTCAGGGCGCACCGCCGCCGCGGGGTTGGTCACGCAGAGGGAATCGAAGGCCGCGCGGTCGGGGTTGACGTCGACGATCGGCTGGTCGAAGCGCCGCCATGGCCCGGCCGGGTGGTCCGCCACCGCCACGCCAATGCGCTGGTGGTTGCGATGCATCGGGTACGACTGCCCGTCGCCGTGGTTACCCATGTAGAACAGGTAGTATTTGCCATTCGGGTGACGCAGGAGGTTGGGATTGTGGGTGACGTCCCCGTCCCAGAACTTGCGACCCGTGGCGGGATTGACACCCCGGGCGGGGAGGGCGACCCGGACATGACGATAGGGCCCGAGCGCGTGATCCGCGACCGCGTAGGCGATTTCCGAATGCAGCGCCCAGCCGGGGGCGAAGCCGACAGCCAGCGGCCAACGCGAATAGAGCAGGTGGAACTTACCGTCGTCGCCTTGGATTGGAGCCCCGCACCAGATATGCCAGGCCGGATCGGAAAACCGCGCCTCCAGCGGGACCGGCTGAACCCGTGCGCCCAGGTCTAGCCCCGCGCCCCCGGCCGGCCGGTCGGCGGCGTCGGCGCGGAATGTGACGATGCCCGCTGTCATCAGAGCAGCGCGGAACAACAGGAGGGAGAAAGTGCGGGAAAAGGACACGGGAAATAGTCTCATTGTAGGGCTGGCCCTTGCGGCCACGCCTAATCACTGAGCCTGCCTAAGGGCTGGTTTTTGCGGCCACGCCTAAGCCCTGAGCCTGTCGAAGGGCTCCTGCAATCGGGGTGTGAACGGTTAACGCTGAAGTTGTGGAACGGTACGAGGTGCGGCTAAAGCCGCAGCTACTTTTTTTAGGTCTCTGCCTCCATTGGTCATTCCAGATCCGCAGGCGTGGCCGCGAGGGCCAGCCCTCCATGGCCGATGGATTTCGGGTGGAGGGCGTCGCTCCGTCGACGCCGGGGGACGATCCGCGCACCACCGCGCCCGACCGTCTTTGGCCTGAGCGACGCGCAACCGGCGCCGACGGAGCGGCGCCCTCCACCGAGCAAGGTACATGGTTTGCTCCGCGGCACGGGCTATTTCGTTGGTCTCGCTCTTCAGGCGAAGGCCGTTGTCAGGGCGCTAGTCGGCCGCCGGAACGGGGGCGACAAATCGCGGGTGCGGGGATTAGAACTGGGTGGTGGCGGAGAAGGTGAACTCCCGGGGGGCGCCGTAGACCCGGTTGCCTGTGAAATAGGTCTGGTTGCGGAGATTGTCGATCTGGAGCTGGTAGTCGATGCGCTGTCCGCGGAGCTTCATCGAGTAGCCGAGCGTGAGATCGAAGACCGTGTAGCTTGGGAAGATCAACCCCCAGGCCGTGTTGTCGGCCGCCGGGTGCTGGGAGGATTGATACCGTGTGCCGAGGCCGATGGAGGCACCCTTCAACCGGCCGGCGGCGAAGGCGTAGCGCTGGAAGAGCCGGACCATGGTGTCGGGCGAGTTCGGCAGCGGGCGGTCTTTGAGCAGCCAGTAGTTGATGTCGAGTGACACGTCGTTTGTCGGCAGTTTGGCCACTGTGGGCTTGTTCTTGGTCAGGTGACTCGCGCCCACCACCATGGTGTAGGCGGGAACCGGCGTCCACACCCAGTCGGTCTCGAATCCTTCCGTCGTATTTCCGTCGATCGTGGTGTTCCAGTTGACCCGCGCACGTACGGCGGGGTTGCTGGTGGTCGGATTGAGATCGGCCTCGGTGCCGCGGTTGCGCACATCGGCGGAATTGCGATTGGTGTCGGTGATGAGGATGTTGCCCCGGGTCAGGTTGAACCAACCAAAGGAGCCGGTCAGCTTACGGTCGAAGAGTTCGAATTTGACGCCGATCTCCTTGCCCTTGCCGATGTCGTTGGGCACCGGATTGGCGGCCTGCTCGGCCGGGGTCACGATATCGGGAGGCGAGATGCCGAACGACACGCGGCTGACCAGACTTGCTCCGGCCCGGGCGGATTCGCCCTGGTTCTGACTGGCGAAGAGGTTGACCCCGCGGACCACGCGCACCACGACGCCGAGCGTGTGGTTGGAGGTCTTGATGTTGGGCGTGGCGGCGGCACCAGCGAGCACGGTCTCGGCGCGGTCGACCCCGCCGGTCACGCCATAGCCCCAACTCTGACGCTGACCTCCCGTGAGCGTCACGCGCTGGTCGAACCAGCTCGTGCTCAGGGCGGCGAAGGCGGCGCGGCTGATGTTCTTGGCGTATTCCGCTGCGCGCACACCGGCGGCGGCGGTCTGGGTGGGCCAGGTGGTGATCAGGCGGTTGTCGGGAAACGGATGCACCCGCGGATCCCAGTAGATCCAGGCGTTGGCCCCGGTCAGGGTGGCGGGAATGCGGGTCGTGTTGACGGTGTCGGGCACCACGAGGGGCGATGCGGCCAGCGAGAGCGGATAGGCGGCGTAGTTCAGCACCGCGTCTTCGGTGATGCGCTCGGAATCGCCATATTGGCCGCCGACCAGCAAGGTATTGCGCGATTTCCAGAAGGATTTGGTGATGACGCCCTGCAGCTTGAGATCGCGGTTGTCCACGTCGGTGCGGTTGGCGCTGAAATTGTTGTTCTGGTAGTAGCCGGCGGGCTGGAGCCGGGTGCCGAAGCTGTAGAGATCGTAGTCGAGCTCGGCGCGGACGAAGCGACCGATCAGCGCGAGATCGAGCCAGTCAGTGGCCGAGAAGGTGGTTTCACTCTCGATGATGGAGGATTTTTCCGAAAACCCGGCATTGGGTCCGAGGTAGTTGTAGGAACGCCCGCCCGGGGCGTTGCCCTCCTGGAGCGTTTCGCCTTCGCCGAGGGAGGTCCATTTGCCGGTGGTGTTGAGCATGTCGGTGCGCCACTGGCCGAAGCCGCCGTAGCCGATGCGACTCCGGTATTCGGCGACCGTGAACGGCACGCCGGCAAGAGCGCCGGTGCGCAGTTTGCCGAGGTCGAGCAGGGATTGGGACGGACGGTCGAACGCCGCCTGGTAGTTCTGCGAGGAAGGCTGGGGCTGCGAGATGGAATTGCCGCTACTGTCTCGGTGCACGACCTCGATGCGCGACGACAGCCGCGCGTTTGGACGCCAAAGCAGCTGGGGATTGACGAAGGTGGTGGTCGAGCCGGAGTGCTGCTGCCACTGGTTGCCGTCGCGGTGCGAGAGGATCAGCCGGTAGGCGAGGGTTTTGGCCTCGTTGACCGGACCCGTCAGGTCGAGCGAGGCCTTGTAGGTTTCGTGCGAGCCGACCCGCAGCGTCAGTTCGCGCCGCGGGCTGAAGAGAGGCTTGGCGGTGACGTTGTTGACTTCGCCACCGATCGTAGCGCCGCCGACGAACACGGCCATCGGACCTTTGGCGACTTCGATGCGGTCGAGGTTCTCCGTGTCAAAGCCGTAGAACTGGCGCAGGCCATTGCGAAATGTTCCGTTGTAAGGCTGTCCGCGGAAGCGGGTCATGTTGGCCTGCGAATTGCCGCGCCCGGCGCCGGCTGCGAAATTCCCGTTCGGCGCGTTTTCGTCCAGCGCGACCGCGCTGGCATAGGAAAGGGCGCCGAGGAATCCGCTTTTGCCGGTGTCGCGGAGGAACTCGGCATTGAACACCGTGATCGCGAGCGGTGTATCCATCAGAGCCTGGGCGACGCCGGTGGTGGCCACCGAGTTCTGGACCCGGTAGCCGGTGTCCTTGGCGCTGCGCACCTCGAAGACGGAGAGGGTCAGCGTCTCGTCGACGGTGGTGGCGGTGGAGGAGGCGGTCGCCGGCGCAGGGGCGACTGCCTGGCCGAGGGCGGCGAGGGGCGCGCACAGCGCGAGCGCAAAGAGCGAGGAAGACAGGGAGTTCATGGGTAGCCCGAGGGGTTCCACAGGGGTTTCGGCCGGGGTGGCCGGGGGATGCGGTGGACGATGCCCGAGAGCAAGGCCGGGTGGATCGGAGCCCGCAATGGCTGGTCAGGTGAAAACGTTCACTATCCCGGCCCAAACGCACGATACCCGGCGATTCTCGTGTAGTTGAAATATAGATTTCCCCTCGCTCCATCCCCTCAACGGGCCGCACCGATCCGGTGGGGGCCGAAGTGTGCGCGTCATCCGCCGGATGACACTAGGCGGCGGATGTGGAGTGTCATCCAGCAGATGACACTGGCGGCGGAAGTAGAGTGTCATCCGGCGGATGACACTGGGCGGCGGGAGTAGAGTGTCATTCGGCGGATGACACTGGGTGTGGGGCGGTACGGGGCCCGACGGGCGGGGTGGGCGCGGACGGCGATGGGACGGACGGGCGGGTGCTTAGAGCGCGGTGCGGCGGGCGAGGTAGCCGTGTCCGTAGGAGACTTCGATTCGGGAGGAGGCGGGGGCCTGGAGGATGCCGTCGTTGATCCGCACGGGGGCGGAGGCGTCGACTTGGATTCGGCCCACGAGCGACGGGCGGTCGGGGGATGTTTCGGAAACGGTGACGGTCTCGGTGTCGCCGGACGCCGAGGTCACGGTGACGCTGGCGGTCTCGACACGGCTGGGGTCGAGGTTGACCGGCGCGGTGAGGGTGAGGGTCAGGCCGGTCGCGTCCCGGACGGCCTCGATCCGGGTGCTGGCGTGGGCGAGGTAGGCGAGGCTGAGATTGAAGGGCGTGTTGAACTGCACCCAGCCCTCGGTCCAGCCGATGTTTCCAAGCTCGGGCCGGTAGGGGAAGTGGGCGTTCTTGGGGGCGCCATCGAGGACGAAACGGGCCTTTTCGAGCCGGCCGATGCCGCCGACGTGGAAACTGTACCAGCCGGCCTCGACCCCTTCGATTTCGCGCGGGGCGTCGTAGGAGTAGTGACGGCCGGTGGGATTCCGGCCGAAGGCGGCGTCGAAGTGCGACCAGACGAGTTCGTCGAGCCGGGAACGCACGGCCGGATCCTGGATGAAGGGCCGGGCGGCGAGCAGGGCGGCGGGAAGGCCGACGACATTGCCGGGCTCATTCCACATGGTTGGCTTGTCTCCCATCGGGGTCCATGCGTCCGGAGCGTCGCCCAGTTTGCGGAAGTCCCACAGGTTGGCCGAACGCCGCACGACCACATCCGCCCAAGCGTTGATCTTCCCGGTGAGGCCCGGGGGGGCGCGGTCCGGGTAGATGCGCAGCAGATGGGCGAGGCCGGTGAGGGTGATGAACTCGCTCATGCGCTGGCCCTTGGTGGTGAGCGGGTCGTTCCAGTCGAGGTGTGCGATCAACCACTCCGCCTGCCGGTAGGCGGCCTGGAAATACACCTCGGCGTCGGCGCGTCCGTCGCGCACGGCGACGGCGTGGAGCAGCAGGTTGGGTTCGATTGAGAAACCCGGCGGGTAGGCGCCCTTGGTCGTGCCGACCTTGGTCTTGAGCGCGAGCAGATCGTGCTCGGGGCTCTCGTCGTACGGATAGGTGCGGTCCGCCTTTGGCTGATTCCAAACAGCGAAGGTGTAGTCGCGCACAACCGTGTAATTCTGCTCCGGCAGGTACGCCTTGAGCCAGGGCCAGGCGTAGAGGAAGTAGGGCAGCTGGGCCTTCAGGAGCTCGTGTGAGAGTTTCTGGGTGACGATGATGTCGGCTCCCCAGTGGATGAGTTTCACGAGATCCGGAGCGTCCGCCCGGTACGGTTCCAGGGCGCCCCAGAGTTTCGGATCGGTCGGAGGTTCGTACGTCACCTGCCGCGGTTGCGCGGCGTAGACGGACGGGTTGGAGAGGAACTGCGGCACCAGGGTGGTCAATTCCCAACCGAAGTGATGGTCGTCGCGCCACCCATAGGAGCCCCGGCAGACGGCGCGCTCGTTGCCGACGTAGTGGCGGCTGTCGACCATGAAGTGGATCGCGTTCTGGGTCGTGACCCGCTCCAGCCACCAGCGACCCACGCGAAACGGCACCGAGCGGTGCGGGCCGGCGATGACGACATACTCGCGATCGTCGGACGGGTTGAAGGCAGTGAAGTCGCCCACCTGCCCGACCAGGGTCCCGTTGAACACCGCGGGACCGCCGCGGGCGGGCTCAACGGTGAATGCGGAGCCGGCGGGCAGGGTCGGGGCGGTGAACCGTTTGGGCTGCCCGAGGTTGAATCCGCTCTGGTTGAGGAAAATCAGGCTGGGAGGCGGAGGAGCCGGCGCCGCGCCGGCAGGGGAGGCGGGCGGCACACCGCTCGCCGAGGCCGGCCAGATCACGATCTCGGCCACCCGGGCGGTGCCGTCGGGCGTCTCCGTGATCCAGAGCCGCAGCCGCTGGGTGGAGACCACAACCGTGTCGTCGAACTTCAGGGCGAGGGCGGGGGCCGTGTTGCCCGTCACCTGGGCGGACGGAACCGGATGCCAGGCGTTGTCCCGCCAGAATTGCACGCCGAACGAGCGCAGGGCCCGGGTGCCTTCAAAGCCGGAGTACACATGCAGCCCGGCGAGGGTTTCGATGCGCGGCAGCTCCAGCTCGATCCAGATCGGATCCCGGGTCTGCACGCTGATCCAGCGCGAGCTGTCCCGGTTGTCGCCGTCGATCATCCGCTCCGCGACCGAACCGCTGGCGGCGGCGCTGGTGGTCACCCGGCTCGGTTTCAGCGGGACCGGGGCGGGGGTGGCGGCGGAGAGGGACGAAACGCAGGCAAGGAAGAGGCAGAGACGGCGCATGATGGGGAGACGAGGGAGGCGACCCGGGGTGGCGCCGGCCCGCCCGGCGGCTCCCCCCGCGGGAACGAGGATCAGCAGATCCGGCCGAGACTCAATAGCTCAGGCTGGCCGAGACCGACAGCTTTCGCGGTGAGTTCATCCACTGGGCGTAGCGGATGGTGCCATTGGTGGAGAGTTTGAGATAAAGCACCTCGTTGCGATCGAAGGCGTTGGTGACATTGACCTGGATGCCAGCGCGGATGCGTCGGCCTAGGTTGATCGGGTAGCGGACAAACACGTCGTTGATGAGATTGTTCGGGTAGTAGAAGGTCTTCCGCTTGCCCCCGTCGGCCGCGTCCGTGTACATGTAGGACCGATACTTGGTCCGGAGGGAGGTGTTGATGCCCATGACCAGACCCCGCAGACGTCCCTCGCGGAACTGGTAGCGGTTGGTCAGACTGTAGCTTTGTTCGGCGTAGCCGACGGTTTGTTCGCCGGACTTGCGCACGATGATCGAACCGCCCGTGGGCGAAACGAAGCCCAGCTGATGGTCGGTGATGGGCAGCCCCGTGACGTCGGTGCCCACCCCGGGCGTGCGCAGACCGAGAATGTCCGCGTTGAGGATGCGGCCGCCTTCGGGGTCGAGCACCGCGAAGTACGGGTGGTTCGGGTCCCGCATCATGGCGAGGGACAGCGCCATCGGCGTGGAGGCCGGATTGAGAGGATCGGATGGCACCTGCAGCGGCGTGAGGGTGGTGCCGGTCTTGACCGCGACGACCGTCTGACCGTTCAGGGTCATGGTGTTGAACTGGTCGTTGTAGAACTGCGGCAGGATGACATCGGTGCGCTCGCTGCCGTCGGCGGTGGCGAAGTTGAAGCGCATTTCCCAGCCCCGCAGCGGGCGGGCCGTCAGGGAGATGTTATAGCCGTCGGACGTCTTGCTGTACGTGTAGGAGCCGCCGCCGTTGCGGCCGTTGATGCCATCCGGGTCGATGTCATCGCGATTGGGCACGCCGGCGGTGAAGTTCTGGGCCTCGGAGACGTAGTAGTTGAAATTACCGGACAACCGACCGTCCCAGAGATCGTACTTCAGGCCGATGTCCTCGCTCACGCCCTTGCCGGGGGGCAGGGGGTTGTTGAAGATGTCGCGGCTGGTGTCGAAGTTGATCTTGCCATTGGTCGCGTAGTTGACCGAGACGCGCAGGCCCCGGATCGGGGTGTCGACGACGGCGCCGAGATTGAGACTGTCGTAGCTGATCGGACCGCGCTCGACACCGGTGTTCACACGCACAGTCGAAGCCTCTTCGGTGCGGTAGCCGACCATGGTGTCGATCCGGTCCTTCCAAAAGGTGGAGAACAAGCTGGCGCCCCAGCTGACCTCGTTGGTGTCGTCGTGGAACCAGGTGGTGTTCGTGCTCTGGCCGGTGGTGGCGCTGATTGGCCCGGACATGCCGAGCGGATTGTTGGTGGTGGGGGTGACCGCGCCGGGGTAGACTTGGGGGGCCCACTTGTAAGTTTTGCCGTTCGGGTGCTTAATCGTGTAGGCGGGCCATTCGGCTCCGCCGATGAGGGACGTCGGGAAGATCGGCATCCAGACGGCCGGCATGGTGGTGCGCCCGGACTCCGAGTTGGTGATCAGCGCGGGATTCTGGATGATGTTGCCGCTCGAGTCGGTTTCATAAAAGCGGAACGGCTCCTGCCAGGTCCAGGAGTCCATGTTCTGGTGGAAGATGTTCGATTGGTGACGCCCCCAGCGGCCGAAGTCCTTTTGGTACGCGACCGAGGCGCGGTAGCCGCGGGCGCCGGTCCAGAATGGCGTGGCGTTCATGGACTGGTTCATCGCCCAATCCTTGCCGATGGCGCCGGTGGTGGGATTGACGTAGAGGTTGCCCACGGCGTCGGGAGCGTAGACCGCGGTGCTCGAAGCGCGGGGCGCTTCATTGACGCGCCAGTCCTCGCCCCAGCGCACCTGGATGGCGAGGTCGGGCAGGGGAGCGGCTTCGAGCACGACCGACTTCAGCTCGGCCTTGTAGGCGTCGCGGTGCATCGGAGCGATGAAGGAGTCGGCATTGACGAGGTCGAGCCGGCCGCCGAGCAGCTGGGCGATCTCGGGAAACTGCACGAGGTAGCGGCTGTTTTGGTTGTCGACCCGCAGACCATTGGGCAGGAGCAGATTGGTCGGGGCGCGCACGGTCACGGTCTGGCCGAAGGCGGTGTCGCGGGTATAGTCGCGGTATTCACCCCGCAGCTGCATCCATTTCCACGGCTGGTACGTGAAGGTCACATGCTTGCCCTCCGCCAGCCGGTAGAGACCCGGGCGGAAGTAGCGTTCCTCGGACTTCATCAGATTGGCCCGCACGGCGAACTTGCCCTTGCCCACCCCGGCGTCGAGGGTCGTGCGCCAGGATCCCTCGGAGTCGGCGGATGCGCTGAGGGTGGCGCGGGTGCGGTTAAGGTAGGCGCGTTTGGAGGCGCTGGTGACCACGCCGCCGGCGTCGCCCGAACCGAAGAGCAGGGAATTGGAACCGCCGATCGCCTCGACCCGCTCGATGTCGAACGAGTCAAGCAGCGTGGTGTCGGAGCGCAGGAAACCATCGCGCCGCGGATTGTTGATCTGCAACCCACGCATGGTCATACTCTTGGGATCCTGGCGATCGCCGTCGAGCAGGCCGGTCACATTCTCGCTGCCGCCGCCGATCAAGGCGGGGCCGAGGCCGCCGAACTTGACGAGCATCTCGGTCATGTCGACCACGCCCATTTCATCCATCATCTGGCGATTGAAGACCTTGGCGTCCAAGGGAGTCTTGCTCAGCGGCGTATTGGTGCCGGTGACCGAATTGGTATTGGTGGCCTCGTAGGTGTCTTCGGCGTCGGCGGAGACCTCAAAGGGATTGAGCGCGATCCGTTCGTTGCCGTCGATCGCCTTGGTGCCGTCCTTGTCTGGTGAGGCGGGGGCTTTGGGTGGCGTGGCGGCGGGTGCGGTGCGCTTCTTTTTGGCCGGGGTATCCGGTGTGGCGGCGGCCGGGGTGGACTGACCCGGGGACCGGGTGGAAAGACTCACGAGCAGGAGGCCGGCAAGCAGCGCACGACCACGCGGACGACAGACATGGCTCAGGTGGGATGATGCAAAGATCATGATCAGCGGGGCAGGGGTAGGGGAAGGGTGCCCGCCGGGAACACCGCCGGGCGCGGCGCACAAAGACGTGTTTTCGGATTGCGGCCAAGCCGTCTGAAGGTGAAGTCGTTCACAATGACCCAGCGCCCCGTGATCACGATCAAGCAGGTCGCGGAAAAATGCGGCCTTTCGGTGGCGGCGGTATCCTATGCGCTGCGGGGCAAAACGAAGATTTCCGAGGCGACGCGGCGGCGGGTGGCGGAGGTGGCGCAAAGCCTGGGCTACCGCCCGAATCCCCGGGTGGCGGGTTTGATGGCGCACATCCGCCGGGCGCGGGGACCGTCGTTGGGCGAGCGGATCGCGTTCGTCTGGGTGCACACGGCGAAGGCGGAGTCCCGTTCGGACCCGTTCCTGCGCACGGTGTTTGACGGAGCTCGGCTGCGGGCGGAGCAGTTGGGGTATACCCTAGAGGAATTCTGGACGGATGAACGCGGGATGAAGGACCGGCGCCTGTCGGACATCCTCAAGGCGCGGGCGATCGGCGGCGTGTTGTTCTCGCCCGTCATGCATGAGGTGACCGTCCGCCTCGACTTTGAGTGGCAGGCGTTTTGTTGCGCCGTGATCGGGCAGGCGGAGTGGGTTCCCGAGCTGCATCACTCCGGACACCACCATTACCACGCCATGCGCGTGACCCTCGACGAGCTGGGCCGTCGCGGGTGCCGGAGGCCCGCGCTGGTGCTCGATGCGCAGACCAATGAGCGCGGTCGCCGGGCCTGGCAGGCGGCTTTCCTCGTTTATCACCCCCAACCCCGGGACGCGGCGGGGTTGATCCTGCACGGACTGCCGGGAAGTGCGGCGGAGCTCCAGGCCTGGCTGGCCCGGAAACGGCCCGACGCGGTCATCCTGCACTTCAATGAACTGGTGCGTCGCTACCAGGCGTGGGCCCCGGCCGCGCCCGGGCGGGTGGTCTGTGCGCTCCGTTGGAGTCCGGATCTGGCCGACCTGCCCGGCATCGACCAACGCTTCGACCTCGTGGCGGCCAATGCGGTGGACCTGGTCGTCAGCCAGCTCATCACCAATGAGCGCGGCGTGCCGCCCGTGCACCGCGTGACCCTGTTTCCAGGCCAGTGGATGGACGGCCCCGGGGCGCCGGCCTCCGCTCCCGCCTGATCCGGCCGGGCCGGCCGAATCGTGCCATTGCCAGCCAGAGAAGGAACCCCTTAGGGTCGCACGTCCATCCCTCACCCTGTGCCCACTCCGATCCGCCTCTACTCCACGCCCGCCGGCCTCATCGCCGACGAGAACGACGCCTTCCGTCTCCTGCCCACCGCCTTGACCCTGGACGCCCTGTTCATGTCGGCGGATCCCCAGGCCCTGCTCAGGGCGGGGCTCGCGGCCGCCTCCCCCTGCCTCGCGCCCGCCCCGGCGACGCTGCTGGCGCCCCTGCGGTCGCAGGAGGTCTGGGCGGCCGGGGTGACCTACTATCGCAGCCGCACGGCCCGCATGGCCGAGTCGAAGGAGTCGGGGGGCGGCACTTTCTACGACAAAGTCTACGAGGCCGACCGCCCGGAACTCTTCTTCAAGGCGACGCCGCATCGCGTGGCCGCGCCGGGCACGGGGGTGCGCATCCGGGGCGATTCGAAGTGGAACGTGCCCGAACCCGAACTGACCTTGGCCATCACCTCGGCCGGGGCCATCTTCGGTTACACCCTCGGCAACGACATGAGTTCGCGGGACATCGAGGGCGAAAATCCGCTCTACCTGCCCCAGGCCAAGGTCTATGACCGCAGCGCGGCGCTTGGCCCTTGTCTCGTGGTGACGAATACGCTGCCGGCGCCGGACGCGGTCATCTCGATCGAAATCCGCCGTGCCGGGACCGTGGTCTTTGCCGGAGAAACCACGATCGGTCAGATCAAGCGCCCTCTGCCGTCGCTCGCCGCATGGCTCTTTCGCGACAACGCCTTCCCCTGCGGAGCCTACCTCATGACCGGCACCGGGGTGGTGCCGCCTGACTCCTTCACCCTCCAGCCCTGCGATGAAGTCCGCATCTCGCTCGCGCCGGTCGGCACGCTCAGCAACTTCATTCTCTGACCATGTCCCTGCACGGCCTCAGCCTCCTCGCCGGTCAGCCCGGCCAAACCGGTGGAACCACGTTCCACGCCACCAACCCGGCGACCGGTGAACGCCTCGAACCGGCCTTTCACGAGGCCTCTCTGGCCGAGGCCGGGGCCGCGCTCGATGCGGCGGCGGAGGCCTGGGTCGACCTTCGGACCCGTTCCGGGGCCGACCGGGCCCGCCTGCTCGAGGCGATGGCGGCGGAGATCGAGGAGCTCGGGGACACCCTGCTCCAGCGCGCCCACGCCGAGACCGGACTGCCACTGGTGCGCCTGACCGGTGAACGCGGACGCACGTGTGGCCAGTTGCGACTCTTTGCGCAGGTGGTGCGGGAAGGTTCGTGGGTCGATGCCCGCATCGATCCGGCGCTGCCCACGCGCCAGCCGCTGCCCCGGGCCGACCTGCGCCGCATGCTTACTGCCCTCGGACCGGTGGTGGTGTTTGGCTCCTCCAACTTCCCGCTCGCGTTCTCCGCCGCCGGCGGTGACACGGCCTCCGCGCTGGCGGCGGGATGTCCGGTGGTGGTCAAGGCCCATCGCGCCCACCCCGGCACGGCCGAGCTGGTGGCCACCGCGCTCCAGCGCGCCGTCGCCGCCTGCGGGTTTCCCCCGGCCACGTATTCACTGATCCATGGCGGCGGCTCGACGCTGGGCATCGCCCTGGTCCGGCATCCCGCCACGGCCGCGGTCGGGTTCACCGGTTCGCACACCGCCGGCCGGGCGCTGTTTGATGCGGCGGCGGCGCGCCCGCACCCCATCCCGGTGTTCGCCGAAATGAGCAGCGTCAACCCGCTCTTCGTGCTGGCCGGCGCGCTCGGCGAACGCGGCGCGACGATTGCGCAGGGGTTGCTGACCTCCTTCACCCTCGGGGTGGGTCAATTCTGCACCAAGCCCGGTCTGGTGTTTGTGCAGCGCGGGCCCGACACCGAGGCGTTTCTGCAAAAACTCGCCGACGCCGTGCGCGCCGCGCCCTGTGGCACCATGCTGACGCACGGAATTCGCGAGGCGTTCCTTGAGAACCGAGGCCGCATCACCAGCGTGGCCGACGTGCGGCCCCTGGCCGCCAGCGCAGCCACCGTCCACCCGGAGCGGACGGAGGCGGAACCCAGTGTCGCCACCACCAGCGCACGGACGTTCCTCGCGAATCCCGTCCTGGCAACCGAGGCGTTTGGTCCCTTCACCCTCGTCGTCGTGGCGGATGACATGGCGGAACTCTCCGCCTGCGCGGCCTCCCTGGAGGGCCAGCTCACCGCCACCGTGCATGGCACCCCGGCGGATCTCGCCGCGGCTGGATCGCTCCTCGCCCGGCTGGAACGCGTGGCCGGGCGCGTCGTCATCAATGGGTTTCCCACCGGGGTCGAGGTCTGCCCGGCCATGAATCATGGCGGGCCGTATCCGGCTACTACGGACACCCGGTTCACCTCGGTTGGCACGGCCGCCATCCTGCGTTTCGTGCGTCCGGTCTGCTACCAGAGTTATCCCGATCCTCTCCTGCCCGCCGCGCTGCAGAACGCCAATCCGCTCGGCCTGCTGCGGCTGGTGGACGGCAAACCGACGCGCGATCCGGTGGTCCACGCCTGACCTGTACCCGGGGGCGCCTGGTGGGGCCTCCGGGCCCGGGAGGCGGCCGGTTCCCCCCTCAGGACCGGTCGTCCCGCAGCACGTCGTACAGGCGGGCGAGACTCGTGAGCGACTCCGGAGTATCGTCGCAGTAGATGCCGATCCGGTCGGCCAGATCGGCGCACACGTAAAGAAGGGACGCAGCAGCCGTGGTCGCGGCATCGGAGGTGCCGGTGCTTACCGCGACCTCGATCAGGATCCTCGGGTTCACCGCCTTGGCCTCGGCCACCAGTCGCTCGACATAGCGACGGTACGCCTCCGGGCCGCCTTTTTGTTTTTGATGGTCGTAGATGGTGAGGACCGACGCATGGGCGGCCACCTCGCGGACCTTGGCGAAATTGCGGGCGTCCCCGGGCTCGAGCCCGACGATCAGCGGGCACTTCAGCGTCGCGGTGGAGCGGGCGAGGCCCGCGACGTCGATCATCAACGTGTCCTTCGAGCCCTTGAGCGGATGTGCGGCGGGCACATAGAGGATGGCCGAGGCGCCTTCGATGTACTTGAGACCGCCCTGGGTCAGGTCCCGGTCGGAGGCGACGTGGATCCAGACCTGTCCGCGCTGGATGCCGAGTTTGGAGATGCGGGCGCCGCTCTTGAAGGCATCGAGGTAGGACAGCACAATCGCGTCCTCGGGGCGGGCGTGCTGGTTCATGAACGCCGGATAGGTCGAGCGAGGCAGGCTGACCTCGGGGTAAAGCGTGATCGGCAGCGCGCGCAGGCGGGCGAGTCGCGGCAGGTCGGGCGGCGTCGGGGCTTCCTGCGCCGACAACGCGGGCAGGAGGAGCGCGAGCCACAGGCAAAGGAGTCGTTTCATGGTGAGAAAGACCGCGCCAGACGGGTCGACCCTGAGCGTGCGCGGACCGCCGGCCGGCACAAGGCGAGAGTGCGCACCGCGGTGCGGTGCGGTGGAGGCGCGTCCGCGAGGGACGGCCCTGCATTGAGATGAGCGCTTAGGGATGGGGCTCCCCGAATGACTCCGCGAATTGGGGTGCAACCGGCGGGTCCTCCGCGTTGAGTGCGGGCATGGAACCTGTGGATTACACCCGCGCGCCGCTGACGGATCCGGTGGAGGTTTATCGTTATCGGGACGGACTTTATGCCGCCGATCTGGTCACGGCCGCGGTCTGCGATTTCGACTTTTTCACCTGGCTGTCCGACCATCCGTCCGACCTGGCCGACATCTGCCGCGCGCTTGGCACCGTGGAGCGGCCGACGGATGTGATGCTGACGCTCTTTGCCGCGAATGGCTGGGTGGTGCGGTCGGCCGACGGCCGGTTTGCCTGCACCCCCGTTGCCCGTGAGCACCTCGACCGGCGGTCGCCCTGGTTTCTCGGGCCCTACTATGCCTCCCTGAAGGACCGGCCGGTGGCGCGGGATTTTGTCACCCTGCTCCGGACCGGCCGCCCGGCGAACTGGGGCAGCTACCGGCACGAAAAGGAGTGGAGCGAGGCGATGCTGACCGAGGCATTTGCGACCTCGTTTACGGCGGCGATGGATTGTCGCGGCGCCTACCTTGGGCTCGCCCTGGCCCGCGCCGTCGACCTCTCCGGATGCTCCCGCCTGCTCGATATCGCGGGCGGTTCGGGCATCTACGCCTGCGTGTTGACCGCGCACCACCCGCACCTCGCGGCCACCGTGCTCGAGCGCCCGCCGGTTGACCGCATCGCCCGCACCCTCATCGCGAAGCGCGGCTACGCAACGCGGGTCGACGTGGCCGCCGGGGATATGTTCAAGGATCCCCTGCCCGCCGGGCACGATGCCCATCTGTTTTCCAATGTGCTCCATGATTGGGACACCGACAAGGTGAGCGTGCTGCTCGACGCCTCACACCGGGCCCTGCCCCCGGGCGGCCGGTTGATCATCCACGACGCCCACCTGTGGGCCGACAAGACCGGCCCGCTGCCGGTGGCTGAATACTCCGCGCTGCTGGTGAGCGTGACCGAGGGCAAGTGCTACTCCATCGGTGAGATGGAGGCCTTGCTCGCCGCGGCGGGCTTCCGCGACGTCCGCTTCGCGCCCACCGCCGCGGATCGCAGCGTGATCACCGCCCGCAAGCCGGACTAGTGGTCCGTCGCGGCCGGTTCGTCGCGCACCCGCGTGCTCCACGACAGGCCGGTCAGATCCTTCGGGCGCGATGGCAGCACCAGGCTCGCCAGCCAGCCGACGGAGCAGCACACCCCGATGCCCACCACCGCGTAGAGGAAGAAGTGCAGCGATGTGTGGCGTTGCACCCAATACAGCACCACCGCGCTGACCCCCACGCCGACCAGGGCGCCCGCGCCGTTTGTCCGGGTGGTGAAGATGCCGAGCGCAAAGAGTCCGGCGAGCCCGCTGCCGAGCAGTCCCAGCAGGCCAAGGTAGGTGTCCCAGAGCGACCGGATGTCAGCTCCTGCCATGATCCAGGCGACCGCGGTTCCGAAGATACCAAGCCCGACGGTCAGCCAGCGGGCGAGCCGCAGGCAGGACTGGTCCGGGGCGTTGGGACGGAAGCGGCGGTAAAAATCCGTGGTGAGCGCCGCGACCATGCTGTTGAGACTGCTCGAGACGGTCGATTGCGCCGCGGCAAAAATACCGGCGATGGCGAGCCCGGCGATACCGGGGGGTAGAAACTGGGCCATAAAGAGAGGGAAAACCGCATCCGTGCCCAGCGCGGGTTCCAGGTACTGTGGGTGCTGGCGGTAGAAAACGAACAGAGCGGTGCCGATGCCGAAGAAAACAAAGGTCGAGCCGAGACCGAGCCAGGCGTTGGTCCAGATCGCGCGGGCCGCCTGCTTCTCATTGCGTGTCACCATGTAGCGTTGCACCACCGTCTGGTCTGCCGTGTAAGGCGTGAGGTTGCTGAAAAGGTTGCCGATGACGATGACCCAAACGACGGCGGCCGTGGCATCCCAACGCCAGTCGAACACCTGCAGTTTGTCGTAGGCGACCGCCTCGGTCCACAGGCCGGCCAAGCCGCCGTCGACCCGCGTCACGATGAGGAACAGGCTGAGGATGGCGACACCGAGCAGGACCACGGCCTGGACCACATCGGTCCAGATGACCGCCTCCATGCCGCCGAAGGCGGTGTAGACCACGCACAGGGCGCCGATCAGCACAATGCAGAGGTAGACATTCAGGCCCATCGCCGCGGAGAGCGCGAGCGAGGGCAGAAAAATGACGATCGCCATGCGTCCGCACTGGAACAGGACGAACGCCGCGCTGGCGTAGAGCCGCACGGGGAGGTTGAACCGGTGCTCAAGGTATTCGTAGGCCGAAGTCACATCGAGCCGGCGGAAAAATGGCAGGTAATAGCGGATCACGATCGGCACGAGCAGCAGCGAGGCGACATTGGCCACGGTGAACGTCCAGTTGGTGGCGTACGCCTTGGCGGGCACGGCCATGAACGTGATCGAACTGAGCAGCGTGGCATAGATGCTCAAGGAGACCGCCCACCACGGTACCCGCCGTCCGGCACGGAAGTAATCCTCGGTACCTTTCTGCCGGCGCGCGAACCAGACCCCCATGGCCACCATGAGGCCAAGGTAGAGGGCGATGGTGATGTAGTTTACGGTGCCAAGTTTGGGCGCATGGGGTGCGGCCACGGCCGACCAAACGGCGGGGGAGCGAAGGCCCGGCTGTCGCTCGCCGCCCGGTACGACAAACCGGCCCTGCCAGGTCACGACGGGGGTGGTGACCAGCGA
This sequence comes from Opitutaceae bacterium, assembly GCA_016794625.1. Classification (GTDB taxonomy): domain Bacteria; phylum Verrucomicrobiota; class Verrucomicrobiia; order Opitutales; family Opitutaceae; genus UBA6669. The sequence goes on from JAEUGY010000114.1 coordinate 67,787, forward strand.
GAACGGCAGCGTGCCCATCTGCGCCCAGGAGTCGGTGAGGGTGTGATACGCCCAGAGCGTCCGCGGAAATCCGGGGTGCTGCGCGGCGGCCGGTCCGGTCCGAGAACCGTCGTCACCTCCGATGAGCAACAGATGGGAGGGCCCCATGGCCGGGGCAGGTCCCGGCGAGGCGATGAGCGGCGTGGGCAGGTCGGCGAGCCGGGTCCATCCCTGGCCGGGGGTGTGCCGCCACGCGTCCCGCAGGGGCTCGCGCTGGGGACGGCCGTCGGGACCTGGAACCAGCCGGCAGCCGCCGAACAGGTAGAACGCGCCGTCGAGGGCGCCGGCGGTGGCGAGGAAACGACCGGTGTCCGGGCCCCCCTCGAGGGTGCGCCAGCCCTCGGCGGGGGCGTCGAGGTTGAGGGTCAGGACGGTGTTGCGCGCTTGCGGTGAGTCGGGGCGTTCGAGTCCTCCCGCGACATACACCGTGCGACCGACCAACGCGCCCGTGTGTTGGGACAGCCCCACCGGTAGCGCGGGCCGCGACTCCAGGGTCACGGTCTTGCCGTCCCAACGGGCAAGGTGCACCTCGCTGAAATGGGTCGTGGCGTCGCCGCCGCCGATCAGCAGCACGCCTTCCGGCAGGGTCAGGGAAAGGCCGTAGCCTGCAGGGCGGGGCAGGCTGCCGGCGGTTTTCCAGGTGCCGGTCGGAGTTTCGAGGACAAAGATCGGTGCGTGCCAGACCTTGGTGCCGCCCTCCCAGGGGCGCCGGTCGGGAAAGTTTGCGCCGCCGGCGACGAGCAGGGCGCCGCCGCTGATGCCGGCGTAGCTTCCGGCAAACCCCTCTGGATCCGGCAGCGGAGCCAGCGACTGCCACGTAAGGATTTCCCGGGTCGAAACCTCCGGTGGAAGCGCCGGGGCCGAGGTGGGAGTCTGGGCGTGGAGCGCCAGCGTGGCCGTCAAACCAACAAGGAACAGCAAGGCATGTTTCATGGGGGTGGGGAGGTTCAGCTTGACGAACGGACGGTGCGGAGCGCGCGAAGTCGGTCTCCCTCCCGCGCTCGAGCGCAACCGCAACGGCTTGCCCCGCGGAGCGCAACCCTGCGGGTGGACAGATTAAAAAAAAGCTGCGCACCGGGCAGGGTGCGCAGCCATTGGGACGCTTCCGGGGCGAGGCCCCGGGGTCCTCAGGTTGAGTCCGGACTTACTTGAAGGCCTTGCGGAGGAACTTGATTCCGTTGACGGAGATGTCGTCCCGCTTCGGCTCGATCTTGCGCCAGATGGCGGCGGCCCGGGCGATGACCTTGACGTCGGTCGTGAAGGACTCGACCACGACGTCGCCCTTGTAGCCGATGGCCTTGAGGGCCTTGACGATGCTGGGCCAGTCAATGTGGTCGCCCCCGGGGGTGCCGCGATCGCTGCCGCAGGCGTGGAAGTGGCCGAGCAGTTTGCCCGCTTTGCGGATCGCCGCAGCCTGGTTCTTTTCCTCGATGTTCATGTGGAACGTGTCGAGGTGGAGTTTCACGGCGGGCGACTTGACGGCCTTGATCAGGCGCAGCCCCTGGTCGCAGGTGTTGAGGAAGTCGGTCTCAAACCGGTTGAGGGGTTCGATGCAGAGGGTCACGCCCTTGGCTTCGGCGTGGCGCGCGAGGACTTTGAGGTTCTTGACCACCAGGGCCCACTCGACTTTTTGCTGGGCCGGGGCGACGGCGTCCGCCTTGCCCACAACCGAATAAATCGGGCCGATCAGGGAGGGACAGCCCATGATCGCCGCCTGGTCGACCAGCGCCATGCAGTAGGCCATGCCCGTGGCCTGTTCCTCGTCGGTGCCACGAAAATCGCGACCCGGCCCCATCGCCGCACACACGCTGCCGATGGCGATGCCGGCCTTGTCGGCTGCGGCCTTGACCTTCACCGGGTCGATGTGGCTCGGGTCCTCGATCGGGATTTCCACGGTGTCATAGCCCCAGGCCTTGAACTTTTTGAACAGGCCGACGCTCGCGGTCGTGAAAGGAGAGGTGTAGAGGAATGAATTAAGTCCAAATCTCATCGGAGGAGGAGGGAAACCAGGGTTGAACGAACAGGGAAGAAAGGAACAGCGAGCATTGGGTTTGGCGCGCGTTTGTCGACACCGCAACGCGGCCTGCCGCCGGGTGGCCCGCTCAGGGAGCGCCAGCGGGGCCGTCGGTCAGGGTCAGCGCCGCTGCGTCGAGGGTTCGGCGAAGGGAGCCGTGGGTGATGACGAGGCGACGGGAATGCAACTCGGCGTTAAGGTGCGGGCTCTCGAACAGCTTCCACGCGGCATAGTTGACCGGCTTGCCATCGAGCACGGGGGGCTTGCCGTAGGTGAAGCTGACCGTCTTGCCGCGCAGGGTCTTCAGTTTGACCGATGGCACCGGATCGAGGGTAAACGTGAGAGGCAGGGCACGCATCGCCGCCTGGAAGGCCTCGAAGCTCGCGAATTCCGACACGCTCGCGGCCTGGACGATGGTGCCGTTCTTCAGGTGTTCGCTGACCAGCAGCCGTCCGCCGAGGTCGCGACGCTGTTTGGCCCAGCCGCTGTTGAAGTGCAGGTACGGGATCCAGCGGTAGGGCGCGAGCGGGCGGTAGGCGAGGTAGGCGTTTCCGCCGCGGGCGAAGATCCAGCCGGAGGCGTCCTCGGTCACGTCCTTCAGATCCTTGGAGAAGAACCCGTTGATCTGGGGGAAGCGTTCGCCCCGGGCGATGTCGTAGAGGGCGATGACCGTATCGAGCGATTGGAACACCTGCTCGTAGGGCGAGCAGCCCATGACCTTGTCCGGCGAGTTGTAGGACGGTTTGCCCTCGAAGGTCACGGCGTTGACCATGGGCTCCGGATAGGTGGCGAAATAGGTCTGCATCACACGGCCCGACGCGTGGGGATGGAGCGAGAACATCGTGTTGTGCTTTCCGCGAGGGTCGGGCTCGGCCCAGGTTACGTCCCAGACATGGGTCTGGATCGGGTCGGCCAGCCCGCCCTGATAGGAGCCGACGGCATAGTCCGTGCGCATGTAGCTGGTCTTGTAGATCGGAGCCCACTCGACATCGCTGAAGCGCCACCGCCGACGCGTGCGTTTGTGGTCGCGGTGCTCGTAGTCCCCATTGCGGTCGACTGCGATGCGATAGATGACCTCGGGCAGTTCGTAGGCGGTGCCGGCGAAGGAGAAATACACGCCCCAGATGGCGTAGGCGGCGGGCGGCGGGGTGTTGCCGAAGAGCAGCCAGCTGAAGTGGGAAACCATGCCGTTCCACCGTTCGATCACCGAACCCTCGTCGGTGCGGGCACTGGGGCCGCGGAGCACGCCCTGGAGGCTGGTCTCGGCGAGTTCGGCGAAGAGCCAGTCGAGCATGATGTGGCCGCGCTTGCTCATCTCCGGGTCGCGGGCCCAGGCCTTGAGGAAGAGCAGGGGAATGGCGTATTCACCAATGTAATGCGTGGGGTTGAACTCGCCCTGGCCGACCGTGGTCGCGAGGTCCATCCAGTGCGTCAGATAGGCCTTGGCCTCGGCCCGGTTCTCCGCCGAACTCAGACCGGTGTACCACTGGTCGCCGGCGTCGTCCGGGTACAGCTCGTTCATCAGGTAGAGCGAGACGTAGTACATGACGAAGTGGTTCTCGGTGTCGCCGCGGATCTGCCGCGACGTCCGCCAGGCCGCGCGGATCGAAGCCTGCGCCTCCGGGGACAGCAGGTCGCGGCCGGTGTAGGCGAGGCAGACGGTCGGGAACATCCAGAACGGCCCCGTGCCCGGCTGGCGCATGAGCTCGATCACCCGGCGCGAGCAGCCCTCGACGTCCTGGCGGCGTATCAGCCGGGCAATGACCTCGGCGATGTCGAAGTTGGCGGGGTCGTCCGTGCGGTACTTGGTGTCGCCCGCCACCCAGTCGATGACTTCGTTGAGCCGGGCGTGGTAGGCCTTTCGGCGCTCGGCCGGGTCCGCGATCACCTCGCGCGAGGGCATCGGCCCGGAGAACGAGGGTTGCGCCCGCAGCGAAGGAAGGGCGCAGAGCAGCAGGCAGGCGAAAAGAGAAAGGTGTTTCATGGCGGAAGGGGTGAGAGGTGAAATGTAGGGCCGCGCCTTGCGCGCGTGCCTGGGTGGGTCCGTGTACGACGTCAGGCACGCGTGCAAGGCGCGGCCCTACCGTGGGGTAGTCGGCGGTTTATTTCTTGCCGACGGCGGGGGCGTTGATGCGCGGCACCGTGATGAACGCATTGACCCGGGAGCCATCGAGCGCCTCGCGGGTCCAGGTGCGACCGAAGTCGTCCGAGGCGAACAACGTCTGGCCGACGACGCTGGCCAGCAACCGTCCGGTGGCGGGTTCGATGCCGACCCGCCAGACCTGCGCCGGAGCGGGCAGCCCGAGGTTGCGCGACTGCCAGGTCTTGCCCCCGTCTTCGGTCGTGAGCACCCCATGCCCCCAGCTCCCGATGACCAGGCGCTGCGGCTGCGTGGGGTCCATCGCAATGTTGTAGAGGGCGTGGTCGGTCGGGACCGTGGGAAACTGTTTCCAGGTGTCGCCCTGGTCCTGCGAAGCCCAGGCGCCGTCGCGATCGGTGACCGCGACCCAGATCTTGGGATCGTGCCAGGATTGCTGCAGGTCATTGACCGTTCCGCGGGTCATCAACACCCGCCGCCATCGCTGCCCGCCGTCGCGCGTCAGGTGGATGCCCGTTTCGCACCCGGCGAGCACGCGCCCCTGGCGGGTGCGGTCGACCTCGATCGCCTGAGTGTACTTGCCCCGGTCCGGCAGACCCTTTTCCCGCCGCGTCCAGGTGCGGCCGCGGTCGGTGGAGACGGCGACGCCGTTCACGAATGCCAGGTAGACGTGGTCCGGGGCGTTTGGATCCACTGCGACGTCGCGACCCTCGGTGATGCCCCAGCCCGTGGTGATCTGCCAGGTCTGGCCGCCGTCCAGCGTGCGCCAGCAGCCATTCAGGGCCGAGGTATAGAAGACCCGGCGATCGCGCGGATCGAAGGCGACCCCGGTCAAGGTCGTGTCATTGTAGCCCAGATGGGCCCAGCCCTGGGCCGGATCGCGCTGGAAGAGCCCGTTGGTGGTGACGATTTTCGAACCGACGACATAATTGCGGTTCAGCGTCGCGCAGATGAAGAAGTCGAGAGGAGGTACGGCCGCGGCCCGGCTCAGCGGCAGCAGGCCGGCGACAATGAGACACCACCAGGAGAAGGAACGAACGTGGGACAACATGCGAAAACGAGGATCGGTGAGGGGCGGGTAGGAGGGGATCGAGACGATGCAGACACGACACCGCGGAAGCTCAAGCGCAGCGGCAGTCGCACCGTTCAGCTTCTGAACGCCCGACGAGAAGATGGAAATCACCAAAATGGACGAAGTGGGGTGGGTTCTGGCGTTTCCGGTCAACTTTGGCGGGTGAACCAGGCCGTCCACCCTCCCTCCTGGGCCAGCGCCGGTGGCTTGAGTTCGCCAAGCCGGCGTTGCGGGCCCAGGCGTTCGATGTACCGCTGGAATGCACAGGGTCCGGCCGGCACGACCCGGGCGCGTTCGAGCTGTCCGAGACGCCGGCACCAATCGTAGTGAGGATTCTGACACAGCAGACGGTCGAGCTGCGCTTCGTCCGGGGCGGGGCCGCAGTCCCAAAGGAGCGCGTAGTGCCCGCGGGTGCCATCGCCCTCCGGTGCGAGCATGGCAAACGGAGACTCACCGACCGTGTCGCGAACCAGCCCGCGGAGCACGGCGGCGACAAAGTCCTCTGAGAGTTTCTCCCCGAACCGGTCGGAGACCGCTCCTGCGCGGCCGACGAACTCCAGGCAGGGCGTGGCGGCCAGCCGGCCGGTCACACGCACGCAGTCCCCGAGCCGGTACCGCCACAGTCCTCCACCGGTCGTGAGCACGACCTCGTAGACCGCGCCGACCCTGAGTGTCTCGAGCGACTCAAGCCGGCCCTCGGGGTCGAGGAACTCATAGACATGGGAGCCCACCGCGAGAGGCTGTTGTCCGGCGAAGGGCAGCGTGACCACCCCTTCGGTGGCGAGCAGGCCCTTGGGCTGGAGAGTGACCCGAGGGAATCGGCGCGCCACCTCCGCCGCGGCGAGGGCGGCGTGGCCCTGGGTCCAGCAGCTGATGACGGAGAGCCCCGGCCAAACGTCCGCTAGGCGGTCGGGCCCCAGACTGCGGAGTCGGCGGGCGCGGGCAGGGTTCGCCCTGAGGGCGAGCGCCCTCACCACCGCGGCCGGGACCGGGCGCGCGGGGGCGAGCCGGCCCGTTGCGATCACTTCCAGCGCCTCCTCCCAATTCCCACGCAGCGAGTTGAGGACGAGGAGCAGAAAGGAGGGATGCCAGACGGAGATCACGCCGAGCCGCGCCTGGCGCAGTAGGCAGACGGCCGTCAGCAGATTGAAGGTATCGCGGTTCGTCAGCGTCCGCAGCGCGGAGGGAGCCGCTAGTGCGGACGCGACGAGGCGTTGCCGCAGTCCGCCGAGGTACTGGCTGTCGTCTTCGAAACCGACCGGCACCGCCGAGTCAGCCCAGGCAGCGAGGTCAGGGGCGGGTGAGATCGCCCAGTAGGACGGACCGAGCAAGGCGCGTGGATGGGCCCGGTAAAGATCGCAGATCCAGGGACCGATCGCCGCCTGGAACTCACGTTGGAGGGACGCGGTGAACGGGATGAGCTTGGCTGCTCCCGACGAACCGCTGGTGGGGACCAGGTGGGTGACGGGGTCACGTCCGAGCGGATTCGGTTCCCCCCGGCGGATGCGTTCGATCGCCGGCGCGAGCTCCTCGTACGTATGCAACGGCACCTGCCGGACGAAGGCGGAGGCACCATCGATCCGGTCGAAGTGGTGCTGACGTCCGAATTCGGTGGCTGCGTGGCGGGAGATCAGGGTGCGCAGCAATCGAGCCTGCGTCCCAAGCGGATCCGCCAGTTGACGCAGAAAGCGCGAACGGGCGCCGGTCTGCGAGGCCAGCCAGGCGAGGTTGGCCATCACCGGCATCATGCGGGGAGTGGGGTCGACATCCGCCGGCCCGCCGGAGTAAGGTTGGCCTCAGTCAGTTCAGTGAGGCAGACCAGTTCGTCGCCCGAGCGATGGCCCGGATTCTTTCGCAGAAAGTAAGCGACGTGGGGATCGCGTTCCCGACCCGGGGGTGGGTCACGGAACGGAGGCCGCAGTCGCTGCGGACGGGCGAAGCGAACGATGCCCGATTCCGGCAGGTAGGCGCGACCGAAGCGCTCCCGAGCGAGGGCATCCATGAGCTGCGCGGTCGGCGCCGGGGTGGGGACATCATGGCGGGGAAAAAACTCCCGCCAGAACACCGGGAGGAACCGATAGGTGCGGAATCCGGAGGACAACAGCAGCCAATAGTAACGTCCGTTCGGATACGAAGAGCGCAGACGATTGACGGTGGAGATCCAGGCTCGGGAGAGCAGAGGGCTTTGCCACGCCTCCGGATCGACGATCGTGTCGCCAGAGTAGACCACCGTCGCCGGCCTGCCACCGGCTGTGGTTTCGTAGATGAGCAGGGTGCTGAAGCCGACGAGAGTGGATCCGCGCCGCAGAAGAATGACGTGGCTCTTTTCATTCAGGTCGGCCGTGAACTGCACCGGTTCAACTCCCTCGAAGTGCCGTTGAAGCAGGGTTTGCAGCTCGGCACGCAATGCGGGGGAGACATCGCTCCGGGGGATGGTCTGGGCGGTCAGAGGCTCGGGGACGGTGTTCACAGCAGAGCAACCTCGGGGTGCCAGGGCGGAGCGGGGGAGGCAACGGTTGAGCTACCGGTGTCCCCCGCCCACGTCACCCGGTGAAGGGTACTGCCGGTGCGACGCGCGCGAAGGGCGGCGAAGGCGCGGTCCCGTGCGGATTCGCCGGCTCCGTGTCCCAGCACCAGGTAGTGCAGCCCTCGCGTGGCGGCGAGCGCACGGGCAAGGTCGGCGAGCGGCGGCAGGGTCTCGAAGGCGTCGCGCCGACAGAGCAGGGGGCTGAGGTAGGCGAGACGTAGCGATCCGCCGGGCGCGGGCAGGAGGGGCCGACGTCGGAGGAAGGAGAAGATGTTATAGGCGTGACGCAGCAGATCAAGCGGGGGAGCGTAGCCGTCGACGACGATCTGACGGAAGGCACGCTGGTCCCAGAGAGCGCACGCCGCGACACACTGGTTCCCGCGGTGGAGCAGAAGAAAGTCGCGCGGCTCCAATCCGTGGCGCGCGAGTCGGGCGAGCAGGTTTTCGCTCCAGACGAGCGCGAGCGGGTGCTCGCGGGCGAGCCCGTTCAGCGCCGCCGTGAGCCCGGCTGGAGTGACCGCAGTTCCAGGGGTGATGCGCAGACCTGCCCGGGCGAGGGCGGCCTCGGCTCGAAGTCGGAGGCGGTGGGCGGCGTTGGGAGCGGGAACGTTGAGTACGAACGTGGAGTAGCCGCCCGCGCGCGTGTAGAGGGGTCGTCCGGGCCCCGGCCGTTCCAGGACAGTGCGGGCGCGGGTGTTGTCGTCGAGGATGCTGGTGAAATAGAGCGCGGCAGGCCGCTCGGACAAGGCTTGGGCGAAGGCGCGGAAACCGTCGCGGACCAGCGCCCCCCGTCGGACCGCGTCCGAGGCAAGACGGAGTTGGCAGAGGTAGCCGCAGCGTTGGGGCCGCCCATCGATGAAGCGATCCTGGACCGTGCAGCGCCCGAGCGCGACCACACGGCCGGCCTGCCGTGCCACGAGGAGGGTCTCCTCGGCGCCGCCCAGAGCCGTGGCGCCGAGGTAGGAAGGCTCCTGCGTCAGCCGCAACCGAAGTGAACCTGCGAGCGGCGCAGCGTGGAGCAGACGACGAACCTCCGCGTCGTCCTCCGGGCGCAGGAAGTGGAATGAGGTCTCTGAACGGGCGGGGTTCACTGTGCCGGGATCAAGGAACCCGTCCACGCTTCATCTCCTAGCGGATAGTGGTCACGCCGGCTCACATCGCTGCGGTGCAGCGCATTGATGAGGTAAAAGTTGCGCCACATGAAGCCGTTCGACCGGTTGACCGGGTCGAATCCGCGCCGGAGGATGCTGGGCCACGAGTAGAACTGCCGCCGGGCCTCGAGGCAGCCCTGCCGCAGCCGCTCCGGGTCCATGCCGCGCGGCTGGAAGGGAATGCGGTTGTAGCTGTAGCGGTCATCCAGCCACCAGGACTCGTAGAGCAGCCGGTTCTCCGTCCGCAGCCGTTCGTAAAGGGGGGTTCCCGGGAACGGAGTCAGGTGGTTGAAGGCGGCGATGTAAAGGGCGTGCTCCCGCGCGAAGTCAACCGTCGGCGCAAAGCTGTCCGGGGTGTCTCCGTCGTAGCCGAAGATGAAGGTACCATAAACACGGATACGGTGGCGGCGCAGATTGCCCAGCGCTTTCTCGAAACCACCGCGCTGGGTGTTGAAGGTCTTGTTCATCGCCTTCAGGTTCGCCGGGTTGAGGCTTTCGAAACCGATCAGCACGCCCTGGCATCCGCTGCGCACGAGCAGATCGAGAAACTCCTCGTCATGCGCGGCGTTGATGCTCGCCTGGCTGACCCAGCGCAGACCGAGCGGAATGAGGGCGCGAAAGAACTCCTTGGCCTGGGGCAGGTTGGAGGTGATGTTGTCGTCGACGAAGAAGAACAGTTTCTTCTCGTGCTTCATCCGTGAGAGCTCCTCGAGAATGTCGTCGACCGGGCGCCGCGTCTGGGTCGACTCGAAGACGGTCTGCACGGCACAGAAGTCGCACTTGAAGTGACACCCCCGCCCGGCCTCGACCAGGCCGATCGGCAGGTAGCGTTTTCCACGGAAGATGGAGCGGTCGGGCCGCAACCCCGCGAGCGAGGGTCGGGTTTCCTGACGGTAGCGCCTTTGCAGGCGGCCGTGTCGAGCGTCGTCCACCACCAACGGCCAGGTGAGCTCCGCCTCGCCGGTCACCACGCTCTCGGCGTGCCGGGCGACCTCGTCGGGACAAAGGGAGGCGTGAAACCCGCCCATCACCACAGGCACCTTGCGCCGACGGTACTCGGAGGCGATCTGGTAGGCGCGTTTTGCCGTGTAGGTCTCGACGCTGAGCGCGACGAGATCGGTGGGTTCGTCGAACGGAATCACCTCCATCCGGTCATCATAGAACCGTACGTCGACATCCCGCGGTGTCAGTCCGGCCAGCGTCGCCGCGGGCAGGGGCTCCATTTGCCACGTGCGGATGTACCTCTGGCCCGGACGCCGACCGATGCAGGGATGGACCAGCGTGATGCGCATGCGCGACTCAGGCGGCCCGTGGGACGGAGGTCTCAGGGCGGGCGGGGGCGCGGCCGATGATCCAGTCGCAATTGTAGAACCGGCTCAGGTTGTTGGCATAGAACCGGTATCCGAGATTGGTGCCGAGCCTGACCGCCCACGGCGCAGGGGAATGACGGATACGCCGGAGGATCGAGCCGACGCTGTAGGCGTGTTTCCAGGCGGCCTCGATGCCGGTTTGCAGCTGTTCGACGGTCATCCGCGCCGGTCGGAAGACGACGTGCTGGGCGTCGTAGAGCTCCCAGTTGTGGGTAAGGATCCGACCCTCGGCGAGGAGCCGCTGGTACAGGGGCGTTGAGGGAAAGGGTGTCACCACGGCAAAGCGCGGGAGATCGATGTGGGCCTGCACGGCGAATTCGGCGGTTTTTAGGAAGACGTCGGGTTCGTCTTCGTCGAGGCCGAACACGAAGCAGCCCTGCAGGGCGATGCCATGGTCGTGCAGCCGCCGGACGACGAGACCGTAGTTTTCGGGCGAGTTGAATCCCTTGTGGTTCTGCCGGAGGTTGGCCGGAGAGATGGACTCGAGTCCCATGAGCAGTCCACGGCACCCGCTCTTTGCGCAGAGGGAGAGCAACTCCGGATCGTCGGCGAGCAGGACGGTGGCGAGCCCGTACCATTGCAGGCGCAGCGGGATGAGGGCGCGGAACAGCGCCAGCGCGTAGCCGCGGTGTGCGATGAGGTTGAGATCGATGAAGATCAGTTTCCGCGCCCCGTGCTGGCGGATGTCGGCGACCACCTCGTCCACTGGTTTCTGGAAGGGCTTGCGTCCCCACGCGGTCGGCACGACGCAGAAGTCGCAGGCGTGTACGCAACCTCGGGTCGCCTCAAACACGTTGTTGGTGAGAAAGTGTGAACTCGGGAGCAGGTCGCGGCGCGGGAAAGGGCGGCCGCCGATGTCGAGCTCCGGGGCCTGGCGGTAGCGTGGTTGGAGCGTGCCGGCCCAGACATCGCGAAGGAGCTGGGGCCAGGTGTCCTCGGCGTAACCCACGACGATGGAATCGGCGTGGGGCTGGGCGTCGTCGGGTACCAGGGTGACGTGTGGGCCGCCGAGCACGACGGTGATGCTGCGGGCACGAAACCGATTGGCCAGTTCGTAGGCCCGCATGGCCGTGCCGGTGATGACCGTGAGTCCGACGAGATCGGCCTCGAGGTCATCGGGCACGTCGGCGATTCCCTCGTCGATGAGTCGGACGTCCACCGGCAGGTCCTTCGGAATGAGGGCCGCAAGGGTCGTCAGCGTCAGCGGCTGGTAGCGCAGCGATTTCTTCCAGATACCTCCCCGGTGCCGGTAGAGCGGCCCCTTCGGTGAAATCAGCACCACCCGAAGGCGGCCGGACGTGTGTGCAGGCTTCATGGTAACGGCCAGGAGTTGGCGCTTGCTCTAGGTGGGAACCTGGCAAGCCTCAAGGTCATTCTCCCAGGGGCAGCCAGGCCCTTTTCTTCCAGGTCATGAACGCGGCGACTCCTCCTCAGCGCATCCCTTGGCGGATCAATCTTGTCATTGTCGCCCTGCAGCTCGCCGGGGTCGGCGTGTGCTGCTGGCTCGCCGCGCGGGTCGAAGGCTTCTGGGCGCTGGCCGGGCTGGCGTTGGGGTTCGGTGTGCTCGGCAATTCAATCTACTCCATCATCCACGAGGCGGAGCACGCCATGCTCGTGCCGCATCGCACCGCGAACGATCTGCTCGGCTCGTTCATGGCGCTGCTATTTCCGGCGCCCTTTCACCTGATCCGGCAGGGTCATCTCGGCCATCATCTGCGCAACCGTTCCGATGACGAGGCCTTCGATCTCTACTTCGACGGCGACCATCGGGTCTGGCGGTTCCTGGTGCTCTACGGGATTGTCACCGGCCTCTACTGGGTGGTGGTGGTGCTGAGCAATGTCGTCTTCCTCTTTCTTCCGTTCACGGTGGACAAAAAATACTGGCATGTTGACCAGCCCTCGGCCGCGTTCATGGAGTCGCTCAATCCACGCTACCGGCGCTTCATTCAGGCCGAGTGCGCCGCGGCGATCGCGCTGCATGTCCTCCTGGTCTGGGCCTTTGGCATTCCGATCATCAACTACCTCGTCATGTACGCAGGGTTTGGATTCATGTGGTCGGCGATGCAGTATGTGCACCACTATGGGACTGAGCGGCACGTCACCCGCGGGGCGCGCAATCTGTGGATCTGGGCTCCGCTCGATCTGGTGTGGCTCAACCACAACTGGCACCTCAACCATCACGAGCATCCGACGGTGCCGTGGATCCACCTGCCGGCGTTGAGTGAGTCAGGGGCGGCCCCGCGCGGTTTCCTTCCGTGGGCCTACCTGCGGATGTGGCGCGGGCCGCGGCGGGCGTTGGAGCGGGTGAGCAACCGGTACTCGGGCAAGATCATTTCCTGAAACGGCCGTGATGCGACAACTGGGAAGCGAGCTTGGGCGCCGGCTGTGCGCGCTCGCCGGGCTCAAGGTCGTACTGAACGTCGTGCTGGGATCCGGATTCTGGCTGGGCTACGGCTGGCTGTCGCGGCATCCGCCACTGCCGGTGCGCTCCATCCCCTGGACGGCACTCGACCGGGAGATGGTGCGATAGCCCGGAGTTTGGGGCTGGGTTTACCTCACCCCGTTCCTGGTCACGGGCCTGCTGCCATGGCTGATGGATCGGCGCGACTTGCTTCGGGGTTATACCCGCAGCTTCCTCGCCCTGACGCTGCCGGCTTTCGTGTGTTTTGCGCTCCACCCCGTCGCGTCACCGCGCCAGACACTGGCACAGCCCGACGGACCGGTCGACTGGATCCGCTGGGCGGACGGGCCGTACAATGCGTTTCCTTCCCTCCATGCCGGTTTTCTCGTGGTGATGGGTGGGCTGGCCTGGCGGCTGGCGCCCCCGATGCCGGGATTGCGGGCGGGAAGGCTGGTGGCGATCGGACTCTACGTTGTCTGGGTGGTGGCCGTGTTGTATGCGACGCTCGCCACGGGGCAGCACCTCGTCTGGGACCTGGTGGCCGGGCTCGCGCTCGGGGTGATCGCGGACGTGTGGGGCTGGCGGGGTTTCAATCGCAGCGCGACAGGAACGCCTGAAACACCCGCGTGAGCTCTGCGTCGAGATCCCAATCAGGCTGCAGGTAGTGGTCCGCTCCCCACACGGGGTAGACGACTCCCGGCCAGCGTTCGACATCCCGGAGCAGCACGCCGCCGCCGTCGTTGGGTCCAAGACGCGCGAGGCGACGATGGCCGCGATGTGCCCACGGGTGGCGGAGGTGCCTGGTGAGTGGAACCCCCTGAATGTGGACCAGCGGACGGTCGCCTGGGAGAGAAGGCCAGGGCGAGAGCGTGCCTTCCGGGTCGTGTCGCAGGTCGTGCAGGGTCGTGATGGACTGCCCGCGCAGCTTGAGCAGCAGCCAGATGGCCGCCCAGCGCCACGGTCGGCGCCGCAGCCAGCCGACGAGCGGAGTGCCCGAACCGAGGCCGCTCAGGCTGAGCCAGCCCCGGGTGCGGTCCGCCGCCGTCGGATCCGCCAGGGCGGATTTGACGTCACAGGCCCCCTTGCTGAGGGAAAGCAGCACGCTGCCGTCGGGCCCGCCTTGAGCTAGCCAGTCCCGGATGAGGAGGGCGTTGGCCGCGGTTCGACCAAAGCTGGAGATCGGGATACGTTCCGCCGGATGACCGGAGACGCGAAGCAGGCGCAGCAGACGTTCGCCGTCCGCTCCGGTGCCGTGGTGATCACGGTAAAAGGCGCCTGGCACGAGGCCGATGCGGATGCGCCGGAGCGGCTGTGCTCCGGTGGGTTCGGTCCAGACTTGCTGGTGAAACCGATGGTTTTCGGAGTGGCCGTGGAGGCGAAGAAACGAGGCCGCCGTCGCCACCTCGATCCCTCCCTGCCGAAACGTCTCTTCTGGCGTCGCGCCCTGCCAGCCGGCCGCCCGGATCAAAAGCGGCACATCGCCGGGATAACGCTCGGCCAGGGTCCGTGGAAGCTCAATCACGGGGCGGCGGCGCGGGCACCGGCACGCCGGCCGACGAGAAAGCCGAGCAACACGCCGGCCACTGCGCCGCCGATGACCGACCAGGTGGCGACCCTGCGCGTGGCGAGCTTGAGCACCGGGTTGTCGAAGGCATTGACCGAGGCATGGTATCCGGTGAGCAACCAGCGGCCGTCCCGCTTGGCGGTGGTGATGGTAAAGACGCTGTTCAGTGCCAGCTCGCTCCCGTCGGTCAGGACAAAGTGGTCGTTGAGATTTCCCCATGACACCGCCCAGTCTGGACCGAGGCGGCGCCCGAGGACGCGCGGGTCAGCGGTCACCTTCTGCACGATGGGTCGTTCTCCTTTCATCATGCGGTCATAGTAGGCCCGGACCTCGGCCGGGCCTCGGCTGACCTCGCCGTTCTGCCAGGTGACCACGACCTCGGGGTCGAGAAACGTAAGCAGCCGGTCGATGTCGCCTTTGACGAAGCTGTCGATCACGCCGGCGCGCAGGGCATCCAGCCCGGGTTCGTCCGGAGCGGCGTGTAAGGCGTGGGTGGTGACAACCAGGAAAACGGCCAGGGCCGGAAGGAGGAGCAGTCGTTGGAGGAGGCGTCGCATGGAGAAAGGGAAGGAGAGCGTTAGGCGTGCAGGTCGCGCAGCCAGTCGAGGTAGCGAGCAAAGGGAGCGTCGATGGGAAGGAGACGGTTGGGATGGTGGCGGACCTCGGACATACGCTCGATGTCGGAGGTGAGGAAACGCCGGATGAAGGCGCGGCGCACAGCCGCGTTGACCGGATCGAGCAAGGTCCGCCCGGCGGAGCTCCGGCTGCGGCGCACCCAGACGATGACCCGGGCGCGGGTGCGGTGACCGGCGAGGGGATGAACGGTCATGAGTCCATAGCTCGTGGTCCGTCGGAACTTCGCCGTCACCGTCAATATCGTTCCCGCCCAGGACGTGATGGTCATGGTGACCTCGGGTCCGGCGAACCGGCGGGTCAAGGCGTCGGCGAAGGACCGCCCGGCCACGGCGAACCGCACGGTGATACGCAGGCTGAACGGCGACGGTGCATCGATTTGCGGGGGGCCCAGCAGCACCCGGTCGTGCGCACCGAGAAAATGCTGCACATCAAAGCCGTTGGCTCCGACAAAGTACCAGGGAACGTCCGCCTCCAGGGTGAAGGGGCGCGCCGGGTGGAGCGCTTCGGGCGCGGTGTTCTCAAAGAAGGGCAGCGGGTAGCGTGCCTCCGGGTGACTGTGAAAGAAGACATGGCCGCGGTGGATCGCGGCGGGAAATGCGGTTTGTCGGGCGAACGCAGGAACTTCTACCTGGACGGGAATTCGTTCACAACGACCGTCGACCCCGAATTCCCACCCGTGCAGCGGACAGGCGAGGCGCTCGCCCACCACGCAGCCTCGTGCTAGGTCGGTGTTCATGTGACAGCACCGGGCCGAGAGCACCGCGACTGCGCCCGTGCGAGTCTGGAATCCGACGAACGCCTGACCGTTGGGTAGCTCCAGCCGCACGGGTCCCCGCGCGAGCTGGCTCAGTGGCCCAAAGTAGTACCAAGCGGGAGGCGACAGTCCGAAGTCTTCGTGGCGTGCCGGCGGGCGGCCGGGAGGCGCTTCATGCGTCTGTGTTGCGCCTCGATCGACCGGAGACATGAGGCCAGTGTTGATGCAACGGGCTGGCGAGGTCACCACAAAATTGACGCTCGACACCCCGTGGCGGCGATGGCGGGGCAGGGGTTTGGTTCATGGCTGACAGGATAGGCGTGACGACGGGGGTGGTCCTGGTTCAGGCTGGTGGGGTCTCGTCGTTCGTTCCCGCCCCTCCTCTTCTTCTCACCTCACCCTGCGTCTTCCGGTCCCGGCATGCGCATCCTCATCATCGAAGACGAACCTGAACTGGCCCGGCACATTTCGCGGGCGCTGGGGCGTCATGAACATTTGGTGACAGCCAAGTACGATGGGGTGGAGGGGCTGCGGGTGGCGCTGGCCGAC
Organism: Opitutaceae bacterium; assembly: GCA_016794625.1. Classification (GTDB taxonomy): domain Bacteria; phylum Verrucomicrobiota; class Verrucomicrobiia; order Opitutales; family Opitutaceae; genus UBA6669. Next base: position 83,962 of record JAEUGY010000114.1, read on the forward strand.
CCGCCCGATCTCATTGTGCTCGATCTGGGCCTGCCGGACATGGATGGGCTCGAACTGCTGGCGACCCTGCGGCGCGAGCACTGTTCGTCCCGGGTGATCATTTTGACGGCGCGCGGGGAGGTGGAGCACCGGGTGCGGGGATTGAAGGCCGGGGCGGACGACTACCTTTCCAAGCCGTTTTCCCTCGACGAGCTGATCGCGCGGGTCGAGGCGATGGGCCGCCGCGGGGCGACTCCGAAGGCGGTCGACCTGCTGCGCACGGCGGACCTGACCATGGACGTGCAACACCGGCGCGTCACGCGTTCGGGCCGCGTGATCACGCTGTCCCCTCGTGAATTTGACGTGCTCCAGGTGCTCATGCAGGAGCCCGGCCGGGTGTTTTCCCGCACCGAGCTGTGCGAACGCGTCTGGCGGCGGGAGCATGAATATGACACCCGCACCGTGGAGATTTTCATCACCCGCCTCCGCAAGAAGGTCGACATGCACTTTGATCTCCCACTGATCCACACCCAGCGCGGCCAGGGCTATACGGTGAGGGATCCCGAGCGCCCGGCCGCCGCCGGTCGAGCCGACGCCAGCCCCCCGCCAACCGAGGGTGCGTCATGACAGGACCAAGCCAGGGGTGTGTGTGGAGTTTCTTCATGGCGTGCCTGCTGGGCGCTTCGCTCCAGGCCGCCACCGTGGAGGGCCGGGTGACCCTGCCGGAGGCGCGGGCGGTCACGGTGCCCAACAAGCGGTACGAAGTGATCGCCAAGGGCGGCGTGCTCGCCCTCAGCCCGCCGCTGGCGGTGGTTTACCTGGAGGGATCGTTCCCGCCGGCGAAGGAGCCGGCCCTCGCGCAGGTGGTGCAGAAGGACCTCCTGTTTTCACCGGCGATTCTGCCGATCCGGGTCGGCACGCGGGTGGAATTCCCCAACCTCGATAATACCTACCACAACATCTTCTCCTATTCGGCGGCGAAACGATTCGACCTCGGACGGTATCGTCCCGATGTGCGGCCGATCCCCTCCCAGATCTTTGACCTCCCCGGTCTGGTCACCTTGCGCTGCGACATCCACGAGCACATGCGCGCGCTGATCCTCGTACTCGACACGCCTCACTTTGTGCTCACGGATGAAGCCGGCCGCTACCGGCTGGACGGCTTGCCGGCGGGATCGTACGTGCTCAAGGCCTGGCTGAACAGCCGCGTCGTGCGCGAGCAGCCGGTGGTGATCCCGGAGGCCGGGGTGCTGCAGGTGGACTTTCCGTGAACCCGCCGCCGGCTCCGAGTTCACAGCAGGCGCGGGGGTTCCGGGCACAGCTGCGCGTGACCATGATGCTGGTGGTCTCCGCGGCGACGGGCGTCGTGCTTTATTTTGCGGAGCGCAACCTCGTGACGAGCGTGGAGAACGAACTGCAGCGGCAGTTTCAATCCGAGCTGGAAACGGTGCACCACCTGCAGGCGCTGCGGCAGGCGGCCCTGCTCGAGCGCTGCCGCACCCTGGTGCGCCGCCCCCGGATTCACGCGGCGTTCGAGGATGACGCGCTCGACCTGCTGTACCCGAGCGCGCGCGACGAACTGCGCGACGTCATGTCTCCGTCCGAGCCCGCGCCAGGTTCCGTGCTACGAGCGGAGTTTTATCGGTTTCTAGATCGCCGCGGCGCGGTGATCAGCACCGGTGATGCGGCCGAGGCCGGCGGACTGGGTTTGGAGGAGGAGGCGCGGCTGCGACTGCCTGCGCTCGCGGAGACTCAGCAGATCGGGTACCTGGCCCGGCGCGGGCCTGATGGTTCCGAGATCATCTCCGAAGTTGTGGCCATGCCCATTTTTTCCCAGGAAACCGAGGCCGTCATCGCCGCCCTCGTGCTCGGATTTCGCTTTGAAACGGCCGGCGCCGCCGGCCCCGATGCCGACATGCAGCGCGGCGTCTGGCTGGAACAGGGCCTGCACATGAGCGGACTCACCCCCGAGGCGCGCCGCCAGCTGGCCGCGACCCTGCCCGGCTTGGTGCAGGGTGATCAGGCGTTGCGGGAAGGGGGAAGGCTCGAGCTCGATGGTGCGCCGTTCCGAGTGTTTTTCCAGCAGCTCAACCCCGGTTCGCTCTACCCGGCCGCTTACGAAGTTTGCGTCTTCCCTCTCGCTCCGCTCATGGCCCGGCGGGAAATCATTCGCTGGAAGGTGATCGGGGCCGGTGGACTCGTGTTGCTCGCCGGTCTGGCCGCCGGCCATTTCGCCGCCGGCCGGCTGTCCGTGCCGGTGGAGAAACTCGCCGTCGACTCGGCGGAGGCGCGGCGGCGGCGCGAACAGGCCGAGGCCGCCCTCGAGTCGACCAGTGTCGAGCTGCAGCGCGCCGCCCGGTTCTCGGCCGACGCCTCCCACCAGCTGAAGACCCCGGTGGCCGTGCTGCGCGCCGGCCTGGAGGAGCTGCGGGCGGCCGGGCGCTTCCCGGCGGAGACCGACGAGGAGATCTCCCGGCTGGTCCACCAGACGTATCGACTTTCCGGAGTCATTGACGACCTCCTCCTGCTCTCCCGGCTCGACGCCGGCCGCCTGCGGCTCTCGCTCGAGCCGGTCGAGCTGACCCGACTGATCGAGGCGGCGCTCGACGACCTCGGCGTGCATCCCGACGCCGACACGTTCGCCGTCGAGACCGACATCCCGGGGTCGCTCTGCGTCGGGGGAGACGAACACTACCTCGGCATCATCCTGCAGAACCTGCTGGAGAACGCGCGCAAGTACAACCGCCCGGGCGGACGCATCCGGATCGCCGCGACCGTCGAAGGGCAGGACGTGGTCGTGCGGGTGGGCAATACCGGCCGCGGTATTCCGCCCGCGTCCCAGGCCCATATTTTCGAGCGTTTTCACCGGGGCGGTGTGGGGGAGAACGTGCCGGGCTACGGCTTGGGCCTGAACCTGGCGCGCGAGCTGGCGCGCCTGCACCGTGGCGAGCTCCGCCTGCTCGGCTCCGGAGATGACTGGACGGAGTTTGAATGCCGGCTCCCGGCGGTGCCCGCCCGCAGTCCTTCGGAGACCGCACGCGTATGACCTGCCGACGCTTCCTCGCCCTCGGATTCGCCTTGCTGGCCGCGCAGGGCCCGGTGTCCGCCGCGGACGACTTCCTCGACCGGCTGGGCGAGCACCTGACCCTGGCCACGCCGGATGGAACCGGAGCGGTGCGAGTGAGCGGGCTCCTCGACCTCGAGCAGTATGTGTTTCCCCATCCCGCGCCCGGCCTGCTGTTCGCCTCCGGCAACTCGCTGTTCAGTCCGCGGCTGTCCGTCTACCTCGATGCCCAATGGGGGGCCCGCACCTACCTTTTCACCCAGACCCGGGTCGACCGGGGATTCGACCCGGCGGCCGCCGATCTGCAGGTCCGGCTCGACGAATACGCGCTGCGTTTCGCCGTGCGCAAGGACGGCCGGTTCGGGCTGCAGGCGGGGCGGTTTGCGACGGTCGTCGGCAGCTGGGTGCGCCGCCACAGCTCCTGGGACCAGCCCTTTGTCACCGCACCGCTCGCCTACGAGAACCTCACGGGCATCTGGGATTCCGCCGCGCCGCGCAACACCGAGGTCCTGCTGGCGTGGGCGCACGTGCGGCCGTCGGTCTTCGTGCCGGATGAATACACCGACAAGCACCTCCGGCTGCCGATGATCTGGGGGCCCAGTTACGCCCACGGCGTGGCGGCGTTCGGCCAGCTCGGGCGTTTCGATCTGGCCGTGGAGGTGAAAAACGCCTCGCTGTCCTCGCGGCCCGAGGCGTGGGACCTCGACCGCGACAGCTGGCGCCATCCGACCGTCAGCACCCGGCTCGGCTTCCGTCCGAATGTGATGTGGGAGGCGGGACTCTCGGCCAGTGCCGGGTCGTTCCTCGACCCCGCGGCGACGCGTTCCCTTGGAGCGGGGCGCACCCACACGGATTTCCGGCAGACGCTGCTCGCGGGCGACCTCGGCTTTGCCGCGCGCCACTGGCAGGTCTGGGCGGAGCTGGCGGCGACGCGTTTCCGACTGCCGGGTATAGGAGATGCCGATACGGCGGCCGGATTTGTCGAGGTGAAGCGGAAGTTCGCGACCCGCTGGTCCGTCGCCGGGCGGTTGAACCGCCAGGTCTTCAACCGCCTGACGGATGCACGGGGCCGGTCGGTCCGCTGGGGACGCAATGTCTGGCGCCTCGATCTGGCGCCCGCCTACCGCTTCAGCGCCCACGTCCAGGCCAAGCTGCAGGGCAGCGTGGAGTGGCGCGACGATGCCGTCGACCGCACGGTCCACGTGCTTTCAACCCAGTTGACCCTGCGTTTCTGATTGCGCGGGCCCGAAGGGGTCGTTCGCGCAAGACCCGGTCCCGACAAGCGGATACGAGAACGCGGGCCGTGCCGTAACAGGCCTGTTACGGTCGCCGGCTTTTCATTCCCGCTGCGCTGGTGACACTGCCGGCAACCTCCAACTTGTCCGGGGCGCTGGTGCGCACCGCCTTTCCTCATGAAGCTCTCTTCCCTCTCTCGCATCTCTCTTTGGTGGCTGAACCTGCCGTCCGTGCTTCTGATCACGTTGTTGCAGCGCACCCCGGTCCTGCGCCTGGCCGCTCCGGCGGGCTCCCTGGTCCAGACCTCCCCCATCGCCTCGATCCTCCGCTCCGCCTTCGCCGGGCTCAGCTCGCTGGGTGCCGTGCATGCTCTCGCCGGTGCGACCGAACTTTCGACCACCCAGCCCAGCCCGGCCAACGTCACGGTGGGCTCCAGCGTCCAGATCGCGTTTGCGATCACCGGCACGACGTCCGCGGCCGACCGCTGGACGATTGGCGGTGCGGTTCCCCCGGGCCTGACGTTTTCGGGTGGCGAAAACACGCCGCTCATCCTCTCCGGTACCCCGACGACGGCCGGAACCTACCAGTTTACGGTGCAAGGCAACGACGCGATTGGCGGCGACACCCCCGCCTATCCCTATACCATCGTCGTGAGCGGCGGAGTCACCACGGTCGCCCCCACGTTGTCGGCCCAGCCGGCGGCCCAGGCGGTCGCGGCCGGAGGGAGCGCCACGTTCTCCGTGACGGCGGCCGGCACGCCTGCCCCGACCTTTCGCTGGATGAAGAACGGCCGTACGGTGACGGGTGCGACCTCCGCCACCCTCTCGCTGACCAATGTCCAGCCCGGTGATGCCGGTCTCTACTCGGTGGTGGCCACCAACTCGGCCGGATCGGTCACCAGCAACGCGGCGGCACTCGGCGTGTCGACAACCGAACTGCTGGTCGGCGGCGCCTTTTCCGATCCTGCCTGGCGTTCGTTGCAGCATCCCAACGGCAACCTGTACACGCAGATCCTGCTCAGCGGCCCCTCGGCGACGGTGACGGCGGATGCCGGCAAGGTGACGCGCATTTCGTTCATCGACCTTCAGGATGACATCGTCCAATTGGAGTTCTCCGGCCCGGGCACGATGACGATCACCCTCGAAAACCCGAGCGGCCCCGCCTTGCCGGTCAAGTACAACCAGTCGGTGCAGTACATGAAGGGCCATCCTTCCGTCGTCATCCAAGGCGCGGCGGCCAACACCTTCTTCTCGGCGTTCTCGGTGGGTTCACTGACCGCGGTCAACCAGGCGCTCTTCAAGTCGGACACCACCTATGACGGCCATGCCGACCTCGCGCGGCTCGTCATCCAGAGCCCCACCGGGGAATTTGGCGGCATCTTCATGGGCAACGGGGCCTTCAATGACGTCAACGGTCTAGTCGGAGTCTATGCGCCCGGCGTTGCGGTGCGGGGCAACATCCGCATCCATGACCTCAAGGCATTTGATGCCTCCAGCCCGGTTCTGATCTTTGGTTCCACCCCGAACGCGGAGAACGGCCTGCGGATCAACGGGGGCGACCTCGAGCAGGACAACCGCAAGGCGATCGAGCTGCGCGGAGTGAACAAGGTGATCATGGGCAATGGCACGGACGCCCATGGCCGCGCTGAGGCGGCCAAGAACAACAAGGCTAAATTTGAAACCTCGGGCACCGATGTGACCGCCAGCGTGGTGGTCAATCCCCCGTCGACCTAAGAGGTGAAGCGCACCGGTTGGCGCAGCCTGCGTCAGCCGGTGTCGTCTGGGGTCCGGAAACGGCGGGCGAGGTCGGAGGACTAAGAAAAATTCTGAGAGACGCGGGAACTGGGCGATTGAGCGTCGCGAGGAGACGAATTGCTGCCGCCGGAGCACCCGGTTCCCAGTGATGACGATCGCGGTTGCCTCGCGACCGGCGGGTTGAAACACTCCGGTTGGTCCCACGGATGCTCTTGGACGAACGTGGATCGGCCGGTCGTTTCCCCATGATGACTCTTCCCGATCCACATCTGCGTCGATGAGGGGGACGAGCATGACAATCGATTTCCCAGATCGCCGCCGTGTCTCACCGTGGAGAACCTATGGATGGGCGGTGGCGATCGCAGGAGCCACGGTGCTCCTGCGCGGAGCGGCCATCCCGTGGATCGGTGATCACCGCGCCTTGATCGTGGGAGTCGTTCCCGTCGCCCTGACCGCTTATCTTGGCGGACTGCGCCCTGGCCTGCTGGCCACCGGGCTGATTGCGCTCGGCACCCTGATTTTGATCCACTTCACGAGCACGCTTCCCCTGTTCGAGAAGCCGGTTGACGTGATTCAGTGGGGTTCATTTCTCGCGTCCGGCGTGGTCATCAGCCTGGTCTGTGAGCGCCTGCATCGTGCCCGCCGGCGGATGGAGGAGGTCCTGGAGGAGCAACGGCGGGCCGCGGAGGCCCGGGAGCACCTCGCGGCGATTGTGGAGTCCTCCGAGGATGCCATCATCGGTTCGGATTTGAAAGGTGTGATCACCAGCTGGAACCGAGGAGCGGAACGCATCTTCGGTTATGGGGCGGAGGAGGTGGTGGGCCGCTCGATCCAGATACTGGTCCCGCCAGAGCGAATCGAGGAGGAGGCGTCGATCGCAGCTCGCATCGCCGGGGGCGAGGCGGTCACGCACGTTCAAACCGAGCGGGTGCGCAAGGACGGTCAGCGGATCGAGGTTTCGATGACCCTCTCGCCGGTGCGCGATCAGGGCGGACGAGTGATCGGCTCGTCGAAGATCGCCCGGGACGTCACCGAGCAGCGGAAGACCGAGAGGCAGCTTGCGTTCCATGAGAACGTACTCCGGGAGATGGGTGCACTCGCCAAGGTGGGAGGATGGCATTTTGATCCGACCACGGGTGAAGGGTACTGGACGGAGGAAGTGGCGCGCATCCACGACCTTCCGCCCGACACTCTCGTCAACAAGGCGGCAGGGCTGAGCTACTACCAGGGCGAATCCAAGGCGAAGATCGAGGCGGCGGTGCTGGCTGCGATCGAGCATGGCACGCCCTATGACCTTGAATTGGAGCTGCTGACCGCGACCGGACGAAAAAAGTGGGTCCGCACCATCGGCAACCCCATCCGTGAAGGCGGACGGGTGGTCCTGGTGCGCGGCTCCTTTCAGGACATCACCGAGCGCAAGGGGATGGAGCTTGCGCTGCGCGAAGCCCAGGCACTCTACCTCTCGTTGGTCGACCAGATGCCCGCCGGGGTCTTTCGCAAGGACGCCGCCGGACGATTCGTTTTCGTCAACCGCATGTTTTGCCGCATGAGCGGTTTCACCCCCGAGCACTACCTCGGCCGGACCATCGGCGAGATCCACGGTGACCTCCAACGGCAACCCGAGCGCGATGCGGTCACGCAGCGCGCCATTGATCTCGCCGCCGAATCCTCCCCTCACCACGAACGCATCATGCGGACAGGTGAGACGCTGCGGGTGGAGGAAGAGTGGGTGCTGCCGGATGGCGGGCGTCGGTTGCTGCTCGCAGAGAAAACGCCTGTTTACGGCTCGACCGGAAGCGTGGTCGGCACCCAGGGCGTCATCTTTGACATCACTCAACAAAAACAGATCGAACAGGCTCTGCGTCAGAGCGAGGAGCGCTTCCGGCAGGTGGTGGAGAACATCCACGAGGTCTTCTGGATGACGGACGTGGAGAAGAATCAGATGCTCTACATCAGTCCTGGATACGAGCGGATCTGGGGAGCTTCCTGTCAAAGCCTGTACGCGAATCCGGAGTCATGGCTGGCGGCAATTCACTCCGATGATCGCGAACGCATGCGTCTCGCGGCGCAGACCAGGGAGAAAACGGTGGGTTACGATGAGACGTATCGCATCATCCGGCCCGACGGCGAGGTGCGCTGGATTCGCGACCAGGCGTTTCCGGTGGCGGACGCGGACGGGGTCATCCGGCGGGTGGTCGGCGTGGCGGAGGACGTCACTGAAAGCAAGACCCTGCAGAGTCAGTTCCTGCGGGCCCAGCGACTCGAGGCGATCGGAACCTTGTCGAGTGGGATCGCGCATGACCTGAACAACATCCTCGCGCCGATGTTGATGGTCGGCCCCGTGCTCAAGGAAAAGCTGACGGATCCGCTCGACCGTGAGTTGGTCGACCTGATTGAGACGGGGGCGAAGCGGGGGGCCAACATCATCCGGCAGCTGCTGACGTTCAGTCGCGGCATCGATGGTGAGCGCACGCTCGTGCAGCCCCGGCACCTGATCCGTGAGATGACGGCCATCATGCGCGAAACCTTTCCGCGGGAGATTGCCATTTCCGACTCGGTTCCCTCCCACCTCTGGCCCGTGCTGGCGGATGCGACGCAGCTGCACCAGGTCCTGCTCAACCTGTGTGTCAACGCCCGCGACGCGATGCCCAAAGGGGGACGGCTCTCGATCACGGCGCAAAACGCGAGGGTGGAGTCGACTGACGCCGCGACTCACCTCAAGCCGAAGCCCGGTCCGCACGTGATGCTGAGCGTGGCCGATACCGGCATGGGCATTCCGCAGCACGTGTTGGACCGGATGTTCGAGCCCTTCTTCACGACCAAGGAGCTCGGCAAAGGCACGGGCCTCGGACTTTCCACCGTCCTGGGGGTGGTGAAGAGCCATGGTGGGTTCATCACGGTGTACTCGGAGGTCGGCCGGGGGAGTGTGTTCAAGATCTATCTACCGGCAGACCTGACCTCGATCGGTGGCGCCGATGCCGAGCGGCCCACGTTGTCGCGCGGGGCGCAGCAGATGATCCTGATCGTGGATGACGAAGCCTCCATCCGCACCTCCCTTCGCCGGACGTTGGAGGCACACAACTACCGCGTGCTGAGTGCGGCCAACGGCAAGGAGGCGATTGCGCTGTTTCGTGAGCAGCCGGACCAGGTGCAGCTCGTCATGACCGACCTGATGATGCCGGGCATGCACGGACTCGCGTTGATTCGGGAGCTCCGCCGGTTGACTCCGCACCTGAGCATCCTGGCAGCGAGCGGACTGCACGATCCCGATCGCGGCGCCGAACTTGCGGCCTTGGGCGTGACCGAGGTCCTGGCCAAGCCCTGCGCGCCGGGAGAAATCCTGGAGGCCGTCGAGCGCGCCCTCCGACCTCCGCGCGTCACTTGATCTGGTTCAACTCATCCTGCGTCCACGCGTCGGTTCGACCGGCGGTGGCGCGGCGGATGGCTTCCACCTGCTCGGGATCGACGGCGGGTGCGGTGTGGCCCCAGGCGCGACGGACGTAGGTGAGGATCGATGACAACTGATGATTGTCGAGGCCCCCAAATGCGGGCATTTCGCCCGTGTGCCAGCGGCCGAGCACATTGATCGGCCCGCGCACGCCCTGCAGCGCAATGCGTACGGTGCGTTCAGGCGGACCCAGCACCCAGGGCGAATCGAGCAACGGCGGAGCCACGCCGTCCAGGCCTTCGCCTCCCGGCTGGTGGCAGGGAGCGCAGATGCCGGTGAAGAGAAGGCGCCCGTTCTCCATCCGGGTCTGCTGGGCCAGGGTCAGAGGTTGCTCCGCGGCGGGGTCGGTGGCGCCGGGCTTGCCGGGCCAGAGCAACAGGTTCTGCAGCGCGTCGCGCGACCGTTTGGTCGCGGGGCTCGCTTCCAGGCGCGCCCAGCCGTCCGGAGCCTGATCGAGCCGGAGGACGCGCGGGGCCAATGCGGCGGCCGCGGCGAAGCCCTCCAGCAGGGCCCGCGTGGTGGGTTCCTGATCGGAGACGCGGGCGGCCGCCAGCGCAAGGACCCGGGCGATGTCGCCCGCCCGTCGCGATGCGTACACGCCCCGGGCGAGCTCGGTCAGCAGGCGCTGGCGGGACTGGATACGAGCCAGGGTGCCGTCTTCTAGTGTCAGCACGTGCTCCAGCAGCGTCATTTCCTGTGTGGCGATGCCGCTGAGAAAGGCGTCGAGCAGGAAAGGGTTGAACGGATGGTCGAGCACGACTTCGACGAGCTGGCGGTCCAGGTAGGGGTCCTGGCCTTCGCCCAGGGTGAGCATGGCCTGCAGCTGCACCGCCGGGTCCGGATCGCGGGCGAGGGTAAAGACGCCGGCCTTCAGTTCTTCCGTATCCGAACGTTGGAGCCAGGGCTCCGACAGTCGAAGCGCCGAGGCGCGGACCGCGGGCGCCTTGTCCTTGAGCGCGGTGCTGAGCACGGTGGGCGAAAGCGCCGCCAGTCCCTCCAGGGTCCAAAGGGCATGGACCCGCCCGGCGGTTTCCGTGTCGCTGAGGGCCAGCGCCTCGAGCACGGGTACCAGGGACCGATCCTGACGTTCGACGAGGATCTGCTGGGCGGTTTCGCGCCACCAGGCATTGGGGTGCCCGAGCGCACGGACCCACGCCATGGTCGTGCGGGGCGGCAGGGCCGTCGATCGCACCGGAGGCGTTTCACCTGCGCGCACCAACCGGTAGATCCGACCGCGGTGGATGGGTGCGGCGAGTCCGCGGTCCTCGCTTTGTTTGCGCAGGTAGGAGGTGAGGGAAATGCGGTGCTGGAGCACGCCGCGGTAGAGATCGACGATGTAGAGCGCTCCATCCGGGCCGGTCATGAAGTTGACCGGACGGAACCGCTCGTCCGTCGAGGTGAGAAACTCGCCCTTTTCCACCGCGTTGACGGCGCGCACGGTGCCGTCGGTCGCGGTCAGCACGCTCCGTCGCACGAAATTGCCGGAGGGTTCGGCGATGAAGGCGTGGCCGTGGAATTCAGGCAGGAGATCGCCGCGGTAGATCCAGGGCGCGCAGGCGGCGGTGAACTCCTTCAGGTAACCGTCGCGGAGAAATTCGGGACGATAGCCGCGGTTGATGCCGGGATTGAGCCGGCCCGGCCAGACGAGCTGATCGGCGGCGGCATTGACGTTGGTGCCGGCAAGACGCGGGTAGTTGGGATTGCGACGGAGATAGTCGGCCGGGATGACGTCGACCCGGAGGTGGTCGCTGTTGGAATTGGAATAGATGCGGCCGAAGTCATCCTGCGTCAGCCCCCACTGTCCCCGAAACAGGGCGGTGCCAGTCTGCCAGGTTCCGTTCACGCGACGGAACTTCTTGATGTAGGCGGTGCTGTGGATCCAGTTGTCGAGACCGTAGAGCAGGCTGTTCGGGGCGCGCTCGGGGTTGGCGAGGAACGGGCGCTGGGGATCGGTGCGCACGCCGTAGTCGGTGGCCACCACTTCCTTGGTGTCCGCTTTGCCGTCGCCATCGGTGTCGCGCCAGAAGGCGAGCTCGGGGGGCGCTCCGACGAGCAGGCCGTCCTCGATCAAGGCGAGGGCGCGGGGCAGGACGAGTTCGTCGAGAAACACCTGCGAGTGATCGTAGCGTCCGTCGCCGTCCTGATCGCTCAGCACCACGATCCGCCCGACCGGTAGGTCCTCGCCCCGGCCGTCGAGATCGGGCATGTACCCGCGCATTTCGGCCACCCACATGCGCCCGTCCGGGCCAAAGCGGATGGCCACCGGGTCCTGGACCAAGGGTTCGGCCGCGGCGATTTCGAGTTTGTAGCCGGAAGGAAGACGAAACGTCTTCAGCGCCTCCTCCGGCGTGAGCGCGGGCGCCGGGGGAATCAGGTGGGCGGGCACGATGGGCACCTGGACAAAGCCCGGTTTGTCCGCGTTGTCGCCAATCTGGGCCCGCAGTGCCCATGGCGCCAGCGCGAGAACAACGAGGAGGGCAAGGCGGGAAGGAAGCGAAAAAAGGGGCGTCATGGGGAGGCGCGCGTTCGATCAATCGAAGGCCCGCCCGGACTACGAACAAAAACCAGCCCGCAAACCCCATCGCCAACGGACACCGTCCGCGACGCGGAACCGGCGCCCAGGAAAGAACCCTTCGGGCGCCCGGTTGGAGGTGGCCTCGCTGAGGCCGCGACGGGACCGACCGGTCCCGCCTCAGGGCGACCCGAACGCCGCGGCGACGCGGCGTGCCAGCAACTCCGGCGCCTCGCGCAGGGCCTGGGCCAGGGGCATGCCCGCTGGCGTGATGGCGTGCAGGTGGAGGCCGGGTCGGCCCGCCGCGGTTACCTGTCCCGCGAACACGTGCACGGGCTTCCCCAGCGCGAGGGCGCGGGCGGCCACGGCGCCCGGACCTTTGCCCTCGAGGGAACTGTCATCAAACCGGCCTTCGCCGGTGATCACCAGGTCGGCGCGTTCGAGCCGGGCTTCGAGGTCGAGCCACGCCGCGACGAGGTCGAAGCCTGGCAGCAGCCGCGCTCCGACCGCCGTCATGAGTCCAAACGCGATCCCGCCCGCAGCGCCCGCGCCGGGCACGTCACGCAGCGCGGCCGGCCGACCGCACGCGGTCGAAAGCAGGTCGGCCAGGCGCAGGCTGGCCGCTTCGAGTCGCGGCAGGTCCTCGGATCTCAGGCCCTTTTGCGGTCCGTAAACCGCGGCCGCTCCGCGGGGCCCGAGCACGGGGTTGGTCACGTCGCAGGCGATCGCCACGGGTGGGAGGGACAGTCCCCGGGGCGCCTCGATGCGCACGATGCGGTCCCAGTGTGCGGGGACCGGCGGATCGATGGACGCTCCGTCGCGATCCAGGAAACGAAATCCGAGCGCGCCCAGCGCACCCAGCCCGAGGTCATGGGTGGCGCTCCCGCCCACTCCCAGCAGCACCGCCCTGGCCCCGGCGTCCGCCGCCGCCCGCAGCAGTTCCCCGGTGCCCCGGCTGGTGGTCTGCCACGGGTCGCGTTGGTCGGGCGGGAGCAGAGCCAGCCCGCTCGCGGTCGCCATCTCGATCACTGCAACGCGGTGGCCCGACTCGTTCCCCGCCGCCAGCCCGAGCAGGATGCGGGCAGCCGGTGGTATTGATTCATGGGTGACAAGTCCCAGGCCCGCCGCCTGCCGGCCCCCGCGCGGGCCGGTCACCTCGCGGTCCACCCGCTGACCGTTGATGCTCCGGGTGAGGATGTCGGAAAAGCCCTCGCCTCCGTCGGCGAGGGGACAGGATTCGACCCGCCAGCCCGGCTGTTGCGCGGCAAGCGCGCGGGCAGCGATGACGCAGGCGTCCGGAGCGGTGAGGCTGTCCTTGAATTTGTCGAAAGCGATCAGGGTTCGCATGGCGGAGCCAAAGAAGGGAGGGAAAAGCAAACGCCGTTGTCAGCGCCCCTCGCCGTTGAGGCAACTCGTTTGTCCCGGCGCATAGGAGGCCAGCGCCGAGCGGCGCCGACAGAGCCAAAGGTCCCGCTGTTTGCTCTTCCTGCGGGTGGACGCGACGCGCAACCGGCGCCGACGGAGCGGCGCCCTCCAGGAGTGAACCCTGCGGGTGCCCGGCTGTCCGCGACCCGTTGTAGGCGGCCTCGCTGAGGCCGCGACGGGACCCTCGGTCCCGCCCTCCGTCCTACGTATTGTTCATGCGACGCCAATCCTCGCGGGGTCGGCGACCCCGCCTCCAACGGACACCGTCCGCGACGCGCAACCGGCGCCGACGGAGCGGCGCCCTCCAGGAGTGAACCCTTCAGGTGCCCGTTGGAGGTGGCCTCGCTGAGGCCGCGACGGGACCACCGGTCCCGCCTCCGTCCTCCGTATTGTTCATGCGACGCCAATCCTCGCGGGGTCGGCGACCCCGCCTACAACGGACACCGTCCGCGACGCGCAACCGGCGCCGGCGGAGACGCAGCCCGTCGGCCGAGGATTTGGCGTGACGCCGCCCCCGCGGGCGTGCATGGGTTCGATTGATTCGCATCTCCCGCCGATTCCACACCGGCGACTTTCGATGACTGCCATGATTCCCGCATTCAACCCCGACCCAGGTCGTTTGGTGTGAGGTTTGCTGCGTATCCGACTCATGAGTCCGCCTGATTCCGACAACGCTCGCTGGTTCGCCGAAGAGGTGTTGCCGCATGATCGTGCCTTGCGCGGTTATCTGAGAGGATCGTTTCCGGCGGTCCGGGATGTGGAGGACGTGGTGCAGGAGTCCTACCTGCGCATCTGGCGCACGCGGGCGGCCCAGCCGATTCGGTCCGCGCGAGGGTTCCTCTTTCGCATCGCCCGCAATCTGGCCCTCGACACGGTGCGGCATGCGCAGGCCTCGCCCATCGACGCGTTGGGTAGTTTGGACGGCTTGTCCGTCGTAGAAGAAGGACTCACTGCCGCCGATTCACTGACGCGCGAAGAACGCAGCCGATTGGTCGGCCAGGCGCTCGCGAGTCTGCCGACCCGCTGCCGGGAAGTGGTCTTCCTTCACAAAATTAAAGGGTTTTCGCAAAAAGATGTCGCTGATCAACTCGGACTTTCGGAAAAGACCGTCGCAAATCATGTCGGACTCGGCGTGAAGCGCTGTGAGCAGTTTTTCCGCGACCGCGGGATCGAATCCTTCTGACCATGGACCGCCGACGTTCCTCTTCACCGCAGTCGCGCCATCCGGCTTCCAACTCCCGGGTTGACCCGCTGGACTGGGCCCGGTCTGCGGATGCGGCGGACCTCGTGGAACAGGAAATGAGAGCCTGCGTGCGCCGGCGTCGGGCGAAACGGATCAGCCTGCTGGGTGGCGCATCTGTGCTCGCGCTGGTCGCGTTGCTTTGGCTTTGGCCGGGAAATTCGTTTGCGCCGACCGGTCCCGCGGAGCTGGGGCGGGCGCGAGTGGCGGCGCCTGAACGTCGCATCCTTTCCGACGGGTCCACCCTTGAGTTCAAACCGGGAGCGGCGGTGACAGTCGACTTCAGCCCCGGCCTCCGCCGGGTGGTGCTCGATCGCGGAGAAGCGCACTTCCAGGTCGCCAAGAATCCAGCGCGTCCGTTCGTCGTCGTTGCTCGAGGCGTCGAGATCAGGGCGGTGGGAACCGCGTTCTCGGTCGGACTTGAGTCCTCGCGGGTGGAGGTCTTAGTCACGGAGGGACAGGTGGCGGTGGAGACCTCCGCCGCGCCCGCCCTGGACGGGGGGCAGACCCCTGCGGTCCAAACGCTCCCGCCGTCGGACGGCTCGTCACCGGGCGTCATGGTGCGGGCGGGAGAGCGTGTGACGGTTGACACCTCCGCGGCCGCGCCCGTCCTGCCGGCCGCGCAAACCATGCCCGTGGACGAGATGAATGATCGCCTCGCCTGGCGGGTGCCATGGCTGGAGATGAATGCAACTCCGTTGTCGGAGATAATTACGGCCTTTAATTTGCATAGCGGATCTCGCTTGTCCTACGCGGACGCCCGGCTGGGCCGACTGACGTTGAGTGGCACCCTGCGCGCGGACAATGTGACCGTCTTGCTCCAGATTCTCGATACATCTTACGGGGTGACGGCGGAAAAAGGGGCCGACGGCGCGATCCTGCTGGTGCCAACGCGGTAGCGCCCGGAGACGGACGTCCTCCCGGCCGTCACGCCGCAAGAAAAGTCAAAGTTCGTTTGGGTAGTCGGGCCGGATGGAGCGTCTCCCTTCCATATGGAACCCACTTCCCGGGCCCGCGCCCGAGCTCGCTCGACCGTTGGCGATGTTTGTCGCTGGCTCTTTGCAGTATTGCTGGCAGTCACCGCTGCCTGGGCCGCTGAGCCCGGCAAGAAAGCGTTCGATCTGGCCGCCGATCAGGCGGAGAAATCCCTGCGGCAGTTTTCAAGCCAGTCGGGACGCGAGGTTGTCTTCACTCCCGAGGTGGC
The DNA here is from genome assembly GCA_016794625.1 of Opitutaceae bacterium. Classification (GTDB taxonomy): domain Bacteria; phylum Verrucomicrobiota; class Verrucomicrobiia; order Opitutales; family Opitutaceae; genus UBA6669. The sequence goes on from JAEUGY010000114.1 coordinate 99,824, forward strand.
CGCCGGGGTGCGGACCAATGCGGTACGCGGCGACTATTCCCCGGCCGAGGCCATGGACAAGCTGCTCGAAGGCACCACCGTCCGGGCGAAACAGGATCCGTCCAGCGGGGCGTTTGTGGTGATGCGGGTGTCCGACCCAAACGGGCTCCGGGCGGCGCAGGCAAGTTCACAAAGCGACCGCCCGGGACCGCTGGCCCTTGATGCGACCACGACCAAGCTGGCCGCGGTCGAGGTCACCGGCACGCGCATGGATGGTTTGATCAACAAGGGTCTGCTGCCGACCGACATCGATGCCCCTCTGGCCTACAATGTCATCACCCGGCAGGACATCGAGCGCATGGGCTCGAGCAACATCGAAGAAGTCTTTCGCAATGTCCCTGAAATCTCCACCTACGGCACACCCAACCAGGAAGCTTCGACCGTCCAGATCGTCGGCTCGGGCAGCCTGTCCTCGAACCTGCGCATGCGTGGATTCGACTCGCTGCAGACCACGGTGCTGATCAACGGTCGCCGCATCGCACGCGCCTCGTTCCCCAATCTGGTCGGCAATGCCTCCGGCGACCTGACGCGCATCCCGGTCAGCGCGATCGAGCGTATCGAGATTCTTCCCACCTCCGGTTCCGCCATGTACGGCGGCGGAGCCATCGGCGGCGTGATCAATGTCATTCTGCGCAAGGATTACCAGGGGCGCGAGCTGTCGCTCTCCTACGGCACGAGTACGCGGGGTGGATCGGACGAGTGGAGCGCGAGCTACATGCATGGATTCTCGATGTTTGACGGGCGCACCACCGGCACCGTCACGGTCAGCTACCGCAACCGCGGCCCGCTCTCCTTCGCCCAGCGCACCGCGTTGCTCGACCGCGCCCTCGCGCGCATGACCACCGAGACGGCCATCGGCACCTTCACGCAGATGCCGGGCGTCATCCGTCTGTCCGCGGCCACCGGCGATCTTGGCATTCCCGGGGCGGCGGGCGCGCGCTACGCCACGGTTCCCTCCGGTCTGACTCCGGCGCAAGCCAATGCCCTCACCCCCGCGTCCTTCGCCGCCACAGCCGGCAAATTCACGCCGAGCTACGAGCGGTATGAGGACAACTTCATCTACACTCCCTCGACGATGCTGTCCCTCGGCGCCACCGCTGAACACAAACTGTTTCGCGATCGCGTCACCCTCTACTTGGAAGGCTCCGCCACTCGCAACACCCAGGACATTCACAACCCGAAGTTCTTCGGCACGGGCACGAGCTATACGCTGGGGGCGACGCATCCGTACAATCCGTTTCGGACCGGCGTGACGCCTGGATTTGTGGGTCGCTCGGTGATCCTCAATGTCCTGCCGACCGACCTGCGCGACAGCCAGACCGACATGGTGCGTGACTCCTACCGCGTGGTCGCCGGCCTCAAGGGCAAGTTTGGCGAGAAGTGGGAATGGACCCTTGATGGCACCTCGGAGGTCACGGTCATCGAAGGAGATTCGCAGATCGGAGCCGACAACATCATCCTGGCCTCGGTCTACGCCACGACCACGAATCCCGCGACCTTCGCGCAACGCTGGGCGCTCTACAACCTGCTGTCCGACCACGACACCTACCCGGTCGACAACAGCGTCAACGAGGACTACTTCAACGCCGTCGGCCGCCAGCGTTACTGGCAGTACGCCTCCAATCTCATTGCCCGCACCACGGGCGACCTCGTTGACTGGCGGGCGGGCACGATCAAGGCCTCCCTCGGAGCCGAGGCGTATTGGTGGCAGTACGAGGGCAAGCGCCCCTACGACATTGCCCCCGCCCTCGTCACCCTCATGGGCGGGCGGGACAACCTCTCGCGCGACATCCTCTTCTCCAAACAAGGCCGCCGGACCGACGCCGTGTTCAGTGAGTTGGTCGTGCCCGTGCTCAGCCGGAAGTGGAGACCCCTGCCGGTGGAAGCGCTCGATCTCAATCTGAGCGCCCGTCACGAAAGTGCCAACGATTCGAAGTCCGCGCTGACCACGGCCGCGGCGGCCAAGTTGACCGTCAATCGAGATGTGTCATTCCGCGCGGCCTACACCGAGGGCTTTTTCCCGCCGGAGCAGAGCAGCCTGTTTCTCTCTGACTTCGGGTTCGCCACGACCATCTCCAACAACTTCACGTTCGTGGATCCCCGGCGTGGTAATCTGTCGGTGACTGCGCCGCTGACCAACACCGCGGGCCCGAACCCGGACCTGAAACCGGAAACCTCCGTCTCCGAAAGCTACGGAGTGATCTTCACCCCGCGCTTTGCCCCGGGATTGCGGTTGTCGGTCGACTATTGGAACACCAAGAAGATCGATGCGATCCGCACGCCGACCCTCGTTCAGCTCCTCGCCAACGAGGGGTTCTTTCCCGAACGCGTGTTTCGCGGACCGAAACTGGCGGGCGATCCGGCCAACTGGGCCGGACCGGTCACCGGGGTCGACACCCGGGCGATCAACATCTCCGAGATCGAAACCGACGGCTTCGACTCGCGCCTGACCTATACCATCCGCACGAAGTCGCTGGGTGAGTTCTCCCTGCGCGGCAATGCGACGTTTACGAACAAGTTCCTCACCACCATCACACCCGTGGTGGCTCCGGTCAATACCGTCGAGACCACCGAAGGCGGCTTGAAGTGGCGCGGCGGAGCCTCGGTCTTCTGGAACAGCGACGTGTGGACGGCGGGTGTTTCCGCCCGCTACACCCACTCCTACAAGACCTCGACCACGGTGGCCTCGACCCAGTTTCCCACCGGCACGGGCGTGGACGGCGATCGCATCAACAGTGACCTCGTCTGGGATTTCCAGCTGGCCTACAAGATTCCGTACAGCAACGCCGAACGCGGCTGGCGCAGCTGGTTCACCGGCACCCAATGGACGCTCAATGTCCAGAATGTCTTCGACAAGCTCCCCCCGTGGAACTCGGCGGGCCTCTATAGCCGCTACTCCGATCCGCGCATGCGTTACGTATCGGTCGCGGTGCGCAAAAACCTCTGATCGTGACCACCATGCCTCGTTCGCGCTGGGCGGTTGCCATTTTAGCCGGGCTGATGGTCGTCGCGGAGTCCGTGACGGCGGCCGGTGCCACGACCCAGCTCAAGATGGATACGGAGGCGCTGACCATGACCGGCTGGTTGTCGGGCCGCGTCATGCCGCGCAGTGGAAGTGTGGTGGAATTCAGCGCCCAGCGTCCGTCCGGTATCCAGCGTGAGCCCGCGTACCTCGGAACTCCGCTTTACGGAAAGATCGTGGTCGGGAATGGCCCGCGCTCCGGCACGTGGGTCGTAGTTGACCGGGCCCCCGATGATCGTCGGGCTGACAATCGAATCTATCTGGATTACAACCAGAATGGCGACCTGAGCGATGATGGCGACGGCGTCTGGCAGAATGTCGGCAAGAACCTGAAGGGCGCACGCGTTGGTCCTCACTTTACGACCGTGCGCGGCTCCTGGGGTGAGGGAGGCATGGAAACCTCGACCGCGGATTATGGACTGATGCTGCTCTTTGGTGCGGACAGGGCCGGGGATGCCGAGGTGTTGTTCACGCGCACCGCCGCGGTTCGTACCGGCAGCCTGGACCTGGAGGGCAGGTCCGTGCGGGTTGCGCTGGTGGAGTCCGGCGCCCAGGGAGATTTTTCAACCGACGGAGCAGCTGACTTTTCGGCTCCGTTTACGCAGCGCGGGGTGCGTACGGTGACGCTTCTGGTGGATGTTGACGGCGACGGCGAGTTTGGCGCCGTGGAGGTGTTTGACGCGACCAAGCCCATTCGCGTTGGGGAGCGGACCTTTGAGGCATCGACCTCGATAGATGGTGCCCGGTTGGAGTTTCGCCCCACCGAAAAGGTGGCGCAGATCGTAAAGGCGCCGGTCCGGGCGTCGGCCTCGGCCAAGGATGACAAGCTCGTGCCGCGCGGCTCGCTCGCCCCGGAATTCACGGCGGTGACCCGGGAAGGGGCTTCGGTCAAACTCTCAGACTATCGGGGCAAGATCGTTGTCCTGGATTTCTGGGCGACCTGGTGCATTCCCTGTATCCGTTCCATGCCCCACGTTCAGAAGACCGTCGCGAAGGCGACGGCAGGCGAGGTGGTCTGGCTGGGTGTGTGCGTGTGGGATGATCGTGCTTCGTTCGATCGCTGGGTTCCGCTCAATGACGCCAAGTATGCGTTTACGAAACTGTTTGATCCCGCCGGCAAGGACCGGGCCACGAGCATTGCCGGCCAGCTTTATCGCGTCTCCGGCATCCCGACCCTCTATGTCATCGACCGGGAGGGGAAAGTCGTCGACGGCTTTGTGGGATACCTCGGTGACGACGACCACCGGCTCGAGGCCTCGCTCCGAGGCCTCGGAGTGGTGAAGTGAGGACCGTCCGCGGGGGAGGACGCGACGCGCTCCGGCGCCGACGGAGCGGCGCCCTCCAGGAGTGAGGGTCCGTTGGAGGTGGCCTCGTTGAGGCCGCGACGGGACCACCGGTCCCGCCTCTTCCCTCCGTTCCTCATTCGAAGCTCGACTTTCCTCATTCCCGCCCGCCGGGGCTGGCCTCGCTCTTTACCGGCCCGCGTTGCCAGGCGCGGGGCCTGTCGTGCCGCGCAGCACGAGGTGCGGCGCCACACGATGGGTGGTGATCCGGCGGGTGACGACGGATCCAATCTTCGCCAGGAGCGTTTTGACGGAGACGTCGATCGTATCCTCGATGTTCTGGTCGACGCTGCTCAATTTCGGCCGTGTCATCAGGCAGAGGTTCTGGTTGTTGAAACCAAAAAGCGACAGGTCCTCGGGTACCCTCAGGCCGGCCGCCTGGAACTCCAGCAGCGCGCCCACGGCGGTGTCGTCGTTGACGGCGAGGTAGGCGGTGGGACGCCGGCGCTGGGCGAGGAAACTGCGGGCGAGCAGCGAGCCGTACTCGAAATGGTCGCGCCGCACGTGCAGCGAATCGAGGGAGACGGCCGCCACCGCCGGATCCAGCCCGGCGGCGCGCAGGGCGCGATCGACTCCGGTCAAGCGATCCGTCACGGTCTGAAATGCGCCGGAGATGCCCAGCAGGCCGAAGCTCCGGTGTCCTTGGGCGACCAGGTGCTCGATGACCAGTTCCATCGCCCGCACCCGATCGAGCGAGACCGAGTTCGCCCCGCCCGGCCCTGGGTCGTCGATGACCAGATGTGGCGTGGAATGGCGGGTGAGTTCGTCAATCTGCGCCGCCAGCTCCGACGGATCGAAGTGGCCGATGAAGACGACGGCGCCGACGCGCAGGGACAGCAGGTGTCCGAGGGTCTGCCGGCTCGAACCCGGCGCGAGCACTTCGATCAGGGTGGTGAGCCCCTGTTCACGGAGCCGCTGCTGCAGCAGTGAAACCTTGGCCACCGCGGTCGGATTGCGGAAGTCCTCCATGCACACCCCGACCATCGCGGCGCGCCGGCCGCGCAGGTTGACCGCATGCGCATTGGGCCGGAACCCGGTGGCGTCGAGCGCCGCCTGGACCCGGTCGATCGTCTTCTGCTTCAGGCCAGGATGGCCGTTGAGCGCCCGGGACACCGTGCTGCGCGAGAGCCCGACATGCGCGGCGAATTCCGCGGTCGAGCGGATCACCTGCGGGGTCGTGCGCGGTTTCGCCATGGGCCGCAGTCATACGGAGCACCGGGCCGGGTGCAAGCGATCCGCGCACATCAAGGGCAAGATTCTCCGGCAAAAAACGACACGTGTCGTTTTTGGTTTGACGATGGGGTGCTTCGAGGTCCAGCAGTGGGGCCTGCCCCTGAAATGACCGTGGCGTGTTGCCGCGGTGCTTTCCCCTCCTGCTCGATGAATGCTCCTGCCTGCCCTCGTTCCCTGCGTTTCGGTCTGCTCGCCTTGATGGGCTGGGCGGCCTTTTTTCTCTCCGCCGCGCGCGTTTCCGCCCAGTTGCAGTGGAACGTGTTCAACGAGACCGCGGTCTCCGCGGCCCCCGCCAGCAACGGAGCCAACGGCGTCACGGTGACGGTCCCGGCCGGCCAGCGCGTGACGCTCTTCGCGTCCAATTTCCGGCCGATCGAGTGGACGAACACGACGGTGGACGAGGTGTATGTGGTGACGACCTTTCGCGTTTCCGGCGGGCTGTCCGGCATCTCCGGCGGCACGCGGGCGATCGGTTACGGCCTGTACAACAGTCGCGGCACGCCGACCTTCGCCGATGACAACGGCTACTTTACCTGGTTGAACGGCCGGCAGACCGGCTCGCTGATCGAGCTGCGCCGGCGCAACGGGGACGGGTCGTCGCCCAGCCTGCTCAACCCGACCGGCTCGGCCTTCAACAACCTCGGCACGGGCACCACGACCCAGGCGGCCGGCGTGCTCACCGACAGCGGTACCTACTCCCTTCAGCTGCATCTGATGGCCCGCAACCCGGGCGTTTCCCTGGGCAATACCAGCTCCACCACCTCGGGCGCCGGCGTTTGGCTGAACGGTGAAGGGCTCAGTCAGACGGCGTACACCAATCCCGACAATCCCCCGGCCACCACGGTCTTCAACCAGGTCGGATTCATGTTCTTCAACTCGACCGCAGCGCCGGTGACGCTGGAAATCGTGTCGGTCACGGGGCTGACCCCCATCAATCCGCCGGAAATCACATCGCAGCCGGCGGGGCTCATCCTCAATCCGGGCCAGGCGGGCACGTTGACCGTGCGCGCCACCGGCACGGCGCCGCTCGCCTATCAGTGGAAAAAGGATGGCGCGGACCTCACCGGGGCCACCGGATCCACCCTGACCCTCGCGAACGCGTCCAGCGCTTCCGCGGGCAGCTACACGGTCAGCATCACCAACGCCTACGGCACGGTCACGAGCAACGCGGCGGTGGTCACCTTCAGCACGTCGCCGGTCCCGGCCACGATCACCGAGCAGCCGGTCGCCACGACGGTCAACGCCGGCCAGCCGGCAAGCCTGTCCGTGGCTGCCTTCGGATCCGCGCCGCTCACGTACCAGTGGCGTCGCAACGGCGTGGACATCGCCGGCGCGACGAGCTCCAGCCTGTCCTTCACCCAGACGACGTCGGCCGATGGCGGCGAGTACACCGTCGTGGTCGCGAATGGCGCCGGCACGGTGACCAGTGCGGCCGCGGTGCTCACGATCAACTCCGCGCCAGTCATCACCACCCAGCCCGTCGGCGCGACGGTCACCGCCGGTCAAGCGGTCACCTTCACCGTCGCCGCGTCCGGCACGCCCGCACCGACCTATCAATGGCAAAAGGACGGTCAGCGCATCACTGGCGCCACCGGTGCCAGCTACACGATTCCCAGCGCCTCCCTCGCCGACACCGGCGTTTACACGGTGCGGATTGTCAACTCCGTCGGTGCCGTGACCAGCGCGCCGGCCGTGCTGGCGATTCCCTCGGCCATGGCGGCGACGGCGACGTTTCCGGCCAACGGGGCCACCGGGATCAACGTGGACACCCCGTTGAGCGTGACCTTTGACCGGGCGCCGAAGGTGGGTGTGACCGGGCGTATCCAAATTGTGAGGTCCTCCGACAATGTCGTCGTCGACACGATCGACCTCGGCGCCCAGTTCCAGCTGCGCACGGTCGGCACCAACACCACCCAGCTGAACTACTATCCGATCCTCATCAACGGCAACACCGCGAGCATCTATCCACACGCCGGCGTGCTGGCGTACGGCCAGACCTACCATGTGGTGGTCGAGCCGGGGGCGATCCGCGACGCCACCAACGCGAGCTTCACCGGCATCGCCGGCGGCACCGCCTGGCGGTTTTCGACCAAGGCCGCGGGTCCGGCCGCGAATGCGGCGGCGGTTACGGTCGCCGCCGACGGCAGCGGCGATTTCTCGACCGTCCAGGGCGCGATCGACTTTGTGCCCGCCAACAATAGCCAGCGGGTGGTTATCACGGTCCGGAAAGGCACCTATGTGGAACAGGTGTATGTCGGCGCCACGCGCCCGCTCGTGACCGTGCGCGGCGAGGACCGCGCCCAGACGATCATCACCTACCCGAACAACAACAACCTGAACGGCAGCACCCGCACGCGCGGGGTATTCACCACCGCGGCGAACGACTTCACGCTCGAGACCCTTTCGATCGTCAATTCCACACCGCAGGGTGGTTCGCAGGCGGAGGCTTTCGTGTGCGACGGGCTCCGGGTCACGATCAACCGCGTCAACCTGCGCAGCCGCCAGGACACGCTGCTGTGCAACACCGGCACGACGTTCATCACCGACAGCTACATCGAAGGGAACACCGACTTCATCTGGGGCACCGCCGCCGCCTACTTCCAGCGGTGTGAGCTCAAGGGCTTGGATACCTTTGGCAATGACGGTTACTATACGCAGGTCCGCAACGGCCAGAACCAGATCGGCTTCGTCTTTGTCGACTGCGCCCTGACGGGCGAACTGACGACGCCGCGCTACTACCTCGGGCGGATCGATCCGACCACCGGCAACTTCCCCTACAGCCAATGCGTGTGGATCAATTGCGCGATGGGACCGCACATCGTGCCCGCGGGCTGGTTGCTCAACAATGCCACGACGGCGCCGAACATCTCGTACTGGGAGTACCAGACGACCGACCTCGGCGGAGCGACGACCGATGTGAGCCGGCGCCTGCCGGCGTCGCGTCAGCTCGACGCCGCCACCGCGGCTCAGTACCGCAGCCCGGCCTTTGTGCTCGGCGGCTGGACGCCGCAGATCGCGCCGACGATCGAGGTCGCGCCGGTTGCGCAGACTGTCACTCCGGGATCCACCGTGCGCCTCTCGGTCGTCGCCACGGGCGCGCCGCAGCCGGCGTACCAGTGGTTCAAGGACGGCGTGGCGGTCGCCAGCCCCTCGGCCACCCCGGCCGCTCCGCGGCTCGCCTGGAGTGCATTTGACGAGACGGCCTCGCTGCCCGTGACGCCAACGGCGGACGGCAAGGTCACCGTCACTGTACCGGCGGGACAACGGGTGACGCTCTACACGACCCAGTTCGTGCCCATCGACCTGACGCAGGCTCCGGCGGGAACGATCGCGGAAGTGTCCCTGCGCTTCGCCGCTTCGGGTGGTCTCTCCAGTATCGCCGCCGGCACGCGGGCGGTGGGGGTGGGACTCTTCAATCATGGCGGCACGACCGGAGGTGCGACCTTTGCGGACGACGCCGGTTACTTCACCTGGATCAACGGCCGCGCCACCGGCGGCAGCACGATCGAGCTCCGACGGCGCAATGGCGACGGCACATCGCCGAGCCTGCTCAACCCGACCGGCAGCGCCTTCGGCAGCCTCGGCACCGGGTCTGCGATTCAGACCAACGGCTCGCTGACGGACAATGTTCCGTACACCTTCACGCTGCGTCTGGTGCGCAGTGCGACCGGCGTCTCCTTCGGCACGAACTCGGGCAACACGGTGGCTGGAGTCTGGCTCGCCGGCGAGGGTTTCAGTCAGAGCGCCTACACCAATCCTGATGTGCCGCCGGCGTCCACGGTGTTCAACCAGCTCGGGTTCATGTTCCTCAACACCGCCGCGACTCCGGTCACGCTGACGCTCGACGAGGTCACCGGCTTCGTGCCGGTCGGACCGCCGGCCTTTACGGGTGCGACGTCGTCCACGCTGGTGCTGCCCAACGTGCAGGCGACCGAGACCGGTCGTTACTCGGTCCGGGTGAGCAATGCCGCCGGATCCGTGACGACCACGCCCGTCGCGCTCACCGTTTCCTCCGGGGCCTTCGCCGGCACCTACTTCGGCACGATCGCCGGCGGCGGCACCTTCGCGCTGCACGTGCGGGCCGATGGCACCGGGGTCTTCCTCGGCAGCCATGGCGGTGCACTCCTCAGCCGTCGCGTCTCCGTGGATGCCCAGGGCCGGGTCCGGTTCGTGGCCAACCTCACCGGCACGGTCGACGCTACCTTGTCCGCCACCACCGGAGCGATCGCGGGCACCTTCAATGGCGCCGCCCTCACCGGCACACGCTCCTCCGGACCAACGGCCACGCTGGCCGGATACTACCAGGCCGGAGTGGCGGGCGGGTCCACGGTGCAGCACATCATTGTCGGCGCCGGCGGTCAGGCCTATGTGGTCACCCAGAGCGGCACCCGGCTCGAAGCCGGAAGCGGCACGGTGACCTCGGCCGGCCGCGTGACGGCGACCGTCGGCGGCCAGACCCTGACCGCGACCGTGGCCGACGGCGTGTTGAGCGGAGCGATGGCGGGAAGTTCCTTCAGCGGGGCGAGCGATGCCACCGCGGTCGGGCTCCGGTTCCGCGAGCTCTCGGCCCGCACCCAGGTGCCGGTCGGTGGTGTATCCACTATTGGCTTCGTGCTGGTGGGCGGCTCACCGGTTGACCTGTTGATCCGCGGGGTGGGTCCGACCCTGGCAACGTTTGGCGTGGGCAATGCCCTCGCGGCACCGAAGCTGGACCTCTATTCCAACGGGACCGTCATCGCCTCGAACACGCGCTGGAGCACGGCGCTCAATCCCGCGGAAATCGCGGCGGGCGCGGCCTTGGGCGGTGCGTTCCCGCTGGCGGCGGGCGCGGCGGACTCGGCCTTGCGGTTGAAGCTCAACCCGGGCGCCTACACGGCGACCCTGTCGAGCGCGACGGCGGGCGCGGGTGGGGTGGGCCTCGTGGAGGTGTATGACCTCACGGCGGGCGAGTCCGGTCAGCGGCTGGTCAACCTGTCGGCGCTGGCCCAGGCCGGCGCGGGTGACGGCACGCTCGTCGCCGGGGTGATTGTCACCGGCAAGGCCCCCAAGCGCATGTTGATCCGGGCAGTGGGTCCGAGCCTCGCGCTTGCCGGGGTGCCCGGCGTGCTGGCGCGGCCGGTGCTGTCGCTCTTTGCCGGCAGTCAGCTGATCGCGCAGAACGCGGATGTGGGCACGAGTCCGGACGCGGCCGCGATCACTGCGGCGATCGCCGATTCCGGAGCGTTCAACCTGTCGGTCGGCGCGGCCGACTCTGCGCTCATCGTCAACCTCGCGCCTGGACTGTACACGGCGCAGATCACGAGTGCGGACGGTGGCACCGGCACGGCGCTGCTCGAGTTCTACGAGCTGCCCTGAGCCATCGGTGTCAGCCAACCCGGCCCGGTCGGACGAACGGCGTTATGCGCTGGCGTCGATCGAGCCGGGTTGACTTTCTCGGCTGATGAATCTGCGGGCATTTCTCCATGGAGCCGTGGCGATGGTCCTGCTCGCCTCCGGGGTGCGCGCGGGCGGGTTGGTGAATCTGTCCGCCCGGGCGGCGACCGACGGTGCGGGCAATGTGCTGGTCACCGGTTTCGTCATCGCCGGGACCGCCCCGAAACGGGTGCTCGTGCGCGCCACCGGCCCGGCCCTGGTGGCCTTTGGGGTGGCCGGCGCGCTCGACGGCGTGCGCCTCGAGCTGTTCCAGGGCGGAAACCGGATCGAGACGAATTCCGGTTGGGATACGGCGGGCAATGCGACCGAGGTTCGGGAGACCGGGGCTGGCCTCGGGGCGTTTGCGCTGGCCGCGGGCAGCCGTGATGCCGCGCTCCTGCTTTCCCTTGCGCCCGGCAGTTACACGGCGCACGCGCTGCCGGCCACCGCCGGCCGGACCGGGGTGGCGCTGGTCGAGGTCTATGACGCGGAACCGGCGTCCGCTTCCCGACTGGTCAACCTCTCGGCCCGGGCGCGAGCCGGGGTCGGGGCGGAGACGTTCATCGCCGGCTTTGTCGTGGCGGGTGGCGACCGCAATCGCATGCTCGTGCGCGGTATCGGCCCGGCGCTGACAGCGTTCGGGGTGGGGGACGCCCTCGGCAATCCGCAGCTCGAGCTTTTCCGCGACGCCACGAGCCTGGGTTACAATGACGATTGGACCGCCAGTGCCAGCTCCGCCCTCGTCGCCGCGGTGTCGCAGCAGACCGGAGCGTTCGCGCTCCCGAACGACTCCCGCGACGCTGCGCTCGTGTTGCCCGGGGCGCAAGGGGCTTACACGGCGCATGTGACCCCGGCGACCGGCACCCAGCCGGGCACGGTGTTGATCGAGGTCTACGACACCGCCGGACAGTACCGGACGCTCCCGCCCCGCGAGTTCGAACTCGTGGGCTTTGCCCGCCTGCCCGGTCATGGCCTCGCCGCGCTCACCGGAGGCGGCGTGCCCACGACGCCGTACGACCCGGTGACCCGCACCGGGAATTTCTGGCGCATCGATGACGCGGTCATCGCCGCCGCGGGCACCGCCTTTGCCGCGCAATTCCAGGCGGCGCTCTCCAGCGACGCGCCGCTGGTCGTGGAGCTCGAAACCCTGCTCGATCTGTCCCGCTACGGTCGAGCCAACAACGGGGCGACCGCCATCGCGCATCCCGACCTCTTCGGCGCCGGCCGGACCACCGGCACCGTGGGCACTCTCTCGCTCGGCTCCAACAAAACCCTCTATTCAGCGTATGGCGGAGGTGGATTCCGGCGCGGTTCGCTCAGCCTCTCCGGCAAGTCCAACGTGATTCTGCGCAACCTCCGGTTTCGCGAGCTCTGGGAGTGGGATGACGCCACAACAGGCGACTACGACCGCAATGACTGGGATTACCTGGTGGTGACCAGTGCCACCAGCAGCGGCGCAGTGACGTCGCGGGCGCATCACGTCTGGATCGATCACTGTGACTTTGAAAAGTCGTATGACGGACTCTTCGACTTCGTGCGCGGCTCCGACCTGCTCACCGTGTCCTGGTGCAAGATCGGCGGGGTGGTGAGCGGAGAGACCGTGCGCTGGGTCCGGCGCCAGTTCGACCATCTGGAGGCGAACCGCGCCTCTTTTCCCTACTACCACTCGCTGCGCGCCGGCACGTCGATGGCGGACCTCCTGCGCAAGGAGATCTTCCAGAAGAAGTCCAATCTGATCGGCAATTCCGCAGACGCGGCCACGGCGGCGCTCGACACCGGTTATCTCAACGTGACCCTCCACCACAACTGGTATGTGTCCATTGACCAGCGCATGCCGCGGATGCGCTTCGGCAACGCCCATGTGTTCAACCTGCTGGCCGACAGTCGGGCCGGACGGGGCGTGTCCGGCCTCTCCCTCATGGGCGTGTCGGCGACATCCGGCGCCGCCGTGCGGGTCGAGCAAAGCCGTTTCGTCGACGTGCGTACACCGATCACCCTCACGGCCGGCACCGAGCCGGTGGGCCGCGTGCTCATGTTGAACAGTGTGAACCTGGACAGTGTGACCGGGCTGGATACCGGCTTTGATCCGGCGCGACTCACCGCGGCCGCGGCGTTCCGCTGGAACACCCCGGCCGCGGCCACCGGGTTGGCCGGGTGGCCGGTCGCGGACAGCGCGGTGCTGCCCCCCGCGTATGTGCCGCCCGGCCGCACCCTCGCCGATTACCTCGGCGGCAATGATGCCCTGGGCGCCAATCTTGCGGGCGTGGGAGTGATCGTGCCGGCGGACGAGATCGAGGCCGCCCGCCTGCGCACCCTCTTGCAGGGCACCACGCAGCCCTGACCAGCCCGACGACAGGTTCAGGGTTTCGGCGCGGCCGGCTTGATGGCCTGCACTTCAGCGATGGCTTCCTGCATCGACTGCTGCATGCGTTGGATGATCGGGCCCATGCGCTGCTGCATCATCGCCATCGATTTTTGCATGACCATGGGCATTTTCGCGACAAACGCCTTGCCGGCCGGGCTCTCGTAAAAGGCGATCAATCCATCGATTTCCTCTTGGGAGAAACTCTCCGCGTACACCTGGATGTAGAGGTCCTTCATGGATTCCCAGCTCAGCTCCTGCCGCATGCTGGCGACCAGCTTGCCGCGCAGCGTCGCGGCGGCTTGTTCGGCCTCGGGAGGCAGGGACTTGCCGCGCAGTGCCTGATCCATGCCCGACTTCATCATGCCTTCCATCTGCTGGTGCATGGTGCCGAGCATTTTTTCCACCTCCGTCACGGCAAGCAGTCGCTCGAGCGACGCGTTGCTGGGCGCGGCTGCCAGGGCGGCCGCGTAACATGAGAACACACACACCAGGGATATCAGGTATTTCATGACAGAAGAAATTCCGACCAGGCACGGCCGCGGCGGACACGGCCCGCGGTTCCTACTTGGACGAGACGACCTCCGGATCTTTCACCAGCAGCGTGTAGCGGGTCGTCTCGGACGGTGACACGATCGGCATCCGTGTGTCCACCGGTTCCCGTGGCTCCAGAATGGGCATGGATGAGACACGCCGGCCGGGCGTTTCCTGCCGACGAACCAGGGCCCGGGCGCCCGGAGTCGAAGACCGCAGATGGGGCGAAGGAGGAAGCGAATAGGTGTCAGCTGCCGCACCGTCAGGCAGGACCAGGTCAGGCACAGACAGCGTGGTGTCACCAAACGAGGGCAGCGACTTCAGCCCTGCGCCTGAGGCGACCGGAGCCAGCATGGGCACCAACAACACGGGGAGAAGAGATAGGTGCATCCGGTGAGAGGAGCTGACGTGGATCGTCGCCTCCTGACGACACGACTTTGTCCGAGAGGTGCCCACGTGGCCAAACAAAACATCGTTCTTTTGCGGTAAGGGGATGGCAGCCTCCTGGGGTTGCGGCTTGGTGGTTCGGCGTCTGTAGGTTGGGTCGGTTCAAAGGCGGGTAGAACGGCGCGGGACGAAGCGATCTCGCTCCGTCTGATCCTGGAACCCCTAGGTAAACGGCCTGTCTCTCGCCTGATGCTGAGGGATCTACAGGCAATCTTCTGCATTAAACCTGCGTCCCGGCTAGGGGGCCCCCCCCAGACTTGGCTTCATGACTCTTCAGGTGACGATTTTCGCTCGTCTGCGGGGGATGACGATCCGTTATAGGCCGAGACCTCGCCTGTCCTAGTGACCACCCGCGCGGCCCTTCCGTTTTTCCGATGCCCTCGCTCTTTCAACGCTCACTTCGTCCCGGGACCACCCGTGCGGGGTTCGTCGTGAGCGCGTCGTGCACCCCGGCCTCCAACCCGCGTCGTCCGTGAGCAAACCCAATCAACCCGTTCCTCTGACACTCCGGCGCAAGGCGCCGGACGGCTCTGAACCGACTCCGCGTCCGCGCAACCTTGGATTGCCGCGTTGCCCGTCCGTCTCGCTGCCGGCGTCGCCCTACCATCCCGCGCTCAATCTGTTCACCGCGCAAAAGGACGCCCAAGCCTGCGCCGAACTGCTCGGCGCGCCGTGGATCCCCTTCGCGTTTGCCTGTGGTTACCTCATCACGAACGGCTGGCATTTCCACGACACCGAGCAACTGATCGATACGTTCTGTCCCGTGCCGCACGAGTGCCTGGAGACGATCCAGGACATTGTGACGGAACTGCAGAAGTCCGAACTGGCACCCAAGTATTTTCCCATCCACATCAGCCAGGCGCTCCGGGACCATCCGGTGCTGGCGGCGCTGAAACAGCCCGTGTTCGACGCCGTCTGTCAGATCACGCTGATGCGGATCAGCTACCCGCCGTTTTCCGGCAAGAAGGATGACTGGCTGACCGTCCCGGCCTGGGCCCTGCGCATGCCGAAACGGCGCGCCCGGCTCAGTTGATGGGCGCGCGGTCAGAGTGACACCGCGAGCAACGTGCCGAGGATGGCGATGCCTGCCGCGAGCAGGGACTCGCCCGCGATGAAGCCGGATGCCAGCGGAATCGCGTAGTTGTCGGACGACTTCCGGTCGAGCCGAGTCCAAAGCCAGACAATCACCGCGCCGATGGCAAAGGCCTGGCAGTCCTTGAACTGGAGCACCCAGGACAGGCCCAGGCCCATGGTCGAGGGCAGGAAGGGCCGCAGCTGCGGAGCCAGCTTTTCGGTCAGCGGTAGGAGCACGCCGAGCAGCGCTCCGACGAGGATCGCCACCTGCGCGCTGTGAGGCAGTTTGTCGAGGGCGTTGCCGCCGCCGGTGAGCACATCCGCCACGGCCTTCCACATGTTCGTCGCGGGCGGATTGAAGCGCTCCAGCGCCGCCTTGTCCGGCACCATCAGGAACCACGCCGGCACCACGGCGATGGTGCCGAAGAAGATCCCGAGAAACTGCGCCTGAAACTGTCGGCGTGGATTGGCGCCGAGCAGGTAGCCGCTCTTCAGGTCGGTCAACAGGTCCGCGCTCGACGACGCCGCGTTGGCGGCGGTCGAGGCCGAGACGAGGTTGTGCTGCACATTGCCGGGTGAGAGCAGCGCAAACGTCAGTTGCATCACCTTGCCCATCGCCCCGATCGGCGTGGTGTCGGTTTCGCCGGTTGCCCGCGACGCCACCATCGAAAGTCCGAACGAGAACACCACCGCCACCAATCCGAGCCAGAGGCTGATGTTGAATGCGATGTATTGCACCAGAAGCAGCGCGATCGTGATCGGCACCAGACCCGCAATCATCCAGCTCACGGGCACCTCGACCTCCTTCATGCGCGCGTCGATGTCGCCGGGTGCCGCTGCGGCCACCGCCCCGCCTTTCCGTCGGAACGAAAAGGCCCGGCCGATCGTCGACCACTGCAGTGCGAACGCCGTGAGACTCGCGAAGACCATCAAGGCCGTGCCGCCCCAGAGGGACCACCGCGGCAGGTGGTAGAGCGTGCCCCCGCCGATCATCGGGATGGAGACGAGGTACGACGGATCGGCGGCGTGGGCTACGTCGAGGGCGATCAGGTGGGGGCCGACCACGAAGTAGAGCAGGATCCCGCCCAGCAGCATGGAGAGGGCGACCCGCACCCCGACGATCATGCCGGCGCCGATCAGGAGCAGGCTCGGATCGAAACCGAAGCCGAGCAGCTGCCGACCGTTCACCTGCGCGTAGCCGGCGGCCGGGATCAGGTCCGGCAGCCGCAAGTGGGTGCGCTCAAGAAAGGTGTCGACCGCCTTGACCGCCCCTTCCGGTGCCTTGAGAAAGGCGACCACCATGCCGGCGCCCAGCCCGGCGATCAGCACGTAGGCCCGTCGCAGCGCCTCCTGGCCCTTGCTGTAGAGGCTGCGCAGCGTCGTGGCTGCGGCGATACCCGTGGGGAACGGCAGTTTTTCCCGGTTGATCATCTGCCGCTTCATCGGCACCGCGATGAAAACGCCGAGGGCCGCCGTGCACAGGGTGAAGACAGCCACGACCAGCCACGGCTGGTGGTGGCCCTCGATCAACATGAGCGCGCCAAACCCGGTCGCGATGGTCGAGCCCGTCGAGTAGCCGGCGGCGGACGCCGTCGAGGCCATGCAGGTGTTTTCCAGCACAGACATCTGCGAGAGCCGCCCGCCGGTCAGCGTGCGCAGGAGATTCCACGTCACAAACGAGATGACCACCGCGGTGATGGCCACGCCGAATGACCAGCCGATCTTGAGCGTCGTGTAGAGATTGGCCGCACTCATGAACATGCCGATCACCCCGC
This sequence comes from Opitutaceae bacterium, assembly GCA_016794625.1. Classification (GTDB taxonomy): domain Bacteria; phylum Verrucomicrobiota; class Verrucomicrobiia; order Opitutales; family Opitutaceae; genus UBA6669. Next base: position 117,065 of record JAEUGY010000114.1, read on the forward strand.
CCATGAGCAGGGCGCGGAACGTCAGCTGCGGCATGCGATCGCCCTGGTAGACCTTCTCGAACCACTCCGCTTCTGTCCGACCGGGATCAATCCCGATGGCAAACGAGTCCTCTGGGGACGGGGGCGGAGCAGCAGGGCCGGGTTGGGTAGGCGAGCTCAAGGGACAAGAACGAGTCTGGCCAGGCTAACCTCGGCGTCGGCTCGACGAAAGCGAAATTCATGCAAATCAGCACGATGCAGGGCCTTCGTACCCTTGCCCCTGCTTGTGGACCGCCACCGGGCGGCCGGGCCTGGAACGCCGGCCACCTGTAGGCACCGAGTGTCGGCGGGCGTGGACCGGGAAGGGGCGAGTACGCGGGCCGGCCGCGGACACACCGTTTTTGTGAGAGAGGTTCCATCGGGGCGGCCTCCCAAGGGCTCGTGCGAAATGCAGGAACAAGGCGGTCGCGGAGCCCGCACTTTGCCAGATGGAGTCCACCGAGCGCAGGGACGTTCAAAATCAAGTATATGCCGCCCAGTTGTTAACGTGTAGGCGGCCACAACTGGCATTTCGTCTGCAATGGGCCGGGGCATGAATCGCATCCCCCTGCCTCCAGTCCTGGCCTGCGTTCTGTGCCTCTCCCTCGCGGAGAGTCCGTCGGTCTTGGCGGCACCCGACCCGGCATCCGGTGTAAAGGTGGCGGAGCCGCCACGGTCCTGGCCGGAACCGGTGGCGAACAGCCGGGCGCGACGCGCCGGCCTCTTCACCCTGTATTTCGAGAACGACTACTTTGGCGGCACCGATGAACACTACACGAATGGGGCCAAGTTCTCCTGGATGACCCCCGATCTGACCGACTGGGGCCAGCGGGGCTGGCGCCGGGGATTCCTTGACGTTCTCCCGTTTGTCAACCGGCCGGACACGGAGAAGAACTTTGGGTTTTCGTTTGGGCAGGCTATCTACACCCCGCACAACACGGATGTGGCCGTGCCGGATCCCACGGACCGCCCGTACGCGGGCTGGAGCTACCTTGAGCTGTCGTTCATTTCCAAAAACACGTCCCGCGCGGACATCGTCTCGATCCAGGCCGGCGTCGTGGGATCCAACAGTCGCGCCGAACAGACACAGAAGACGGTCCATCGCATTTTGGGCGACAGCATTCCCCAGGGTTGGGACTACCAACTGCGCAATGAGCCCGGGTTGAACCTGGTGTATGAGCGACGGCAGCGTCTGGCGGCGCGGACCCTGGGCGATCGGCTGGGGGTCGATCTCATACCCCATGTGGGTGTTTCCTTGGGCACGGTGCAAACCTACGCCAACGCCGGAGCGTTGGTGCGTTTTGGGTTCAATCTCCCGACTGACTTTGGCGTGGCTCTCTCGCGCGGTGGCGCCATCGGAGCGGCGCCGGGGGACGACCGCGATCCGCGTGTGGCGCCGGATCGTGACGCCAGCTTCTTTGTCTTCGCCGCCGGTGAAGGCCGCGCCGTGGCCCATGATGTGTTTTTGGACGGCAACATCTGGAAGGACAGTCCGTCGGTGAAAAAGGAGCCCTTCGTGGCGGATCTTTCCGCGGGTGTCGGCATCATTGCCGGACGCTGGCAGCTCACGGCCACGCTCGTGCACCGCACCCGTGAGTTCGAGACCCAGCGCGACGACTGGAGCGCCTTCGGCTCCGTCACCCTTTCCGTGGCGTTTTAGCGCCGCCACCTCCCGAAGATCCACGTCACTCTTAAACCACTACAACCATGCTCTATTGGACCCTGCTCTTCCTCATCGTCTCGCTCATCGCCGGCATCCTCGGCTTCGGCGCCATCGCCGGCACGGCCGCCAGCATCGCCAAGGTCCTGTTCTTTATCTTCCTCGTCTTGTTTGTCGTATCGCTGCTGTCGAGTGTGTTCCGGAGCAAACGCTAGTGTTGTTTCAGATACACGGCCGGTCGGAAACGCGGCGAGAGGGGCGCGCCCGAAGGTCCCGTCGCGGCCTCAGCGAGGCCGCCTTGAGGCGGAGGGAGAGACCGTCTGTTGGAGGTGGCCTCGCTGAGGCCGCGGGATAGGGGCCGCGACGGATTGAGATGCCGCGGGCGTGTGCCCGAACCTTCCTCAGGCCCGTGCGTGCAGCTTCACGGTCAGCGCCTCGTAGCCCACCCGGCGTTCGTAGTCGGCCTCGCGTTCCACGTTAGCCTCGGCGTGGAGGACCTGCACTGAATCGAGACGGTCGCTCAGGCGGCGGAGAAGGGTGCGCACAATCAGACGCGCATGGAGTGCGCCGATACAGAGATGCGGACCGCTGCCGAAGGCAACGTGGGGGTTGGGCTTGCGGTCGAGCTGGAGCTGATCGGGATTCTCGAAGACGCTCGTGTCCCGGTTGGCTGAGGCGAAGCAAAGGGAAACGCGTTCGTCCGCCGCCACGGGCACGCCCTTGACCTCGGTGGCGTGCGGACAGACGCGGCCGAGGTGGGTGAGGGGTGAGATGAAACGGAGGAACTCCTCGGTGGCGCTCATGACCAGATCGGGCTGGGTTTGCAGCTGCCGGAGCAGTTCCGGGTGGTGGCCGAACGTGCCGATAATCGACGCCACCATCTGGATGATGGTATCGCGTCCGCCGGCAAAGGTGAGGTTGGCAAAGCCGACCTTTTCGTCACGGGTGAGCAGGCGGTTTTGATAGGTCGCCTGGTTGAGCGCGCTAAAGAAGTCCTCGCCCGGCTGGGCTGCCGCGCGATCGAGCTGGCGTTGGATGTAGCGTTCGAGCGCGACTCCTTTTGCTTCGCCATTGCCGCCGTCGCGAAACACATGCACGCCCCAGCTGATCCACTCCGCCGCCTCGGTTTCGGGCATGCGGAGCAGGTAGGTGAGGGCCCGCGACTGCAGCGGCAGGGCGAACTCGCGCACGACCTCAATGGAGTCGCGCGCGACCGCGGTGTCGATCAGTTCGCCGATCAGGGCGTCCATGCGCTGCACCATCGCGGGTTCGCGCGCCTGGCGGAAAAACGGGTCGATGATGCTGCGGTATTCGGTGTGCTCGGGTGGATTGGTTTCGACCGGCAGCTGCCGGACCGAACGCACGTCCTCCTCGGAGGGGATGGGCACGCGAAAGGGCGCGTCGCTGCTGAACGTCTTCCAATCCGCGGCGGCGGCCCGCACGTCCTTGTAGCCAAGGATCATCGGGACCTTCCGGCCTTGGAAGGTGGTGTCGAGCACGCCGCGGTCCTCGCGGGCCGCGCGAAACGGATCAGAAGCGGGGTAGGTGGGGTCGTCCATGGCGGGCGGGGGGAGGGGGAGGGCGGGAGGGGTCGAAGCGCGAGAGCGTTCAGGCTTTCTTGACGAAGCAGGCCTTCAGAGCCATCGCGCTGCCGTCGATCTTGCAGTCGATCTCATGATCGCCGTCGACCAGACGGATGTTTTTGGCCTTGGTGCCCTGCTTGAGCACCCCGGAGGACCCGCGCAGTTTCAGGTCCTTGATCAGGACCACGGTGTCGCCGTCGGCGAGGACATTGCCATGGGCATCCTTGACCACACGGGCTGCCTCCGCGACGGCCTCCTTGGGCCATTCGTGGCCGCAGGTGGCGCATTCCCAGTGATCGGAATGGCTGAGCACATCGGTGAGGGAGCAGACAGGGCAGGCAGGTTGTGACATGGAGGCGAGCGTGAGGCCGGGCGGTGGGTTCGCCGTGGCGGTAAAAGCCTGCCGGCCCCAGCGCCCCGGGTGCAAGCGAGGACTGGCGAGCGCCGGCCAGGGGAGGGGGAGGTGGAGGCGTGGGAGGATGCGGTCCCGGGGGCCTGTCGCGGCCGCCGCGAGGCCACCTACAACGGACGGATCCGCCTCGGTGGAGGGCGCCGCTCCGTCGGCGCCGGTTGCGCGTCGCGTCCACCAAGAACGGCCAGGCGCGGGGGTGCGCGGATCGTCCACCGGCGTGGACGGAGCAACGTCCTCCACGCGGATGTGAACCCAACGATCCAAGTCCATCGGCGCCCGTCTGAGTCTCACGCTCAAGCGCGGCCTCGGCGAGGCCGCCTACAACGGAGGGGGGAGGCGTTGGGTGGAGGTGGGGTCGCGGTGCCGGAAGCGCCTTTCGTAGGGCCGATGACACCGCCCTGAACCGAGTGTCATCGGCGGGATGACACTCGGTTCAGGGCACTTCGTACACTTCGACGAGCGCGATGCCGGTAGTGGCGGGGGCACCGTTGACCACCACGGTGTAGTTGCCGGGTGTGACGGTCAAAAGTTGGGCGGCGTCCCTGCTTCCTTCCGTGAGCGCGAAGGCGCCGACGGTGGCCGCGGCCTGGCGGACCTCGGCGGCACCGGGCTGGGCGCTCCAGTCGTCGTTCCCACCGATGATCCGGCCCGATTCGTCCCGCAGTTCCAGACGCGGATCGGCGAGCGGCGAACTGACACCGAACGCCGCCAGGCCCGGACCGACGGCCCGCACCAGCAATCGCTTGGACACCGCGCCCCGCACGGCGAGACCCGGGATGGCGACTTCGCCGCCGATCCCGACAGTGACCCGGGCCGACAGGTTGACCAGCCGGTCTGCGCGACGGTCGTACTCGTAGAGTTCGATCAGTCCCACGCCGACATCGGGGCGTTGCGTGGCCGGATCAACCTGTCCGGAGAGTGCGGCGGTGTACGCGCCGGGCTCCACCTCGATCACCATGGCGGCGTCCCCGCTGCCCGGTGCGAGAGGGAACGCGCCGAGCGAGGCGAAGTCCGTCGCGCTTGCCAGGATGGAAGCGGCGGGCGAACGATCCCAGCCGGCGTTGCTGTGAATGACCTTGCCCTGGGAATCGTAGACGAACAGGCGCGCGCTGCGCAGGGGCGACGCCACGCCGAACTGGCCGAGTGCGGGACCGATGCCTCGGAGCAGGATCCGGCGCGGGCCGGGACCGGGGATGACGAAGCCGGCGAAGATGCCTTGTTCCCCAGGCGCGCCCGCTTCTCCCGGGCCCACCCACGCGCGTGCGCTCAGATTGACGAGTCGCGAAGCCTCGTCGACCTTGACCACAATGGGTGCGCCCGTGGTGGCATTTCCGAAGTTGTCGCGCACCGTGACGGTGTACGTCCCGGCGTCCGAGGCGGTGACCGATGAGAGGATGAGTGGACCTTGGGTGTAGGCGACAAACTGGCCATCGCGGCGCCATTCGTAGGATGTTCTCGTGAACAGGCCAGTCGTGGACTCCACCTTGAGCTCCGCTTCACGTCCTGCCTGAGTTGATACCGCACGAGTCTGGCTCACAATCCGGGGAGGGGCCGCGGGCGAAGCCTGCCGGACGACCGCCACGGGTGTCGCGGACCCGCGTGAGTTGACCACCGTCAGGGTCATCACCGACGGGTACACGGCGGTCCGCTGGTCCAGGCGCACGTAAGCCCGAGGAAACTGCCTCTGCCACACGTGGACGAGCGGGCCCGAGCTGCGGGCGCTGACCTGATAGGTGACGGTGGTGCCGATCGCGGCGTCGGCGGGTGTTGCCGTGAGAATCACCTCTTCGGGCGCTCGCAGGCCTTCCCCCGCCACCTCGTTTAGCCGTGCGAGGTAGAGCAACGACGGATCGTTGAACAGATACAGATTGCCGCCGATCACGAGTTTGCCGGAACTCGAAATCAAGAGTTGGTTGATCGGTTGGAACCGCTCCGGTCCCGACCGGTACACGTTGCGAACCGTGGCTCCGCCAATGGACCGGTCGTGGCTGCCATCACTCGCCAGCCGGATGATCGCGTGATGCAGGATATCGGAGGGACTCAGGGGATCGAACCGGCAGGCGAGAAGGGCCCGGCCGTCTGGATAAAACCACGCGCGGCTCCAGTACCGTTCGGTGGCCGTTTCCGGCGGCAGGGTTGCGCGGTACGTGGCATCCAGCGCCCCCGAAGCGGAGAAGCGCAGACAGGATTGGGCGTAGGTCGGGTTGGGATTGCGGCTGTCCCAGTGGATTCGGGTGCTGGCGACCATGATCCGCCCATCGGCGAGGACTCGCAGTGCATCCGTTTCGTAGGGAGAGAGTGTGCCCCCGGTGCGGTCAAAGGGTGGCAGCGGCAGTTGCAGGTCGATCGTGCCACTCGTCGTGAAACGAACCGGTCCGGCGTGAGCTGAACTACCGGCGTAGGATCCTCCCGCGACGATTTTCCCGTCCGGAGCCAGCGCGAGGGTGTGAAAAAGCAACTTGGGCTCAGTGGCGTTCTCGGGCACTTCACGCGATGAGAAACTCGGGTCGATCGCGCCGTCGGGCCGAAGCCGCCAAATGCGGGAGGTTCCATTGGCGACGAACATGGCACCGGTCACATCGATCGCGATGGCGCGAATCCCCGGGCCGGCGGCGAGCTCGGCCGGTGCGGAAAAGCTGGGGTCGACGGTACCGTCACCAAGCAGCCGCACGAGGCGCCGGCGCTCCACGCCATTCACCCGGCTGAAACCTCCCCCGGCGAGGATTCGACCGTCGGGTTGGACGGCGAGGGCGTCGATATCGGCGACGGTCGTTTCGGTGGGCGCGTTGGAAACGTCGACCGCGGTGAACGTCGGATCCGGCGTGCCATCGTCGTACAGTCGCAGCAAACGTCCCGGGTAGCCTCCCGCCACCAGCAGCCGATCTCCCGGCCAGGCCAGCAGGGCGGTGGGCGCTCGAAGCATGACCAGGCGGGGATTGAACGTCGGATCGACCACGGCCGGACCGGCGGCCGGCAGCACGGAGAGACGCACGGGAGGGCTGGTGACGGCGCCATGGGCGTTCGTGACAGTGACGGTGTAGTTGCCAGTATGTGACGCAATGAGCTCATTGAACCGGAGCCGCGGATCCGACGGGGCGTCCAGCGGCGTGCCTTCCAAAGCCCAGCGGTAGGTGAGCGGCTCCGTGCCCGTGGCGTCGACACTCAGATAGGTGGCGCCTCCGATCTCCTCACTCACGGACTCCGGCGGCTTCACCAGACTGGGAGGAAGATCGGCGCGACTTGAAACAAGCAGCGTGCCCTGGGCGCCGACGGCGACCGCCGCAAGTGGCGAGGCGGCGACGGAGCGAAGATCGGCCGTGGACACGGACGGGCGGGGCGACCAGACGGCGCCGTCCGGCGATGTCAAAACAGAGCCCAAGTCTCCGACGGCCACAAAGAGCCCGTTGAAGACGGTCACTCCCCGCAGGTGGGTCGAGCTTCCCGTGCGGGTCGAGGTCCAGGTCAGGCTGTCCTTGGACGTCGCGGCGGCTCCGGCCAGTCCGACGGCAACGAAGCGTTCCCGCCCAAACGTCACCGCCTCCAAATCCTTGATCTCCGCGGGTGACCGCAGGGAGAAGCCCTCCAGATTCGCGCGGCTGCCGCGCACGCCCTCACTTCCGACCATGACCACTTGACCGAGTCCTTCGGCCACACCCCGCCAGGCCAATGGAGGAATGCGGTCGAAGCTCAGCGACCAGGTCACCGGGGGAAAATCGGAACTGGCGAATGCGCCGGCGTCACCTACCGCGATAAAGCGCATTTCAATCGCGCCAACGGTGGCGAAGCGCGCGGGATGGCCCGACGACGGGGTTGCGCTGGCAGACCACCATTGTTGTCCGTCGTGGGACAGCAGTACTGTGGCCTCGTCACCCACCGCCACAAAGAGCCCGCTGCCAAAGGTCAGGCCTCGCAGCCGTACCGAGGAGCCGCTGACGCGGGGTGACCACAGCCGTCCGTCGGGTGAACTCAGGATCACACCCTTTTCCCCGACCGCCACAAACTGGCCGGCGCCAAAGGCGACGGCGTTGAGGGTTTCCTGGGTGGGGGACGGGGAGCTTGACCAGGCCAGCTGCGCGCGTGCGGTTCCTGCCAAGACCAACGTGGTGAAAGCAAGGAGCAGCCAGTCTTTCACCATGCATCGAGGCTACACCCGGTGCGTCGCGGGACAACGCCTGATTCAACGTGGAACGTACCTCCGTCTGGACCAGAACGATCCGCCGATTATTTGGCGATCCCTTGCCGGCGCGTTGCGTTCTGGCGTATTGGGGTGGCTTTTCGAACGCGACATTTCACGGTGGGGGCGTGCGGTCCAACCCCTTGACGCTCTCCTATGACCTTACCCCGATTTGCCGCTCTGGCGGCTGCCCTGTTGGTGCCTTTCGCGATGGCTGCGGCTCAATCCGCGGTCGGGCGCTTCACGCAGCACGCTGACATCGGAGCTCCGACCATCGCAGGATCCACCACCTATGATGCTTCAATCCAACAGTATCGCATGAGTGCGGGTGGCATCAACCTGTGGGGCGCCTCCGATCAGTTTCACTTCGCGTGGAACACCTTGCAGGGCGACTTCATCGTCCGGGCCCGCGTGGAGTTTGTCGGCCAGGGAGTGGATCCCCATCGCAAGCTTGGCTGGATGGTGCGCTCCACCCTCGACGCGGATTCGGCCTATGCAGACGCCTGCGTGCATGGCGACGGCCTGACGTCCCTTCAGTTTCGCCGAACCAAGGGCGCCGCGACCGAGCAAGTCCTGCTGCCGCTCAAGGGCGGTGATGTCATCCAGCTCGAACGCCGGGGCACGACGTATCTGTTTTCCTCGGCGCGTTACGGAGAGACGTTTGTCACGGCCAGCGTGGCGGACCTCCAGCTGGGTGATGCGGTGAACGTGGGCCTTTTTCTCTGCTCGCACAACGCGGCGGTGAAGGAGGAGGCCATCTTCAAGGACGTGCGCATCGTGCAGCCGCCGAAGGTCGGATATGTTCCGTATCGCGACTACCTGGGAAGCCTCCTGGAGATCTTGAACGTGCACACGGGCAAGCTCGACGTCGTGCACCAGTCGCCCGAGCAGTTTGAGGCGCCGAACTGGCTGCCGGATGGCCGGACCCTGATCCTCAATGTCAGCGGACCCGGGCCGAACAAGGGCCGGTTGCAGACCTTTGACCTCGTCACCGGGCAGGTAGCGCTGCTGGACACCGGGTTTGCCAACCGTAACAACAACGATCATGTGCCCAGCTTTGACGGCAAGCGGCTCGGGATCAGTCACCACAGCGCGGACGACGAGAAGCGCTCGGTCATCTACACCCTGCCGATCAAGGGAGGCGAGCCGGTGCGCGTGACGCCGCAGTCGCCGTCCTACCTGCATGGTTGGTCGCCGGACGGCGCGTGGCTGGTTTACACCGGAGGACGCCGCGAGCGTCCGGACGGACCGCTGGTCTATGACATCTACAAGATTCCGGCCAACGGCGGAGAAGAAGTGCGCCTGACGAACACGCCAGGGCTGGAAGACGGGTCGGAATACGCTCCTGATGGCCGGTATATCTATTTCAACTCCAGCCGCACCGGTCGCATGCAGCTCTGGCGGATGAAACCGGACGGATCGGAGCCGGAGCAGCTGACCAACGATGGCTACAACAACTGGTTCCCGCATGTCTCTCCCGACGGAAAGTGGATTGTCTTTTTGTCCTACGGCCCGGAGGTGAAGGCGGACGACCATCCCTACTACCAGCAGGTCTACCTCCGCCTGATGCCGGCCGGCGGCGGCACCCCGCGGGTGATCGCGTACCTCTTTGGCGGTCAGGGCACGATCAATGTGCCCTCGTGGTCCCCGGATTGCGCCCGGATCGCGTTTGTCAGCAACACCGGCGGGTTGCGGTGAGTGTGGAGATTTGAGTTCCAACGCACGCGAACCGGACCTTCAGGCGTCTCGCCCTCCCGCCGGGCCGGCTCGCGCCGTTGCGCACCGGCGTCAGCCAATGGAGCAACGGCTCAGCGGTTCCATTGTAGGGCCGCCCCTCGCGGGCGCGCCTCGCATGGCGGACCCAGCCTCTTAGCATCAACAGGTGACCCACAGCGTTGGGTTGGGTGTGGTTTCGGTTGTTCGGAGCGGTGATACTCTCGAAGTCAGGCGCGCCCGCGAGGGGCGGCCCCACAGTCTGAGGTAATTCGGACCTACCTGTGCCGGGCGAGGGCTTCTATCTCGGTCTGGAGACGAACGGCGACCGCCTCGGCGGCCTTGACCGAACCGGACTTGAAGACGCCGCCGCGGGTGTATCCGACAAACGACAACCAGGCTTCTGAGCGGAGCGCACGCCGTTCCGCCACGCGCGCAAAGAGCGGGTCGGCCTGAATTCGGGCGAGTTCCGCCTCGAGGGGGGAGGCGGGCGGATTGAGCCCCAGGCCGCGGGCCACGGTGCGCGCAATCAGCAGATGCCCGAGATCGTTGGGATGGATGCCGTCCGGGCTGAAGGTGAAGGCGGGCTGGCCGGTGCGGCGGGCGGCCAGTTCCTCGGTCATGGCCCCGTGCAGGTCGATGACGGTGAGGCCCTGCTCCCGGCGCTGCAGGCCGGTGCGGGCGAATGCGGCGAGCACGTCGTCATACTGCGCATACGGGGTCTGATAACCGGTGGGTGCGACCGTGGGCGTCGCCAGCTTCGACGCGATGGGCACGGGGTCGAAGACGGGCGGAGTGATCAGAATGAGGGTGGCGCCGGCGGCCCGGACCTTGTCCGCCAGCTCGGTCAGTCCCCGGTCGAAGGCGGCGAGCCGTTCAGCCGAGGGTGGCAGGTAAATGCCGTCATTCATGCCGTAGCAGGCGAGCACCACCTTGGGTTTGACCTTGCCAAGGGCGTCGGCGAGCCGCGTGAACACACAGGGACGAGGGAAGGGGTGCCCGGGTTCGCTCAACCCCGAGACGGTTTCACTGCCCAGCCCGATGCTGATGAGATCGGAGGACGGCCCGGAACTCAGGCGGTGCAGGTAGTATTCGAGAAACGACACATAGCGTCCGTCCTGGGTGATGCTGTCACCCAGAATCAGCGTCCGCTGCCCGGAGACGGGGGTGCGGTCAGCGGCGCGGGCGGCAGGGAGCACCAGGCTGGACAAAACGAAGGCTGCGACCCAGGGGCGGAGACGGCGGAGGAGAGGGAACATAAGAAAGGGGAGGCGGGGACCATGAAGCGCGAAGGGCGAAGAGTGAAGGGCGAAAGACGAACGGCGTGTCCGCGGCCGCGCAGGCATGTCAGCCGGAAGGTTCGCAGGCTGTACCTCGTTGATGTGGTTGTGTGGAGGGCGTCGCTCCGTCGACGCCGCGGGGACGGTCAACGAAACACCGCGCAAGATCGTTTTGGTGGACGCGACGCGCAACCGGCGCCGACGGAGCGGCGCCCTCCACGAGTGAACCCTTGCGGGTGCCCCGTTGGAGGTGGCCTCGCTGAGGCCGCGACGGGACCAACCGGTCCCGCCTCCGTCGTCCGAATTGTTCACGCGACGCCAATCCTCGCGGGGTCGGCGACCCCGCCTCCAACGGACACCGTCTGCGACGCGCAACCGGCGTCGACGGAGATTTTGTCTCCACCCTGGACGAACCCCGGATCAGGCGCTGTCTTTGGCGGGAGGCTCGGGTGGCGTTTCCGGTGGGGCCGCGAGTTTTGCCTTTTCCTGCTCGGCTTCGAGGGCCTTGAGGCGGGCGAGCTCCAGCGGGTGCTCCTCGAGCATTTCGCGCTCGGACATGCGGCCGGTCAGCCAGGCGAGATTCACCGGGTAGACGTCGGGATTGAAGATGACGAAGTAGAAATGCCAGACGATGATGGCGAGCGTCGCCAGCACCGCCTCGTAGAAGTGGATCGTGCGCGACAGATCGAAGCCCAGCTTGGTGAAGAGCCCCATCGAGGTGTTGTCGAACCACAGGATCACGCCGGTGACCCCCATGAGAATCGTTCCCCAGACCAGCGCCCAGTACTCGGCCTTCTCGATGTAGCTGAAGCGCGGGAACGCGGGTTTGACCGGGGACAGGCCGAGATTGAACTTCAGCACCGCGAGCGGATCCGTGAAATCCCGGCGTCGCGGCCAGAGGTCGCGGAAGAGGGAGCGCCCGGCCGCGGTGAAGGCGAGGTAGCACACGTGCCAGACGCCGGCCAGCAACAGGACCACCCCGGCCACCCGGTGGATCAGGCTGCGCCACTCGAACGCATGTGAGTTCAGATTTCGGATACCGACGACCCACCAGGCCTCCGGGAACCGCAGCATAAAACCGGTCACCACGAGCAGCACGAAACTGATGACCAGGGTGCCGTGCTGCAGCCGCTCCTGCCCCGTCATGCGCAGGTAGAGCCGGTGGGCGACATGCTCCTCCTCGATCAAGCCCTTCTGGATGGCGAGCTTGCGCAGGATCTTGCGGGTGAAGTCGAGCACGTTGTGCAACGCCATGCCGCCGACGCAGACCACGATCAGCAGGGTGTAGAGACTCGAAACGAGATAGAGGAGCGGATGATTGCCGCCGGCGCCCTCTTTGGCTTCCGGACTGACGTGGACTTTACCCACCGTGAAGCGCGCGTTGGCCCCCGGGTGGCACTGGCCGCAGGTCTGGACCAGGTTGTCCTTGTGCACGGTCGACGTCGGATCGTCCTGGGCCTTGATCGCGTGCGAACTGTGACAGCTGGCGCAATTGACGACCTCGACTGCGCCGCCGCGCACCGCGAGACCGTGGTAGCTGTCGGAGAACGTCTGGAACATGTGCGAGGCCAGACCGTATTTTTCCGTCAGTCGCAGGGAGGCGTGACAGGTGGCGCAGACCTCGCGGGCGACGTTTTCCTTGTGCACCGGCGAAAGCGGATTCGTGTGCGTGAGGATGGTGTGTTCGCCGTGACACGTGGTGCAGGTCGGGCTGTCGAGATTGCCCTGCTCCAGGGCGGAGGCGTGCACGCTGGCGTTGAATTCCTTCGCCATCTTCTCGTGACACGAAGAGCACGTTTCGGCGACGTGCCGCCGGTTGATCTTCGCGTCGCTGGCCATCGCGCGATTCATTTCATGCGAGCCGTGGCAGTCGACGCAGGTGGCCGCGTCTGCCTTGCCGGCGGCGAGGGCGAGGCCATGCACGCTCTTTTCGTAGGACTCGACAAAATGGTTTCCGCGGAGCGACTTGTCCGCGACGTCCGCCTTGTCGACGTGGCACGACTCACAAAGCTTGGTCTGGGCGAGTTTGTGCTCGAGGGTCACCGGCGCGTCCTTGCGCGGCGAGGCCTGACGGTGGCAGGCAAGGCAGTCCGGCGAATTCGGAGCGTGACGGACCACGGCGGTCCCGTGAGCAGAGGCGGCGAAGCGAGCTCCGACTTCCTCGTGACACTTGCTGCAGGCCTGGTGCTGGGATCCGGCGGCAAACGGGAAGTTGGGTTTCTTCACCTCGGCGACCGCGTGGCTGCCGTGGCAGGCGGTGCACGACGTGTCCTCGCCGACGGGCATCGGCTGAAGCGACAAGCGGGCGTGGAAGGGGTGCTTTTTGCCCGTCTTTTCATGACAGGAGAAACAGTCGACCGGGACCATCGGCTTGCGATGAGGCGTGCTTTCGCCGTCGAAGTCCTCGTGACAATCGATGCAGTCCAGAGACCGGTGCGCGGACGTGGTGAGTACCGTCTCCTCCACGAACAGCGGGAACTTCTTGCCCGCCTTGCGCATGGAGAGTTTGGGATCGCTGTGACACTCCATGCAGCTGGCATTGGAGTTGGGCGCCGGTTCCGCCGGTTCTGTCGCGGTGACTGCGGCCGCCCCGCCGGCGGCTGCCGCCGCTGGAGCCTCGGATCCAGGGGTTTGCGCGTGCAAGGCCCAGAGTGAGGCCAGCAACAGCCAGAACCCGAGACCCAGGCCCCGCGCAACGTGCGGACTGCGCCCGGTCGGGCTTCCGATGAAGGGGTGGCGGCGTGGCAATGGCATGACTACAACGGGCGGACGGGTCCATTCTAGCCATTCCGGCGGCCGAGGCTTCGCATCCGCTCAGGAATGTTCAGCGTTTTTTGCCCTGTAGTTGCGGCAAAGGCACCGTTGAATCTGGCCCCACGCCCCACCGGCTGGAGACGGAGGCGGGACCGGTGGTCCCGTCGCGGCCTCAGCGAGGCCGCCTCCAACGGGCCCCCGCAGGGTGCTCTCCTGGAGGGCGCCGCTCCGTCGGCGCCGGTTGCGCGTCGCGTCCACCCAAACGGTTGGACGTAGTGGCATGCTCCCTGTCGCGCCTAGGCGTCCTGTATTGGAGAGGTGGGCACGTTCGGTTTCATCGGATCCAGTGCCCGGCGGACAGTTCGGTGAAAGAGCACCGCGGCGAGCAGGCAGACCGCCGCCGAGGCGAAAACCGCGGGGCGCGGACCAACGACGGAGGCGGCGAAGCCCACGAGCAGACTGCCGATCGGGAACATGCCCTGTCCCATGGAGAAGAGCCCCATGACCCGGCCGCGTTTGTCATCGTCGACGTACGATTGAATCAGGGTGTTGGACCCGGCCATTGTGAGCACAATGCCGGCGCCGGTCAGGGTCAGGCTGAGCAGGGCGAGGGACAGCCACGGACTGGCAGCGAAGGCGGTTTGGCCCACCCCCACCATGAAGACCCCGCGCGCCACCCAGCGGGTGAGCCCCACGGCGCTCGAGCGCGAGCTGAGGAAGAGCGCGCTGCCGAGCGCACCCGCGCCAACCGCCGCGAACATCAGGCCGAGCGTGCGGGCATCGCGCAAAAAGACGTCGCGCGCAAACACCGGGGCAAGAGTGGCGGCGGAAAACGCCACCATCGACATGACCGCCACCAAAATGAGCGGCGCGCGGAGTGAAGGGGTCGCGGCCGCGTAGCGCCAGCCCGCCCGCAGTTCGTCCCACGGATGGGCCCGGGAGGACGCCGCGACCCGACGCGGTAGCTTCATGACGGCAAGACTGATCAGGATCGGGGCATAACTGAGCGCATCCAGCAGGTAGCAACCCCCGGCCCCCCCCGCCACGATGACCAACCCGGCGACCGAGGGCCCGGTCAGGCGCGCGAGGTTGAAGAGGGTGGAGTTGAGCGCGATGGCGTTGCCCAGGTCCTTCTTGGTCTCGATCAGCTCGACGATGAACGCCTGCCGGGTCGGAAACTCAACGGCGTTGATCAGACCGCGGACAGACGACAACACCAGCAGCCACGTGACCGTCACGTGTCCGGTCAGCGTGATCCCGGCAAGAATCGCCGCCACCAGGAAGCAGAGCAGCTGCAGCAGCATGATCAGGCGGTGCCGATTGAGACGGTCGCTCCACACGCCGGCCAACGACGAAAACAGCAGGATCGGAATGTGGCTCGTAAAGGCGAGCAGGCCTACGACGAACGGGCTGCCGGAGAGCTCGTAGGCGAGCCAGGCCGAGGCCGTGGTGGTCATCCAGTTGCCCGTCAATGACACCCCCTGACCGATGAAGAACAACCGGTAGTTGCGGGAGCGAAGGGCGCGGAAAACGTGCGGAAGAGTCACCAGAGAGGCCGCGCGGGCGGCGGACGGGTAGCGACGTAGGCGCAATCGGGGCGGCGCGGCAAGAGGACAAACGCGGCCCCGTCTACGGGATGCGTTTCGTGGCGGGGTGCGTGCGCAGCACCGTGTCCACCCAGCCGGAGAGTTCCGGCGAGTGCAG
Organism: Opitutaceae bacterium; assembly: GCA_016794625.1. Taxonomy (GTDB): domain Bacteria; phylum Verrucomicrobiota; class Verrucomicrobiia; order Opitutales; family Opitutaceae; genus UBA6669. Next base: position 132,363 of record JAEUGY010000114.1, read on the forward strand.
CCCGTCCCCATCGTTCGCCCGCTCCGCCAGCGCCGGCAACGCCTTCACCAGCTCCGCCGCGGAGAGTGTGGTGAACCGGATCTGGCCGGTGTCGGTGGTGTCGACCACCAGTGCCCCGTTCGCCGAGCGACACCGGTCGAGAGGCTGGATGTCCTTCTGCCATTGCTCCGGCCGGAAGTAGAGTCCGCCGCGCGTGAGCACCCGCGACGGGTCCAGCGGAGGCTCGAGGAAGGGCCGGCCGAGCGCCTGCGGACAGGCCCAGAACCAGAGGAAGACATTGCGGCGCAGTTCTCGCGCGTCGACGATCACGATCGCGTCCGGAGCGAGCCGTGGCACCTCCCGCTGCAGCGTGGCGGTCAGACGCCGGGAGATGAGCCCGTTTTCGATCCAGGGACGCACCGCCACCACGTGGGCCGCGCCCAGCCAGAGCAGACCGCCGGCGGCGATGAACCGGCCCCGCGATGACCGCACCGCCGCCACCGCGAGGCCGAAGCCGACGGCGAGCCCGGTCGTGGGAAAATAAAGATGCCGGGCCGAAAAATAGCCCACGAGCAGCAAGCCGCCGATCGTACCAACCCACCAGATGCCGGTGAAGAAGACCAGATTGCCCAAGCGTCGGTTGCCCTTCCACGCCGCCAGGGACAAAAGCGCGAGCGACAGTCCCGCGACACCAACGCCCACGGCGCGCAAGACGTCTGCGGAAGGCAGGGACGTGAGCTCAAATTGCTGGAGCAGCGGCAACACAGGCGCGATCCACGCCGCATAGCTGGCCTGCCGCCGCCAGGCGTCATCACTGGTCCACGACGACGCCGGCACGGTCGCACCGTCCCCGAACGCCGCGCGCCGCGCCGCGGTGTAGAGCAGGGCCACCGCCACCACCCCGGCCAGCAGCAGGCCCCGGCGCACCCAGACATGGCGTCCGACCCGCGGATCGACACTGATCCACCGCAGCGCGAGCAGGGGCGGCGCGAACAGACAGAGTTCCTTGGCAAACACCCCGGCCAGCAGCGCCGCCAGCGCGCCTCCCGCGCGCCAGCGCCCGCCCGCCGCGCTCCATCCCTCCGCCAGATTCCAGAACACCAGGGCCGCGAGCGTGGCGAGCAGGTCCACTCGGCCCGTGATCCACGACACCGGCTCGACATGGGCCGGATGCAGCGCGAAAGCCAGCGCCGCCGACAGCGTGCCAAGGGTGTGACCGCCGCTCAGGCGCCAGGTCAGGCGCAGCACCGCCCAGACCACGCCGAGATGTAGCAAGAGATTGGTGACGCGGTAGCCCGCCGCCTCCGCGCCCCAGAGTCGTGCATCGACCATGAAGGCGAGCGCGCTCACCGGACGCAGCTCAATCAGCGGAAAGCCCCACACACCCTCGGACCACTCGCGCGTGAACAGGCGCGGCCAGTCGCTCCACGGGTAGGCGAAGAACCGGGAGACATAGACAAAGTCGTCGGCGAGAAAGCCGCCCCCCAACGTCGGCAGGAAGGCCGCCGTCGCCACGCCCAGTGAGAAGACGGCCAGCCAGAGCGGCGCAACCGGGGGGCGAGAAAGGGAATCCGGCATGGGAACAGTGCGAACGGGTGGCGGCGGGCGGGACACGCGGTCAGGCCTGACTCTGCCCGCCGAGCGTCGTCCCGTCGGAGCCTCGCCAGCGCAGGGCAATCAGGACAAGCGCAAAGCCGACCGCGGTGGTGGCGAGATTGACCTGATAGAGCAGAGGTAGGCCCCGACCGGCCAGCTGACCCGCGGTGAAGTTGCCCGTGATGCCGAAGACTCCCACGACCAGCATCGCGTAGAGCCCCTGCACCGAGTTCCGGTAGCTTTCCCCCGTGACCAGCCGGTTCAGGATCATGAGGGGGGCGAGGTGCACGCCGACAATCGCGAGACCGTGCACCGCCTGCAGACCAACGGCGGCGGTGAGGGTGGGGAAGAAGGCGAGACAGACGTTGCGGACGAGAACGGCGCCGATACCCGCCAGCGTCACCCCCGCGAGCCCGAACCGCGCCTGCAGCCGTTCAAAACCGAGCATGTAGGCGATCTCGATGACCACGCCCACGTTGGCGATCAGCCCGATCCACCGCGGGTCGACTCCCACCTCGCGTGTCAGGTAGACCGGATAGAACGCATAGTAGCCCGCGTTGGCCGCGATCACGCACCCCAGGCCGGCGCAGAAGAGGGCGGTGCGGGGCTGCAGGAGCAGCCGCGCGGCCTCGATCGTCGGCAGCCGCGTCGCCCGCGGACCGGTGTCCGTCAGCCGCCGGGGCAGGTGGCGCGCGTTGATCAGGCCCGCCACCGCCATGAGCATCGCGGCGTACGGCACCAAGGTGAGTCCACCCCATGAATACACGGAAAACAGCGCCAGGCTCGGCCCGATGAAGCCGATCGTGCCCCACACCCGCACGGACGAGAACGGCACCGCGGCCGCCCCCGCCCGGGCTTGCAGGGAAAAGAAAAGTCCGTCGGTCAGTGCCAGTTGCGGCTGGTTCGCGAATTGGTTGAGCACCACCGCGGCCAGGCACGCGGTGAGACCGGTGGCCAGCGACAGGCCGGCCATCGCGGTGATGTTGACCGCGAAGAGGGCGATCATGATCGGCGCCACGATCCGGTACCGGTCCGCCATCAGGGTCATCAACGCCGGCAGCACCAGCACCCCGGACTGGCCGATGGCGAAGATCAACCCGATCTGCTGCGGCGACAGGCCCTTGATGTCGCCGAGGTATACCGGCAGGTACGGCGAGACGCAGCCGAAGATCGCGTACACGGCCAGGTAGTGCCAGCGCAGACGCTGCAGGGCCGTGTTCCCAGTGAGCGGAGATCCAACCAGAGAGACGGGCGCCGGGGTGCTCAAAGGCGAAACGCCCCCGCCCGGACGGGCATGAGGGACCAAGGAAACATGACGCAGCCGGACAAGTCGGTGGGCACGGAGCCCCACAGCCTGCGCCAGCACCGGGCGTCAGGCAAAGGAAGAAAAAGCCGGTATGAGCAGATTGTGGCCGATCTCCTGAGGTGGATCGTCGCCCGCACGGACCAGATGGAAGGGCGGGACCGATCGGTCCCGTCGCGGCCTCAGCGAGGCCGCCTCCATCGGGTGCCCGGAGGGTCCACGGGTGGAGGGCGTCGCTCCGTCGACGCCGGGGGACGGTCCACGCGCCACCACGCCCGACCGTGGTGAGTGCACGCCACGCGCAACCGGCGCCGACGGAGCGGCGCCCTCCATCGGAACGGGACCGTGGTTGCTACGGCTGTACGGGTTTGATCTGCGGTTCTGTTTCCGAAGTGGACGCGTCGTCGCGGCCTCAGCGAGGCCGCCTACAGCAGAAGGGGCACAGGTCAGGATTCCGTCGGGCGGGGCGGGGGCATGAGCGAGTACAGCACCGGGGTGACCAGACGCGACAGCACCAGCGAGCTGAGCAGGCCGCCCATGATGACGATGGCGAGCGGCGAGTAGAGTCCGGACCCCTGTATGGCCAGCGGGAACAATGCACCCAGAGCCGTCAGGGTCGTCAGCACCACCGGCAGGAACCGGATCTCGCCCGCCTTTTCGATCGCCTCCTTCAGCTCCACCCCTTGGGCGCGCAGCTGATTGGTGAAGTCGACGAGCAGGATGGAGTTCTTGATCTCGATGCCGATGAGGGCGACGAAGCCGATGGCGGCCATGAAGGAGAGCGAATAACCCGTCAGCCACAGACCGAGAATGCCGCCGATGAACCCGAGCGGGATGACGGAGGCCACGATGAACGTACCGCGGAAGCTGCGGAACTCGAGCACGAGGATGGCGAGGATGCCGAAGGCGGCGATCAGGATGGCGCCGCCGAGGTTGCCGAAACTCTCCTGACGGCTTTCAACTTCGCCGCCAAACGACCAGCGCGTGCCGGCCGGCCAGGTCATCCGCGAGAGTCCCGCCTCGGTGGCGCGCGTCAGTTTGTCGACATTGAAGCCGTCCCGCACAAAGGAAGTCACCGTGACCGAGCGTTCGCGATTGAAGCGCTGGATGACCGGGGGTGCGCCCTCGAAGGTCAGGCGGGCGACCTGCGCCAGCGGCAAGTAGGCTCCGCTTGCGGTGCTCTGCACCTGGATCCGCTCCCAGTTCTCAAGCGTGGCCCGCTCCCCGCGGGGCAGCGCGAGCTGGATCGGATATTCGTCGCCGTCCTCCTCGCGGAAACGGCTGACATCGAGTCCCGCGAACGCGAGCCGCACCGCGCGGTCGATCTCCGCCTCGCTCACGCCCAGCAGCGCGGCGGCGGGTTTGTCAACGGCCACGCGCAGGTCGGTGCGCCTTACGCGGACCGGATTGTTGACCGATTGGGTGCCTTCGATTCCGCCGAGCAGGGCCTCGACCTGAGCCGCGAGCGTGGCGAGCGTGTCGAGGTTGTCGGAAAACACGCGCACCGCGATCGGCGCCTCGATCGGCGGGCCATTCTCCAGCTCCTTGACCACGATATGCGCGCCCGGGATGCCGGCGAGCGTCGCCCGGAGACGCTCGAACACCGCCGGACTTGTCTTCGGGTCGTACGCGTGCAGCGCCGCGAAGAGCTCCGCCACGTTGGCCTTCGGGGCCTGCGGCACTTCGTTGTAGTAGATTTGTGGATTATTGTTTCCGACCGTGGTGAAGACCGTCGCCACCTCCGGCGTGGCGGCGAGCACCTTCTCCACCTGCCGGGCGATGGCGTCGGTCGCGGCCACGCTCGCGCCCTCCTCGGCCTCGATCTTGACGAGGAACTGCGACACTCCTGCCTTGGGAAAGAGGGAGAATCCAATGCCCGGCACCAGCGCCAGGCTGCCAGCGACGAGCAGCGCCGATCCCGCCAGCGTCAGTGCGCGATGCTGCATGCACCAGTGCAGGATCGGACGGTAGCTGCGCTCGATGCCGCGATGCAGCAGCCGCAGCAGAAGGTTGCCCTCCGCGGGTTCCTCGCCCCGCAGCACCATGCTCGCAAGCAGCGGCACGATCGTCAGCGCCACAATCATCGACGCTAGCACGGTGTAGACCACGGCGAGAGGCAGCGAGCGGATGAACTCACCCGGACCGCCGGGCAGCATGATCAGCGGCAGGAAGGCAAACAGGAGCGTCGCCGTGGTGCCCACGACCGCGACCGTGATCTGCTCCGTCGCCTTGACCGCCGCCTCCAGCGGCGGATGACCGAGCCGGCGGAAGCGGGCGATGTTCTCCACCACCACGATCGAGTCGTCGACGAGCAGACCGAGGGCGACGACGAAGCCGACGATGCTGAGCTGGTTAAGGCTGTAACCCGTGTAGTACAGGACCGTCAGCCCCATCGCGAGCGACAGCGGAATGGACACCAGCACGAGCAGCGATGCCCGAAAGCCGAGCGGCAGCACCGTGAGCAGCACCAGTCCGAAGGCGATGAGGAAATCGAGTTCGAGCCGGCCCAGCCGCTCGTTGACATTGCGCGACTGGTCCCAGCCGATCTCGAGGCGCACGTCGCCCGGCAGCGTGGTTTCGAACGCGGCGATCTGCTTGCGCAACCCCTGGCTCAGGGTGAAAAGATTCTGCTGCGGCTGCGGCCGGGCGGTGACAAACACCGCGCGCTCCCCGTTGAAGCGCCCGAACTCCTCGCGATCCGCGGTGGTCCAGGCCACGTCCGCGACATCCTTCAGGTACACGACCGCGGCGCCGTTGCCGGCCACCGGTGTCATGCGCACTTCGTCGATGCTGGCGTAGCTGCCGCTGGTCTTCAGGTTGAAGCGCCGGCCCTCCAGCTCGATTGCGCCGCCCGGGATGGTGGCGTTGCTGCCCTGGATGGCGCCGATGATCCGGTCGAGCGGCAGCCGGAGCTGCGCGACCCGGTCGAGATCGAGCGAAACGCGGACCTGCTTTTCCGGATACGCATGCTTGCGCGCCTGCCGGACACCCGGCACGGACTCGAACCGCTTGCGCAGCTGTTCCGCCAGGTCCTGCAGCCGCCCGTAACTGGCGTCGGGGGAGACGAGGGCCACCTGCATCATCGCCACATTGATCGTCTGGATCTTGCGCACATCGATGCTGGTCAGGCCGGAGGGCAACCGGCCGCGTTCCACGTTCACCTGCCGGAGCAGGTCGTCGTATTTCTTGTCCGGATCGGTGCCGTAGACGAAGTCGACGCCGATGAAGGCGAATCCGTCCTTCACCGTCGTGCGGATCTTGTCGATCTCATCGAGCTCCTTGAACGCGTCCTCCAGCGGCCGCGCCACCAGCTGTTCGATGTCGGTGGCGTTGGCGCCCGGGTAGATGGCCACCACGGAGAAGGACGGGATCTTGAGGGCCGGATCCTCCAGCCGCGGCACGGCGAGGAAGGCGCTCACGCCGAGGGCGACGAGACAGAAGACGACAACGAGCGTGAACGGCGCGTTTTTGACCGCTTGGTCGGTGATTTTCATCGGGAGAGGACCGCTACCGGCTCGGTCGCCCGCCGGAGGCCCGGGTAAAGTGTCATCCGGCGGATGACACTTTACTCCGGGGCGGCGAGGGCGGGAGGGGCGGTGGCGGAGGTCAGGGTTTTTCCAGAATGGGTGTGCCGTCGCGGAGGTATTCACCGCCCTGGAGAACGAGGCGGGCGCCGGTGGGGAGGGAGGTGCGCAGGTAGGCGAGCGGGCCGACCAGCGCCTCCACTTCGACGGCGAGCCGGCGGGCGGTGGTGGCGCCTGGGTCGACCAGGAAGAGGTGGGCGTTGGCCCCGGTGGCCTCGATCAGGCAGGCGGCGGGCACGACCGGCCGCGCGGGTACCGGCGCCGGGTGCAGGATGACGGACGCGACGGAACCGGAGCGCGCGCCGGGGGGCGGCGTATCGAGCGCAATCTCGACCTCGACGGTCCGCGTGATCGGATCGGCTGAGGCGGAGATCTGCGTGATCCGTCCGGTGGACGTCCCCACCTCGGCGCGGTCACCGGTGCGCAGACGCTCCACATCCGGGGCGGCGAGACCGACCCGGGCGAGCCAGCCAGCTCCTTCGCTGGCGAAGCCCAGCACCGGGCGTCCCGGGGCAATGTATTCATCCGGCTCGACACTCCGACGCAGGATGTGTCCGTCCGACGGCGCAGTGATGACCGCGTAGCGCTGGTTGAACTCGGCGATGCGGACCTGGGCGGCGGCCAGTTCGACGGCGGTGCGGGCGTCCTGCAGGTTTTCGAGGGTGGAAACGGCCTTGGCTTGCAGACGCTCGACGCGTTCCTCGTCGCGACGGGCTTTGGCGAGCCCGGCCTGGGCGGCGGCGACGCGCGCTTCGATTTCGTCGAGCCGCAGGCGCGCCAGTTCCTGCCCCGCCTTGACGCGGTCGCCGGCGCGCACGAGCACGGCGTCCACGACGCCATCGACTTTGAACGAGAGCCCGGCCTCGTCGCGGCGCGAGAGCACGCCCGTGGCGTGAATCGGCACCGCGGCGTCGGAGAGCGTCACTCCGGCCAGACGCACCATGACCGCAGGCGTCGCCGGAGCGGCGGCGGATGCCTTCTCCTCCTCGCGGGGACAACCGGCGAGCAGGAGCGGCAGCGCCAGGATGGCGACCAGACGAGGGAAACGACCCGGACGAGGAATGGACAGGACGGAGGCGGACGGGATCATGGCAGGGGAGAGAGGGCGGTGGCGCGGTCGAGGGCGGCGGCGGCGGTGAAGAGCCGCTGGCCGGTGATGATGCGGTTGAGTTCGGCGCGGGTCAGTTCGGCGCGCGCGTCGAGGAAGGTCAGCTGGTTGACCAGGCCCTCGCGTTCACGCTGGGCGACCAGTTCGAAGGCGCGGATGGCGGCCAGCCGACGCCGCTCTGCGGCTTGCAGCCCGAGGGAGGCGGCGGCGACGTCGTCGGTTGCCTGGCGGATCTGCAGGGCGAGTTGCTGATGGGTGTCTTCGCGTTGCAGTTCAAGCCGGCGCCGGGCCAGCCGAGCCTGCTGGGTCTCGCTCCGACGTTCGTGTCCATCCCAGAGATTCAGCTGGGCCACGAGTGAACCCTGCACGAAGCTCGAGCCTGAGCGCACGCGGTAGGTTTCGCCCTGAAGTCCCCCTTCGACGGCGAGGTCGAGGGTGGGGCCGGAGCGGGCGGAGGTGGCGGATTCGGCGGCCGCCGCGGCGGCGATGGCGGCGTCGAGCGCCCGCAGTTCCTCGCGTCGTGAAGGCGGACCCGGCACGGGCAACGGAGCGTCGAGCAGCGGACGAGCGACCGCGCGCAGTTCGTCCTCGGTCGTGCGCACGATGGGCGTGTCGAGCGGGCGGTGGAGAAGAACATTGAAGAAAGCTTCCGCGGAATTGCGATCCCGCACCGCTTCGGCCCGCTGCTGACGCACGGCGAGATCGTCGGACTCGGCGCGGAGCACCCGATCCTCCGTCGCCTGATCGTTTTCCCGGAGCGCCCGGGTGACCCGCAACGCTTCGCTGGTGACGCCGAGGGCGGAGTCGAGGATGCCGACGGCGGCGTCGGCTTGCAGCCAGGCGTAGTAGGCGGTGAGCACGGTGAGGCGAAGCTCCCGGCGAAAGGCGTCGAGCGAGGCCTGCTCGCTCACGGCGGCCTCGCGCCGCGCCCGCACGCCGCGGCTGATCTCGGGCCGGTAGAGCGGCTGGGTCAGGCGCAACTTGGTCTCCTGTTCCTCCGGACGCAGCAGCGGGATCGATGTATTCGACAATTGGGGAAAGGATGCCGGACGGCCCTGCGCCCGCAGGGATTCGTTGAGCGTCGCGTAGACCCCGTTGAGCAGGTCGCCGGTGGGAAACTCGATGACGCGACCGCCGTCCGCGCGCGTGTAGCGGGCGACCAGATCGATCCGCGGTTGCAGGGCGGCCCGGGCGGCGGCGAGCCGCGCGCGGGCGGCTTCGACGTCGAGGGAGCGGGCCTGCAGGGACAGATTGCCCGCGAGTGCGGCCTGCACATAGCCCAGCGCCGCTGCCGGGGCCGAGGTCCAGACGGACGCCGGATCGTTGCCCACCGCCGACTGGTCCGAGGCCCAGGCCCGGGTCGCAATGACCAGTGGCAGGGTTGAAACCAGGAAAACATGGACAGCCTTCATGGAGTGTCAGATTGGCAATGATTGACACAGTGTCAATAAATGCGGAAATTGAGTCTGTTAGACTCTTGCAATCAGATGGTTCCGCCTTTTTTGATCGACGCAGACCAATGGTCCCGCGCCGGCATCCCGCGCTCAGGCGAGCGTACGACCATCCCCGCCTCCGGCCGCGGCCTTGCCGGTGGCGAGCGCGCTACGAAGGAGGGCGAAACCGTGTTCCACCATGTCGTGCTGGGTGAGTTTGAACTTCGTTTCCAGCATGACGGCCTTTTTGGCCGAGATCTGGAGCAGGCCGTGGGTGAACGCCCAGATGCTCAGCGCGGTGGCGCCGGGGTCGCCGATCCCGGGATGGACCGAATGGTCCTGCAGACCGCGGGTGAGGGCGGCGGCGACGTGCAGGAGACAGCCCTGACCATGACGTTCGGCGGATTCCTCGGCCGCGCTGGCCGGCTGGCTGGCATTTTCGCGCGCCTGCAGCTCGGTCATCATTTCGAAGTAGAGTGGCTCCTCCCGCGAGAAGGCCGCGTAGGCGCGCCCCATCGCCATGACCTGATCGATGCCGAGCTCGTGGCTGGCGGCGGCTTGTTTAAAACGATCCTGCAGTTGCATCAGACCCCGCTCGCACACGGCGTGGAAGAGGTCGTCCTTGGTGGGAAAGTAGACATAGACCAGCGAGCGGCTCAGGCGGGTGCGCTGGGCGATTTCACCAAAATGCGCCTTCTCCAGGCCGCGGCGCGCGATGACCTTCTCCGCTTCGTCGAGGATCGACTTGCGGCGCTTTTCCTTTTCTTCGTCCCGGCGGGCCCGGAGTGGCGTGGACATTGACAGAGTGTCAACGCAAACGGGCCCCGTGGCAAGCCGGTCCTGCGGCCCGCGGGGCCGCAACGAGGACGAGGCGTGTAGTGGACAACCGAATGCAGCGAGCTGCGCGGAGGGAGGGGGGACGGTCCGGGCGGCGCTGGATTTTACGGCTCGCCTCGCCCGGGGCGGGCGCCTTACTTCGTCGCCCCGTGTTACCCCTCGTGCAGATATCGCTTGATCTGACCGACCTCAAGGAAGCCCTCTCCACCGCGGCGCTGGCGCGCCGGGCGGGAGTGGACTGGCTGGAGGCCGGCACACCGTTGATCCTCGCGGAGGGCCTGCACGGCGTGCGCGCCCTGCGGGCTGCGTTTCCGGGGGTGCCGATCGTGGCCGATCTGAAGACGATGGATGGCGGTTACCTCGAGGCGGAGATGATGGCCCGCGCCGGGGCGACCCACGTGGTGGTCATGGCGCGATCCCACCCGGAAACCGTGAAATGCGTGGTCCAGGCCGGGCGCGACTTCGGCATCAAAGTCATGGGCGACAACCTGGGTTGCGAGGACATGGTGGCCGGGGCGCGGCAGCTCGAGGACCTGGGCTGCGACATGATCATTCATCATATTGGCTACGACGAACGGCGCGGCATCGCCGCCAGCGGCCGGCGGATGCCCAGCCCGCTGGACCAGCTGCGCGAGGTGGTGGCGGCGGTGCGCGTGCCGGTGCAGGCCGTGGGTGGATTGACGGTCGAGCAGGCGGTGCGCACGCCGGAATACGGAGCGCCGCTCGTGGTGATCGGGGCGCCCCTCGCGGTGGACGCCGACTCTTTCCGGACGGCGGGAGGCGACCTGGAGGCGACGCTGCGGCTGATCTGCAGTCGCGTTCACGGGTACGGTGATGTCCCGGTGGCCGGCGAAAAACGCTCATGAGCTCAAGCCCTGCTGTCATCAACTTCTCCTCAATTCCGCACAGCGTCGCGTTGCGCGAAATCTCGCGCCCCGAGCCCGGACCGGAGGACGTGATCCTCTGCGTCGAGGCCGTCGGTGTGTGCGGCAGCGATCTGCATCAATGGACCGGTTCCCACAGCTGGACCGTGAATTACCCCGTGGTGCTGGGTCATGAATTCGGCGGCCGGATCGACGCGGTGGGATCCGCGGTCACCGCCTGGAAGACCGGCGACCGGGTGGTGAGCGAGACAGCAGCGGTGATCAATGCGGACAGCCCTTTGTCGCGGCGCGGCCTCTACAACCTCGATCCGACGCGCAAGGGTTTCGGTTATGGCGTCGACGGCGCGATGACCAAGTATGTGAAGGTCCCCGCGCGCTGCCTGCACCGCGTGCCCGAGAGCGTGCCGATGCTGCACGCCGCGTTGACCGAGCCCTGCTGCGTCGCCTACAACGCCGTCATTCAGCAGGCGAGAATTGCGCCGGGAGACCGGGTGGTGGTGCTGGGGCCGGGACCCATCGGCATTCTGTGCGCGGCGATGGCGCGGCTCGCCGGGGCGCAAGTGGCGCTGGTTGGTCTGGAGCGCGACCGGGTGCGCCTGGAGGTGGGCAAACACTATGGCTGCGAGGTGATCGTCGGTGATGCCACCGAGTGGGCGCGGGCGCGGGATGGCATGGGGGCGGACGGCGTGATTGATGCCGCGGGGGTGTCGGCTTCGCTCAAGTCCGCGCTCGACCTCGTGCGCCCGGCCGGCTGGATCAGCAAGGTGGGCTGGGGCCCGCAGCCGCTCGGATTCTCGCTCGATCCTCTGGTGGCGAAGGCCGTGACCTTGCAAGGCAGCTTCAGTCACAACTGGCCCATCTGGGAACGCGTGATCGCGTTGATGGCCTCCGGCCAGCTTGATGTGCGCCCGATCATCGGCGGCACGTGGCCGCTGGCCGGGTGGCAGGAGGCGTTTGAGCGCATGCATCACGGAGAGATCGTCAAGGCCGTGCTGACCCCCGCTGATTGAACCCCGCTCAAGTCGAGGACCGACGCCGGGCGGGCGATGACTGCTTCCCGGGCGCCGCTCGACGCTGTGGTTTGACGCCCCTGGACGAGGTGGAATTTCCGAATCATGAGACTCAAAGACAAAGTGATCGTGGTGACGGGTGGCACGTCCGGCATTGGGGCGGCCATCGTTGAACGGTGCGTGGCGGAGGGCGCCCGCGTCGTGGTGCACGGCATCGACCGGGTGCAGGGCGAGGCCGTCGTCCGTGCGCATGCCGACCGGACCACCCTCGTGATCGCCGACCTCGTCGATCCAGCCAGCCCCCGACGCATCGTCGACGAGACGCTGGCTGCGTTCGGTCGCATCGACGGCCTCGTCAACAATGCGGCCCGCGTCGCCCGCAGCACACTCGAGACCACGAGTGCGGTGTTCTTTGACGAGATGATGGCGATCAACCTCCGGGCGCCGCTGCTGCTCATCCAGGCCGCATGGCCCGAGCTGAAGAAGAACCGCGGCGCGGTGCTGAATATCGGTTCGGTCAATGCGTACAACGGGGAACCCACCCTGCTCGACTACAGCCTCTCGAAAGGGGCGCTGATGACACTGAGCCGCAACCTCGCGAACGCGGCCGGACCCGAAGGCGTGCGTTTCAACCACCTCAACGTCGGCTGGGTCCTGACCGAGCGCGAGCGCTGCCATCAGATCGAGCTCGGTCAGCCTGCGGACTGGTATGAACACGTGCCGACGGCCTTCGCCCCGTCCGGCCGGTTGATCCGGCCCGAGGAGGTGGCGGCGGCCGCGGTCTACTGGCTCGGCGACGAGTCGCGTCCCATCAGCGGCTCGGTCCTTGAGCTCGAGCAGTATCCAATTATTGGACGTAACCCCGTCAAGTCCTGACCTCCCCATGCCCCGCCTCGCCGCCTTTCCGAAAGCCTTCATCCGCGACCTCTGCGCGCCCGCCGGCATGAACCTGCAGGCGTGGGTCGATCTCGCCGCGCCCCTCCGGCTTGACGGCCTGGAGTTCTACAGCGGTTTCCGTGAACTGGCCGATCCGGCGCGCTGGTCCCCCTTGCGGCGCATGGTGGAGTCGGCCGGCATGACGATTCCCATGCTCTGCTGTTCCCCGGACTTCAGCCTGCCCGACCCGGAGGCGCGCCGCCGCGAGATCGAGCGGGAAAAGGGCTGGATCCGCATGGCCGCGGAATTGGGGGCCTCCTATTGCCGCGTGCTCTCGGGCCAGCGCCGCCCCGAGCTCGGCCGCGCCGAGGGTCTCGACCGCGTCGTGGGGTGCATCGAGGCGTGCCTGCCGGAGGCGGAAGCCTGCGGTGTTACCCTCATCCTCGAGAACCACTACAAGGACGATTTCTGGAGCTACCCCGAGTTTGCCCAGAAGATGGACGTCTTCTGTGAGCTGGTTGATCGGATCCACCACCCCCGATTTGGGGTAAACTATGACCCCAGCAATGCGTTCCTCGCGGGTGACGATCCGCTGGAGCTCCTCCGCCGGGTCAAGCACCGGGTGGTCACCATGCACGCGAGCGACCGCACCTTGATCGAAGGTACCCTGGAAGACCTACGACGCGAAGAGGGTGGGGTGGAGGGGTATGCGCGACGCCTGCGTCATGGCACGATCGGCCGCGGCCTCAACGACTACGACGCGATTTTCAGCGAACTCCGCAGTGTCGGTTTTGACAGCTGGATCAGCATTGAAGACGGCGTGGAGGGCATGGATCAACTCGTCGAAAGTGCACGGTTCCTCCGCACCAAGATCGCTTTGCATTGGGGCGCAGGCTCGGCGCGCCCGGCCTGATTCACGGGTGGACGTGCCCCGGGACGCGCGTGGCAACCCTGGCGCGATCCAAAGTTGGTGTCCGTTGGAGGTGGGGTCGCCGACCCCGCGCGGACTCGCTTCGCGTGAAGACCTGGGATTAGGCACTTGGCCACGTCGGTCCTGCCGTGATGGTTCGTTTGGTGGGTCAACGCTCATCCCAGCGGCCTCATCGAGGCCACCTCCAACGGAAACCGATCTCGGATCGCGCGTTTCAGTTGACGCCCCAGCCTCCCGGGCGGACCGAATGAATACTTGTTGAATGTTGGCAGGTGGGTAGGGTGGGGGCATGGAACCGACAAGACGGGGTGTGCCAGTGGTGATGCTGGCGGCGGTGTTGGGTGCGGCGGCTACGCCGGAAGCAGCATCGGCGGCAGCGGCGACGGCGGCGGTCACGACCGAACGAGTGTATCGCTTCGCAACGATTCCGGCCGGCCGCACGGCGGGCCTGCAGGGCGTTTTTCTCCGGGAGCTGCCTCCCGCGGACCCTGCGGCCGGCGAGTCAGCCGGGGAGCTCTGGTTTTTCACCCGGGAGGGCCGCTTCAGCCGGTCGCCTGTGGGCGGATACAGCCTCGACCGCCTGGTCGCCGCCCCCTCCGCCCGCGGGACAGAAGGCGTGTATTGGATGGAGGGTGACCGCTTGGTCCTGGCCATGGCCGGGGGGAGCGTCCTTTCCGATCTTTCCTTTGCCCAGCCGCAGGTGGAGCATGTCATCGGGCCGATCGGCAGCAGCCCCTCCGCGCCTCGGGTGACCCTCGAGCGCAAGCAGGCACCCGGGTACCTCATCGGAGGATTCAAGACCCTGCCCGTGCGCGGAGTGCCCGCCGGAACGCGTTTCGATGCCACCTACGCCCAGGTCAGCGGGGCCCGCGAGCACCGGTGGGTGTTTCAGGCCGACGGGCGTTTCTCCCGCGAAAGCTCGGCCGGAGCCGGCGCGTCCGGCACCTATGCGTTTGCGGAGCATACGCTCACCCTGACCCTTTCGACGGGCGCCACCGAGGCTCTGACCATCGCGGCGGAAGGCGAGATCGATGCGGCCGGCCGGCCGGAAGCCATGTGGTGCGCAGGTACCCGGCTCCGGCGCGAAGGACGCTGAGTTTCCCTTCCCCCGGGGGGGCGGAGGTCGTTCGGACCACCGGGTTCTGCGCGGGCGACCGGAGGTGCTTCGGTTGTTCGTCGCAGGTCTGTTGACAGCGACGAAACGGGTTTCAACGTGACTTGTCTATGGTTCGTCGTGCGTTCCGCCTCGTTGGTCTCACCGTCGCGCTGGTCGCGGCGTCGGTGGGATGGGCGAAGGAGAAGGCCGCGCGGGAGACACTCGCGTTTCCCCCGGCGCTGAAACGCTCCGGCACCGTTTCCGCGGCGGATTTGCTGACCTCGGCGCAGAAGCTCTTGCCAAAGGACGCCTTCCTTGGACCCCTGCTCGACAAGCGGTACTCAGTGATCAAGTACGATTGGCTCGTGGAGAGCTTCATCCCGTACTATCGGGAGGCGGTGGAGTCGCTCAAAAACGTCGCCGACGGAAAAACCGAAGGCTCGGATTGTGATGATTTTGGGTTGTTCCTACGGCAGACGCTCGGACTGGCCGGAGTGGTGGGCCGGGTGGCCTCGCCGGCCGCGGCCCAGGTGGTGGTCTTTCAGTCGCGATCGTTTTCCGGTGTCGGCGTCACGCGTGAACGCCACATGGTCGGCCTGATCCTGACCGATCGTGGCTGGTATGTGATCGAGCCCCAGAATGCGGAGAAAATCGAACCCGTGGAGCGCTACGCGAATCGGCGCGGTATCCAATACATCACCTTTCATTGACCTGTCTTCGGCCGCCCCTGGCACGTTGGGCCGCCCCGGAAAACCTAGTCCCTTTCGAATTATCAACCTATGAAAACAAAACTCGTACTGATTGCCGTGCTGGCCTGCGGGCCGGTTGCGTTGTCCGCCGCCGATGTTCGCGCCACCCCGTCGCTGGCCGCGGAGGAAACCCAGAAGCTGGAGAAGTTCATGGTCACGGGCTCCTTGGAATCGCCCTTGGAGGAGACCACCAAGTTGGATAAGTTTATGGTGACGGGTTCTTTGGAGTCACCCCAGGTCGATGTGACCAAACTCGACAAATTCATGGTCACCGGCTCGCTCGAGTCGCCCCAGGTGGACGTGACGAAACTCGACAAGTTTATGGTCACGGGCTCGATGGCCTCGGAAACGCCGGTCAAACGCCGGTACGCCAACAAACGCTAAGTGCGTTGAGGTGAGGCGACGTCGTCGCGTCAGGCGGGGTAGGCTAACCGGCCTCTCCGCCCGGCCGAAGCTGACGCGCAAGAGAGCCGAAGGTGCGTGCGGGCGAGGGGACTCCGCGCGACCCGGAGCTACGCTCAGGTGATGGCTCAACTAGCGACGGATCAACCTCTTGACCGATGGTTGACGATCGATTGCATTGCTGCTCGATCCCCGATGGGCAAAAAAGTGACGGGCCGTGTACCCCTACACGGCCCGTCTTTGCTTTCTTAGTTACCCCAAAACTTCCGCTAAGCGGAAGTAAGTGATCTGATGAGGAGACAGAACACCACGAAGGAGGTTCCGTCAAGTTTGCCGTAACGAGGACTAATACCTATAAGGCTGGATTACGCTCCCTGTAAGCGCGACGCGGGGTTGTTTCTAATGCGGGTGTTTCGCGTTAGCTCGGATTCACCTGCGGGAGAGACTCGGACGGGGTGGCGGTCCGGCAAAAACGGGGAGAGCGGAAAGGAAGTGGGGGAGCTGGAAGGCCGGGACGGTTCCGCGTCAGGGGCCCATGGAGCGAGTGCGAAAATGGATTCGACCCGAGGGCGCGCCTCCGTGAGGCTTGAGGGGTGCAACCCCGTATCCCTCTCGTTGAAATCTCACGTCGCTCCTTCGTCAAACGCTGCGCGACGTTGGCGGCCGCGACCGGCCTTCCGTTGTGGTTTGTGGAACGTCAGCTCAGCGCCGCCGAGGTGACGAACAAGCCGTTGAGTGCGAACGACAAGCCCGGTATCGCCCTGGTCGGTTGTGGCGGCATGGGCACTGTGGATGGACTCAACGCGGCGAATCACGGCAATGTGCTGGCCGTGTGCGACGTGGATTCTGAACATGCGGAACGGGCGGCGCAGAAACTGACTGTCGATGGCCGGGTGCCCCAGATCTACGGGGACGTGCGCAAACTTTTGGAGCGGAAAGACATTCATGTCATCATCAATGGCACGCCCGATCACTGGCATACCTTGGTCAACCTCGGTGCGAGCCGGGCGGGCAAGGACGTGTATTCGGAAAAGCCCCTGACGCTGACGGTCGATGAAGGCCGCCGCCTCGTGAAGGAACTGACCCGACGCGGCACGATTTTGCAGACCGGCACCCAGCAGCGCAGCTCACAGCGATTCCGAATGGCCTGTGAACTTGTGCGCAACGGACGGCTGGGCAAACTCAACGAAGTCAAAGTTTGGTTACCGGCTGGGCTGCGCGAAGGCCCGTTTGCGACGGCACCGGTGCCGGCGAGCCTCAACTGGGACTACTGGCTCGGCCAGGCTCCGAAGGTCGACTATGTGCCTGAGCGCGGGCACACCAAGTTCCGGTACTGGTATGACTATTCGGGCGGCACGATGACCGACTGGGGCGCGCACCATAACGACATCGCCTACTGGGCGATTGGGCAGCGTGCACCGGTCAAGGTCGAGTCCACCCGCCTGACCGAGCCGATTCCCGGCGGCTATGATGCGATCAGCGACTACGAAGTCCGCTACACCTATGCCGATGGCACGAAGCTGACGATCATGTCGACCCATGGGGACGACATCTTCGGCCGCTTGAAGGACAAGGATGTTCAGCGCAACGGCATCCGTTTTGAGGGCAGCACCGGCTGGTTGTGGGTCAATCGCAGCGAGCTCAAGGCCAGTGACCCCGAGCTGCTGCGCACGCCCCTGCCGGCGGACGCGATCCGCCTGTATCAGAGCAACGACCACATGCAGAACTTTTTTGACTGCGTGCGTTCCCGCAAGGCGCCGATTTGCGACGTCGAGACCGGACACCTTTCGGCGAACATGTGCCACCTCGGCGCCATTTCGCTCCGGACGGGAAAGTCGCTGACCTGGAATCCCAAGTCGGAAAAGTTCACCGGCGAGCACGCGCGCGAGGCCAACCGCTACCTCTCCCGCGAAATGCGCAAACCGTACGACTACAGTTTTGTCGGCTGAGCCGGAAAAGACGTTGTGGACCGCGCGGGATCGTGACCGGCTTCGACGCGGAGACAAATCAACGCGGTGGGTTGGGCACGTGGAGAGCCCAGGTGAATTGTGACGAGGCCATTGTCCTGGGGCGCAGCCAGCTGCCCTTGTGGGAGCAGCGGAACCCGCGTCTCCGCTGGGAGGATAACACGGTGCGCGAACCCCTCTTCGCCGCCTGGATCATGGCTCTGGGCAGCTCCACCGAGGATCGTGAGGGACTCGAGGAGCAAACTCGTGAAATGCTCGCCCGTTTCCGCTGGCCGACCCTGTTCACGAGTGGTTTCGCCATCGTGGTGAACCTGAGGCATCAGCTTGCGGTGACGGGTTGAGCGTGGAGGCGCGAGGGAGCGACGGGGCCTCACTCCTATCTTTGCCAGCTCATGTTGACGCTGAATTCGGCAGGGCGATACGTGCGGCGAACGCTCCTCTCGAATGAACGGCGATGCCCAACCGGCGCCGACGGAGCGGCGCCCTCCATGGGTGTGACCTGCGGTCGGTTTTTCGCGGGTGGGGCCCTCCGTGGAGGGCGTCGCTCCGTCGACGCCACGGGGAGGAATCGTGCGCCACACCGCCGGGTCTCACGCTGTTTGCGTCAACGGCCCCGCGGTGGTCGGTGGGGGCTTCAGCCGTCGTAACCCGGTCCGTCGTGTTCGGGTGTCGGGCTGGGAGGAACCATGGATCCAGCTTGTGCGGCCTTCGCTTCCAACTCGGCGAAGTGACGTTCGGCGGCCCGGATTTCCCGGCCGCGGACGGCGCCTTCGCCGCCGGAGGTCGCCTGTGAACCCCACGCATACCAGAAGCGGAGGGAGCGTTCGCGCAGCCAGAGGTAGACGGTGCGATCCTCCTCCGCGACAAAGTGGGCGGCGAGGGCACCAAGGTCCGAGGCGGCGCGCTCGGTCCTTTCTCCGAACGGGCCGCAGTCCTTGACCAGGACGCGCACCTGTTCCTCGGCTTCGTCGAAGCGGCGGCGCGCGGCCAGAGCCCAGATGCGAGCGACCGCGGCGTCGTAGTCGCCGGACTCGGTGAGAAGCGTGGGCGTCACGGCGGGAGGCGGGGGTGGAGGCTTGGGGCGGCGAACCACGCGCTCGGCTTCGCCGAGGGCGAAGAAGTCGCGCATGGCCCCATTGCGAGGGCCTTCCTTGGCGCTCAAGGAAAAGCACATGCGCTCGCGGACGCCTTCTCGCTCCCATTCGAGGAAGAACTCCTGCCGAGGCCAGTCGAGCTCCATGAGCCTCAGCATGCCCTGCTCCCCGGCGCGGTGTTCGTTCCCGCGGGCGTCGCGGAAGTCTCGCAGCACGGTCACGTGATGGTCGGCGCGGAGGTGGTCGATGGTGCAGCCCATGGTGCGGTCTCCTACTCCGTGAGCCAGCGCAGGGGCGGCGGGGCGTCCACCATGACGGGTTGCCAGGTCCAGCCGGAGGCCAGCACCGCCTGGACCACGGGTGATCTCATGGCCTGGAGATCGAAGCTTATGGTGGGGCCGAGGTCACCGGTGGGGCGGCCGGCGGAATCGAGTTCGACACCACCGCCGCGTTCGTAGTCGCGGGAGAAAAAGGTGAGTCCGAGCCCCGCCTTCCATTCGAGCCGTAGTCCCCCGGGACCGGCCGTTGCGTCCCAGCGGCTGAGGTATTCCCTCATGCGCACCGTCCGCCGGTCGGGGTCGAAGCGAAGCGTAAATTTATGGATACGCCGGATCGCCCTGACCTGCAGGGCGTCGATCCAGCGCTTTTCTCCCAGGTTCCAGGTCACCTCCAGTGTGGTGGAGTCGGGACCGGCCGCGACCAGCAGGGGCCGATCGCGCTGGTTCAAGGCCAGGAGCCGGCTTCGCAGGGTGGAGACGGGAACCGGGGTGACGTGAGGTTCCGGTGCCTCGCGCCCCGCCCAGGCCGCGCCCTTGAAGAACCAGAGGACGGCGACGACCAGATTCAAACCGACGAAGAGCGCGAGCAGCGGTTTATGGTGCCGAATGCGGTTGGAAACCTGGCGGCGGGAGGGGTCGTCGGACGAAACCGGCTCCGGTCCGCGGCGGGGTGCGCCGAGCGCGCGCGTTCGTGGCCCCTCCACACTTGCCCGCGAGGCGCCGGTCCACGCGTACAGTTCCCGTCCGGCCGCCACGACATGCGTCCATTCGCCTCCGCCGCCGTAGCGCCGCCCCGTCCAGCCATCGCCCGCGTCGCCCGCGACCACGGCGAGCTGGAAAAACGTGCGGTAGGCCTCAACGGCCCGTGCTGCGATCGCTTCATCCGGGAACCGCGCCGCCAGGGCGGATTCGCCCGTGGCCCGGAACGAGAATCTGGCCTCTTCGGCCGCGGCGAGCACCCCGCCCAGCGCAGGTTTGGCGTCGGTGATCAAACTCGGGTCGGCCTCGGGTCCGAAGACAAGGTCCCAAGCGACCGGCGACAGGGCGACGGGCGAGGGTAAACTTGCCTCGACCCCGGTTGAGGCGGGAACCGGTTCCCTGGCGCGCGCGTAGGCAAGCGCGTCCAACAGATGCACCACCCCCTGGGGCACCGCAACGAGTGCGAGAAAACCAAAGACAAAGATGAGCGGCCGCAGCGACAGTCCGGCGCGCAGCATCCACCACGAAAACAGCAGGGCCAGACCTCCCGTGATCGTGACAAAAACGAGCACGCCGGCAGCGGCGGGAGAGTCACGAAAAGTCTGCAGCAGTCGCTCCATCGGTTGGGTTGGGAGAACGCGGCAGAATGCGGGTAAACCTGTCGCTGACAATCCTGCAGGTTATGCCCCCCCTCCCGCGGAAGGAACGTGTGGCCGAAAGGGACAGGTTGAATGCGGACCCCCGAGTAGGGACCGGTGGAGCAGGGCTTCGGTCAGGAAGGGAGAGACGCCCGAATAAGGGACAGGCCGATTTTGGGCTACGATCAGGGACAGGCCGAATCTGGGCTGAATGAGGGACAGGTGGAATCTTGGTCGGCGGCGGCGGTGGCTTGCCGCTTGAGCCCGACGGCTCAGAGGAGCAGGGTCGAGTCGCCATGATGTTCGTGCGTGCCTGGGTTTTGTTGGGCGTGGGAGGGTGGGGGCTGGCGGTTGCGCAGACGCCCACCCTCAATCAAGAGCCGGTGGAGTTGCCGGTGTACACGGTGCAGGGGACCGTCGATCCGCTCCCGCCGGAGTCGTGGCGTTACACCCGGATTGAAGGGTTCGAAGTGCTGTCCGACGGTTCGGTGGCGCAGACCCGGCATTGGGTGGAGGAGTTTCAGCGGTTTCACCACGCGATTTCCCTCGTCTGGCCCGTCGGACAGGCCCAACGCCAGCCCCCGGCCTTGCTGGTGCTGTGCGAGGACTCCGGCTCCTATGAGCAGTTGCTGCCAAAGACTCCGCGCTCCCGCGGAGCGCTGGGCTACAGCGCGGGCTATCAGCGCCGGGAACACGCTGCCATCGTCATCGATTTTTCCGGTCGCCTGCCGGAGACCGTCTCTGCCACCGAGGTCCTTGATCCCGGTCTGGAGGGGCCGGCGCAGACGGCGGGCAGCGATATCGGCGGCGTGCAGTCGGACCCCTACCGGGCGCTCTACCGGGAGTACATCCACCTGCTGTTGTCCCAGGCCGATCCCCCCGCGCCGGCTTGGTTCGAGGAAGGGCTCTGTCAATTGCTGGCGGACATCCGCGTCACCGACACCGCCATCACCGTGGGCAAGCTCGATCGCGAGGACAGTTTTGCGGATGCCGACGATCCCGAGCCCACCTTCAACCTCGCGCTGAAATCGCGATCGCTCCTGCCCCTGGAGGCCATGTTCGCGCCGGAGGCTGGCCAGCTCACCCCCGGAGGCCCGCGCGACGGGAGATGGGCGGTGCAGTGTTATGCGTTTGTGCATTGGGGGCTCTATGGAAACTTCGGCCAGAACCAGAAGCCGTTCCTCCAGTTCCTTGTGCAGGCCTCGCGCGAGCCGGTGACCGAGATGATGTTCCGTCACCATTTCAAGAGGACCTACAAGCAGATGCTGTATGAGTTAAAGAGTTACACCGAAATCTCGCGGTACAAGGTCGCCGGGCTCCGCACGGAGGGCCGGGAGAAGCTCCCGCCGCCGGCGCCCTTCGCGGTGCGCGAGGCGACCGAGGCCGAGGTCGGGCGGATCAAAGGCCGGGTGCTGCGCCTGGCCGGCCGGACGAGTGATGCCCGCGAGGCGCTCATCGCCCCTTACCGCCGCGGGGTGCGCGACACGGCGCTCCTGGCCGAGCTGGGGCTGGCGGAACTCGAGCGCGGTGAGCGGGAGCGAGCCCGGACCTTCCTTCTGGCGGCGACGCGGCGCGAGACCGACCAGCCCCGCGCCTATCTGGAACTGGCGCGGATCCTGGCGGAAGACCGTGCGGCTGTCCCCGACGCCGTCCCCGCGCCGCATTCCCCCGTGCTGGCCCTGCTCACCCAGGCCGCGGCCCGGCCGCCGCCGCTGGCCGAGGTCTACGCGCTCATGCTGGAGACCTGGCTGAATGGTGATGCTTTTCCAGATACGGAAGGCTTCCGGCTCCTCGATGCCGGAGTGAGAGCCTTCCCTGGGGATGCGACGCTCATTTGCCGCCTGGCCGAGCTCAAGGTGAGGGCTGGAGCGATCGAATCAGCGCGATCGCTCGTCGCCCACGGACTCCGGGTCCTGAGCGATCCGGCAGCCAAAGAACGACTCCGGGCGCTCCAATTGCGTCTGCCGGCCGCTCCGCCCTCCTGAACCGGGTCGGACACCGGAGACACCCGGCCGGCCGGCCTGTGGGTGAGGTCTGGCCGGTGCTCAGCGGCAAGCGTGGCGGATTCGGATACCATTGCCATGACCCCGAAGTGTGGACACGGTCCGGCGCGAGCTATGACCGTCCCTTTTTCCCGCCCGTCCCGCCTCCGCTCCGTCGCCTCCGTCCTCTTGTTGAGCCTGGCCACCCTGCTGCGTGCGCAGAGCCCGGCGCCGGCAACGGAACCGGCCCCGACGGTGGCGGTGCTGCAGGAGCGGTTGGAGGCAAGGTTGCGGGATCCGCGGTTTGCCGGTGCGCTCTGGAGCGCGAAAGTGGTCTCCCTCCGCACCGGCGAAGTCTGGTTTGAGCACGAGCCCCGCCGCCTGATGAGTCCGGCGTCCAATTCGAAACTGTACGCCGCGGCGCTGGCGCTGGATCGGCTGGGGTCCGAGGCCAGGTTGGAGACGCCGGTGCTGGCGACGGTGCCGGTGGATTCCGCGGGCGAGGTCAAGGGAGACCTCGTGATCTACGGACGGGGTGATCCGGATTGGAACCCACGGCGCCGCCAGGAAGCTTTTTGGAAGGCCTTCGAGCCCGTCGTGGCTCTTGTGCAGAAGGCCGGCGTGCGACGGATCACGGGCGACATCGTGGCGGATGCGACGTGGTTTCGTATGCGCAACCATGGGGCGGGCTGGACCGCCGACGACCTCAATGACTATTACGGCGCCGAGGTGTCGGCCCTCACGCTGGAGGAGAACTACGTCGACCTCCGCGTCACCCCGGGTCCGGCTGCGGGGTCCCTGGCACGGGTGGAGGTGCTGCAACCGCTCAGTGGGCTGACCATTGTGAATGACGTCCGCACGATCCCGGCCGGCGGGAAGGCCCGGATCGTGGTGCATCGACTGGCAGGCGATGCCGAAGTCTACCTCTCGGGCGAGATTGCCGTCGGGGCGAAGGAAGAGATCACCGAGGCGACCGTACCGCGACCTGCGCAGTGGTACGCGGCGGCCCTGCGGGAAGCGCTCCTCCGGGCGGGGGTGCGCGTGGAAGGCCAGGCGCGCAGCCGCCGCTGGCCCGAGCCCTCGGCCGCGGCGCAGGCGCCGGTGGTGATCGGCACGGTGCAATCGACCCCGGTACGCGACCAGGTCACCCTCATCATGAAACCCTCGCAGAACCTGCGGACCGATCTCCTATTCGCGCATTTGGGTGAGTTGCGACGGAAGGCGGACACACCGGTGTGGCGTACGTCGGAAGAGCTGGCGGTCGAGGATCTCGAAGCCTTTTTGACCGAACACCGCCTTTTGGCCGAGGATGTCCGATTTGAGGAAGGTTCCGGGCTTTCGCGCAACAACCTGACGTCAGCCGCGGCCGTGGTGGCGTTGCTGGAGCACATGACCCGTCACCGCGAAGCAACTGCCTTCCGCGAGTCACTCCCCGTGGCTGGCGTCGATGGCACCCTCCGCCGCCGGATGAAAGACACACCGGCGGCGGGCAACGTCCGGGCGAAGACCGGCACGCTCCGCTGGGCGCAGACCCTCTCGGGATACATGACCACGGCCCGCGGCGAACCGCTGGCTTTCAGCCTGATGCTCAACCGGTATCGACCTGTCGGACAGCGGACCGGTGCGACGGAACTGGACGAGGTGGCGGTGATGCTGGCCGAGAGCCAGATCGGGACCGGCGCCCCCTAGGGATAACCGATTGCAATCGGACGGCCGCCGCGGGCCCTTTCGCCGTCCGATCTGGCGTTGCAACGGAGAGCGCGGCCCCAAGAGTGCTGCGACCCTCATGAGTGACTCCTCGCGCTTGGTCTCCTTGGATGCCTTTCGAGGCGCCACCGTGGCAGGCATGTTGCTTGTCAACAATCCCGGGTCGTGGAGCCACGTTTATCCGCCCCTCCTTCACGCCCCCTGGCACGGCTGGACCTTCACCGACCTGGTGTTCCCCTGTTTCCTTTGGATCGTCGGGGTGTCGATGACGTTTTCCTTTGCGCGGCGCTTTGAGCAAGGGGCGAACCGGCGAGGCCTGATGAAGCATGTCTGGATCCGGTCGATCCTCCTCTTTGCGCTCGGTCTCTTCCTCACCGCGTTTCCGTTCGGCCTCGTCTCGACCCATACCTTCGCGCTGGATTCCATGCGCATCCCCGGAGTGCTGCAACGTATCGCGATCTGCTACCTCGTCGCCAGCGCCATTGTACTGCGGACCGAATGGCGCGACCAGGTGAAGTGGGTCGTCGGGCTGCTGCTCTTCTATTGGGTGTTGCTCTGTTGGATACCCGTGCCCGGCCATGGCTCCGGCGTGCTCGACCCCGTGGGCAACGTGCCCGGCTGGATCGACTCGATCGTGCTCGCGGGCCACACCTGGACCGGCGCCCCCGCGCCCGGCTTCGATCCCGAAGGCATTCTTTCCACCCTGCCGGCGATCGCCACCACCCTCATGGGATGCCTGGCCGGACACCTCCTGCGCGAGCCGATGGGTGACTGGAGCAAGGCGTTTTACCTCGTGGCGGCGGGCGTCGTGGCGCTCTTTGTCGGTGCCGTCCTCGTCCGCTGGATGCCGATCAACAAGAACCTCTGGACCCCCACCTTCGCCGTCTTCATGGCCGGCTGGTCCGCGCTTTTCTATGCCCTGTTCTACGGGCTGATCGAGGCCGGAGGATGGAAACGCTGGGCGACCCCCTTCATCATCTATGGCCGCAACGCGATCGCCATGTTCGTGCTCGCCGGGTTGCTCGCGCGCGGGCTGACGCTGGTGCAGTGGACGAATCTCGACGGGAAAAAAGCGACCTTGAAGAGCTTCGTGTACGACAGCGTCTTTGTGCCGATCGGCGATCCTCGCCTCTCGTCGCTGCTCTTCGCGCTGGTCTTTGTGGCCTTCACCTTCGCGATCGCGTGGCTCCTTTGGCGCCGCCGGTGGTTCCTCAAGCTTTGACGCGGTGCGCCGCGGCCCGGGCGGAGGACGGCGCGATTGGGGTGGATCTGTGGCAGAAAAGGCCCATGATTTGGCAAAAATGCCAAAAGCCGTGCCGAGCGACCTGAAGGAGCTGGTGTCGCGACTTCCGCAGCCGATGCATCAGCTGCTGGGACGCCCGGCGACGACGCTCGTGCTGCCCGACAACCTCGTGTGTTTTCAGCGCCGTGCGGCGGACGACCTCAACAAACCCCGGCGCGGACGGGCCCTGCACCACCGGTTCGTTCTGATCTTTGCGTTGCGGACGACGGTCACCGTCTGTGTCGACGACCGCAACCTCCGGCTGCGCGAAGGGGAGGGACTGCTCGTCTTTCCGTTTCAGTTCCACCACTACACGGAGGCGGAGCGCGCCTCGCTTTCGTGGTTGTTTGTCACCTTTGAACTGGCGGATGCCGAGGCGCTGAGCGGCCTGCGCTACCGGCCGTTCCCGCTCACGCCCGCGCTGCGCTCCCTCGCGGCCGAGCTCGTGGCGGCCTATGAAGAGGAGCGAGCGGCCGATCTGCCGGTGTTGTTGCTGGCGCTGCTGCTGGCGCGCCTGCGCCGCCTGCGCGTCTCCGCCCATGCGGCCCCGGCGGCGGCGGCGCCCGTGCCCGGACTCCTGATGCGCGTCAACCAGCTGGTGCAGCGCGGCGGGGAGATGCCCGGTTTGAAGGACCTAGCGAAGTCGCTGGGGATCAGCCCCAGCCACCTTCGGGCCCGGTTTCGTGCGTCGTGCGGTGTGAGCATCGGTCGCCACCTGCGGCGCCTCCGGCTCGAACAGGCGTGCGGCCTCCTGCGGCTGGGTCCCCAGCGGGTTTCGGAGATCGCCGAGCATTGCGGCTTCTCCTCCATCCATGCCTTCAGCCGTGCCTTTCGCGCGGCGTATGGGGTGTCGCCGCTCGGGTATCGCCACTCCGGCGGCAAAGCGAGCCCGCGGGTGCGACGGATCCGGAGCAGTGCGACCCCGTAGCGCGGACCGGTGTCCGAAGTCCACGGCAGAGCCTCGGCGCACGCGCGGCCGACCTCGATTCCAGCCCGGAGCGGAACCCTGCGGGTCAGTCTGGGATTATCAAAAATGATGAACTTTTTGACAAAAATGCCAGTGAGCCCCCGGTCTTCCCTCGAAACGGGCGATGCCCCCGGGGGGAGCACGAGAAAAGCCTTGGAGAACGGAGGTGCAGGATTACGCTCACGGATCACCAAACCAAGCGGATCGCGCCCGTCATGGGACGTGCTGCGTGCTGAGTCCTCCACCAATGACCTATCCTGACACCCGTCATCCCCGTCTGTCTTTGTTCCGGCGGTTCCAATCGGCAACCAGCCTCGTGTTTGTCTTCCTCGCCCTGTTGTTTGTTTCCTCGCTCCCGGCCCAGGAGGGCGGCTCCGGCCGCATCACCGGTGTGGTGACGAGTAAGAGTTCGGGCAACGCGCTCCAAGGAGCGGTGGTCCTCATTCCCTCGCTCAACCGCTCGGCCCTGACCGACAGCACCGGCAGCTTTTCGCTGCGCGACCTGCCGGCCGGTGCGCTGGAGGTGGTGGTGTCCTATTCGGGCTTCACCGAGTCCTCCCAGCGCGTCGTGGCGGAGAGCGGCAAGAACGTCGAACTCTCCATCCAACTGGCGAGCGCCGAAGTGGTCCAGCTGGAGGCCTTCACGGTGGAGTCCGTCAAGGAAGGCCAGGCCCTGGGCGGTGACCGAGCAGCGCAATGCGGTGAACATCAAGAACGTGACCGCGCTCGACGAGTGGGGCGTGCTGCCGACCCAGAACGTGGGCGAGCTGGCGATGCGCCTGCCCGGCATCACGTTCACGACCGATGAGGACAATCTCATCAACAACATCAGCATCCGGGGCCAGCCTTCGAGCTATACGCGCCTGAACATCGACGGGATGTCGTCGACGGGCGTCGGTGGCGACGGCCGCTCCGCCACCTTGCACTCGTTCTCCGGCTCGATGTACGAGCAGATCGAGATCATTCTCGGGCAGACGCCTGACAAACGCGCCGACTCCCTTGGCGGTCAGGTCAACCTGAAGACCAAGTCCCCCCTGGCAATGCGCGAACGCCGTCGTTTCAACTACCAGGCCAGCGCCCGGTACATTCCGTCGTTTGCCGACCGCAATGTGCCGCTGGCTGAGCATCCGCTGCATCCCGACCTGAGCTTTGGCTACACCGAGGTCTTCGATATCCTCGGCAAGAATCGCAACCTGGGCGTTTCGATCAATCTCTCCTACCAGGAGGTGGTCAATCCGCACGACTGGGATTTCCTGCAGTACCAGAACACCACGGATCCCGTCGCCTTCGTGCGCGACTACGACAAGCGCAGCGGCCTGAACCATCGCTTCATCGAGGCGTTCAGCGCGCGCGCCGACTATCGTGTGTCGGATTCGACCACGGTGTCATTGCGCTTCCTCTACAATGCGGGTGACGAACCCTTCTTCCACTACACCTTCGTCAATCCCTTCCTCTCGACCAATCTGACGGTTTACAATCCGACCACCAATCCGACCGGCGGCATCATGCCCGGCTACACGGTGAACCGCGCGGAGATTCGTCCCGTGGGCAATGCGCAGATGCTGCTCACCCCCCGCAAGTTCTCCTTCACCAGCAAGAATCCGACCGGCACGCTCGCGGTCGAGCACGACTGGGGACGCTGGAAGGTCGACCACGCCTACCGCTGGAGCCACACGCATTGGGACTCCAATGCCGGCCGCGACAAGGAAGGCGGCCAGCTCACCCTGCGCACGCGCGATCCGATCGGCTTCATCCTCGACACCTCCGACCTGAACGGCCGCGTCTTCACCCAGACCTCCGGACCCAGCGTCTACGACGTGAACAGCTACGCCGCCTTCCAGACGGCCGCCGCCAACACCACGACGATCCCGGTGCCCCAGACGTCGCTGCGCTTCGACAAGCGCAGCACGATCACCGACACCAACGAAGTTAGCGCCACGGTGAACGCCCAGTACACCTTCGCGACCACCTTCCCGCTGACGGTCAAGTTCGGCCTCGATACCGTCAACCGCCGCGTCAACAACTGGCAGGAGGATCCCCTCCGCTGGTACGGCGTGGTCGGCACGGTGCCGATCGGCGGACTGATGCCCCTGACCGAGTTTGAACGTCAGCACGGCGGTCAGCGCCTGCCGGTGTTTGATCCGGCCTCGGTCAGCACCAGCCTGACCGACGTCTCCCGTTGGTATCGGGATGTCAACTTCACGGCCACCTCCCGCTACACCAACCGCCGCATCATGGAGGAGGGCGTGGACGCCGGGTACTTCCGCTTCGACACCAAGGTCAAGCGCCTGAGCATCGCGGGTGGCGTTCGGTTTGAAACGGTTTCGACCGACACCTTCACCTACTTCCGCGCCCGTACGACCCCGATTGCGGTCGAGCCCGACCACTTCAAGCGCGCCGCGCTCGACTACAACCGGCAGTCGACCGAGGGCAAGTACGACAAGGCGTTCCCCAGCATTCACTTCGTCTACGACATCACGACGAACCTGAAGGCCCGGGCCAGCTGGTCCACCAGCTACGGCCGTCCGCTGCTCGCGAATCTGGTGCCGGCGGTGTCGTTCAACGACACCACCCAGACCGTCACCGTGGGCAATCCGTCCCTCCTGCCGCAGGAGGCCGAAAACATCGACCTCAAGCTGGAGTACTACTTCAAGAACAACGGTGTGTTCAGCGCCAGTGTCTACCGGAAGGACATCAAGGACTACATCAGTGGTTCGGTGAACTCGGGCGAGACGGTGCCAAACACCCCGGACAATGGTTACGAGGGTCTGTACGGCGGCTACACCATCTTCCGTCCCCGCAACATCGGCGGCGCGAAGGTCGATGGTTACGAGCTGAGCTACAACCAGCGCCTGACCTTCCTGCCTGGCGTGCTCCGCGGCATTTCGGTCCGGGCCAACTACACCCGGCTCAAGACCGAGGGCGAATTCGCCGGCACGACCGTGCTGACCGGCAGCGCGATCGCGAACTTCATCCCGAAGGCCTACAATCTGGCCCTGCTCTACAGCTACAAGAACTTCGGTGCCTCGTTCGACGTGAACCACACCAGCTCCTATCCGGTGACCAATGCCAGCACGGCGTCGCCTGGCTTGAACGCCTGGGCCAAGAGCCTGACCACGATGAACGCGGGTGTGACCTACCGGGTCCGTCCGCAGTCGACGGTCTTCCTCACGGTCACGAACCTGACCGAGGATGGACGTGAGCACTACACGTACATTCCCGAGCGCCCCCGCCAGCTCCTGATCGCGCCGACGGCGATCAAGCTGGGCATCTCCGGGCAGTTCTAAGTCATCCACCCCTCCACCCTCCGGGGCGATCCGACCTGGGTCGCCCCGGTTTGTTTTCCGACCCGACGCGGGTCACGCTTCCCATGGGATCGCCTCTCCGACTGACAGCCCTTGTCGCCTTCGCCCTGCTGGGCGTGGTTTCCGCCGGTCTGCCGGTGTCCCTGTGCGCGGCGGCGCCGGCCCCCGCGTCCGCGGCCAAGCCCGCCGCTCCCAAGGCGGACGCGCCCGTGGAGGTCGACCCCCTGCCTCGTTTGCAGGCCAAACCGCTGTATCAGTTCACCGAGGCCGAGGTGGGGATCTATCTGGCGCACCTGCAGGCGACAGAGCCGGACTTGCGGAAACGCATCCTCCACCTGGCGCGGAAGAACATTGGCCAGCCCTACGACCTCTACCTGCTGGGGGAGATGCCGTTCGAGACCTATGACCCGCAGCCGCTCTACTGTCTGACCAAGAGCGACTGCCTGGTCTTCAGCGAACATGTGTATGCGATGGCGCTGAGTTCGGACTGGACCGGTTTCATGCGGCTGCTGCAGCGCATCCGCTACCGGGACGGCGAAATCGGGGTGGTCACGCGCAACCACTACACCGAGTCGGATTGGAACCCGTCGAACCGCTGGCTGGTGCGCGACATCACGGCCGAGATCGCGGGCGACAAATCCGTGCGGTTTGAGGAGAAGATCGACCGCTCCCGGTTTCTGCTCAACCGTTACAAGCTCAAGGTGGACGTGCCGGTGGTCCATCACCGCGATCTCTACCTGCCCTATGCCGAGGTGGCGCGGGCGGCGGGGCATCTTCGCGATGGCGATTTCATCAATGTGGTGCGAGGCGTGGTCAAACCCGGCGCCCCGATCAACGACACCTTCGGCGGAAACGCCTGGATCGGGCACGTGGGTCTGGTGGCCCATGGCCCCGATGGCACCCTGCACATGATCCACTCCGCCGAACCGGCGGTGCGTGAAGAGACGCTGGCGGAGTTCATTGCCCGGTCCACGGCCGACCTTGCCGAGAAGGACAAGGCGGGCAAACAGCGGTTGCTGGGCTTCAAATTTCTCCGTTTGGAAGACAATCCCATGGCCAATCTCCGAAAAATCGACGGCGCTCAGGCGCCTCGCGTGACCCTGCCCGGTGGTGGAAAGGCCGGGCTGTGAGCACGACCCTTCCCGCCTCGATCGCCGCGCTGGTGGCGCGCACCCCGGAATGGGGCGCGTTGCTGGAGCGCTGGTGCCTGATCAATTCCGGCTCCGGCCACGGGCCCGGCCTGGAGCGCATGCGCGTCGCTTTGCAGGAGGAGTTCACGCGCGTGTTCCCCACCGCGGCCGTTACCGTGCTGTCGGCGGACGCACCGGGCTACAACCCGCCGGGCGTAAAGGCCCTGCGGATCCGGGTTCGTCCCGAGGCGCCGCATCAGATCTTTCTGTGCGGACACTATGACACGGTGTTCGAGGCGGATGATGCGTTCCAGCACGCCCGCTGGCTCGATGCGGATACGCTCAACGCCCCGGGTGCGATCGATATGAAGGGCGGCATCGTGACGATGCTCGCCGCGCTGGATGCCTTCGAACAGACCCCGCAGCATGAGCGTGTGGGCTGGGAAGTGCTGCTCACCCCCGACGAGGAAACCGGGTCGCACGGCACGCGCACCTTGTTCGAAGAAGCGGGACGTCATCATCACTTTGGGCTGGTGTTCGAGCCGGGCCGGACGAACGGGGACATCATTCACTCCCGCAAGGGCACCGGTGGCGTCGTCGCGACCTGCCACGGACGCGCGGCCCACGCCGCGAAAGTACCCAACGACGGAAAGAGCGCGATTCTTGCCCTGGCGGAGTTCCTTCTCGCGGCGTCGAAGATTCCGGAGAACCTGCCCGGTGTGCTGGTCAATGTCGGCAACATCCGCGGCGGCACGGCGGCGACCAACATTGTCCCGCATTTCGCGCAGGCGGAGATCGACATCCGCGTGACCCAGGTGTCCGACCGCGAGCCCCTGTTTGCGCGGTTCCAGGCGCTGGCCGATGACATCAACCGGCGCGAAGGACTCCGGCTGGAGTTGAAGTGCTGGCTGAACCGTCCGCCCAAGGAAAATCTGCCCGGGGAACGGGCGCTTTTCCCCGCCTGGCAACAGGCGGCGCGCGACCTCGGGGTGGCGCCCTTCACCTGGGTGCATGGCGGCGGAGGCTCGGACGGCAACTTTGTCAGTGCGGGTGGCCTGCCCAACCTCGATGGCATCGGACCGATCGGCGACCAGCTGCACAGCGACCGCGAATTCTGCCGGGTTTCGACCATCGCGCCCCGTGCGCAGATTGTGGCGCTCGTCCTCCACCGCATTGCGACCGGAGAAATCGTTCTGCCAACCCGCACGAAGACCTAGGTGCCGGATGCCCAAGCAGGGTCACACCGTGTCCGGCCATCCTGTAGGCGGCCTCGCTGAGGCCGCGTCCGTCCCGAACTGTCTCACCTCCACGCCCCTGAATCGGAGCGCGGGCCGCTTTCTACTCCGGCAGGAACAGCCCGCCGAGTACGGCGAGACGACGGGCGCCGGTGACGGCCGGCAGGTTGCCCGGCCGTTTTTCCAGGTGCTGCCGGGCGAGCCAGGCGAAGGCCATGGCTTCGACCCATTCGCCGGGGACTCCGAGGGCTTCGGTGCGGTCGACCTTCGATCCAGGCAGCGCGCGCTGCAGAGCCTGCATCAGCACCGGATTGCGGGCGCCGCCTCCGCAGACAAAAACGTCCGGAGCTACGATCCCGGGAAGTCGACGGATTTCAGCGCCGATGGTCTCGGCGGTCAGGGCCAACAGCGTCGCCTGCACGTCGGCGGAGGAGCCGACCGGTCCCAACGCGGCGAGGTGCGCGTCCACCCACTCCAGCGTGAACTGTTCCGGTCCGGTGCTCTTGGGTGGCGGCTGGTGAAAGTAAGCGTCGGACTGCAGCCGGGCGAGCAAGTCGGGGCGGACTTGACCGGCCGCGGCGAGCTGGCCGTCGCGGTCCATCGGCTCCCCCGTCACCCGGTGACACCAGCGGTCGAGCAAGGTGTTGCCCGGACCCGTGTCGAACCCCGTCACCGTGAAGTCGGAGCGGGCGGGCAGAACCGTCACATTCGCAATGCCTCCGATGTTGAGCACGATCCGGTCGCGGTGCGCGGAGCGGAAGACAGCCTCGTGAAACGCCGGCACCAAGGGAGCGCCCTGGCCGCCGAGCGCCATGTCCTTGCGCCGGAAGTCGGCCACGACCGGCAGGCCGGTTTCGACTGCAATGACATTCGGGTCGCCGATCTGCAGGGTGAACGGTGCCTCCAGGCGCGGACGATGCCGGAGGGTCTGGCCGTGACTGCCGATAGCGCGTACGGAGGTTTTGGTGACGCCCGCTTCGGCCAGCAGGGCTGCGATGGCGGCGGCGAAGTGCCGGCCGACGCGGACGTCCGCCTGACCCAGTCGATCGATTTCGTCCGGTCCCGGTGTGGCGAGGGCGGTCAGCTCGGCCCGCAGGCTGGCGGGGTAGGGCAGACCGGTGGCGCTGACGAGACGGGGCAGCGGGTCAAAGCGCACCAAGGCCGCGTCGACCGCATCCATGCTCGTACCGGAGAGGGCGCCAATGTAGAGTTCGCTCATGGAGGGTGTTGTCCCGATCCGGCCGGGGACGAGACCACCCAGATGCACCGCCCTCACATCCGTCGCAAGGCCGGACTTTTTCCTCCCGATGCTTAACACCGAGTCACCCAGCTCAAAAAACAAGGACCTCGACCTTTACGCGACCCAAGACCTGGTGCGGGTCTTTACGGAAGACCACATCCGGGCGGCCGAGGTGGTGCACGCCGCCGCGGCCGATCTGGCGCGGGCGGTGGAGGCGGCGGTGCCGCGGATTGCGGCCGGCGGCCGGCTGCTCTATGTCGGTGCGGGCACCTCGGGCCGGCTTGGGGTACTCGACAGTGTGGAGCTGACCCCCACGTTTTCCTGGCCGCGGTCCCGGGCGGTGGCGCTGCTGGCGGGTGGGCCGCCGGCCTTGTTTGAGGCGGTGGAAGGAGCGGAGGATGACCGCAAGCAGGGGGCGGCCGATTTGGTGGCGGCTCAGGTGGGACCGAACGATGTGGTCATCCTGGTGGCGGCGTCAGGCTTCACGCCGTACGTGTTGGGCGCGCTGGAGGCAGGCAAGGCGGCGGGGGCCTTGACGATCGGTCTGGCCAACAACCCCTCGGCGCCGGTGGCGAGCGAAGCCGAGATCGGCATCACCCTCGACACGGGGAGCGAGGTAATTTCCGGCAGCACCCGGCTGAAGGCGGGCACCGCGCAGAAGATCGCCCTCAATACGCTGTCCAGTGCGATCATGGTGCGGTTGAACAAGGTCTATGGGAACCTCATGGTGGACATGACCCCGACCAATGCGAAACTCTATCGACGGGCGGTGGCGCTGACCGTGCGCGCGACGGGTGTGGATGAGACGACGGCGCGGCTGACGCTCGAGGCCTGTGGTTATCACGTGAAGGTGGCCATTGTGGCGCTGCTCGGGGGCTGCGGCGTGGCGGAGTCCCGCCGGCGTTTGGAAGCGAATAATGGCAGCGTGCGCGGGGCGCTCGCGGCCGGAGCCAGACCGTGAGTGTGCTTCGTCTTATGGCCGGCCTGAATCCGCTCTTCCTGGTGCTTGCCGGGGCGGGTTTCTTCGTCGCCGGATGTGTCGCTCCGCCGATGAAACCACCTTCCGCGGCGGAGGAGGCGGCCTGGCTGGCGGAGGCGCCGCCAGCGCCGCGCGAATTCCGGGCGGCGTGGGTCGCGACGGTCGCCAACATCGACTGGCCGACACGGCCGGGATTGCCGGTGCACCAGCTGCGCGCGGAGATGATCGAGATCCTCGACCGGGCGCACCGCATGGGTTTGAACGCGATTGTGCTGCAGGTGCGTCCCGCGGCGGATGCCCTCTATCCCTCGCGTCTGGAACCGTGGACCGAGTACCTGAGCGGTCGTCAGGGACGGGCTCCCGGCTGGTTCTATGACCCCTTGCGCGAGTGGATCGTGGAGGCTCATCGACGCGGCCTCGAACTGCACGCATGGCTCAATCCCTATCGCG
Source organism: Opitutaceae bacterium (assembly GCA_016794625.1). Lineage (GTDB taxonomy): Bacteria > Verrucomicrobiota > Verrucomicrobiia > Opitutales > Opitutaceae > UBA6669. The sequence continues at coordinate 167,104 of JAEUGY010000114.1, forward strand.
CCCGCCATGTGACCGCGAAATCGCCCCTCGCGCCTAACCACTTGGCGCGCACCCATCCCGACGCCGTCAAGACCTACGGAGAACTCCTGTGGATGGATCCCGGCGAACCGGTGGCCCGCCAGCGCACCCTGGATGTCGTGGCCGATATCGTCCGACGGTATGACGTCGATGGCATCCACATCGACGACTATTTTTATCCGTATCCCCTCGTGGCGCCGGCCAATGCCGATCCCGCAGCGACCGCCATGGCGACGCTGCCCGGCACGCGCGAGTTTCCGGATGAACCCTCCTGGCAGCGCTACCGCGCGACCGGCGGCACGCTCGCCCGCGCCGACTGGCGGCGGGAGAACGTCAACGAGCTCGTGCGCGCCCTGCACGAGACCGTGCATCGCGTGAAGCCCTGGGTGCGTTTTGGCGTCAGCCCCTTTGGTATTGGACGCCCCGACCGCCGCCCGCCGGGCATTGCCGGATTCAGCCAGTACGACCAGCTCTTTGCCGATGTGGAGTTGTGGGTCGAACAAGGCTGGATGGACTACCTCAGCCCCCAGCTGTACTGGCCGATCGCGCAGAAGGCCCAGTCCTTCGAAGTGCTGATGGATTATTGGATACGACAAAACCCCCGGCGTCGTCACCTCTGGCCCGGATTGTACACCAGCCAGGTGGCGGACACGGCCCGCGGATGGCAGGCGGAGGAGATCCTCAGCCAGATCGACCTCCTGCGCCGCCGCCCCGAGGTCGGCGGACATGTGCACTTCAGCATGGTGGCCCTCAAGCAGGACCGCCGCGGCCTGGCGACCCAACTGCAGGCCCGCCCCTATGTCCAGCCGGCGCTCGTGCCGGCCACGCCCTGGCTGGCGCAGAGCACCCCGGCGAAACCACGGGTGCAGAGCGCCCGCCTCACCGGTGCGCCCGAGCGCCGCCGGATCCGTGTCTCCACCATGGATGCGACCGACCTGACCCACCTCGCCGTCTGGCGCAAGGCGGGTGGCGCGTGGACCTTCTCCCTGCAGCCGGTGGGCAACCGCGACGTGCCGCTGACGATCGATCCGGCACGTGGACCGGTGGAGGCCATGGTCCTGAGCGTGATCGACCGCCTCGGCCAGGAGAGCGAGCGCGTCGTGGTGCTGACGAAGCCGGCGGACTGAACCCATGACCGACTGTTTATCCCTCTGACCCCCATGACCCCGACGCCGACACCCCCCGCCGTGAAACAGCATCCCTGGCGTTGGATACCGACACTCTATTTCGGACAGGGCATCCCGTATGTCGTCGTCATGACGCTGTCGGTGGTCATGTACAAGAACCTCGACATCTCGAACACCGAGATCGCGTTCTACACGAGCTGGCTGAATCTTCCGTGGGTCATCAAGCCGCTGTGGTCGCCGCTGGTGGACATGTTTCGGACCAAGCGCTTCTGGATCGTCACCCTCCAGTTCGGCATCGGCGCAGCGCTGGCCATGGTGGCACTGACGCTGCCCACCTCGAAGTTCTTCCAGCTCTCGCTGGCCATGTTCTGGCTGATGGCGTTCAGTTCCGCGACGCATGACATTGCGGCCGACGGGTTTTATCTCCTCGCGATGGAACGCCACCAGCAGGCCGCGTTCGTCGGCGTGCGCAGCACCTTTTACCGCCTGTCGATGATCGCGGGGCAGGGAGGGCTGGTGTATCTGGCCGGACACCTGCAGACCACCCTTGGGAGTGTGGTCCAGGCCTGGGTGTATGTGCTGATCCTGCTGGCCGTCTTCATGGCGTTGATCGGCGCGTACCATGTCTGGGCGCTCCCCCGTCCGGCCGAGGACCGGGCGGTGCGGTCTGGACGCGGCGTGCTGACCCAATTCATCGAGGTGTTCGGCGCCTTTTTCCGGAAACCCGCGATCCTCTCCATTCTCGGATTTCTCCTGCTTTATCGCTTCGCGGAGTCGCAGTTGCTCAAGCTGGTGACGCCGTTTCTATTGGATGGACGGGAGAAGGGCGGCCTCGGCCTCACGACCCAGGACGTGGGCCTCGCCTATGGCACGGCCGGAGTGATCGCGCTCACGCTGGGCGGATTGCTGGGCGGGTACCTCATTTCACGCTTCGGGCTGAAGCGCATGCTCTGGCCCATGGTGATTTCCATCAACGTGCCGAATCTCGTGTATGTGGCCATGGGAGTGGTGCAGCCCGACCAGCTCGCCGTCGTCGCCGGGGGGCTGGTCCTGGAGCAGTTTGGATACGGCTTTGGGTTCACCGCCTACATGGTGTTCATGATGATGGTCGCAGAGGGAGAGCACAAGACGGCGCACTATGCGCTCTGCACCGGGTTCATGGCCCTCGGCATGATGCTGCCGGGCATGCCGGCAGGCTGGCTCCAGGATCACCTCGGTTACGTGAACTTCTTCATCTGGGTCTGTGTCGCGACCATCCCCTCGTTCGCTGTGGCTGCGATGGTCCGGATCGAGCCGGGGTTTGGGAAGAAGGTGGCGGAGGCGGGGGAGTGAACGCTGAGCACTAACGCTGAAGGGTCCGGATCAAGTCTTCGGATTTTCTGAACTTTCGCCCTTCACTCCTCGCCCTTCACTCTTCACCGCATCGCGGTGCAGAGCGGGGAGTCCGAGCAGGCGGCGGGCGCTGTTGATGACTTTGGGCCACTGCAGCGCGGGGCCGGGGTCGGTCTTGTTGGTCTGGATGTGGTAGTGACCGAGCACACCTTTGAACCGGGCGAGGTCTTCGTCGGGAAGTTTGCGCGGAATCAGCTCCCCGGTGGCGTCGCGCGGGTAGTCGCAGGAGATCTGGGGGAAGACCTTGCACAGCGCGGCGGTGAGTTTGATCAGGGCCGCGTACTGCTGCGGAGTAAGGTCGTACTGCACGAGGGTGGTGTTCTGGATGTCACCCGTGACTGGTGCGGGCCGGGCGGGACGGCCGACGAAGTCCGGAGTGTGCAGCATCGGGTCGCCCAGGCGCTCGGGCACGGTGATGACCGGCTGCCCGTCCGGCCCCGGACGGTACCAGTCCTGGAGCGGCTTCGTGTCGGCCGGGGGATAGGCACCCATATTGGCGATTTCGATACCGACGGAGCGATCATTGGACGTCGTGGCGTGCCAGGCGCGTTCCTTCAGATCGAGCGTCTGGTAGATCGTGCCATCGATATCGAGCATGAAGTGGATGCTCAATCCGCGGTGGTCGTGCAGCACATTGAAGCACGACTTGCTGATGCCGCAGACGTCGTAGTGCAGGACAAACTGGTCCACCACTCGCTGCAACGTCGGCAGGTCCCAGCCCCCGCCGCGCACGCGCTCGATTTCCGCGTCTGACAGGCCGTTTTTGCGCAGGCCGTAGCGATTCGGCGTGCGCAGGGCCTTGACGGCAGCGGCGGTGGATTCCCAGCCGCTCTCGGCGATGGGGGCGAAACGGCGCTCGACCCGGTAGGCATCGTAGCCGCCCGGGTCCATCCAGGTCACGACCCGGGTTCCCGTGTGAAACATCCGCCCCGCCACGATGATCTCGTCCCCCTTGCGGGGCACGAACGTCCGCGGACGCGCCAGATGGCAGCCGCCCAGCAGCAGCGGCGCGAGAAAGAGAAGCAGCAGGATGCAAAAGCCCGATGTAGGGCCGCCCCTTGCGGGCGCGCCTCGCTGGGCGGAGGTGACGCAACGCGCGGGGCGAAACGCGGGCGGAGGAGGCGTGGCCGCGAGGGCCAGCCCTACAGGGGAGGATCGGATCATGGCTTCACCCCCATCCGGAGTTTCAGCGACTGGATACGCTGAACTGATTCATCGATGCGGGCTTCGGGGATCCGACCGGAGGAGACGGCACGGACGAGGATGTCGATGGCCTTCGGCGCGATGTCGGGATCGTAGCTCTGGTTGTTGCCGAAGCAGAGCACATCGATGCCGGCCTCGATCGCGGACGGCACGGATTCCTCCAGGCCATACTGACTGGAGATGGCGCGCATTTCCATATCGTCGCTCGTCACCACGCCCTGGAAGCCCAGCTTTTGCCGGAGAAGACCCGTGATGACGGCCCGCGACAAGGTGGCGGGCCGGTCCGGGTCGAGCCGCGCGTTGAAGACATGGCAGCTCATGACCGCGTCGCAAAGATCCGCCGTAATCAGACGCTGGAAAGGGATCAGTTCCTTTTCACTCCACGTCTGGGTGACGTCGACCAGGCCGAGATGGGTGTCGCCGGCCGCGCTTCCATGTCCCGGGAAGTGCTTCAGGCACGTCAGCACGCCTTCATCGCGGTGGGCTTGCACCACGGCGCTGGCATGGCGGGCGGTCCGTTCCGGGTCGGAGGAGAAACAACGCCGTTTGCCCTTGATAATGGGATTGTTCGGATTCGCGTCCAGGTCCACCACCGGAGCGAGGTTGAAGTTGATGCCGACGCTGGCGAGCGTCCGGGCGGTGATCCGGGCCTGGCGGGTGGTTTCCTCAAGCTGGTCGAGTTGACCCAGTTCGTCCTGAGACACACTGGGCGGAAAGCCGTAGTCGGCTTTCAGCCGATTGACGCGACCTCCCTCCTGATCGATTGAGACCAGCAACGTCCCCGGCTGTCGGGCGCATGCCTGCAGGTGGGCGACCAGGCGTTTGACCTGGTCGGGTGAGACCACGTTGCGTCGCCGGGCCGTGGCATCGACCATTTCCTGATCAAAGAGAACGATGCCGCCCACCGCGTGGTCGCGCAGATCGCGCTCGATCAGGCTGCACTCGCCCGGTTCGGCACCACGGAACCCGACCATCAGAAGCTGACCGATTTTCTCACGAAGACGAAGGGAGGAGGACATGGAGTTCGAGCCACAGTGACCTTGGTCACGGTCGGTGGTGGGAGCAGGTTGATCCGTGTCCAGGACGGTTTCAACTGTGGTTTCGGGGCTTCGGCCCTCCCGGGACAAAAAGTCGACTGCCGTGGGTTGGTGCAGTTAAGCCTGCACTTTGTGCCGAGTCTGGGACGCAGGACGCTGAAGCCCGACCCCGCGCAAGGAGCAGGTGGGTCGTGGCAGCGATGGTGTCGAGTCGTGACAAGGATCGTACTACGCAGACAGCACGCGATGGAGGATGGCCAGCAGCTCCTCGGCCTCGAAGGGTTTGCGGAGGACCGTGAGGTTTCGTGTATTACCCAGTCCGACCAATTCGGTACTGTAGCCCGTACAGACGATGACCTTCAAGGCGGGCCGCTCCTGGAGCAGGACGTCCGCCAACTCCCGGCCGTTCATTCCTTCGGGCATCACAAAGTCGGTCAGAAGCACCTGAATCTGCCCGTCGTGGTTCCGTGCCAGTTTCAAGGCCTCGGGACCGTTGCTGGCTTCGATCACCTTGTATCCATGGCGCAAGAGGATCGAGCGTACGAACTGCCTGACGCTCGCCTCATCCTCGGCCACCAGAATGCATTCGCCTCCCGCGGCTGCGCGCTTCGGTGACAACGTGGGCGGAGAAAAGGAGACCGTTGCGGCCGTGGCAGGCAGGAAGACTTCAAACGTGGTCCCGCGCCCGGGCTCGCTGTGCACATCAATCCACCCCTGATGCTGTTTGATGATGCCGAAGGCGGTGGCGAGGCCGAGTCCGGTCCCGCGCCCGACCTCCTTGGTGGTGAAGAACGGTTCGAATACTCGGGACAACGTTTCCGCGTCCATGCCCGCGCCCGTGTCTTCCAAGGTCAGACGCACGTAGCGGCCTGGCAGGGCATCGGAGTCGCGCGGCGGGCTGCGGTCCGTCAGGTCCACCACCGATGTCGACAGGCGCAACTCGCCTCCGCGTGGCATCGCGTCGCGGGCGTTGACCGCCATGTTGATCACGACCTGCTCGATCTGATGTTCGTCGCCCACCACAGCCGGCACAGACGGGTCGAGTTGGTGGACGACCTGGATCGTTTCGCCCATGACCGGAGCCAGCAGACCGGTCAGCCGCACCACCATCGGATTGACCTCGAACGGTTTCACATCGAGCTGCTGCCGCCGGCTGTACGCCAGAAGCTGCTGGGTGAGTTTCGCCGCCCGGGTGACAGCGGTGCGGACTTGCTCAAGAGCATCCCGGTCTTCGGTGGTCAGTTGGGAGACATCGAGAATCAGTGAGACATGGCCGCCGATGATCGTCAGTAGATTGTTGAAGTCATGCGCCACTCCGGCCGCCAGCGTTCCAATCGCCTCCGTTTTCTGCAGGCGGTGAACCTGCATTTCGAGCGCGGAGCGTTCCGTGATGTCGAGCACCACGAAGAGGGCATGACGGCCGGTGGGCAGCTCAAAATCCTCTGCCGACATCAGCAGGCGACGGTTTCCCGAGGGCCTCACGACCAGCAACTCGCGATTGTGGACTGTCCGCCCGGCGCGAATCTCCGAGAAAACGGCGTCCCGTTCATCGGGTGACGGCCAAAGATCCAGGGTGGAGTCCGGACGACCGAGCACGCGTTCCAACGACCTTCCGGCGAGTTCGGCGAGCCCTGCGTTGGCCTCGACCACGGTTCCGTCCTCGACCCGGCAAAGCATGAGGGGAACCGGACTCGCCCGAAATGCTCGGGAGAGGAGCTCGCTCGTGTGGCGCAGTTGCTCCTCCGTTCGCAGTCGCTGGTCGATCTCGTGTTGCAGAGCGCGAGTACGTTCGGCGACCTGTCGCTCGAGTTGGCGTTGCGTCAGGCGAAGCAGCCGGAAACGCAGCCAGTACCCGAGGCCGAGGAGACCGGCCAAAAGCACCCCGGCACACACTCGGAACCAAAGCGTCTGGTAGAATCGGGGAAGCACACGGATGTTGGCCGTTACGCCGTCGAGATTCCAGACGCCGTCGCTGTTGCTCGCCAGGACTTGAAACCGGTAGAGTCCCGGTGCCAAGTTGGTGTAGAGCGTGTCGCGCCGGCGGTTCACGGAAACCCAGTCGGCGTCCACTCCTTCCAGCCGGTAGCGGAATTGATTCAGCTGACTATCCCGGAAACTGAGGGCGGAAAACTTGATGGCCAGCAGGCCGTTGCCGGGACCTGCTAGATATTCACCGTCTCGAAGCTTCACGCGGGAGTTGTTAAACTCCACCCGCTCAAGAACAACTTTGGGTGGTTGCACGGCGGGCGCGAAGGAAAGGGGATCGAGTACGACCAGGCCCGAGGCGGAGGTGAAATAGAGCTCGCCACTCTGACCGCGCGCGGTCGCGGGTTGAGCCCCACCTCGGTAGGTTCCACCGATGATGCCGTAGCGCGCTCCCAGGATGGCCGAGCCCACCGGGATGCCACTACCCTCCGGTCCGCCTTCAAGATTCGAGACTCTTAGGCCGTAGATTCCCGAAGGGCTGTTGATCCAGATCCCGCCCGAGCGGTCGTCAATCAGGGAGAATATCCGTTGATCCCGGAGTCCGTCCCCGCGGGTCCACTGCCGCATCTGTCCGTTGCGCAGTCGGGCCAGCCCCCCTGCAGTGCCAATCCACAATGCCCCGTCGTCGGTTTGCAGGAGGGCCTGCACCGACTCGTGGGGCAGGCCGCCCCGGCCGCTGCTGTAACGCTGGTTTCTCTCCGGTCCCACGTGCACCAACCCCTCGTCCGTGCCCACCCACATTCCTTGCGCTTTATCCGCCAGAAGACATCGGACGCCGTGCTTGGGCAGGCGTGCTGCCAATGCGTCGGAACGTCGCGAACCATCCGCCTGAATAATGACCACGCCCAGCCCTTCGCCACCGATCCAGAGATTGCCCTGCTGATCTTCAACGATGGCACGGACCGCGGTTCCGCCGACCCCCCAGGTTGCCGGCGCCGCCTTGGCCTTGCCGTTCTCGACAAGGTAGACTCCGTCGCTGGTGCCTGTCGCCAGGGATCCGTCACGTCGCTGCTCCATCGCCAGCACGCCAGGCTCCAGCGCAGGATTGCTTGATTGGAGGGGTAGCCGCTCGATCTGTCCGTCCTTCATCCGACTCAGTCCGCTGGAGTCGGAGCCAATCCAGAGCCATCCTTCTCGGTCCATCATCACGCTACGGGTGTCTTCCGGACTCATGCCGGTTGAACTGCGCACCAAACGGACTGATTCGCCGGAGATGAGCAGGGCGCCCTGTCCACTCCCGACAATCAAGGATCCTTCGGCGTCCTGGAACAAGTCACGCACGTTCTCCACGATGGGAGACGAGATGGACGCCATGCGGCGGAACTCTCCTTTTCGAAACTCGAACAGTCCGGCCGACGTCCCGGCAAACAGCTTGCCGGAGCGATCGCGCAACCAGTCTGTCACCACCACCTGGCTGGGCAGGCCTCGGAGTTCGCTCTCGGTGGTCACACGTCCGTCGGGCTTGAGTCCAAGTACCCCACTGGGTCGAAGCCCGCACCAAAGCACGCCGTTGGCGTCGCGTCCCAGGGAATTGACGCCGGCGCCCAAAGGAAACTGGCGTTCCGGAATGAGGAGGTGGAATTTATTCCCGTCCCATCGAAGGGGCGGACCGTCGCGCCAGCCGACGATGATTGAACCGTCCGGCTCAGGCAGCAGATCGGCGACCGCTTCCATCGCGGTGTTCGTGGGGTGGCCGATTTCACCGAGAGTCTTGCCGTCCCAGCAAAACAAGCCGCCGGTGGTGCCGATCCACAGTCTGCCCTGGGTGTCTTCCGCCAGCGCCTGGATGTCACCCGGAAGTTCTTTGTGACGTTCGAAGACACCGAAGGCCTCGTCCCTCATCCAAGCCAGCCCGTTGCCGCCCGTGCCGATCCATAACGTGCCGTCCCGTGTCGGGAGCAGCACCTGGATCCGATCATTTCGCGTCATCGGCGGCACGGTAGGTTGAGGGCGATCGTCGATCCGCTTCAGGTTGGTGCCGTTGTAACGCACCAACCCTCCGCTGGTGCCGAACCAGAGATGTCCGTCGGCTGACTGCGCGACGGCGAGCACTTCGTTTTCCGTCAGCCCGTCCTCGACCGTCCAGCGCGTCAGTCGGTAGGAAAGGTCATCGCGTGGCGTCTCCCTCACCGGGGCGGCCTGCACCACTCGCGTCAAGGGAACGATCTTGGGTGTGGCTTGTGCAAGGATCGGAGGCGCCATGCACCCTCCCGCTACGGCTGCTGCAACCCATGCGCGCCATCCGGCCGGCACCGTGCTCCGGTTTCGCCGGCGGTGTCCGATCAAAAAAAGGCAGAAAAAGGTCCACACGGTGAATGGGCTGAGCGAGCGGTTGCAAACGTGGGGAGTCAAAGGGCCCGTGACAATGCCCTTAATCCCGTCATCTCGTGAATCTCTGGAAGTCACGAAAGCCGTCGATCGGCCGGAGGCTAGGGAGTCGCTAGCCTCCCTGTAGGGCAGAATCCATGACACCTCATGCTGAGGCGCAGAGGATTCATCGACTTCTACCCAGGGCGTGCCAGTACGGTGATACCCCCGCAGCGAATCAGCCTCGCCGGAGGAATACGCCTTCGGCAAGGCATCAAGGGGCCTAGAGCTTGGTCGTCACGGTCAGAGTGTAGCTGATCGGCTGTTTGAAGGCGTAGTAGCGCGGCACCGTTTCGCGCGCGCTTGGTGGTCGACGAACTGATGCCACCCAGCGAACCATTGCCGAAGAGCACGGCGTTCGGGCCGCGGCCCTACGCCCACCGGGCGATGCGTCGCTACTGGGATCGATGACTCGTGCGCGGGCTGACGCCGATGCCAGGGTGGTCGTTCAGGGTGACACGGCCGTCGACCACCGTGGCGCCGAGGAAGGGGTCGTTGCGGATGAGCAGGGCTCCGTCGAGGTCGGCCCAGTCGACGAGGGGGGAGAGCTGGGCGGCGGCGGAGATGGCGCAGGAGGTTTCCGTCATGCAGCCGAGCATCGTCTTCAACCCGAGGGCGCGGGCGAGGGTGATCATGGCATGGGCCTCGCGCAGGCCGGTGCACTTCATCAGCTTGATGTTGATGCCGTCGAACACGCCGGCGAGCCGCGCCACGTCGGCCAGCCGCTGCACGTTTTCGTCGGCGATGAGGGGCAGGGGACTGCGCTCGCGGAGCCAGGCAGTGTCTTCGAGCTGCTCCTTGGGCATGGGCTGCTCGATGAAGAGCACATTGCGGGTCGCGAGCCACTCGATCTTCCGCAGGGCCGTCTCGCGCTCCCGCCAGCCTTGGTTGGCATCGACCGTCAACGGCGTGTCGGTGACGCTCCTGATGGTCTCGATCAGCTCCTCGTCATTGTCGCGGCCGAGTTTGACCTTGAGGATCTTGTACGGAGCGGCGGCCCGGGTCTTCTCCCGCACGACCTCCGGGGTATCGATGCCGATCGTGAAGGAGGTCACCGGAGCGCGATGCGGATTCAATCCCCAGATACGGTGCCAGGGGGCGGAGAGGCGGCGACCGATCCAGTCGTGAAGGGCAATGTCGATCGCGGCCTTGGCTGCGGTATTGCCCGGGGCGAGGGCGTCGATGGCGGGCAGGATTTCCTCGAGGCAGTAGGGATCGGCGAAGCGCGACAGGTCCACGCGTTGGAAAAAGCGCGTGGCGGTCTCCTGTGATTCGCCGAGGTAGGGCGGCATCGCCGCTTCGCCATAGCCGATCACGCCGTCGCGCTCGACCTCGACCAGCATGGCCGGCGTGGAGGTGCGCGAGCTGGTGGCGATGGTGAACGCGTGATTCAGCTCGAGGGTGTAGGGTCGGTAGCGCAGGATCATGGAAAGGGAATCAAGGACGGGTGGCAGGCAGGAGGGTGAAGAAGAACGTGGCGCCCTGGTTGACCTGGCCCTCGGCCCAGGTACGGCCACCGTGGCGGGTCATGATCCGGCGCACATTGGCCAGGCCGATGCCGGTGCCCTCGAACTCGTCGGCGCGGTGCAGGCGCTGAAAGACGCCGAACAACTTGCCCGCATAGCGCGGGTCGAAGCCCGCACCGTTGTCGCGCACAAAGAAGATGATCCGGCCGTCCTCTTCGCCGCCCACGCCGATCTCAATTTCGGCGGGGGTGCGGCCACGGGTGTACTTGACCGCGTTCCCCAGCAGATTGACGAACACCTGCGAAAGCATCGCCGGGTCGCCTTGAATACGGGGCAGGGGGGCAATCTTCCAGTGGATCTCACGATCACCGATCACCGGCTCCAGGCCGCGACGCGTCTCTTCGATCAGGGGAAGGAGGTCGATCGAGGTCTCGTGCATTTCCGCGCGACCCATGCGGGAGAACGAGAGCAGATCGTCGATCAACTGTCCCATCTCGCGGCTGGCGTTGGCGATGGTGCGGAGGTAGCGGTGACCCTTTTCCGAAAGGACCGCACCGGACTCGCGGGTGAGCATCTCAACGAATCCGTGGATATGACGCAGCGGCGCCCTCAGGTCGTGCGATACCGAGTAGGAGAACGCTTCCAACTCCGCATTGGCGGATTGCAGCTGGCGGTTGATCGACTGAATCTCCTGCGAGCGCTGGTAAACTTCGGCCTCCATCCGTTCGAGACGCAGGCTGACGTTGCCATCGATCGGGCCTGGGTCGGAGCGCTGGCGCTGCTGCACGAAGGCGGTGACATCCTCGACCCGGTGGATGAGGTAGTCGACATCCCCCTGCGCCGCCACCACCGCCGAGTTGACGGGACTCCAGTACCGTTCCTCGAACCCGCCGTCCGGTCCCCTCATGTCGTAACGCAGCAACGCCAGGGTGTCGGTCCGGGTCGTCTCCAGCACGCGCTGCAAGGAGGCGCGCACCTGGCTGGAGCCGGTCGGGGCCGGTGCGGCGGGATTGTCGGGGAAGACCTCGAAAAAATTCCGGTTCATGATGCGCTCGCGGAGCGTGCGCGTGGCCTGCAGGTACGCGTCGCTGGCCGCCACGATCGTGAAGTCCGGGGTGAGCACGACGTAGAGCCCGGGCAACGATTCGAAAAGGGCACGGAACTGCTGATGCAGGAGCTCGAAGCGCTTCCGATGCGTGATGTCCCAGTTGATGCCGAGCATGCGCACCGACCGACCTTCGTCGTCCCGCAAGGTCTTTCCCACCGACTTGATGTGACGAAGCGAGCCGTCCGGTCGAATGATGCGGAATTCCAGGTCGAAGGCTTCGCCCTGACGGAGGGATCGTTCCATCTCGCTGCGCAGCCGGGCCCGATCGTCCCGGTGCAGCCGCTCCTCCAGGCGCTGGGTGCTGCCCACGAATTCTGCCGTCTCCAGACCGTAGAGACGACACATGGTCTCGTCGCAATGCAGATGGCCGGACGCCGGATCGAACTCCCAGACTCCCAGCTGGGCCGCCTCGGTGGCGAGGGCGAGGCGGCTGGAAGCCAGGCGAAGCTTTTCCTCCGCGACCTTGAGCCCGGTGATGTCGGAGAGGATGGCGACGTGCTGGATCGGCTGACCGTCGGGTCCGAGAAACGGCTGGATGGTGGCGTCGACCCAGAAGTAGGCGCCCGACTTGGTCCGGTTGCGCAGCGTGCCGTTCCAGACCCGTCCCTGGCCCAGGGTGGACCATAGATCGCTGATGAACGACTTGGGATGCAGCCCCGAATTGACGATGCGGGGATCGCGTCCGATCAACTCCTCACGCGTGTAGCCGGACACGGCGCAGAAGCGGTCGTTGACGAAGGTGATGCGACCCCGCGGGTCGGTGATCGTGACGAGCGAGTGCTGGTCGAGGGCGACGCGCAGGTCATGCAACTCGCGGTGGGCGGCTTCGATCCGGCGGGCGTTTTCCCGATCGATGGAGACGTCGCGGAACACGAGCACGGCCCCCAGGATGCGCCCCGCCGGATCGCGGATGGGAGAGGCGCTGTGGGCGATGCCGTGCTCCCGGCCATCCTGGGAAATGAGCAGGGTGTGGTTGACCAACTCCTGGGCTTTGCCGTGGGCGATGACCGAGGCGACCGGGATGGAGGCCGGCCGGCGCGTCTTTTCGTGGAGGACACGGAACACATCCTCAACCGGCCGGCCTCGCGCCTCGGCCAGCGTCCAGCCGGTGAGCTGCTCGGCCACGCGGTTCATGCGCGTGACCCGCGCCTCGCCGTCGGTGGCGAGCACGCCGTCGCCGATCGACCACAGCGTGACATCGAGATTCCGTTCGCTCGCGCTCAGCGCGTCGATGGCGGAGCGACGGGCGCGGTAGATTCCGAAACTGATGGCGGCGAGGCCGAACGTGCCTATGCAGCTGGCGATAAAGATGGCGCGCAGTCCGTCGAACAAGTCGTCCCATTCGGCGGCGGACACCTCCGATGCGATGACAAGAAACTCGTCCTCGGCGAGGATGCGCGGGGTGTCACCCGGGACCCAGTCCCGGGCGGTGATCCGCTGCCAGGTGAAGAGCCCGCCATGGTGACGCGCCTGACCCGTTGGTGTGGTCCGAATCAGGTCCCAGAGAAGAGGGTCCGATCGGGCGAGACTGGCGTCCTGCCGCCCCGGCAGCAGAAAGCCCCATTCGTACTGGCGATCGGCGGCGCGGATCCAATACCCCCCGGCGTTGAGCAGCCGGAAACGGCCGGAGAACGGCGCGGTAAGCGACTGGAGCCGCTCGATCAGACGGCCACCCAGGTAGTTGATGATGAGGATGCCGCGCGACTGCCCGGCCGAGTTGAAGACCGGCACGGCGAAACGCAGCGTGGGCTTGTGGGGCTCCTCGATGACACCGCTATCCATGTTGAGGTCGAACGCGGACACGTAGAGTTCGCCGGCGGACAGGCTGGAGGAGCGCTGGAAAAACGGACGTTCGGCTTTGTCCTGCAGTGCGGCGACCGGTACGATCACCCCCCCTTGGTTGACCCGGAGTGCCTCGCGGCCCGTCTCGTCGATATGACGCACCTTGTCGAAGTTCGGGTGCAGCCGGCTGACAAACGCCACGCGAGCCTCGGCGCTGGCCCGGTTCGAGCCGGAGGGGTCGTCGAGTACCTTGCGGATGGCGTCGCTGTCGACGAGGATGCGCAAGGTGTTCACCGTCGCGATCAGTTCCTCCTGACCGGACCGGGTGAGCAGACCAACCCGCATGGCCTCGCGCTCGCGCAGAGCCAGTTCGATCTGGCGGTGTTCGCGTCGAAACAGGATCCAGCTGATGACCAGCAGCAGGGCAAAAAGCAGGACGAGCGGCAGACCGAAACCCAGGCGGGCGCGGGCGGGCGCTTCGAGTTGCGAGGTCATGCTGGAGGCTTCAGCCTAACAGGAAGTTGCGCAAGTCCAACCGCGCGCGCAAACCGTACCGTTTCATTGACCCATCAGCGTTAACCTAAGGTCTTGCAATTGTAGGGCCGGCCCTTGCGGCCGAGCCTCGTTTGTTTCACGCTTCACCTTTCGACCTTCGCTCTTCACCGCTCCGCGGTGCCGGCGTGCCCGCGAGGGGCAGCCCTACATTGAGCAGGCGGAAGCTGTTGAAACGAGGACCATCGATTTCGGTTACGTGAACGCTCCCGGGTCAAGGAGCCGGTTGGTCGAGACACTGACGTAAGATTTCGGTCAGACGACTCAGCTCGTAGGGCTTGGCGAGGAACGCGTAGCGGGTGCGGGCGGCGGCCTCCCCGGGAGTCAAATCGGTGCTGTAACCGCTGGTCAGCAACACTTTCAGCGCCGGTTTCAGAGCTCGCAGACGTTCGGCCAGCTCGACGCCGGTCATGCCGCCCGGCATGGCGACGTCGGTGAAGAGCAGATCGATTTCCCCCGGGTATTCCCGCCAGACTCGGAGGGCGTCGTGCCCGTTGACGGCGGGAATGACGGTGTAGCCCAAGCGTTTGAGGACCCGTAGATTGAGCGACCGCACCACATCCTCATCCTCGACCAGCAGGATGGTCTCGGTGCCCCCGCGACGCTCCGGACGCGCGGCGGGAGCCACCGGCTCGGCGGAGGCAGGGGCGGCCTCCGGCAGGTAGATCCGGAACGTGCTGCCGACCCCGACCGTGCTTTCGACCGTGATCCAGCCCCGGTGCTGGTGGATGATGCCATGGACCGAGGCCAGGCCCAGGCCGGTGCCCTTGCCGACGTCCTTGGTCGTGAAAAAGGGCTCGAAGATGTGGGCCAGCACCTCCGGCGGCATGCCGCTGCCCGTGTCGGAAATTCGAATACAGACAAAACCGCCGGGACGGGCGCCGGCGTGCCGGCGGGCCTCCTCCTCGTCGATCCGCACCCGCTGCGTCTCGAGCGTGAGCACGCCCCCCTGCGGCATGGCGTCGCGGGCGTTCACGCACAGGTTGGTCACCGCCTGGTCGATCAGGGTTGAATCCGCCTCCACCCAGAGGTGCGGGTCCAGCCGTACCCATTTGACCGTGACGTGTTCGCCCAGCAGCCGGTGCAGCATCTGCAGCAGCTGGTCGAGCGAGAGGTTCACGTCGAACGTCCGGGTCCGGATCGCCTGCCGGCGGGCGAACATCAGCAGCTGCTCCGTCAGGCGGGCCGCGCGCCGGGCGAGGTTCTCGATCTGGTTGACCGGGTGGCTGGAGTCGACCGGCCCGTTCGAGTCGACCTTCAGCAGCTCCACGTTGAGCATGATGCCGAGGAGGATGTTGTTGAAGTCGTGGGCGACGCCTCCGGCGAGCTGGCCCACCACCTCCATTTTTTGCGACTGCCGCAGCTGCTCCTCGAGTTGCACCCGCGAGGTCACGTCCTGAACCGTCGAGACCATGAGCTTCTGGTCCGGCAGCGGAATGTTGATGGAGGTGATGAAGCGCCGTTCCCCCGATGGGAGTTCGAGTGGAATCGCGTCCCAGCGCATGCGGTCGGCCTGACCGGAGGCAAGACCGGCCATGATGGCCTCGCGGGTGTGGGTCCGTTCGGTGGGATCGCGGAAAACCAGACGAAAGAAGTCGTCCACCGTGTGAAAAGAGCCCCGGGGCACGCCGTAGATTTCCTCAAAACGGGCGCTGACATAGCGCGACTGGCCGGTTTCCGGATGGAAGACCGCGAAGCCGGTGGGGGCATTCTCCAGCACCGTTTCGACAAAGCGGGTTTGCTCGCGCAGCCCCCGCTCGGCCGCGACTTTTTCCGTGATGTCGCGCGCAAAGAAGAAGATGACCTCGCGGTCGGCCAGCGCCAGGTGGTGGGCGTGGATCTCGGCTTCGAACCGGCTCCCGTCGCGACGGCGCATCCGGGTGACAAAGGTGAGGGTGCCGGCTTCGCGCAGCTCGTCGCGGTAGCGGGGCCAGCGCTCCGGAGTGGCGTGGGTGTCGACCTCGCCAATGTGCAACCGGAGCAGTTCCTCCCGAGTGTAGCCTAGGGTGGAGGCCGCGAAGTCGTTGACGTCGGCGAAGCGCCCCTCCGGATCGGCCCAGAAGATGGCGAGGGTGGCACGATCGATGGTGGAGCGCGCCAGCCGCTGGGCGGTTTCCGCGCGCTTGCGTTCCGTCAGATCCATGTTGCAGCCCGAGATGCGCAGCGCGCGACCCGCGTCGTCGCGCACGATATGGGCGCGGGCCAGCACCGGCACCGCGTGGCCCAGCTTGTGGCGCAGGCGGAACTCGACTTCGAGGGTGATTTGGCGGGAGTTAAACGCGACGGCCAGGGCTGCTTCGACACGTGGCAGGTCGTCTGGATGGGTCAGTCGCCGCCAGACGTTCGCGTCGGCGGGCGGCTGGCCGGCCTCGTAGCCGAGCATGGCCCACCAACGCGGCGAGTAAAAGATCCGGTCTTCGATCAAGTCCCAATCCCACCAACCGTCGTTGGTTCCGCGCAGGACCAGCTGGAGTCGGCGCTCGCTCTCGCGCAGGTCGGCCTCGGTTTGGCGGAGCTGGCTGATGACGATGGCGGGCACCAGGCCGAACAGGGCGAGGATGATCAGCGCCGTTTCCAGTTCCACCGCCTGCGCCAGAGGCGCGAGGTGCTCCATGACCACGCTGCCGTGGCCCAGCGCGGAAAAGGTGCCGGCGGTGAGGGCGGTGCCGAGACTCACCAGGGTGACCCCGCGGGTACCGAAGCTGACCGCGGACCAGACGATAAACGGCAGCACGAGGTACCGCGGTACGAAGTCGCCGGTGCGTGCGTGCAGGGCGACCAGGGCGACTGAGACCATCAGGCCGATGGCCAGCAGAACGGGCTCCCACCTTCGTCGCGGTGGGCTCCACTGAAGGGGCAGGCGCAGGGAATCTCTCCACGCGATGAGGGTGGTGGCCACGAGCAGCGAGCCCAGGGCGTGGCTCATGAACCACGTGATCCAGGTGGCCACAAACGTGGGTGAATCGAAGTCGTCCACCGCCAGCGATCCCAACGTGGCCGAGAACGGAATGGCGACCAGCCCGGGGAGCACGACCCAGCCGGCCAGTTCGCGCAAACTGGAAAGCGCCGGCCGCTCGACGACAAAGCGGCGCAGCCCCCAGGCACCGATCACCGCGGTGGCGGTGTTGCCGATGAAGATGACAGCGATGGCGGTCAGGGTGCGATGATGGTCGACGACCAGGTCAAACCCCAGCGAGCCGACGGCGGCCGCAGCAATCCAGCGCGGCCAGGTGCGCATCTCGGTGAGCAGGAGCACCCCGAGGAAAACTCCGCCCGGCAGCCACAGCCGGCCGATCCGGCCCGACCCGTGCGAGAGCACATGCGTGAGCATGGCCGCGGCGAAGTAGGCCGCGGCGAAGGCGGCCAGTGCCGGCCACGCAGCCGCGGGCCGGTCGCTGAGGGAGGCCGGGGACCGATGCTCGTCCTCCGTTCCGGTCGGGGACGGAGTCATGACGCGGATACCGGTCCCGGTCCGGACGCCCCTGCGCTCCTTGCGTATTCATCTCTCCGATGCACACGGGGATCCCGGTGACGGCCGGGCGTGGCGGGATCGGCAGGGGAAAGGAACGACACGAGGAAAAGGCGACGCAGGATCGGAACGGTTTAGCGGGCCCGCCTCCATCCAGGCAAGCCTAGGCCGGCGCCGTTCCGGGCTGCGATTGCACCCTGCACGGTGAGCCCACGGCGGCACGGATCGACGCTCGCAAGTCACCTGCGCACGGCCCGGCGCGGTGCGGTCCGGGCGGACCGTCGAACGCCGCCGGATTGCATTCTCTCCCCGCGGCTTAGCCCGGGCCGGCCCAGCGCAGGAGAACGACAAAGAGACCGATGATCGCTCCGGAGATGGCGCAGCAGACCAGAAATCCGACCGTGTCCGTGCGATCCCACTTGGTGAACTCCCACGAGGAGTGACGGAAGAGCTTGGTATGGTCGAAGCGATCCGGCTGGCGCCGGGTGGCGGCCACCCCGGCCTCCTCCTCCTCCGGCGTGGCTCCCACCGGGGTCTTCATACGGCCATAGAAGGCATTGACCCGCTCGGCGGCCGGCGGCCGGGTGAGCAGACTCACTCCGATCAGCAAGGCGAACGGAAAGAGCGCGTCGAAGAAGAAGCGCGCGGCGAACCGTCCGCTTGGCGTCATCGATTCCACGTGCACCCCCATCAGTCGCAGCGAGACCAGCTCCAGGTGCAGGCGCCCGCGTCCCTCCAGGGCACTCTGGGGATTGGTCGGATCGACGCGCACCACGCTGTCGAAGTAGATCGGTTCCGGCCGCCCGCGGGCGTCGACCGACCGCTGCACCAGCGTCTCGTGGGTGCGCAGGGCGGGCACATGCGTGAGCACGAGCGGCCCGGCCACGTTGATCAGAATGGCGCCCAGCACGCCGACCCAGGTGCCGGCCACCGTCAGCCGACGCCAGAAAAACATGAGCATGATGGCGGCGCCGAAAGGCACGCTTACCGTTTGCACCAGCAGGAGCGCGGACAGCAGGCTGTCCATGGACAGGGCGGCGATGATGCCGATAACCAGGGCGGCGAACATGGAGACCCGGCCCGCACCGACGGAGGCCGCCTCGCTGGCTCCCGGCCGCAGGGGACGATAGACATTGCGAACAAAGAGTGCGGCGATGGAGACCGTCTGTGCGGCCACGGTCGACATGTTGGCGGCGAGCACTCCGGTCAGCATCAGGCCCAACAATCCCGGCCCCAGGACCTGCCGCGACAACGTGCCCCAAACGAGGTCCGGATCGGCCAGGGCGTTCTCGCCCTGATAGAGTGCCACTGCGATCAGGCCGACAAATGCCCACATGATGAACATCAGCCGCTTCGCGTAGGTGCCGCTGACGGCGCCAAAGCGGGCGGCGAATTCGTTCTTGGCCGACCCGCTGATCCCCATGTTGCCGATGATGCCATTGATCTGGACCAGCGCCACCAACCCGATGGCAAAGAGTGACCAGGCCGTGATCTGCTGCTTGGCAGCGTCCGCCCCGATCAGTTCAAACATCGCGGCGGGCACCTTTTCCTGAAGGGCGCTGAACCCTCCGATTGCTGCCAGTCCCGCCGGGATGAGGATGATCGAAAAAGCGACGATGATCAGACTTTGCAGCACCTCGTTGACCGCAGTGGCGGCCATGCCCCCGAGGATCACGTACGCGCCGACGACAATCGTGTAGACGAGGTAGAACGGCAGCGGATCGAGCGCGGTGATGTAGCTCTTGAGCTCACCGCGGGCGTCCAGCTCGCGCAGCACCTTGAGACGTGCTTCCTCCGCCGCGGTGGCAGGACGGGCCTTGGTTGCCAGTTCCAGCTGCCGCAGCTCGCGGTGCCCCTCGATGGCGCTGCGCTCGGTCGCGGTCCAGCTCGCTTCCGGCTTCACAGCCAGGGCCGAGCTGATCTTGTAGGTCACCAGATTGCCGAACCCGATCACCACCACGATCGAGGCGATCATCTGGAAAACGGCGTAGAAGGAGGCCAGTTTGCGGCTGCCCAGGCGGTCCTCAAACAAGTCGGCGGTCGTGACCAACCGCACCCGCCGGAACCACAGGTTCATGAACCAGTAGTACGGGTTGAGAAAAATCAGCTGAAACCCCAGCCAGATGCCCGAAACCCCCTGCTGATACACCATGCTGGCGGCGCTCACCGCCCCGTTGGCGTCGGTCGAGTTGCCGAAGTTGAGAAAGAACTGGTACACCTTGCCCAACTTTCGACCGGCCAGAAAGTAGTTCTCCTGACCTGAGCCGGCCTTTTTGGCCGCCCGCTGACCCAGAAAAATGACCAAGGCGAGGTAGCCGACGATGACGGCGAAATCCAGAAGATGAATGCCAAACATGGGGAAGGGGTTGAACGCGACTGACCGTGGGGCGGGCGAACTCCATCCTGAGGTCCCGGAGGGAGGCAACCGCAATCGCTCCCGGACCTTTTCCTCCCACCCGTCGGCTCCCGGCGCCACGTGGGCCGCCGGGGTGGCCATCCGTCCCGCCTGCAAAAGCGTGTGAAACTGATGCCGGGTCCGGGGTTGGGACAAAGGTGTGGCGTGCAAGTGGTTGACACCCGAAAGGGCAGCCCTTCGCCTCGTCAGGTCGTTCGCGGGCGGACGTTTGTGATCCGATCTCGCATCGATGCCATGACCCTCGTCCTCCTCACGCTCGTCAGTCTTCTGATTTGGGTGCACCTCGCCGCCGTGGCGTTGTTGGCCAGGAGCGTGGTGGGGAGTTACGCGATGGCGCGGATCGGAGGGGGCCTGGCGGTCATGCTTGGGTTGTTTTGCCTTGAGCACTTTGTTGGTCTCGGCGCACGACCGCCGGTGGTGATCCTCACGGCGCCGCTTTGTCTCTGGCTCATTTGGCGGCAGCGGGCGGTGCTGCAAGAACATCGACAGGTGGAGGTGATGTTTGCGCTGGGGTTCTTCTATTGCCTGGCCTGGCGGTGCGCCTTTCCGGACATTGACCTGGAGGCCGAGCGGATCCCGGACCTGGTGTTTATCCAGGACTACATGACGGGCGGAAAACTCCCCGCCATGGACCGCTGGCTGCCGCCGTTCGATGTCAGTTTTTATTATGGCTTCCAGCACTACGCGGCGGCGTGGATCGCGCGGGGCCTGGGTGTCGACAGTGGCGTCGCGTACCACCTTGGCTTTTCTGTGCTCGTGGGTCTGGTCACGGCCGCGGCAGGCTCCGCGGTCCGGGTCATTTGCGCGTGGAAGCCCGCGCCCTACCTCGTGATCCTCGCGCTGCTGGTCGGAGGCAATGGCATCAGTGTCGGCCTGCCGGCCCTGCTCCAGAAGGGTCCGGAGCTGTTTCAGAGTTCCCGGTTTCTTGGCTTTCACGTGGGTGACCACGAATGGAACGCGCTCGGCCGGGCGATCGGCTGGACCTTCAATCCCGGGCCGGACGAGCTGGCGCCCGAGTTCCCGATGGATGCGTTCAGCTACCTCATCTACATCGGAGAGTATCACCCACCCTTGTTCGGATTTCTCCTGCTGGGCCTGTCCGCCCTCGTGATCGCCACCTTGGAACGGGGCAGCCAGGGACGGGAGCGGAGCTGGGCATTCGCTCTGCTCGCCGCGACGGTGCCCGTGGCTCTGATTGGCAATGTCTGGGTCGCGCCGCTGCAGGCCATCCTCGTCGTGTGCGTGTGCGCTTATCGCTCCAGTCGCCGTGAGTTTGACTGGGTCGGGCCGACCCTGGCGGGCGGGTTGGGAGCGGCGGGCCTGTGTGCGCCGCATCTGATTGCCTTTGCGAGCCAGCCGATCACCCAGCAGTCCTCACTCAAATTGACGTCGCTGGCGGAACGTACGCCGATCGGTCAGTGGGTGCTGATGTTCTGGCCTGTGCTCCTGCTCCTCGTGCTGGGCATTTGGAGCCGGCGGCGCCCGGGCTTTACGCTCTTTCTGACGGTGACCTGGGCGTTGCTCCTGATCTTTGCCGATGTCGTCTTCAATGACGACCTGCTCGGCGGCACCTGGAATCGCTACAACAGCACGCTCAAGTGGTGGCCGTGGATCTATGCCGGCATGATCATCACGCTTGCGGCGAACAATCTCGATTCGCCCAGCCGGTTCTGCCGCTGGGGCACGGTCCTGGGCTTGATCACCATGAGCCTCTATGGCGGCCGGCTCGCGCACGCCTTTGTCGTGCGCGAAAAGCCATCGGCCTTCAAACTCTCCGGCCACCACTGGATCACCCAGCATCAGGTCAATAACAACGTGGTGCGCGCCCTCGCGTCCCGACCCGACGGCATCGCACTGGAAAGCGGACCGGTCCGCGAGAACTCGGAGCACAGCGTGCTCACGCTCTTCGGTGGCAAACAGGCCTATCTCGGATGGGTCGCCCATCAGGACGTCTTCTGGCGCGATGGGCACCCGGAGATTGAGCGCCGACGCCGTGAGATCGAAGCCTTCTATTCCAACCGCATGCCCGATCCTCTGGACTGGCTGGTCCGCCGCGACATCCGGTACGTGCTCTGGCTGCAGCGGGACAATGGCGACAGCAATCGCCTCTATCGGATTCTGGGCGACAAGATCGCGTCCGAGTATGAGTGGTACGGCGTGTTGGGCGAGGATGACGGCTGGCGGATCGGTTTTTGGGAGCGCAAGGTGGTGCCGGCCCGGCGCGAGTAGTCGGGCTCGCCGCAGGGGTCTTGCCTCGCCCCGTCCGATGACCCTTGCTCGACGGCAACGTCCGCGCTGAATCCGACTGATCGCGATCCCATCCCGCTTTTGCCATGGCCGTCTTCTCCCTCTTCCAGAAAGTCTCCCAGGCACCCACCAATCCGCAACCGGCGCCGCCGGTCCGGACCTTTGACGTCGCCGACCTCTACCGCGGCCCGCTGGCCGATGGACCCGCGGCGGAGGACCCCGCCGGAGCCGCGCCGCTCGACGAGAAACTGCGCCAGGCTTACTTCTGGATCGTCAACTCGGCGATCATCAGCCCGCATTACGATGTTGAATACAACGAGGGTCCATCGGGCGACTTCACGGTGGGCGACACCAAGAGCCGTCTCACCCTGCCGTCCGCCCAGAGCTACTCGAGTTTCGTGCTGCTGCCGCTGCTGACCTTCGCCACGCGGCGGAAATGTCTCTTCATCGGCGGTCCCGGCCGCGGCAAGACCGCCAGCGCCCTCCTCATGGGCGTTCTCGCGGGCTATCCCGTGCGCGAGGTCCGCCGGGCCATGCAGCACGGGCACCCGCAGATGACCATCGCCGACCTGCTGGGCAATCCGCTCCCGGCCGACTTGGTGGGCGCGCAGAAGATGGAGGACATCCGCATCGCCTGGCGCAAGTGGCTGGGGCTGCGCGTGAAGATCATCGACGAGTACAACCGCATCCCCACCCGCACCCAGAGCGCCCTGCTCACGGTGATGGGCGACGGCTACGCGGAGCTGCTCGACCACATCTTCGAATGCCCGGAATCCGCCTGGTATCTGACGGCCAATGACGATCAGGGCGGCGGCACCTACCAGGTGATCGAGGCCTTGCGCGACCGCATCGATGTCATCGTCCAGGCGCTCGCCTTCAATCCCCGGTTTCTCGGCGACCTGCTGGCGCGCATCGAGGACGACCTCCGTCCAGAGGAGGTCGTGCCCCGCGCCATCGTCTTCACCGAGGCCGAGATCGACCGGCTGCAGACGGAGATTCGTGCGGTTGCGTTCCCGACCGATGTCCGGCGCCGCATCGAGTTTTTCGCCAGCCAGTTTGAGTTTTGCGAATTGGGTGGGGCGCAGTTTGAGTACAAGACCAAGGATACCGCCCGGCTGGCCGGCACGGACTGGGCCGCCCTGTCCGCCCAGGACAACGGGCGCGACCGCCTGAAGGACCTGGGCTGCCAGACGCGCAACGGACTCTCCGTGCGCAACCTCATGACCCTGCTCATCTACGCCAAGGCCATGGCCTACTTCCGGGGTCACCGCACCGTCGACCTGGAAGACGTCCGGCAGGTGTTGCCTTTCGTGCTCCACGCCAAACTGCAGCCCGACCTGGAAGCGCCGTTCTTCGATGCCCCGGGCAACGCCTCGCTCCGTCAGGATCGCATCGGCTGGCTGCGGCGGCTTTTCGACCTCGCCTGCACCGAGTACGACCGCCTCGACCTCGACCGCGACGATCCCGCGGGGGCGCTGGCAACCGAGTTTCGTCGCGGACTGGAAGGGGTGTCCGAACCGGAGGTCCGCAACCGCCTCGCCCGCATCGAGCGCCTCATCAGCGAGTGGGCGCGGGGCGGCAAGTTGTATGGACATCTCTACGACGACTTGCTGCAGCTCAAATACCTGCACCAGCGCTACACCAACTACCTGCGGTGGTTGAAGACCCAGTGACGTGAATGCCGCCTTTTCCCGGGTGCTCGCGTCCGCGCGGGCCGACTTCAACCGGCGCTTTGTCGAGGCGCGACACCGCTACCCCGAGCTGACGCCGGAGCGGTTTGCCGCGGTGCTGCAGGGACCCGGTGATGCCATAGTCGCCGCGGCCGAGCAGGCTGCGCCCGGATCGGCCGGGGCGGTCGCCCAGGGCGTGTACGATGCCGCCTTGCTGCTGGTCGGCCAGCGCCTGGCGGGTCCGGACGCCCGCCACCCCTGGATCCAGGCGGCGTGGACGGACGTGCTTCCCCGCCTCGGTGGTCTCGTGGCGGCGGCGCCGGAGCGCCTGATTGCGGCACTCAGCAACGCCGCCGGCCAGGTGGCGGCGACCCCGGGGGCGAGTCCGGAACGGTGGATCGCCTTGATGCGTGACCTGGGTCCCTCCTGTGGTTCGGTCGAGGACCTGCTTGCGCTGGGCCAGCTGGCGGCCTGGCGGTCGGGCTTGTCCCACTACCGGGCAGGGGCCCTGGCGGCGGCGGACCGGCTGCCCGCGGCGATCGCGCTGGCGGTGGTCGACGCGCCACCCGGATCCGACTGGCCCGTAGTGCGCACCGACTTGCAGCGCAATGTCTGGCACCAACCCGGAGGTCGACACGAACCCTCGCGCCTGCGGGTCGCGGCCAGGGTCGGAGCGTTCCGCGGATTCGGCGGGTTGTTTTCGCAGCCGCCTCGTATCGCCGTTGCCCAGGGCCACTGGCTGGTTTTGGCCGATGGGAGCGCATGGCACCTCATCGCGGACGCCTGGGGCGCGACCCTGCATCGAGCCGAAGTGCCGAAGGATGGCCCGACACCGCTCCCCGCATATGGCGCGCTGCCGGACGGACTCCGACTTCAGGGCGGAGTGCTCCGGCGCGGCCGCGAGGAGCTCGACCTCGGCGAGCTGGGCGCCCTCACCAGTCACGCGGTGAGCGGCGATGGCGCGACCCTCGCGGTTACCGGTGATGGCACCCACGCGGTGGTGCTCATTGCGTTGAACTGACCCGCAAGCGTTCCGATGGCCTCGACCCCGCTCCTCTCGTTGCGCGACCGCTGGCTCGCCGCCTGGCCCCGGGCGCTCGCGTGTTGGAGCCGGCACACCCGACTGCGCGAACCGCTGCTGTGTCTGGAGGAGAAAACGGCCGTGGCGGAGGGACTGCAGGGGAGTTTCGCCATGATCCGCCTCCGCGACCAGGCCATCGTCGTGAACTTGGCCGAGGTGGCGGCGCGCAACCTTGGTGACTATGCGGTCGAGGTCCTCGCCCACGAGATTGGCCACCACGTGCTCGCGCCCGCCACCCTGACCGACCACCTGCGCATGCTGGCGCGCATGCAACGGGCCCTGCCCACGTTGGAGGCCCACGCCCCGATGCTGGCCAACCTTTACACGGACCTGTTGATCAACGACCGGCTGCAGCGCAGTTCGGAGCTGCGGCTGGCCGAGGTTTACCGCGCCCTCCGCTCGGAGGGAAAGGCCGCGGGGGCCGTGTGGACCTTGTACGTGCGCATCTACGAAGTCCTCTGGAGCCTCCCGCGCGGCTCGCTCGGAGGCGGCGCGACCGATGACCACCTGGAGGGCGATGCGTGGCTCGGGGCGCGGCTGGTCCGCGTGTATGCACGCGATTTCCTGCGCGGGAGCGGCCGATTCGCGGCGTTGCTCCTGCCCCATCTCGTGGCGGATGCAAAGAACGCGGCCGCCGCAATGGCGGGCTGGCACGATACCCGCGGGGCCGGAGCCGGCGGCGAACCCCTGGGTGCGGTGGAGGAGGAGGCCGACGAGCGGGACGCTCCGCATCCCGCCTCCGATCCCGTGCTCACCGGTGAGGACGCCATACCGGACGGGGAGCAGGCCGCGCCGGACGGGCGTATCCAACGGACTCGTCCAGTTTCGACACCCTCCCCGGTCGATCAGGCGAAGGGACAAGCACGCGAGCCGTTTGAGTACGGTCAGATTCTCCGTTCCGCGGGCCTGAGCCTCACCGACCACGAGGTGGCCGTGCGCTACTACCGGGAGCGCGCCCGGCCTCACCTCATTGCCTTCCCCCGCCGTCCCCGCCCCGAGGGCACCGATCCGTTGCCGGAGGGACTCGAGCCCTGGGACATCGGCCAGCCCTTCGACCAGATCGACTGGCTTCAGAGCATGCTGCTCAGCCCCAGTGTCATCCCCGGGATGACACTCGTGCAGCGCACCTGGGGTGTATCCGAAGGAGCATCACCGAGCGCCCTGCCGCTGGACCTCGATCTCTATGTCGACAGCTCCGGCTCGATGCCCAATCCGCAGGTGCGGGTGTCGTACCTGGCGCTCGCCGGTGCCATCCTGTGTCTTTCCGCGCTGCGGGCCGGAGGACGCGTACAGGTCACGCTCTGGAGCGGGCGCAACGAGTTTATCGCCACGCCGGGTTTCTGCCGCGACGAGTTTGAAATCCTGCGCGTTTTGACCGGCTTCTTCGGTGGCGGCACGCAGTTTCCCCTTCATCGGTTGCGTGAGACCTATGCCGGGCGCCGGCCGACGGATCGGCCGGCACATGTCATGGTGATTTCCGACGATGGGGTTTCGACGATGTTTGACAGCGATGATGAAACGGGCACCTCCGGCTGGACCGTGGCAGCCCGTGCGCTCGCGAAGGCGGGTGGTGGCGGCACGCTCGTGCTCAACCTGCCCGAGGAGTGGGAACAGGCTCGCGCGGAGCCCAATCCGTTGAATCCCTATGCAACCATCCGGCGCGCGCGGGACGAGCACGGGTGGCACGTCCACGCTGTGGCGACCTGGGAACAGCTCGTCCGCTTCGCCCAGGAGTTCAGCCGCCGTCGTTTCGCCCGAGACGATGTCGCGCCACCGACGGCCGTGGCTGGGAGGGGCGAACCATGATCGTCGTGTGGCGCATCACCGAGCGGTGCAATCTGGCCTGTCCCTTTTGCGCCTATGATCGCACGCTCACCCGCGGGCGTCGGACCATGGATGCCACCGCGGCGCGCGGCATCGTGGCACGACTGGCGGAGTATCAGGAGACCACCGGCGATCCGGTCTTGCTCAGCTGGCTGGGGGGCGAGCCCATGCTCTGGCCGGAGTTTGAGGCAATTAGCCGCGAGGCCGTCGCCCGCGGTCTTCGACTCAGCGTGACCACGAATGGCACCCTGCTGACCCGTCCCGCAATCCGAACGCTCCTCGGCACCTTGTTTGCGGAGGTCACGGTCAGCGTCGACGGACTCGCGCCCACCCACGACCGTCTGCGCGGCTGGCCGGGCGGCTATGCGGTGCTGGCACAGTCGGTGCGCGCGCTGGCCGACGAGAAGGTGCGAAACGGACAAGGTCCAAAACTGCGGGTGAACACCGTGTTGATGCACCGAACCTGGAAGGAGTTTTCCGCCTTATGCGAGGACGTGGCCGGCTGGGGGGTCGAGGAAATCACGTTCAATCAGCTTGGAGGCAATGATCGCCCGGAATTCCATCCCGCGCATCGGCTCACGCCCGAAGATGTCGAAGGGTTTGTCGCCGCCTTGCCGGGTGTGCGCGAGCGGGCGGGGGAGCGTGGCCTGAGGGTGGTCGGAGGCGACGCCTACCTCCGCCGCCTGCGGGCGACAAGCCGCGGCCTTGCGCTGCCGGTGGAGGACTGCGGGCCCGGGGAGCGCTTCTGGTTCATCGACGAACGCGGCCGCGTCGCACCGTGCAGCTTCACCGTGGAGGGCTACGGCGTCCCCTGGGTGGACCTTGCCACCGTGGCGGAGTGGCGGGAGTTGCCGGCGCGCTTCCGCCAGGCTCGCGCGCTTCGGCGGCTTTCTCCGTGCGACGATTGCCACAGCACGCAGGTGTGTGAGAAGTTTGCCGGCCGACAAACCGGACCGTACGTGCCGGTCGCTGCGTTGGCTCCCGAACAGGCTGTCCCTTTGCCCTCTGTCATGGTTGAACCGTGTCCCGCAGGATGAAAACCGAAGGTCCCGCTCTGGAGTCGATGCTGCGCCGCGTGATGGAAACGCCCCAGGATTTTCTCGCGGAGCCGCGCCTCGGCTCCTCCGCGGGTGTGGGTGTGGCCGCCGTGGTTGGTGACCTGTGGCGACTGCTCTCGCACCGGCCGGGTCCCGAGGTTCTGGCGCTGGGAGGGGCGCGAGGCGGTTCGGGTGATCGCAACCGCCTCGCGGTGATCCTGCTGCTGTGCTGGCTTCTGGCGGATGAGTCTTTTCGGTCCCGACCCCCGTCGCCCGAGGATCTGCGCACCCTCCTTGGCGAAGGGGCCGAGGAGCTGGCGGCCCAGGTGACAGCCGCGAAGTTCATCTCCGATCCACACCGGCGGGAAGAGCTGGTGCGCTTTTCGCTCGCCCGGGTGGGACTGCGACCGCGGGGAGAAAGTGTGGCCCAGGCGCAGGACCGTCTGACCAGCCTCAGTTCGGTCGAGCGTGCGCGCGTGATGAAGGCCTCGCGGGCCGCGGAGCAGCGGGCCCGGGAAATCCGCGAGGCGCTGGCCCGCAAGGCCGCTGAGGAGTCCGCGGACAAGTGGACGCGCGAATAGGAATCCGGTGAGGGATGAGCCGATACAGACTGCAGACCACGACCGCCACCCCGCGCTGAGCGAGGCCGGCCGGCGCCTGCTGCTGCACCTGCGGGAGCATCCCCATGCTCCGATCTATCGCAACGAAAGCGGTCACCGTCTGCGTCCCCCTGAGGTCGAGCAGGTGCGGGCCCATGAGCGCGAGGTGATGGCCGCGCCGGTGCCTGCCGCCGAGAGCGGCCCGCCCGAGTGGCTGGAGTCGTGGGTGCAGCGCTGCTACGAGCTCGTTCCCCACTTTCGCGCGCGGGGAGTGCCGCCGGAACGATTTGAGGACCTTCCCACCGTCGACCGCGGAGACCTCGGCCGCGACATCGCCCGGTTTGTGCCCGACGATGTGCCGCTCGAACGTTTGATCCACTTCCGGACCAGCGGCACCACCGGGCATCCTCTGCTGATCGCCTCGCATCCGGTGGTGGCGGCACGCTATCTCGGGTACCACCGCCGGGCGCTGCGGCGGTTCGGGATCGAGTTGCGACATGGACGGGGCCAGGTCGGCGTGGTGCTGCTCGGCCACCAGCGGGTCTGTTTCACCTACGTGTCCGTCACGCCGACCCAGGACGAGGCGGGTCTGGCGAAGATCAACCTCCATCCCGACGACTGGCGTCACCCGGACGACCGCGCCCGGTACATCGATGCGCTGGCGCCGGAGGTTCTGGCTGGAGATCCGCTGTCGTATGCGGTGCTGCTCGAATTGCCCGTGACCTGTCGTCCCCGCGCGTTGCTCTGCACCTCGATGACGCTCCTGCCCGGGCTGCGCGATCGCCTGGCCGACCGCTTCGGATGTCCGGTGCTCGATCTCTATTCTATGAACGAGGCGGGCCCGATCGCGGTGGCGGATCCGGCGGTGGGGGGACATGTGCTCCTGCAACCCCGGATGTACGTCGAGATCCTCGATCCCGCCGGCCGCCCGGTTCCGGACGGACAGCGCGGGGAGATCACGCTCACCGGGGGATTCAACTTCTGCCTGCCGCTGCTGCGGTACCGGACGGGTGACTACGCTTCGCTCCACACCGTGGCCGGCGAACCGGTGCTGATGGGACTTGAAGGGCGCCCGCCGGTCCGATTCCGGACGCGGGCTGGAGCCTGGGTCAACAACATCGAGGTCACCCACCTGCTCCGACCCTTCGCTCTGGCGCGTTTCCGCCTTCATCAGGACGCGGACGGAACCCTGCGCTTCGGCTGGGAGGGGGCGGGGGTCGAAGGTGCGGACCTGAGGCGGACCCTGCTGACGCTGTTTGGCGCGGACCAGCCGTTGCATCTGGGCCCCCTGCCGGCCGAGCCGGCGAAACACGTTCAGTACACCTCGGACCTGCCGGGGGCGTTTCCATGATGCCACCGATGGGTTGGGATCCGATTCGCCGCGCATGACCCTCGAGCCCGGAAGTCTTCTCGCCGTCGAGGTGGCCGCCAATGCGTTCAACCTTGTTTCCATCCTGCTGGCCGGCCGCAATCGGGTGGAGACGTGGTGGACGGGCATCGTTGGCTGCGGGCTCTTTGGCGTCCTCTTCCTTGGCACGCAGCTGTACGCGGACGCGACCCTCCAGGTTTTCTTCATTGTCACCAGTGCGATCGGCTGGTGGCGGTGGCGCACCGGAGCGGGGAGGGGGACGGCGACGGCCGGCGAGCTGCCGATCCGGCGCACGCCCGCGCGCACGATCGGGTGGGCGTTCGCGGCGGCGGTGGGGGTAACCCTGGGCTATGGCACCCTGCTGCATCTTCTGACGGACGCCTACGCCCCCTACGTGGACTCCGTAGTGCTGGCCTTCAGCGTTGTCGCGCAGGTGTTGCTCATGGGGCGCCGTCTTGAGACCTGGCCCTTCTGGATGATCGTCAATACCGTGGCGGTGCCGCTGTACCTCAGCCGCGGACTGTGGCCGACCGCATTGCTGTATGCGGGATTCTGGATCAACGCCGGAGTATCATGGTGGCACTGGCACCGCCTTTGGCGCCGGGCGCGGCCAGGCGCGGCGCCGGGA
This sequence comes from Opitutaceae bacterium, assembly GCA_016794625.1. Taxonomy (GTDB): domain Bacteria; phylum Verrucomicrobiota; class Verrucomicrobiia; order Opitutales; family Opitutaceae; genus UBA6669. Next base: position 197,482 of record JAEUGY010000114.1, read on the forward strand.
GCGACGCGGGAGGAGGCGGTGCGATGAGCGCGCGTTTTCGGACCGGACTGGTGGTGGGGAAGTTCTGTCCACTGCATCGGGGACATGAATACGTGCTTAATCACGCCCGCGCCCGGTGCGAGGAGGTGGTGGTCATCAGCTACACCCGTCCCGAATTGGCGGGCTGTGAGCCTGAACGACGCGAAGCCTGGCTGGCGGCGTGCTGTCCCTGGGCGCGGCGTTTGGTGGTGACCCCGGAGCGTCTCCGTGCCTGGTGGGGAGCGACCGGAGGGCCGGTCGAGTTGCCGGAGAACAGCGAGCCCGATGACGTCCATCGCCAGTTTGTCGGCCGACTTTGCCTGGAGGTGCTGCGATGCGAGGTGGATGCGGTGTTCACCAGCGAGGCGTACGGGGAAGGCTTCGCGGCGGAACTCACCCGCCTGTTTCCGTCGCGGCGAAGCGGTCACGCGCCCCCCGTGGTGCACGTGGCGGTGGACCCCGCACGGGCGGCGGTGCCGGTGTCGGGGGAGGCCCTGAGGCGCGATCCCCACGGTCTGCGTCACTTCCTTTCCCCTGCGGTCTATGCGAGTTTTGTGCGGCGCGTGGCCCTGCTGGGGGGCGAGTCGACCGGCAAGAGCACGCTGGCGCTGGCCCTGGCCGAACGCCTCGGAACGGTGGCGGTGCCCGAGTACGGCCGCGAGCGTTGGCAGGCGCGCGGCGGACGGCTGGTGTACGAGGATCTGCTGGAGATCGCCCGGGAGCACGTGGCACGGGAGGAGGCGGCGGCGCTGCGCGCGGTGCGGTTCCTGATCTGCGACACCACGCCCCTGACCACGCTCTTTTACAGCCGCCACCTCTTTGGCCGCGCGGAGCCGGAGCTGGAGCGCCTGGCGCAGCGTGCCTATGACCCCGTGGTGCTCTGCGCTGCCGACTTTCCGTTTGTGCAGGACGGCACCCGCTCAGAGGAGACGCTGCGGGACCTTCAGCAATCCTGGTACCGGGCGGAACTCGTCCGGCGGGGGGTGGCCCATACCGAGGTGAGAGGTGGAGTGGAGGAGCGGATTGACACCCTGCACAAAGCCGGCGTTTTGAGCTAGCCGTCCTCCTCTCATGCACCGTCGCACCTTTCTCGCTTCCGCCTCTGCCGCGGCCTTCGCTGCCTGTCTCCGGGCCTCGGCACCGGCCGGGCGCGCCCCCCGCATCCTCCTCCGCTCGTCGTGGCAGGTCGTGAACATCGGTGACATCGCGCACACGCCCGGCGTCCTGGCTCTTATTGAGAAGTACATCCCCACCGCCGAGTTCCGCCTCTGGGCCTCGGCCGATCTCTCCGAGGAGGTCATGGCGATGGAGCACCGCCGTTTCCCCAATCTGAAGATTGTCAAAGGCACGATCAGTGCCGATGGCCGGGCATCCAATCCCGATCTCGGCGAAGCCCTCGCGTGGACCGATTTCCTTCTTCATGGCTCGGGGCCTTCGCTCGTTGCGGCCAGGGATGTCGCCGCGTTTGCCCGGCACCTCCGCAAACCCTATGGCGTCTACGGCATCACGCACGGTTCCTACTTTTCCGCGAGCGACGACAAGGCTGTGCTTGATGGTGCACGTTTCGTCTATTTCCGCGACATGCCGTCGCTCGAGCTCGCGCGTCAAGCCGGCGTGAAGTCGCCGATCCTGGATTTTGCGCCCGATGGAGCCTTCGCCTGCGACCTGAGCAACGACGCCCTCGCCGATTCCTTCCTCGCCGCCCACCGCCTTGAGCCTGGGCAATTCCTCTGCTGCATTCCCAAGCTTCGCCGGACACCCTACTGGCTGATTCGCAATTCGCCCAAGGATGAAAAGGTTCACGCGCGCAACGAAGCCATGAAGGTTGCCGACCACGCTCCGTTGCTCGAGGCCATCCAGGCCGTGGTTCGCGAGACGAAACTCAAGGTGCTGCTTTGCCCGGAGGACAAGACCCAGATGGCTGTGGGCAAGGAGCTGCTCTACGATCCGCTCCCCGCCGAGGTGAAGTCGCGTGTCGTCTGGCGGGAACATTTCTGGCTCACCGACGAAGCCCTCAGCACCTACCGCCACAGCGCCGGCCTTTTTGGTCACGAGCAGCACAGCCCGATCATGTGCATCGGTGCAGGCATTCCCGCCATCGTTTGCCGCTGGGCTGAGCAGACCACCAAGGGCGACATGTGGCGCACCATCGGACTCGGCGACTGGCTTTTCGACATGGACGTTGAGGCCGACAAGAAGAAGGTCGCCCCCGCTGTCCTCGCGATGGCAAAGGATCCGGCCGCCGCGCGCGTCAAAGCGGAAAAGGCCCGGGCTCTGGTTGAAACGTATCAACGTGAAACCATGGCGGTCGTGGCTCGCCACCTGGCCTGATCCGTCTGATCCATTTCCTTCCTTCATGCATCGCCGAACCTTTCTCGCCCGCCTCGGCTCCGCAGCCATGGCCGCTCCACTCTTCACTCCCCTTCGTTCAGCCGAAGCCACCGTCGGGTCGGCGCCCTCCTTTATCACTCGGCTGCAGCCAGCGGTGGTCGGCGGTGGCTTCGAATTGCCCGACCACTGGGTCTGGTGCGGTGCGCCCATCCGCGGCGAGGATGGGCGGTATCACCTCTTCGCGTCGCGTATTCCGAAGACCGTCCTTTTTCACCCCCACTGGCTCTTCATGTCGGAGATCGTGCGCGCCGAGTCGGCCACGCCCGTCGGTCCCTATACGCTCGCCGAAGTCGCACTCCCGCCGCGTGGCGGCGACTTTTTCGATGGGCGCACCACGCACAATCCCCACATCCGCAAGGTGGGCGACACCTACCTCCTGCTTTACATGGGTTCGACCTACGACGGACCGACGCCCACGCACGACCAGCAGGAGGTCTGGCGTTCCCCGCGCTACCTCGCCACGTGGGCGCGCAAGCGCATCGGCCTCGCCACCAGCAAGAGCGTCAAGGGCCCATGGAAACGCCTCGACACGCCGCTGCTCGAGCCACGCCCGGGCGAGTGGGATTCCATTGCCACGACCAATCCTTCGCTCTGCCCGCTCCCCGATGGCTCGTTCCTCCTCGCCTACAAGTCGCGCAAGGAAAACCTCGGTAACCTGCAGGTCGGCGTGGCCCGCGCGCCCCACTATCTGGGTCCATGGAAACGTCAGCCCGAGCCCTGGCTCTTTAAAGGCAAACCGGCCCACGTCGAAGATCCGTTCCTCTGGTATGAAAACGGGCGTGTGAATGCCCTGATGAAGGACATGACCGGCGAGATTTGCGGGGAAAAATTTGGTGGTATCCACGTCACCAGTCCCGATGGCATCACCTGGGACTTCGATCGGGCCACGCTGGCCTACAGCCGTCAGCTCCGGTGGAGCGACGGCCGCACCACGCGGCAGGGCTTCCTCGAGCGCCCCCAACTCCTGTTCGAAGACGGCAAACCCACGCATCTCTTTTGCGCCACCGCCGAAGGCCCGGGCCTCGACCTCAAGGACGCCACGCGCACGTGGAACACCGTGATTCCGCTGGCCAGATCTGCGTGATGATGGATGCCCGGTGCCGTCGCTCACGTGTCGCGCCGGAACCCCGGTGGACTCCGAAACGGACCCATGAACACTCTCACTTGCCGCCTCCTGTTCACGATGGCCTTTGGCGCTCTGCTCCCTGCTAGCAGTGGAGCGGAGCCAGCGGTCAGCCGCGCTCACCGCGTCGCGCTCGTCACCGGCACGCCCGGGTGCGTCGCCTTCTGGGACTTTGTGAAGCGCGAGCCCCAGGGTGCGCGTCGCTTCACCGCCCACGTGCCCGCTGGAGCGGAGAATGAGTTTCCTTTGGACGCCGGCAATTATGTCCACGACTACTGGGGTGAGGGACGTAACGCCACCTATGAGGACTTTCCGCTCCTTGGCCGGGGACCCTTTGGTGAAGCTATCCGCATCCGCCGGGAAACGGATCCCTCGTTCCGACCCTTTCTCTACATCCCGCGCGCCCGACTTCACGATTCGCCGATCGATCTCAAGGGCGGGAATCAATCCGTCACCGTCGTGGTCTGGGCCATCCGGGAGAGTGGGAACCACGCCCTCGCCGGCATTTGGCACGAGGGCACCGATCTCAAACAAAGCGAGACCTCCACCATCAAGAAGGTCGTGCGCGGCCAGCGACAGTACGCGCTCTTTGCCGGACTGAACAAGGAAGGCTCCGCCTGCGGCCACATTTCCGAGAATGGAGCGAGTTCGTTCCTGAATCGATATGCGCTGCACAAGTGCAATTCGGCCGACGTCTCGCCCGCGGTCTCCGCCGATTCACCCGCCGCTGTCCTCGACGCTTCGTGGCAGTGCTTCGCCATGACCTACGACCACGCCACGCGCGAACTCACCGGCTGGCTGAATGGAAAGTCCGGCGACCGCTGGTTGGAGAACCCCAAGAGTGACAGGCTCATCTCCTCCGCCTACCAGGCCTGGCTCCAGGGTCGCCTCCACCGCGAACCCGGTCTTCAGGTGGGCGAAGATCCGGCGTTCCCGCCCGACCAGTTTTACAACCCGCCCGAGGACGAACTCGTCTCCGCTCAGGTGCTCAGTGAATCGGCCGACGAACGGATCGAACGCCGAGAGTACCGTTACACCCGCATCAAGGTCGTGCTCCGGCGGGCGGCCGAAGGAAACTGGACGGAGACATCCCGTGACCTTGAGGCCCTGCGTTTGAATCCGTGGTGGTTTTCACACGACCATCTATACACCCCCGCGAACGACGGTATCGGAGGTCCCTTCACCATCGGTCGTGTCATTCATAGTTCCCGCGGCGTCGGCTTCACCGGCTGGATCGGCGGCGTGGCCGTCTTCAATCGCGCCCTGCGCGCGGAGGAGCTGGCGGCTCTGGCGTCCGTGAGCCATGCGCAGCCGCTGAACCGCGCTGACGCAGCGAATCGGTGACGCGGCCGATTGAGGAGGGCGTCTGGCAAGAAAGGCTCGCCAAGTGGCTACGTTGGATGCGGGTGCGCGCCCGGTCCAGAGGCGCTCGCTCCTGGGACCCAGCAGCCTCGCGTATGGACGACTTTGGGAAACTTGGGCACCCCGAATTGGTTGGAGTTGAGCTGCTCGACCACAAGGTCGATCGCTGCCGCGCCCACCAAGGCGTGTCGCTGGTTGATCCCGGCGCAGCCCTTCATGCTGGGAAGGAGGTGCAGGTGGGCGAGCCCGACGTGGGCCAGTCCGCGTCGCCGGGCCAGGGCCTGCAGGGGTTCGAGGGACGGATAGGTGGTAAAGAGCACTGCGTCCGGCCGCTGCTGTTCCATCCATGCCACGACCGCTGACTCGCTGGTGTCGGCGTCGCGATAGATGGGGAAGTGGGCTTCTCCGCCGTGTTCATACCGATACAAAAGAAAGCGAGCGAGCCAGGCACGATCGACGCGGTTGTCTTCATCGGGCGAGACCGCGAATCCGATGCGGCGGTATCCAAGCTGGGTCAATTCCGTCAGGGCGAGTTGCATTGCGTGGGCGTGATGGACCACGGTCCGGTGCAGGACCGGACTGATCAGCGAGAAGCCGATGGCGGCCATGGCAAGCTGACTCCAATCCTGTTTCAACTGGGCGCCGGCCTCGAGAAAGGGAGCGAACACCACTCCGGTGATGCCCCGGGCGTTCAGCACCGAGAGCAATCGCGATTCCGCCAGTCCGGTTTCGCCGATGTGAAACCTCTCCAGCTTGAATCCCAGGGCGTTCGCCGCTTCGGCCGCTCCGGCGCGAAACAAGGCGAGGCTCGGGTGCTGGCCGACACGCGGCTGGTTTTCGATGTAGGCGATGACGGCACGCTCGCTGGCGCGTCCGCGGGTGCGGCGAAGGCCGGACATGAGGGCAGAGACCATCGGATTCTTCCGATAGTTGAGCTTCTTGGCAGCGGCGAGGATACGGTTGCGGGTGGCCGCCGGGATGCTCGGATCGCCGCGGAGTGAGAGCGAAACCGTCATCACGGATACGCCGGTCACCCTCGCCACCTCTTTCATGGAAACGGACATGACAGTCTGGCTTTACGATTAAAGTGACGGCTGGCTCGCGCCTATCGGCAAGCGGGAAATGATGCCGGTGTTCCCTCCTACCCCCTATGAACACTCCCACTGTCTGGGTGGCCGCAGGCTTGCTCGCGGCCGTAGCTCCGTTGCGCTCGCAAACCGCGGCGCCCGCTCTCAAAGAGACCAAGCCCGAGGAAACGGTCAGCCTTTCGCCCTTCGAGGTGAATGCCACGGAGGAAACGGGCTACGTCGGACAGGATACGCTCTCCGGGTCGCGGCTTCGCACCAATCTCAAGGATGTGGCGGCGGCCATCAGCCCGATGACAGCGGAGTTTCTTCGTGACATTGCCGCGACCAACATCGTCGAGGCGGTTGAGTATGGCGTGGGCACCCGCGTGGAGACGGATGATGCGAGAGCGGCGGGTCCCGTGGGGGATGGCTACAACGACGGCTTTCGCTCCATCCGCATCCGTGGCCTGCCCGGGGGTGGACGTAGCATCAACTTCTTTGGAGCGCCGGGCGAAGTGGACCTCTACATGACCGACCGGATCGAGGTGTCGCGCGGGCCCAATTCGATTTTGTACGGCTTTGGTTCGCCGGCGGGAAAGATCAACGTGTCGACCAAGCAGGCGATGACGAACAAGAATGTCACCAGCCTCTCGGCGCGGATCGATTCCTGGGAAGGGCAGCGGTGGACGGCGGACCACAATGCCGTGCTGATCAAGAACAAGCTCGCCGTGCGCGCGGTGGTGCTGCACGGGAGGGAGCGCTCCTGGCGGGCGGCCGGCTACAACGACCAGGACCGCATTTTCCTCGCCGGAAAGTGGCAGATCGACCGCAAGACCACCCTGAAAGTGGAGTACGAGCACGGCGAGATCAGCCGCTTTGTTCCGCGTCCGTTCTTCGCGAACGATCTCACGTCGACCTGGGAGGCGAACAATCGTCCCATCTTCAACAACTTTTCCGCCACGTACACCCCGGGTGGACCGTTTACGCCGGGGGCGGCGGGAACGCCTGGCACTCCCATCCGGGACACCGGCGCGACGAACGTGGTGGGTGTGCAGGAGCGCTCGGGTGGCGATTGGGTGGTGGTGAGCGACCGGTTCAGCGCGGCCCAGAACTACCGCCAGTTCACCTATTCCGAGTCGCCCACCGGTGGACAGCTGGCGAATGATTTCGCCCGTGGACGCAGCAATCCGGAAGCGGTGCTCGAGGCCAACTGGGTTCGCGGACAGTTCCGGGTCAACAACGGATCGGCGTTCTTCCAGCGCGAGCTCCTCCGGGACCTCAATCTGGAGGTGGGTTACAATCGACAGACCAGCCGCGGCGACACCCATAATCTCGCTTCCTGGAATCACTATGGCGTGGCGGCGGACACCAACCGGTACCTGCCGAACGGCCAGCTCAAGCCCGCGGGCAACCTCTACTACTTTGATGTCTCGCCGGATCACCGGCCGACCAGCTCCCAGGTCAATCAGGGTCGCGTGACGCTGTCCTACGAAAAAGGCTATCGCGACTGGGTGAACCTGCGGGTGGCAGGGCTGGGCGAGATGGCGGAGACCAAATCTCGCAGCGAGATTCTGCAACAGTATTGGCTCAAAGGCCCGCAGCTGACGAGCGGAGGAGCCTTCAATGCGACTCCGGAGAATGGCGCCAACACGGTGTACTACCGGTACTACATCAATGACCTCAGCCAATTGGACGACCGCAACTTCCGGATACCGGCGCCCTATTCCCTCGCGGGCGCGACCAAGTACCAGGATCCGCGGACCGGAGCGATCAGCGACATCTACATGCAGGAGTTCAACCGTTCCCAAGGAAACATCGGCTACGTGGATCGCGAGACCAGTGCCTACATGGGTGTGGCGCAGGCTTTCTTGCTGAAGAATCGCGCCGTGGTGACCTATGGGTATCGCAAGGACCGACTCAAGAATTGGGTGGGCGTGGCGGTGCGCGACCCGGCGGCTGAGGCGATCGCGCCCAATACCGGCGTTTGGACCCCGGTCGACCCCCGCACGGCGACCGGCACCGTGTTCACGGGGCAGACCCGGACCTTGGGCGGGGTCGTGCACTTCACCCCCTGGATTTCCGGGTTCTACAACCGCTCGAACAGTTTGAGCACCCCGGGCACCAACTACATCACGCCGAGCGATCCCCGCAAAACGACCATCGCGGACCTCGTGCCGTCTCCCTCTGGTGAAACGACGGACTATGGAGTGAAACTCACGCTGCTGAAGAACCGGATCTTCGTCACGGCCACGGAGTTTCACACAATCTCCAAGGATGAGTTCGGATTCTCCGGATTCAACCGCGGCAATGTGGTCAACATCTGGAATGCGCTGGCCAATTCCGGTGGATTGCCGACCGACGAGGCGAACTTTGCCCGTCGGCAGGCGGAGGTGATGAACCAGGTTCAGGGCTACACGCAGGACTCGGAAAGCAAAGGGTTGGAGTTCGAGGTGGTCGGCCAGATTGTCCCGGGATGGTCGGTGTCGATCAACTACTCCAAAAACAAGACCATGCGATCGAACATGGCCCGCGAATACCGGGCCTATATCGACTTCCACAAGGACTATTGGAAGAAGTTTGCCACCTACTCCATTACCCAAAATGCCAATACGCCGGGGGTCGATTTCGCGCCGGGCAACCAAGATTGGAACTCCGCGGCGACGATCGCGACGACGGGCGACTTTACGATCAACACCGACAGTGTGAACGAGGCCATCGCGGATGCGGAAGCCGCGTTCTTCGACAATCCCCACGTCTTCGAGGGCAAACGCTTTGTCGGAGATCCCTTGCACAACCTCAATCTGCGCACCCGCTACGATTTCCGGGCGGGACGCCTGAAAGGGCTGACCGTGGGTGTCGGGACGCGTCTGCGCCAGGGACGCGTGGCCGGGGCGCGTTCCGAATACACCTTTGCCCAAGGTACAGACTACACCTCGACCTGGAATGGACGCGTGGTCAGCAGTGTCTCGACGGTGAATGCAACCGACCAGAACGTCTATGATCTTCAGGTGGGCTATCAGCTACAGGTGATGAAGCGGAAGGTGCGCTGGAACATTCAGCTCAATATCAACAATGTCCTCGATCAAGATGAGTTGATCGTGAACAACGTGCATCCACGCACGCTGGTGCCCATCACCTACCGTTACCAGGATCCCCGCCAGATCATCCTGACCAACACCTTTACCTTCTGAGTCAACGTTTCAGGTTCAGGCCGGCGTTTGCGGCAATCGGACGAACGATCGGCTGAGGGCGGATGCGGCTAAAGCCGCAGCCACGTTTTTGGAGCCGGGCGAGTTTCTCGATGTCCCGTGTGACCGGTTGCGGTGCGCGACGAACCCGACCGGAGCTGCGCGAAAACACCGTCTCCGATAGGTCGTGGGCGACTCGCCTGCGATCCGCCGGAACATGCGGTTGAATTGGGAAAGCGATTGAAAGCCCGTGGCGTAGGCGGCCTCCGAGATCCGCAGATGCGGTTCGAGCAGGCGCTGCTTCGCGCTTTCGACGCGCAGGCGCACC
>JAEUGY010000015.1 GCA_016794625.1 Opitutaceae bacterium
AAGGCCCTCGCTCAGTTTGCCATCGTCTTTTCCGAGCGCTTGGCGGGCCAGAATTAAGTCTGGCCCGTCAGACCCTCCCAACCACAATCACATCAACCTAAACAAAACCTACACCCGCACACAGAGAATCGGACACCACCCGCGGCGTCGGAATCATCAGGTTTCCTTCGAAATCGCAACTTAGTCTTTGGAGCTATCCGAAGGCGAAGTATCTTTAGGCAAAGGTTTAATAGGTCCGCCGCTTGGATCCACTTCGCGACCCGACACAAGGATCAACGCCATAAGAATTGCACACAAAGTCACGCATATGCCTCCAATCCAATACCACTTTACCGCAAATGCTAGCGCAGCGATCGCCGCCAATATTGGACAAAAGGCTTCAAACAATGCCGCGACGAGTGTCGATTTACCACGCATTCTACTTAAGGTTTAACATCACGCAGTGGAATGGGTATTATGGGATAGGCAATCGAACGTGGTCGAGAATCATCGCTTTACGTCTTCGGACCAGTCTTCCACCGCATTACGATGCTCAATGTAGACGTTGCCTATCCCAAAAGTCCGCAGTTGGGTCAACGAACGTTCGTCGGTATTGGAACTCACAAGCCGCATCCGGCCATCGGATCGATATTCGATGCGAAATATCAGAGGTATCCCCTGGCTTACAATAACTGCTGTATTTGAATGCACCGTCCACTTCCCCAAAAGACCCTCCACAGCAATTCCTTTCCTGATGACCCAACTGGAGGTAGTATCACTGTTGAAAAGCAAAGAGGCTTCCCCGTTCGGCGCATCAAATCGATGCGGAAACTTTCCGACCACGGGTGAATGACTTCCTGACTCCCGGCAACCGCCAAGCACTACAAACAAAAGCAACGCAGCCGTCCAGGGAGTGCGAATAGAGGAACTCGTCGGCTGTTTGTTCATCGTTGTACCCGCTGAGAATTCCGGACTGACACCCATTTTCCCACCCTCACTCTATCCACCGCCCTTTCCCTTCACCCGCGCATACAGAACGTGTTTCCACGTTCTATCCAGAGCCGTTTTGAATGCATTGCTGTCTCTATACCATTCGATCCATCGCTCTCGTTTCCTGGGGTGGTTCGCGGGTTCCGCACTCTCCCAGGAAATTGCCCAAGTCCGGCCAACGACGACTCCCAACAAAGCCAGCACGTAGGTTTTCATGCATTCCGACCACGAAGTCGCTATTAACACACAATAACTTGCGTTAAGCGCGGGCGTCAAATCCCCATGGAACTCACTTACGTAGATCATTCTGGTTTAGCGCTTTAAATCGATCCTCACACGCACGTCGATTCAATGCCTGATCACTTGGGGTGCGCGCCCGGCGAGTTTATCTTTTCACTATAGAGCTGCAGGGCGCGACGATACTGATTTTCTTCCAGGAGACTGGTCTTGAGCGCTTCTCGCTGGGCGGGAGTGAGGAAGGACTGGGCGGCATGCAAAAAGCGAACATCCGGCGGGCTCAGGCCGGTGGCAGGATCCGTTAGGGTCGACTCGGATCGGTCGAGGGCCAACACGACCGGCTCAAACCCGGAGCGAAGCGCAGACTGGGCCAGCAGTTGGATCTGATTGGGCTCCAAGGGCACGCCGGCATCCCACAAATCGGTGCCGATGGACCAGTCAAGCGCACCCTCATCGGCGGATGCCATGAGAATCTCCGCAGCGTCCGTTCCAATCAGTGCACCCACGCGCTGTCGGAGCAAGACCTCGGCCGCTTTAAAGGCGGCCGCGTACTCGGCCGCGGAGGTGAAGGTCTTGCTGGCGGGCGCCGCTTCCTGTTGCACCAGCAGGTCTTTCACTGCAGTCGCAGTCGCAGGGGGAAGCGCGAGTGCGTCAAAGCCAGCGATGTAGCGATGGAGCACATTTCGTCGCTTCGCCCGGTCGGCGACGTCCTTGCGCAATGCGTCCCGTGCCGCAATGGCGGCGGGCAACGCCGCTTCCTCGGGCTGCGTGGAATTCTGTAAACCGAGAGTCGCTCCTGAGGGTTCGTTGGTTCTGCGTGTGGCTTCCGCCGCTGCCTGTTCCCGCAGGGCTTCAACTCGGCGGACTTCGAGATCGAGAGCCTGCTGCAGGTGAACTCGCGAGGCTCCCTGCTGCCACAGCCCGATCGCAAGGGCCACCGCCATCACGAGGAGCGCCAGGGCCAAAAGCGTGGAGAAGCGCGGCATGAGGTCAGCGACGAGGTTGCGGCTTCCGGTTCTGTAGCTCCTCGACGAGACGAGACGCCTGAGCGAGCTGCGCCTGCATCCCCCACTCTTCCCGCAAAAATCGAAGCTGTTGTGGACTTAAGAAGCGCGCAGCCTCCTGGAGGAGCAACCTATCCGAGTGCCTGAAGCCTGTAGCAGGATCACGGGTAAGTCGCTCACTCTCGGACAGACTCTGTCGGATCTCGTGACGCGCTCGCGCGAGGTCAGACCGCTGGCTCTCGCTCAGGGTCAGGCCCGCGTCCCAGAAGCCCGCAGCCAACTGCCAATCCTTCCACTCTTCAGAGTACAAGGTGTAGTTCTCTTGGAGCCGGGCAGACCGCTCATCGCCCAAGAGCAATCGAATGGACGCCTCGGATTCGGCCTGCGCCTCGGCCAGCGCTTTCGACTTCAATTCGGGCGAGGCGTCGCCGAAGTTTCGCAACATGTCCCGCACATCCTCGCCCGCCATCCACCGCGCCGCGATCAGTTCCTTCAGCTGCGCTTTCTCAGCGGGAGCCAGGTTCAGCGAATCGATCGCTCTGCGATAGTTTGCCATCGCGGAGCGGCGCTGGCGGCGGGCCACGGGGGCGGCAAGCTCCGGATCTCCGAGCACGTCACGATCGATAAACCCTTTCTGTCGCTCCGACTTCGGGGACGGGGATGGGGTGGGCTTCCGTTCTGGGCTCAACGTCGCTCCCTCGGGACGCCCACCGGGAAGCCTCTCGGTCTCCGCCACCAGCCTTTCCCTTTCGAGCCGAGCCTCCCGGATCGCCCGTTCCAATCCGTGCTGCTCATCCCGCTGCCTTTCCAGCAAAAGCCACAAGCCCACCACAAGCGGAAGCAACACAACCCAACTCCGCGCGACTGCCCGTCGATTCCAGGTCATAGGTGGTGACAGGCGTTTATCCATGGAGGAATGGCAGGAATCACCGTCTATCCGCTCGCGGCGATTCGACTCGTCACGCTGTCCGGGTCCTTCGCTCTATACCAGAGGAAATCCGCCCGATCTCGTCCGTCGCGGGGCCTTTTGTTCTCACCCGGTCCGGGGCTCCGGTCACGTATACGGGTTGAGCGTATTGACGCCGGATCGCTGAAAGTCGGTGATGTTGCGGGTCACGACGGTGAGTTTGTGCTCAATCGCGGTGGCCGCGATCAGCCCGTCCGATACAGGGAGCGGCTGCGACGGCGACAACCGGCCCCATCGGTCGGCGATTGAAGGGGTGATGGGGATCACTCGATCCGCGTAATGGGACTCCAAGCCGAGCAACCAGCGTTCGAGTGCGCCGGCGGCCTTCGCGTCTTTGGCCCGATGCAGTTCTATGCCCCGCCGGATTTCACCCAGGGTGAGGACACTCAGGTAGGCCTCGTCGGGCTCAATGCGCGTCATCCACGCCGCAACGCCAGGGTTGCACGTGTTCCTGCGAAGCTCGGAGAGGATGCAGGTGTCGAGCAGGTAAGCCACGGATCAAAGCGCGACGGCGCGAGGAAGGTCCGGAGAACGAGGAAACTCGATATCCTCCCCTCGCGGTATGCTGCCGAGGTACTCAAGAAAGTTGCCCTGCGGTCCGGGTCGGTTGCCGACCAAGGCTGAACGCAGGAGTCGTCGATGGGCCTCCTCCACCGACACTCCTTGTGCCGCAGCGCGGCTCCGCAGCTTCTTTACTACGGCAAGTTCAATGTCGCGGACGAGGAGCTGAGGCATACCACGGAATATGCTATCATTGATAGCAACCGTCAAGGACCGAGAGGAGGAATACACCTGAACCACCGGCAGAATGCGTGGTCTAGGGCCATAAAGGCGAAGCCGAGCCTCTTCGCAGGTGCGAGGAGGGATCGCCGCCGATCCTCCCACCACCTCATCATGCCTGCTTCTCTCTTCCTCTCCCGCACCTTTGGGCTGCCTGTTGTCGCAAGCGTCGCCTTCTTCCTCGTTCCGCAACTCGCTTCGGCGCAAACAACGCACACGTCGGACCGCACGGCGATCGCTTCGGCCTCTCCCAACGCGGCAAATGCCTCGTGGGGTGAAATCAAGAACATCGCCTTCGGTGCTCGCGCCGATTTCGAAGCCGGTCTGGACCGGCTGGCCGCACGGATCGACCTTCAGATCCAGGAGTTGGAGGCGAAGCGGGCCACGATGAAGTCGGATCCCACGGCGTGGGACTTCGCCATGAAGGAGATGCACGACGCACGCGCCTTTTTCCGCTCGCTCGTGACGGACGTGCGCAAAGCCAAAACCGAATCCACCTGGAACGACTTGAAGGAGAAGGCGGGTCTGGCGTGGGAACGCAGTCAGGACGCCTACGACAAGGTCAAGGCCAGCACGACCTCGTAACTATCCCTCTCACCCCCCTGCGGCGGCGGCTCGGTCTTCGGGTGTCACGACATCGTTACACTCTTGAGATGACGGCGACGCAGAGTGCAGTCAGGATACGGTTCTACCATGAACCGTTTCCGCCCCTGCACCGGCCTGCTCATGCTCACCCTCCTCACCGTGGGAGCGAGCCGGCTCGTCGGCCACGACGAGCATCCGAATCCCGTCAAAGCGGTGGCCGCGGCGGATCTGCACCGGGCCACACCCATACCGGACCGCGTGGTCTTGACCTGGGCGGGCGATCCCGCCTCGAGCCAGGCGGTGACCTGGCGCACGTCGACGGACGTGACCCGGGGTCTGGCCCAACTTGGCCTCGCCAGCGAAAAGGCGCAGACCTCCACCTCCGAACACGTAGCCACGACCGTCCGGCATGAGACGCAGTTCGGTCCGGTTCACTATCACTCGATCGATTTCCGTCAGCTGGCCGCCAACACCCTGTACGCCTACCGGGTGGGGGATGGCGTGAATTGGAGCGAATGGTTTCACTTCCGCACCGCGCGGGCCGAGCCGGCGCCCTTCACCTTTGTCTATTTTGGCGATGCCCAGAACGACATCCGCACCCACTGGTCGCGCGTGTTCCGGGAAGCATTTCGCGAGGCGCCACGCGCGGCCTTCACGCTTCATGCGGGCGACCTCATCAATCGCGCGGAAAACGATGCGGAATGGGGTGAGTGGTTCGCCGCTCCGGCCTGGGTGAACGGCACCATTCCGGTCATCGCGACTCCGGGCAACCATGAGTACTTCAACGTCGGGGCCGGACCCGCCACGGAGCGACTCTGGAACACCAAGGCCGGAGGGACAGTGAAGGTGACCGTCGACATCAAAGTCGAAAAGGACGGCCAGGGCCAAACCGTCTCTCACCGCGTTCAAGCCCGCGCCGCGGATGGCACCCTGGCCACAGCCACCCTCGATGCCCGCGAACTCTTCACGTCGGTGGATGCCGGATTCACTGCGCTCACGGGTTTCACCTTCGCCGACCTCATCGATCGTGAACCCGACAATCCTCCGCTGCGCGATCGCCTGGCCAACCCGGGGGTGCGCACGCTCAGCCGTCACTGGGCTCCGCAGTTTGCCCTGCCGCGCAACGGTCCGGCCGGGCTCGAGGAAACGGTGTATGTTCTGGACTACCAGGGCGCCAGGATTGTCTCCCTGAACTCCAACGAGCGCCAGGCCGAGCAGGTTCCCTGGCTGCGAAAGGTTCTCTCCGAAAATCGCCAGCGCTGGACGATCCTCACCTTTCACCACCCGATCTTCTCCCCGGCCAAGGGCCGCGACAACGCCGCGCTGCGCGAGCTCTGGAAACCGGTCTTCGACGAGTTCAAGGTCGATCTGGTGCTGACCGGCCACGACCACACCTACGCCCGCAGCGGCGACGTCTCGAACCGGGTGCGGGTCGGCATTCAAAATGTCCCGGACGGTTACAACCAGGCTTACGACCCGGCCATCGGCACCGTGTATGTCGTCTCGGTCAGCGGCCCGAAGATGTATGATCTTTCCAACGACGCCTGGGCGGTGCGCACGGCCGAGGACACCCAGCTTTTCCAGATCATCACGGTCGACGGCAACGAGCTGCGCTACACCGCCCGCACCGCCACCAGCCGTCTCTACGACGAGTTCACGCTGGTCAAGCGTGCCGGCCAGCCGAACCAGCTGGTCGAATCCCTGCCGCCGGAACGCCGGCGCACGGGTTCGCGCTGAGCCGCGCGGCAGGCCGGTCTCGCGACGCTCAGGACGCGGGTCCGGCCGGGTGCAGACAGGCCTGTAGCAATCGGGCGTGCACCTCGGTCGCCGGCAGGTGGGTGCCAGCCTGGAGATCACCGGTGCCGATCAGCACCGGCCAGTCCCGCTCGTCGCGGGGCAGCGCTCCGTGGGAGCCTTTGACCAGTGTTGGATCGAGGGAGATGACGTTCATCAACACCCGGAATCCGAGCGCCTTGCGCAGGAGTTTGCCGGCGATCCGGAGTTTCGCCAGCATCAGGGTGGGGTCGACAAAGAGTTCGACCGGGTCGTAACCGTACTTGCGATGGATGTCGACGCACCGGGCAAAGTCCGGCGCCTTCGCCTCGTCCTCCCAGTAATAGTAGGTGAACCAGGCGTCCTCGGCGGACACCGCCACGAGATCTCCGGAGCGCGCGTGATCGAGTCCCTCGGCCCGGAGCCTGTCTCCCTCCAGCACGCGGGCCACGCCCTCCGTCGCTTCCACCAGGGCCCGCACCGCCGGCAACAGACTGCGGTCGTTCAGGTAGATGTGGGCCACCTGGTGGTCGGCGATGGCGAAGACGCGGCTCGCTCCGCAGTCCAGCAGTTCACACCCCAGCTCCTCCTTGATCGTGATCCAACCCTGGCGGCGGAACAACCGGTTGAGCGCCACCGAACGACGGACCGCGGTGATGCCGTATTCGGAGAGTACGATCGACCGCACGCCACGCTGCGCATAGAAGTCGATCAGATCGCCGGCCACCTGGTCGATGGCCCGATAGTCCGCGGCCAGCCGGGGATCGTCCGGACCCCAGCGCTGGAGGTTGTAGTCGAGATGCGGGAGGTAAACGAGGGACAGGTCGGGGCGATTTCGTTCCTCCACCCAGCGGGCCGAACGGGCGATCCACTCCGACGAGGCGAGGCCCGCCAGCGGGCCCCAGAAGGCGGGAAAGGGAAACGGACCCAGGTCGCGTTTGATCTCGTCGCGCAGCCCCATGGGATGCGTGTAGATGTCGAACACCTTGCGTCCATCCGCCGGATACAGGGGACGCGGGGTGATCGACCAGTCCGCGCTGGAGTACATGTTGTACCACCAGAAAAGCTTGGCGCAGGTGTAGCCCGGGCGCCGCGCCCGGAGCGTCTCCCAGAGTTTGGCCCCCGCGACCACGTGGTTCGACTGTTTCCAGAAGTGATGCTCCGCCAGGGTGCGGTCGTACCATCCGTTGGCCACGCAGCCGTGTCCGGACGGAGGCAGCCCCGTCAGGTAGGTGCTCTGGGCGGAGCAGGTGAGAGCCGGCAGCACCGGCCGGACCCGGACCAGGCCGCCCCGTTGGGCGGCCGCGAGCAGGCGCGGCGTATCCGGACCCAGCACACGCGGCGTGAGTCCGACCACATTGAGGATCGCCGTGCGTTCAGCCATACGACGCCCGCAGCTCGTCGATCGCCCCATCCACGCGGCCGAGGTCCATCTCATGCACCTCCAGCCGGTCGCCGGGCGCCCGGATCATCGGAATGGAGAGGCGTCCCCCCAGGTGTTCACGAAACTCTTCCAAGCCCTCCAGCACCGTGCGCCGGCCGTCCGGACCGCGCAGGTCCAGGAACGGAGTCCAGAGCGCCAGTCCCAGCTGCTGCAGCACCGTGAGGATGCGCTGGGCCAGCGCGGGGACGAGCAGCCCGCTGGCTTTGGCGTACAGGAGGTCCAGCGCCATGCCGACCGCGACGGCCTCCCCGTGACTGAGGGCAAAGGCGGACATCTGCTCCAATTTGTGGGCCGCCCAGTGCCCAAAATCGAGGGGCCGCGCCGATCCCCGCTCGAACGGATCACCCGAGGTGGCGATGTGCTCCATGTGCTGCCGCGCACTTTCGCGGATAACCGCCTCGAACGGTTCGGGCGCGAAAACCGACAGGGGCTGCACGCGGGCGGCGATGAATTCAAAAAAGGCGGCGTCGCGGATCAACGCCACCTTGACGGCTTCGACCAGCCCCACCCGCCGTTCCCGCACCGGCAATCCGTGCAAGAGGGAGAGATCATTGATCACCGCGTGCGGCACTCCGAACGCACCGAGCCAGTTCTTCTTGCCGAAGTGATTCACCCCACTCTTCACCCCCACCCCGCCATCGCCCTGGCTCAGGCTGGTGCTGGGCAGACGGACGAGCGGAATGCCGCGATGCGCGGTCGCCGCCGCAAACCCCACGAGGTCGAGGATGGCCCCGCCGCCCACCACCACGACGTAGGAATGCCGGCACAGCCCCGCGCGTTCGATGCACGTCCAGACATGTTCCAGCTGGCTGAACTCGTTTTTCGCCCGCTCCCCACCCTCGAGTCCGATCGGTTCACCGGCCAGACGCACCGCATCGCCCCGCGCCGCAAACCAGGCGCTGATCCGGTCGCCAAAGCCCGGGAACGCTGTCTCCAGCCCTCGATCCCAAAACACCAGCGCTCGCACCTGCTCGCCCGGCTCCCGCGGCGTGAGCACATTGGCCAGCGTCAGGTTCTCCGGCGCGAACACCTCCCGGGTAAACACCAGCCGGTGTTCGTTTCGAAGCGTGATGGGAAACGAGAGGGATGCAAAAGGCTCGGCCATGAACGTTCGGAACTTAGCCCAGATCCCCTCCGCAACGGCAAGGACGCATTCAGCCCGGCCTGGTCTGCGACAGGCCGAGCCCGGATCAGCACCGTCTGGCCGCCGGTTTCGACACCGCTTCCGTTGGAGGTGGGGTCGCCGACCCCGCGAGGATGGTCGTCGTGCTCACGGGAGGGACGGAGAAGGGCGGGACGGAGGGTCCCGTCGCGGCCTCAGCGAGGCCACCTCCATCGGAAGGGCGCGCGTCCGCGGCGTCCCTTTCTGGAGGGCGCCGCTCCGTCGGCGCCGGTTGCGTATCGCTAATATTTTACCATCATATACTTACTCCACCATCGCGAGGCCCCAAGATCCCCCCGCTCCCCCTCAACTGGACGCGGCCCACCGCTGCGCCCAACGGCCCAGGGGCACGGCGGCCGCGCAGCATGCGGCCGGGATCCAGCCGCCAATCGCCAAGAGCGCGACGGCATCGACAAAGGGAATGAACGCGAGTAGCTGTCGCACCCAACGCCCCAGCTTCTCCGCCGGCGCGCCCGGCACGTACTCACGGCGGGCCAAGAGGCTGAGCACAACAATGTAAACAAAGAGCGCCGCCAACCACGCGCCGAAGGCCGGGCGCATCACCTGCCCGGGCAGCGTCGCCAGCGTGACCGCCAGCATCACGCGACACCCCGCCATGAGCACCACCGACCCGGCCCAGCGTTTGTGCAGCCAGTCGTAGAGCCCGATCACCGCCGCCAAGCCGCCCGCCGCCAGCGGAGACGCCCCGGCGGCCACCAGCAGACCCAAACCCAAGGCGAGCTGCACGCCACCGAGCCAGGCGGCGGCGGCACGGCTGATCCGGCCCTGGGGGATGGCCCGTTCGGGTCGGTGGCGACGGTCAAAGGCGGCATCCGCCACATCGTTCAAGGTCGTGCCACCCGCGTAGGCGAGGCTGCCCGCCACCAGGGCCAGGCCGAGCCACGCGGCCGGTGGCCAGGACCCCAGGGTTGGCGCGGACAGCACGAGCGCCGCAAGGGCATTGCTCCAGACCGACGGAAAGTTCCCGGCGCGCGCCAGATCGAGCCAGACGCCGAAGGCGCTGCGCGGGCGAACCGCTGCTTCCGACGTCACGACCGCACCTTCCCGGTCACGCGGTCCGCCAGGTCCTGCCCCGCCAACCCGCGGGCCGCGAGCGCGTTCAGGGTCCAGGCGTACTCCGCCACCAGCTGCTCTTCGATCCCGAGTCGGAGCGCGGCCGGCAGCACCTCCCAGGTGTAGGTCTCCATCTCCAGGTGCTGGCAGGCTCCCGGCTGGCGCTGCAGCCAGTCGAGCGCACCGAGCACGTGGTCGCGGGTGTCGGCAAACGGCGCCCCGGGAGCCGCATGCAGCGGCAGGTGAAAGTGCACGCGCCACTCCTCCCCGGGCTCGGAGGGCTCGGTCGCCGCCAGCGCGTCCGGCAAATCGACAAATCTCCGCCGCACGGCATCCACCCCCTGCCCCACCACCACTTGGTGCAGGTAGGTGGGCTCGACGAAGGCGGCGAGCGCCGCCCGGCCGGCGGTATCGGGCCGGACGCGGAGCGCGGAACTGATGTGCAGCTTGCTCAGGCGCAGCCCGGCGGCGGCCAGGCGGTCGAGGGCGGGACCGGGGGACTCAAACTCCACCGCGAGGTGACAACAGTCGTAATTCACGCCGACCCGGCGCAACAGGTGCTGCGACGCCACGGCGGGATCACTCTCCCGCCAGGCATCAAAAAACTGCACCGTCTCCGCCGTGGTCTCCACTGTGCAGCACGGCTCCGGCTCGAGTCCGAGGTGCAGGTCGTGACCCGACCGTTCCGCCAGGTCCGCGATCTGGCGGGCCGCGCGGGTCAACTGGGCAAAAATGGCCTTCCGCCGCGCCGGATCCGCCTCCGTCCACGGTTTGAACGAACCCGGCACCGTGCTGACGCTACCGCCGGTGCCCGGGTCCACGAGATTCACCAGCAATTCGAAGAGCTGGAGCGTGTAAGCGAGCCGTTCCGGCGTGGACCAATCCGGGGCGTAAACCTGTTCCTTGACCCGGGTCCCGTGAAAACTGCCGTACGGAAACCCGTTAATGGTGAAAACGTAACACGCGTGACGATCGAGCCAGCGACGAAACGCCGCGAGCTCGGCCGGTTGCGCCAACTCCGCCGCGGCCCGTTGCCCAAGGCGCAGGCCGATGGCGTAGCGTTCACCTGCGGCGACTTCGCGACGCACGGCGAGCGTGTGGCGCTCCAGCGTGCCAAACGTCTCCGCCCAGGTCTCACCGCGGTGGACGTTGGTGCAGTACGCCAGGTGAAGTCCGTGCCGCAGCTTCATCCGATCGCCGTCTCACCGAGCACGAACTTCGGGCACTGGGAAAGAAAACGTACCGGATTCTGGTACAGCACCTGGTCGACAAACTCCGCGCTGTGCCCGCGCCGGCGCATCTCGAAGGCGGTCTTCGGCACCGCCAGCGGATCGCTCACGCCCCAGTCGCAGGCCGAATTGAGCCAGATGCGTTCGCGGCCGCAGATCTCCAGCATATCCACCGCGCGCGGCGGGGACGATTTGGAATCCGGATACAGCGTGATGCCGGCCCAGAATCCCTGGTCGAGCACCGACTGGATGGTGTGTTCCTCCACATGGTCGATGATGACGCGCCCGGGTTTGACTCCGGAATGGGACCGGAGCACGTCGACGATCAGGCGGGTGCCCTTCTTCTTGTCCTCCAGGTGGGGGGTGTGCACGAGGATCAGCTGATCATGTTTCACCGCCAGTTCGATGTGCCGCTCCAGCACCTCGAGTTCATTCCGCGTATTGCGGTTCAGACCGATCTCACCGATGCCGAGGACGTTCTTCTTGCCCAAAAACTCCGGGATCATCTCCAGCACCGCCGCGGCGAGGCCCAGGTCCTCCGACTCCTTGGGGTTGAGACAGAGCCAGCAGAAATGCGGCAGGAGAAACTTCGCCGCCCGCGCCGGCTCATAGACCGTGAGCTGACGAAAGTAGTCGCGAAAACCATCCGCCGAGCTGCGGTCAAATCCGGCCCAGAACGCGGGTTCGCACACGGCGGCGCAACCGGCCGCCACCATCGCCTGATAGTCGTCGGTCGTCCGGCTCACCATGTGGCCGTGAGGTTCGATGTATCGCATGCGCAGCTCCTAAGGTGCGGGCGGTTGCCAGGCTCCCAACGCCGCCTTGCCGGAGGAAGTCGCCTCCGGCGTCGTCGTGGGATCACTCAACGCTTCGAGGATGCGTCGCGCCCGTTCGGGTTCCCCATCGACGAGCACACGGGCTGCCTCGCGCAAGGCCACGCAGCGAAAGTCATCCGCGACCCCGTGACGCTCGACGCGATCCAGAAATGCCGCCACCTCCAGAAGCTTGGCCCGGACCGGGACAAACGCCGGGTCGACAATCGCCTGCGTCGCCGGGGAGGCGGGCGACGGCCCGGTCGAGCGAGGGGTGCGCGGGGTGGACATGCGGGAGCGGGAAACTTGGGATTCGGGGAACGAGGTCAAAGCAAAGCACACCCGGCCCCGAAATCAAATCGTTGAAATGAACCCGGGGATGGCGGAGCTTCGCCCGGTTTATCTTCGACTCATGCCCCGCTCCCCGACTCCCTCCGGTCCTTCCGCCCGCGCCGCGCACGCCTCGGCCCGCGGTGCGACGTCGCGGGGTCGGCGGGCCTCCGAAGATCTGGTCCTGGTCAATTCGAGCAATCGCTCCCTCGGTCGCGCCAACAAGGCGACGGTTCATGCTCAAGGGCTTCTGCATCGGGCGTTTTCCATCTTTCTCGTCGACAGGGCGGGTCGTCTGCTCCTCCAACGTCGCAATCGGGCGAAGTACCACTCCGGTGGACTCTGGGCCAATTCGTGCTGCGGTCATCCCAGTCCCGGCGAACGCACGTTGAGCGCCGCCCGGCGGCGGCTGCAGGAGGAACTGGGCGCCACCACGCGGCTCACTTTTGGTTTTCTCACCCAGTACCACACCCACTTCTCCAACGGACTGCAGGAGAACGAGGTGGTGCATGTTTATTTCGGACCGATGCCGGAGTCGCTGCAGCCCAATCCGGACGAGGTCATGGAGCTCCGGTTGCAGTCCCTCGGCGACTTGGCCGCGTCCGCCCGGGCTCATCCGCGCCACTACGCTTTTTGGCTGCGGCACTACCTGACCCAACATCGGCGCGCGCTCGCGGCGGGGGTGCGCCAAGTGCTGCAGAAGAACTGAAGGGAGTGACAACCGCACGCCGGGCTCACCGGTCGCGTCCCGGCACCCATCCGTCCGCCCCGCCAAGCACAGCCACAGGGGTCAACGACGCCGCATTCGCGGGGCTCAGGGGTTTGGCCCACGGCACCCGCGAACCAGGGGCGGCCCCGGGACCGGTGCTCCCGTATTCAGCATAAAACGTGGTGCTCTCCGCCTCGGGTTTGCCCCAGTTGTGCCAGCCTTCAGGGCGGACTCCGGCGTCCATGGCGGTGCGCAGAAAAACGGTGCGGGCAAACACGCGCCAAGGTCGGCCGAGGTAGGTTTTGACCCCGGTGGCCGTGGTGATGCGGCCATCGGCGAAGACAAAGCCGTGCGCGGTTCCCTCAGGGGTGGAGGCCGCGGTGATGTAGCCATCGCGCAAACAGTGGAGGTGGCAGCGCTCAAAATACGCCGTGGCGGCGCCGAAGATGAAATCCACATGACCCTCGATGTAGCAGTCGGCAAAGAAGTGTCGTCCGCGGTTCAACAGGATCGTGTCCTGCCACCCCAGAAACCAGCAGCGACGAAACTCCACCCGGTCGGCGTCGACGCGCAGCGCCAGGGCCTGGCCCACCGGTCCGGCCTCGTTGGCCAGCGTGAGGTTCTCCCAGACCATGCCGTCTCCATCGATCTGCACGGTGGGGGTGCGAAAGGTGCCGATGGGTTTGCCATCCGGCCCGAGGAGATTCGCGTGGAGATCGAAGGTGACCCGGGTGGTCGCCGGATCCTCACCGACCACGCGGATATTGCCCCGCTCCCGCTGCACGTAGATGCGTTCCTTGTAAGTGCCCGCCTTGACGAAGATCACCCAACGCCGCCCCTGCGGATCGACCGGCATGGGGGCCTTGCTGATCGCATCCTGCAGTGACGTAAAATCGCCGGACCCATCGGCCGCCACCACCACGTCGCCCCGGGGAGCCGCCGCGCAGGGCAACAGGGCTGCACCGAAGAAGAGAAGTAAGGCAGCGCCGATTCCGCCAAACCATGGGCGACCCCCGGAGAAACTCATGGCGTTTTCGAAGCCCACGTTTTCGACCAGCGCGGGTAGTCCCGGTCGAGCAAGGTCCGCGCCGAGGTCACGTACCACGAGTAGCCGACCCGGCGCTCGTGTTCGATCTCCGCGAGCGAGTAGCGAATGATGGCATCGCGACCAATGAAGATCGGGCGGTTGGTCCCGATTTCATAAAACCGGGCCCAGAGCGGTTCAGCGGAAGGATCCGGCAGCACCACCCGGTCCCGACCTTTGGGCTGGTCGGGGGCGGGAACAAATTCAAACCGGATACCGGTCAACTTGACGGACGAGAGCCAGGCCACACCCGCCTGCACGGCCGCGATGACGTCAGGGGAGGGGTTCGGCCGGTTCATCAGGAAACGGAGAATGCCCACGCTCTCCCCGCCCGTCAGGCAGGCCGGCTCGAATTTGCGCGCCGCCACCGGGGCAAAGGTCACTTCGTCATGCTGCGCGCACCATGCCGTCTTGACCCCGTTGGTCACGATCTGGCAGCGCAGAATGCAGTCGACGCCCCGTTTGACCGACTCGCTCGCGCGGGCTCGTCGGTCATTGTCGATCCAGGCGAACGGCGCCCGGCCACCCGCGACATCATCCAGCACCTCAAGGACGCGGATCATGGCATCGTCATTGAAGGTGATATGGGTGTAGTACCCCTTGCGCAGCGGAAAGTACTGCGGCCAGCCGCCGTTCGCGTACTGGGCGCGCAACAGGTAATCGATCCCGCGGAGAACGGCCTCCCGATAGCGCGGCTCCCCGGTGGCCCCATAGATCCGGGCCAGCGCCCGCACTTGGGTGTGGGTGCCGCCGTTGTCGATGGTCGCCTCGTCCTTCCGCGAGCGAAGCGCCTCCTTCTCGGAGTCCGACAAGGGTTTGGCCATGTCCCGGTTCTTGGTCCATCCACCGGATGGATACTGGTAGAGGAGCAGATTCTCCGCCAGGGCGCGGGCCTCCTCCGACTTCAGCCAGACCGGATCATCCGGCACCTGCCCCTTCCAGACAAACGGCGCCGCGGCGCAGGAGACCGTCAGCGCAGCAACACTGCTCACGAGCGCGGCGGTCCAGCCGAACGATCGGAGGGACGGCACCGGGCGGACCCACCTGACCCCTGCTCCAAGACACCGACATCCAAAACGTATCATACTCATGTTCAAAATCCCAAAACCTTCGGCAGCCACAGGCTGAGGGCCGGCACATAGGTGACGGCCAGAAGCACGACCAGCATGGCCGCAAAAAACGGAAGCAGGGGTCGCACGACCTTGGCAATCGTCGTTTGCGCGACTCCACATCCGATGAAGAGCACGCTGCCCACCGGGGGTGTGCAGAGCCCGATGCAAAGGTTGAAAATCATGACCAATCCAAAGTGGATCGGGTCCATGCCAAACTGCTTCACCACGGGGAGGAAAATGGGCGTGAAAATCAGCACCGCAGGCGTCATGTCCATGAACGTTCCTACCACCAGCAGGATGATCGTGATGATCAGGAGTAGCAACGTTTTGTCCTGCGTCAGTTCGAGCAATCCGGCGCTCACGACTTGTGGGATGTTGGCGGACGCCATCACCCACGACATGCCCATGGATGCACCGACCAGGACGAGGACCATGGCCGTGGTCTCGGCCGAATCCGCCAGCAGGCGGGGCAGCTCCGACCACTTGACCTGCCGGTAGACGAGCACCGACAGCACAAACGTGTACACCACCGCAATCGCACTGGCCTCCGTGGGCGTGAACCAGCCGAAGATGATGCCACCCATGATCAAGGCGATGAGCATCAGACTGGGGACCGCATCCCACAAAATGCGCACCGCTTCGCCCCATCCGACTTTGCCCGCCGTGGGGTAGCCGTGCCGTTTGGCAATCAACGCCGCCACCAGCATCAGGGCGAGCCCGAGCAGGAGGCCTGGAATGTATCCGGCGAGGAACAGGGCCGCGATGGAGACTCCGCCGCTGGCCATGGAGTACACCACCATGATGTTGCTCGGCGGAATCAGCAGGCCGGTGGTCGCCGACGAAATGTTGACCGCGGCTGCGTACTCTCGGTTGTACCCTTCTTTGGTCATGAGCGGTGTCATGACCCCGCCGTTGGCCGCCGCCGCCGCCGCTGCGGAACCGGAGATGGCGCCAAACAGCATGTTCGCCAGCACATTGATGCAGGCGAGTCCACCGGGCAGGCGTCCCACCAGGACTTTGGCCAAGGCAATCAACCGCGTGGCGATGCCCCCGCGATTCATGAGATTGCCGGCCAGAATGAAGAACGGAATGGCCAGCAGGGCGAAACTGTCGATGCCCGTGGCCATGCGCTGCGCCAGCACCGTCGCAGCAGGGGCCGGGTCAAGCGTGACCAGGAGAGCTCCGACGGCGGAGAGTCCGATCGCAAAGGCGATCGGCACGCCGGCCAGCAGCAGGACGGCAAAGACGAGACCGAGGACCAGCGCTTCACTCATGTGAGATCTCCTTTGGCGTGCGCCTCCACCGTCTGGCCACGAAATGCGGTGGCCAGATCCATGAAGGCGTAGACCGCGATCAACGCACCGCTGATCGGCACCGCGAGGTAAATGTAGCCAAGCTTGACCTGCAGGGCAGCTGAAGTCTGTCCAAGTTCGAGGCTGATCAGGACCAAGCGACCGCCGCCACCGACCATCACCGCCAGGGCAAACAGGATCAGACAGCACTGGATGAACACATCCGACAGGCGCTTGCTGTTACCTTTCAGATTTGTCGTGAGCAGATCGAGCGCGAGGTGGGACTTACGCCCGGAGCAGTAGGCGGCTCCCAGGAGGCCAAGCCAGATCATCGAATAACGGGCCAACTCTTCGGTGAACGAGCTCGGCGACTTCAGCACAAAACGCGTGAATACCTGCCAGACCACATTGATCACCATGCCGGCGAGCAAAACCGAGATTACCCCGCGCAGGAGCCGATCGAGCAATGAACGCAGTGGATTCATGGTTTTGCCTCCTTGATCCGGCGGGCGAGGTCACCCACCAGCGGCTGTGTCCGGTTAACTTCCTCAAGCAAAGGCGCCACTTGGGCGGCGAACGCGGTCTTGTCCGGGTGAATGATCTCAACCCCGGCCTTGGCCACCGCCTCCAGCGCGTCTTCGGTCGCCTTCGCCCAAAGACCGCGCTGATACGTCTCCGATTCCAGCGCCGCCTCCTGCACCCACGCCTGCTGTTCCGGCGTGAGTGTCTTCCAGAGGTGGAGGCTCATGATGAACACATCCGGCACCGCCGTATGCTCATCGAGCGAGTAGGCTTTGCACAATTCGTAGTGTCGCGACAAATGCAGGCTGGGCGCGTTGTTCTCCGCACCGTCCACCACGCCCTGTTGCAGCGCGGTGTAAAGCTCGCCCCATGCGATCGGGGTGGCCGACCCGCCGAGTGCCCGGACCATGGCGATGGCCATGGGGCTTTCCTGGACCCGGATCTTCATGCCCGCGAGGTCCCCGGGGGTCCGCACCGCCTTCTTGGTGGTGTAAAAACTCCGCGTGCCGGCGTCATAGTAACACAGACCGCGCAGAAACACGGGTTCAGCCGCCTGCAGGATCTCCTTGCCAATCGGACCGTCCAACACCGCCCAGCGATGGGCCTCGTCCCGGAAAAGATAAGGAAGCCCGAACACGCGGAAGGCCGGCACGAACCCCTCCAGCACACTGGAGGACACCTTGGTCATGCCCAAGCCGCCAAACTGCAGGAGCTCCAGGCACTCCCGCTCGCTGCCCAGCTGGCCGCCTGAATACAAATCGACCCGCATCGTGCCCTTGGACTTCTCCGCCAGGCGCTCGCCAAAGTGCACCATGGCCTTGTGCACCGGATGGGTCTGGTCCAGACCGTGCGCAAGCTTGACCACCACCACGTCGCGCTGCCGCGCACAGCCCGCGAGGGCCAGCACCACCGTCAGCAGCAGGACCGTCCACCCACGGGTTCGCCCCGGGGGGGACGTCGCGGAGCGGTCGGGTCTGCTCCCGACAATACCATCAAAAGTCGCGTTCATGTGGGGGAGGAAGTCGGAGGGGGGCCGAAGGGAGACGTCGAACCCCTCGGTCCGGGGAACGCGTCACGACCGCAGCATGATGCTGCCCGCAGGCTGCACAACCTCTGTCTCGGTCACCCCGTTAAACGTTGAATGGCCGATCCTGAAGCCTCGATGTCCGTGCCCGCGCCTTCGCGGGTGCACCGGACCTGCCCGGCGGCAGGACTCACGTCGTCTTCAGGTCAACCGTGGCCAGCTTGGGTGACAGCACCTGCAAGACCAGCAGCGCCAAGAGGTAGGCGGAACCGGCAATGGCAAAGAGCGGTACATAGCCTCCGGTGTTGATGATGAACCCCACCTTGGCGGCCAGCAGCGCGCCGCCGAGACCACCCATGAGTCCACCGATTCCCACCACGCTGCCCACCGCGCGACGCGGGAACTGGTCCGACACCGTGGTGAAGAGATTGGCGCTCCAGCCCTGGTGCGCCGCGGTCGCCAGCGAGATGAGCGCAATCGCCACCCACACACTGCTGGTCATGGACGCGAACACGATCGGCACCACGCAGATCGCGCAAATGGCCATCGTGGTCTTGCGCGCCCGGTTCACCGACCAGCCCATGCCGATGAAGTGGGTCGCCATCCAGCCGAAGAAAATGCTGCCGAGGTCCGAAATGATGTAGATGATGAGGAACGGCAATCCGACCTGCTTCAGGTCGAGCTTGGTCGGAAACGCCGGATTGCTGTTAAAAAACGTCGGCAGCCACGTCAGGTAGAACCACCAGATCGCGTCCGTCATGAACTTCGGCACGGCAAAGGCCCAGGTAGCGCGATACCGGACCAGCTCCCGCCACTTGACCGGCTTCTCATTGTCCGGCGGTCCATCCTGCCGGATATAGGCCAGCTCCTCGCGGGACAGCTTCGGGTGGTCCTCCGGCTTGCGGTACACGGCCAGCCACCAGAAAAGCACGAACACGCCAATCGCGCCCGTGACAATGAAGCTGGCCCGCCAGCCCCAGTGGGCGATGATGAAGGGCACGCAGACGGCGGTGAGAATAATGCCCACATTGGCGCCGGCGTTGAAAATGCCGGTGGCGAAACTTCGTTCCTTTCGCGGAAACCACTCCGACACGGTCTTGATCGCCGCCGGAAAATTCCCCGCCTCACCCACGCCCAGCAATCCGCGGGCCAGCGCCATGCCGGGCACGGAATGGACGAGGCCGTGGCCGACTGCCGCCGCGCTCCAGCCCGTGATGCTGATCGTATAACCGCGCCGGATGCCGACCCGATCGATCAGATATCCGGCCAGGAGGAAGCCGAAGGCATAGGCGTATTTGAAGATTGAATCCAGAAAACTCATCTTCTCCCGGAAGAGCGCCATGTCCGCCTCCGTCAGCGGCTGATCCAGCGGCAGGCCCAGCATCTGATGCCGGAACGTGGTGTCCAGCATGGTGAATGAGAACACGTTCCGGTCCACGTAGTTGATGGTCGTGGCCAGGAAGAGCACGGCGCAGATGCGCCAGCGGTAACGACCGATGAGGGTGGTGGTCAGCGATGCGGCTTGCATGGTACAGGAGGCCGGAGGGCGAGCACAGGCTAGGGTTTGACTGGGGCGGGAACGGACGCAGGAACAGGAGCGGGGGAAGGAGGCGGCACGGAGTTCAGGCTCCGCACTCCCTTGGCCGGCAGAATGGTGACGTCCTGCAGCGTGATCGTTCCGGCATGCTGCACCACCTCCGTCTCCGTCACTCCGCTAAAGGTGGAACGGCTGATCCGGATGCCCTCGATCACCGCGCCAGGAAATCCTCGGATGTACATCACGCGGGGGCTGGCGGAACTGGTGATCCCTTCCATCTGCACATTGCGCACGATGGGCTTGAAGTCGCCCTTCGCCCCTTCCTCGTAGAGGAGGTCGATGGTCAGCACGGCCTCGGCCACGCGGCCGATCTTTACATTGCGCATGAACACGTTCTCGAGGATGCCACCGCGCACGGCGTTGTTCTTGAACCGGAGTCCGCGGTCGAGGTTCGGGCTGTCCATCTCGCAGTTCTCCACAAACACATTGCGGATGCCGCCGGTGCACTCGCTGCCGAGGACCACGCCGCCGTGCCCGTCCTTCATCACGCAATTGCGGATGATGACGTTCTCCGTGGGCTGATTGACGCGGCGGCCGTCGCCGTTGCGTCCGGACTTGATCGCAATGCAGTCGTCGCCGGTGTCGAAGACGCAGTCCTCGATCAACACATTGGTGCAGGACTCGGGGTCGCAGCCGTCGTTGTTCGGGCCGTGGGTGTTGATCTTGAGGCCGCGCACCGTGACGTTATCGCACAGCACCGGGTGCACCTCCCACATGGGCGACCGCACGAGGGTCAGGCCTTCGATCAGCACATTGCGACACCGGTAGGGCTGGATGAAATTCGGCCGGAGGAACGCGCCCGGGCCAAACACCCGCTGCTCGACCGGAACATTGGCCTCGCCCATCGCGATCAGGCGATCACGGTCGGCGCGCTGCTTGCGCACGGGGTCTTTCCGGCTGTTCCAGGACCACCACGTTTCCTCGGTGGCTCCGCCGTCGAGCGTGCCTTTACCGGTCACGGCGATGTTCTCCTGCTCAAACGCATAGATGAAGGGCGAGTAATTCATGCACTCGACGCCTTCCCAGCGGGTGAACACCACCGGGTACCGCGCGAGATCGAAGGTGAAGGTGAGGGTGGCGCCTTCACTGACGTGCAGGTTGACGTTGCTCTTCAGGTGGATCGCACCGGTGAGCCACTGTCCGGCGGGAACGACCACCCGGCCGCCGCCGGCGCGGTGGCACGCGGCGATGGCCTCACGAATAGCCGCCGTGACATCTGCACCCGGGCGGGCACCGAAGTCGGTGATGGGGAAATCCCGATCCGGGAACTTCGGGGCCACGATCCCCGCAAGGATCCGTTCATAGTCCGCCCAACCACGGACCGCGGCCTTGACCGGCGCTTGCGTCACGAGTTGCTGCACTTCAAGGCCCGCGAGGATGAACGGACCGACACCCTTGAGGTCGTTGTCCACGATCGGTTCGGTCACATAGTAGTCGAACGAGCCATCCCGGGTCCGTCCCTTGGAATTGGTGTAGCCCAAACCGGCCACCTCGCAGCAGCGGGTCAGATGCACGCTGGCGTCGGGGTCCGTGCGAATGAAATCCCGGATGATGCCCTCGTAGCCCTTGAGTACGACCGGGAGGTACTTCTCGCGGGGCAGGTAGCCACGGTTTATGCCCTTGGCGAGGGCGTAGACAAACATGCTGGAGGCCGTGGACTCGAGGTAGTTGCCGGCGCGGTCGCCCTGATCCAACACCTGCCACCAGAGGCCGGACTTCGGATCCTGCCAGCGCACCACCCCATCCGCCACCCGGCGCAGCACCTCATTGAGGTGATCCACCTCCGGGTGCGTCGGCGAAAAGAAGTCGAGCGAGTCCACCAGCGCCATTGCGTACCAGCCCAGCGCCCGGCCCCAGAAGTGGGGGGACTGGCCGGTCTGCTTGTTCGCCCACGGCTGGACGCGTTTTGCGTCCCACGCGTGATAGTAGAGGCCGCTCTTGGCGTCATAACCCACCTTGTCCATCAGCAGCAATTGCTTCGCCACGTCATCGAACGCCGCCGGCTCTTCGAAGACCTTGCCATAGTGGGCGAGAAACGGCGAGGCCATGAACAACCCGTCGAGCCACATCTGGTCCGGATAGCGCAGCTTGTGCCAGAAGCCGCCCTCGGCCGTGCGCGGGTGGGTCCTCATCTGGCCGCGCAGGGTCTCGATCGCGGTGCGTGCGGCGGGCGACTGGTGGCCCTGCTCCCAGCGCTGCAGCAGGACCTTGCCCGGCGTGATCATGTCGATATTGTAGTCCTCCAGCTTATACGTGCGGATCTTGCCGTCGGGCGCGACAAAGGATTCGACGACGCGCGCGCCGAACTCGGCGTACGCGGGATTTTTCGTGCGTTCGGCCAGCTTGAGCAGCGAGGAGGCAAACAGGCCCGTGGTGTAGTCCCAGCGCGCACGGGTGCCCTCGGCATAGAAGAGCCGGTCACCGCGTCGCGTCATGTCGGACTTGGCCAGGCGTTCGGACCACTCCAGGGGCGAGGCGCCCTGAAACGTGGTGCGAAGCTCCTGGGCGGCCGCGCGCGACCCCGGAAGGAGCGAGGCGGCGGCCACGGCAAAGAGCGAAAGAAACCGGGCGACGGCGGGAAGGGACGGGTGGCGGGACATGGCAGGCCTTGGGTCAGGGAACCGGAGTGACGGCGACAGTGACGGGAGCGCGCAGGCGCGCGGCTTCGGCGGACAGATAGGTGTTCCACGCTGCGGCCGAGGTGAACGGACTGCCCAGACTCCAGCCGGCGCCGAGGGCGTAGCGGACCGGGGTGCCGGAGGTGGCGCGCACCAGCGCGAGCAGATTCAGGTCGTCCTCGGCAAAGTCTTGGAATGCGCCCGACGCGAGCATGACCGCGGTGCCGAGTTCGCCCTCGGTCGCCCGCGGGTACTTTTCCCACTGGGCGAGCCAGCCGCCCCGGTTGCGATCGATCGTCGCGGGCACGTCCTTGTGTTTGCCCAGTCCCAGCGCGACCACCAGCGACGGCGCTCCCTCGAAGGTGAACGTGCTCTCCACCCGGTGCAGATTGTGACCCGCGTCGAGGGTGAACCGCTTCACCTCCGACACCATGACGCCGTTGCCGGCGTCCCAGGGCGCATAACCCAGCTCGAAGATGGTGCGCACCGGACCGTTGGCGACGACCTTCCAGGTCTTCCAGTTGTGGGAGACGCGCAGCTTCGCCCCATCCCAGATTCCGGTGCCCCCGCAGCCCCGGCCCGTGCCGACGGAGTAGAAGTCGAGGCCTTCGCCGTTTTCAATGTGGTAGTTGTCATGACCACGCAGATACCAGCGGTCGATCACCGGATAGGCCACCCGCTTGGTCCAGATGTCGATGCCGCTGCTGATCATGCGCGACTTGCCCGCGGCCGGCGTGTCGAGTCCCGGACCATACATGCGGTGGGCCAGCCGGTCGTTTTCAAAGGCAAAGTCGTCAAGCCGCTCCGGCACGTAGCGGGCGAACGTTCTGGTCGGCACCGGCGGCACCGGCGTGGGCGAGCGCTCGATGGTGAACGTGGCGGACTTCTCGCCCGCGGCGAACGAGTACTGGAAGAGCACGTCGTCGTAGCGGCCCGCCTTGTCCTCGGGCTGGAAGTTGGTGAACTGGTAGGTCAGCACGCGGCCCTGGGCGTCCTTGACGATCAGCTTGTCGGGCGCGGCATCGGGCAGGTGTTTGCGCACCTCGGACCACGGCACCAGCAACGTCTCGGACGGGCGCGCCGCGTCCAGGCCATGGCTGGCGGTGACAGTCAGTTTGGAGGCACCACGCGCCAACGAGGCAACTGCCAGGGCACCAAACAGGAAGGCCAGGGATGTTTTCATGGAAAGAAGGTTGGGGGGGGTGGCCCGGGTCCGGCGCACGCTCAGTCACGTCAGGGTGTCGTCGCATGGTCCCGAATCAACCCGGATACGGCAGTCCTCAGGTTCACCGGGCCAGCCAGCCGCCATCGACGGCGAGGGTGAACCCGTGCAGGTAGTCGGAGGCGGGCGAGGCCAGAAACACGGCCGCGCCCTTGAGGTCCTCCGGCGTGCCCCAGCGACCCGCCGGGATACGGTCGAGGATGGAGCGGCTGCGCGCCGGGTCGGCCCGCAACTGCTCCGTGTTGTCGGTCACCATGTAGCCGGGGGCGATGGCATTGACGTTGATGCCGCGGCCCGCCAGCTCGTTCGCCATCAGCTTCGTCAGCCCGTTCAGCGCGTGTTTGGCCGCGGTGTAGGAGGCCACGCGCACGCCGCCTTGGAAGGACAGCAGTGAAGCCACCTGGATGATCTTGCCCGGGGACCGGGCGGATACCAGATGCCGCGCGAACTGCTGGCTCAGCCGGAAGGCGCCGTTGAGGTTGACGTCCATGACCTCCCGCCAGTCCTGCTCGCTGAAATCGAGGAAATCCGCCCGCCGGATGATGCCGGCGTTGTTGACCAGAATGTCCGCCCGACCCAGTCCGGCCACCGTTTCCGCGACGATGCTGGCCGCCGCCTCGGGCACACCGACGTCGAAGGGCAGGACCAGCGCGCGCCGGCCTCCGGCTCTGATCCGGGCCGCCACGGCGTCCGTGCTGCCCCGCGCCACCAGAGCGACATCCGCGCCGGCCTCGGCCAGTGCTTCCGCCATGGCCGCGCCGAGACCCTTGGAGGCGCCGGTGACGATCGCCACTTTTCCGTTCAGCTTAAACTGGTCGAGGATGGTGGGCATAAGTCAGCGGCGGCAAGCGGGCTTCAGCGCAACATGGTCAGCGGCGCGGGATCCATGTCGGCAAACGCCTGGTTCTCTCCGCCCATGCCCCAGACAAAACTGTAGTGGGCGGAACCGACGCCGCAATGGATCGACCAGGGAGGCGAAAGCACGGCCTCACCCTCCCGGACCACGAGGTGCCGGGTTTCCTGCGGTTTGCCCATGAAGTGAAACACCACCTGGGCCGGCTGCAGGTTGAAATAGAGGTACACCTCGGACCGTCGCAAGTGCGTGTGCGGCGGCATGGTGTTCCAGACGCTACCTACCTTCAGAGTCGTCACTCCCATGACCAACTGACAGCTGGCGATGCCCTCGGCGTGGATGAACTTGTAAATCGTGCGGGCGTTCGCCTGCGCGGGGTCACCCAGCTCCACCCCCTTGACCTCCTGAAACGTCATCCGCCGCGTCGGATACGTCATATGTGCGGGATAGCTCAGCAGGTAAAACCGTGCGGGCTGCGACGGCTGACTCGAGCCAAAGACCACCTGGCGCGCACCCCGGCCGACATACAGGCAATCCACCGGGCCGAGCGCATGCACCTCACCGTCCACTCGGACGAACCCCGGGCCGCCGAGGTTGATGATGCCCAGTTCGCGCCGCTCGTTGAACGTCGTCGCCGCCAGCTGCTGCGGCACCGGCAGGACGAGCTCACCTTGCGTCGGCATCGCCCCGCCGACCAGCGTGCGGTCCGTTTCCCAATACTTCAGCACCACCGCACCGGGGGTGAAGAGCGACTCCGCCAGGGCAGCCTGGCGAAGGTCGGAGGGGGTCAGGCGCGAATAACCGCGGATATCAAGAGCTGGGATGAGTTCCATGGAAAAGGTGGACAAAAACGGCTCACAAAAACGGACGGAATCGGGCACTCCGGCAGTCGGCAGCGGGAGGGGAAAATCCAGAAGATCCCGCTCCCCAAACTCAAGGCTTCCCCGTTGACTCCTGTCCTCTGTCTTCCCTCCCCTGAGTTTCGACGCCCATCTTCTGGATTCTGGATTCGGGAATCGGGATTCCGCTGCTCGCTGCCGCCCACCCCACCGCCTCAGAAGCGACCCTTCACACCGAGGCTGTAGTTCACACCAAACTCCTCATGCCGGAAGCCGCGCGCATAGGCCGCGGATGCCTGGCTGTAGCGCTGGATGACCTGCTCCTGGTTAAGAATGTTGCGGGCGCCGGCGAAAAGGTTGAACCGTTTCGTCAGCTTGTATTCCGCGCTCAGGTCGATGTTGTAACGGGGCTCGTAATACTCAAAGAAGCCCGTGGTGGCGCCATACTGCGCGCCCGTCTGGCTGGCCGGGGCAGTGATGCTGGTGCCCTTCTGGCGACCCCGGTAGTTGAAATTCACATTCAGGACAATCGGACTGCGATTGTAGCTGATGCTGAAGTTGCCCGACTTGGAGATGAAGCCGCGGAAATCGGGCGTCTTGTCGCCAGACAGGTGGATCATCGTGCCATTGGACTTGATTGTCAGGTACTTGCCGAATCCGGGCAGGAATGCCAGGGGTTGCACGAGGTTGAACTCGGCGCCGCTGATGGAGGCATCGCCTCCGTTCTCGAGTGAAGAGACGGTCCAGCCCACATATCGGCTCTCCAGACCAAGCTCGGCCGCGAACGCCGCGTCGAGCACACCGCCCCGGGCTGTCCAGAAGTCGGTCAGGTCCTTCTGGAAGGCACCGACGGAGAACACACCGCCCTTGCTGAAGTAATACTCCAGCGACAGGTCGAAATTGTCCGCCGTCCAGGGCTGCAGCGCCGTATTGCGGATCGTGATCGAACCGGGGGCATCCGGGTTCGTGTCATCCTCGTTGATGTCGGCGTTCGGGATGATGTTGGCATAGTCGGGACGGCC
>JAEUGY010000061.1 GCA_016794625.1 Opitutaceae bacterium
CTCTCCGTGGGATGACGTGCCAACGGAACGAGCGTTTAGACACATCGGTGCTGTTCTTCTTCAGGCTCGTGCTCGGAGCGCTGGTGGCCTTGACGGGAGTGACAAGCCGGGCGCAGACACCGGGGAATTGGGCGATTCAGGAAACCGGGACTACAGCCAATCTCTGGGCAATCGCGGTAGGTCCGTGGCCAGCGACCATGCCGTCCGCAGTTCCGCGCCGGCTCGTGGTGGTTGGTGAGCGAGGCTTGATTCTCACGTCTGCGGATGCAGGCGAGACTTGGACGCGATGCGAGTCGGGCACAACGGCGGGGCTCACCTCCGTCGCCTATTCTGACGCTGCACGCCGCTTTGTGGCCGTGGGCGAGGGAGGGACGATTCTCAGTTCAAGCGATGGCGTGACCTGGGCACGTGAGACGTCGCCCACCCCGCTGCGACTCAACGCGGTCATTGAGGCAGGACCTGGAATCTTCCGGGCGGTCGGCGAAGCGGGCGTCGGTCTCCTGGAGCGAAGCAATGACGGGCTCGATCGGTGGGTGAGAAGCGATGTGGGTTTTGGAGTGCGCTCACTGCGGGGTTTCGTGCGCCATCTCGTCGTAGGCGACGATGGTGGGGTCTTCATCCCGGGCACGCCAACGGGAGATTCCAGCACAACCACTCCGTGGAGTCTTGTCCCCGTCCCCACCGGAGCCGATTTGGATGCCGCCGCACTGAGCCCTGTTCCCTCCATCGGCAATACCACAAGCATATTGGCGGTAGGTGCGGCTGGAACAATCCTCGAGCTTTCTCCTAGGACGGGAGGGAACTTTGTCCAACGCGTCTCGGGCACGACCGAGCGATTGCGCGGTGTCTGCTTCAAGGGCGGCGGCACCCTCACTACCATCACGCTCGTGGCGCGAGTTACTCTCGGTGAACGGTTTGTCGTTGGCGATGCCGGGACTCTTCTCCGCTCGACCGACGGCAAAGACTGGCTGCGTGACACCGTGCCCACCGTTAACAATCTCAATGGCATCACAACGGACGAAACGTTCGTGTATATCGTCGGCGATCGGGGGACGCTCCTCAAGGGCGGTGGAATCACTCAAGCCCCGATGATCCTATCACAGCCAACCACGGGATACACGAGCTCGGGCGATCCGTATGTCGAAGCGCTCGCTTCCGGTCCTGGCGCGTTGACCTACTTTTGGGTGCAGCTGAATGGTGGAGCCCCCTATCCCATCGGCTCGGATGGTCCGCGTCTGGTCACCCCGAACAATCTCTTTCCCAGAGCGGGTCCTCCCCTTTACCAGCTCTATGTCGCCAACGGCTTCAGCATGGTCGCATCCGCCACCACGTCCCCACAGCGTTTTCTCAACCTGTCCGCGCGCGCCGCGGTCGGCTCCGGCGACAACACCCTGATTGGCGGATTCACGGTCGCGAGCACACTGCCTGCGGAACAGAGAACCCTGCTCATTCGAGCCGTGGGTCCCACGCTGGCGCAGTTCGGGGTGACCAACACGCTGGCTGCGCCCCGGCTCAGCGTCTTTTCCGGCTCGCAGGTGATTGCGACCAACACCGGCTGGTCCGGTCAATCCAACGCCGCCGCCATCGCCGACGCCGCCCGGCAGGTGGCGGCGTTCCCGCTGGCGAGCAACAGCGCCGATTGCGCTCTGCTCCTCTCCCTCGCGGCCGGAAACTACACCGCTCAGGTGGAGAGCGTGGGAGGTGCGACCGGCACCGCACTGGTCGAGGTCTACGACATCGGTGCCCCTACGCTCTCACGGCTGGCCAATGTATCCACCCGCTCGCTCGTCAATCCAAGCGCGGCAGAGCTCATCAGCGGCTTTGTCATCAGCGGTGGTCTGCGCAAGACCGTGCTGCTCCGCGCGGCCGGTCCGGCTCTGGCCGGGTTTGGACTCACCTCCGCACTCGCGCACCCCCGCTTGACGCTCTTCCGCGGCTCAACGGTCGTCGCGTCAGCCGGGGCCTGGAGTCAATCCGCCAACCCGAATGCCCTGAGCGAGGCGGCCCGCACGATCGGCGCCTTTGAATTTCCTGCCAACAGTGCCGATGTCGCCCTGCTCATCGAGCTCGAACCCGGCGCCTACACGATTCAAGTCACCAGCGCGGACGGCGGCAGCGGAGTCGCGCTCGCCGAAGTGTACGAACTCTTCTAGTCCGACGGTGACTCCGGCTCGTGCTGGGCGACTCGACGATTCTCGTCGATCCCAGGCATGCGCCGCTCCTTCCGGTCCCGTGAAACCGACTGGCGGGGTCAAAAAACACGCAGCAATTCCCAAAATCTGCGCAGAGAAGGCAAGGGTTGGGGCGTAGGTTGTCGCCATGCACTCACCCCTCCATCTCGACCTCGACCAGTATTCCCGCGGGGAGCGTTGGTTCCTCGCGATCGTGTGGGCGGCGATCGGTCTCAAGTGCGCGCTGATCTGGTGGGCCATGGTTCATTGGGCCGTGCCCTTCCACCCGCTTTGGATCGTGGGTCCCACCTTGGCGTTCGCACTGCTGGCCACAGGGCTTTGGGCCACCCACGCACGCGATTGAGTCCCAGGGCGGCGTCGG
The DNA here is from genome assembly GCA_016794625.1 of Opitutaceae bacterium. GTDB lineage: Bacteria > Verrucomicrobiota > Verrucomicrobiia > Opitutales > Opitutaceae > UBA6669. Next base: position 2,554 of record JAEUGY010000061.1, read on the forward strand.
AGGCGCGGGACCGGAGGTCCCGTCGCGGCCTCAGCGAGGCCGCCTACAACAGAGGCGTGGTGGAGGGCGCAGGCATGCCCGCAAGGGGCAGCCCTACAGGGATGCGGTCAGACTCCGTGGCCCGCGCGGTAGGGTTTGTTCAGATACGCGTTGGCGGCGGGCAGGTTGGTGATCTTCAGCGCGGCGGAATCCCACTCGATCCGGCGCCGGGCGCGGAGGGCAACGTTACCAAGGAGCACCATCTCCGTCAGCGGACCGGAATAGTCGAAACCGGAACCGGCTGGCGTGCCTCCTTTGCAGGCATTGAGCCATTCGCCAAAGTGATCGCCTCCGGGAATGCGGGGCAGCGACTTGGGCGGGAGCGAGGGGCCGATTTCCTGCATCTTGGATTCGGGCACAATGCGCACGGTGAAGTAATTGGAGTGGGCGATGACCGAGGCCTTGGTTCCAACGATCAGGGTGCTGTTCTCCGGCAGCTTGCGTCCCTCCTCGAACTCGGGGGGCAGCACGGGCTCAAAGTTACCGTCGTACCAGAACCACTTGAGCGGCGGACGCGCGCCACGGCGGGGAAAGTCGTAGGTCACGACCGACGCGGTGGGCGGGCTAAGGGCGGTGCCATTGGCGCTGACCGCCTCGACGGCGGACGGGGCCCCGAGATCAAAGGCCCAGAAGGCGCCGTCCATCATGTGACACCCCATGTCCCCGAGCGCCCCGGTTCCGAAATCCCAAAAACCGCGCCAATTGAAGGGAGCGTAGCCGGGATTGTACTCGCGCTCCGCGGCCACACCGAGCCACAGGTCCCAATCGAGTGTCGCCGGCACGACCGGTAGGAGCTTGCTGTGGTCGAATCCCTTCACCCCCTGCGGCCAGATCGGCCGGTCGGTCCAGCTGTGGATCTCGCGGATCTCGCCGAGAATGCCCGCGAGGTACCACTCCTTCAACAGCCGCATCCCCTCCGCGGCGTGACCCTGATTGCCCATCTGGGTCGCCACCTTTTTCTCCGCCGCCAGTCGCTGCAGCTGCCGGGCCTCCCACACGGTGTGACCCAGGGGCTTTTCCACGAACACATGCTTGCCCCGCTGCAGCGCGGCCATAGCAATGGGAAAGTGCATGTGATCCGGCGTCGAGATGGTCACGGCATCGACGGAGGAGCCCAGCTTGTCCAGCATCACGCGGTAGTCGCGGAACCGTGGCACGTCAGGTGATTCCGAATACGTCTTGGCCGCGCGGGCGTCGTCCACATCGACGTAGGCGACGTGGTTCTCTCCCCGCGTGCCCTCCACCGCCGCCCGGCCGCGTCCGCCGACCCCAATGCAGGCGACATGGAGCCGGCTGTTGGGCGAGCGCCCCTGCTGGCTGCGGAGCACGTGGGGGAACGCGACGACGACGGGAGCCAGCGTGGCGGTCTGCAGAAAGCGGCGGCGGGACAGGGAGGAGGTGGGCATGACGGAGGGCCGTCCGGGGACGGGGTCAACAGTTCATTTCAGGCTCGAAAGGTAGGCGATGAGATCGGCGGCCTCCTGCGGCGTCAGTCCCTGGAGCAGGCCTTCCGGCATGATGGAAACGGGCAGGGCCGTCTCGGCGCGAATGGAATCAAGCGGCACGGTCACGGTCTGCCCGGTGGCAATCTTCAAGGCGAGTGCATCGGCCCGGCGCTCAAGGATGAAACCCATCTGGGTGCCGCCATCCTTCAACTCGAGCACGACCGAGCGGTACGCCGGCGGCAGGGTGGCCGACGGGTGGAGGATGCTGTCCAGAATCTGCGCGGCCGTCTGCCGCGCTCCGACCTGGGACAAATCAGGACCAAAGTGGCGTCCTTGACCGCGGATGAAATGGCAGGCCTGACAGCTGCCCAGCTTTCCCTCGGTCGCGAGCAAGGCGGCGCCGCGGGACGGTTGTCCGGGCAATGCCAGCACCTCCGCCGGATTGACCTCGGCTCCGAGGGTGCGTTCGCGCAGGTGGTCGGGTTTGAAGCGCTCGTACACATCGCGGATGGTCGGTTCGGGTGAGGCCCAAGCGGCCTGGAAGGCATGGCGGCGCAGCTCGACGGAGAGTTTGCCGTCGTCAATCGCCCGGCGGAGCCGCATCGCACCGTTCACGGTTGCCAGTGCCTCGTCGATCAGCGCGGTCGTCCAAACCGTTTCGGTCCACGGTTTCGGCACCTGGCGGTCGGAGGTCATCCGGGCAATCCAGTCCTCGAGCGTCTTCAGGCCGGCCACATCGGTTTCCCGGGCGCCGATGATCGGCATGTGGGCGTGACCCGATTTCGCCATGCGCACGCAGAGCACCGAACTCCAGGGATCTCCCGGCGCGATGAGCAAGGGATCCTTCAGACCCAAACCCCCTTGCGACGGTGCCACACCCACGGCGTTCATCTGGGCGGCGAGCAGCTCCGTATTCAGATATACTGTGACCGCGCCTCCGGCGTCCGAGCGGTGGCAGTGGGCGCAGTTCGCGTGCAGCACGGAACGCGCAGCCCAGAGCCCGGTGTCTTCCCGCTCCAGCGGGACCCGGTTCTGCTCGAGGAAGTCCGTGTCGATCAGGGCCAGCGAAACCAGTCGCTGCGACTGCGGACCCGGCACGGGACGCAATTGGGCGGCGGTGAAGGCGAGCGCACCGTTGTTCCAGGAGTTGTGGCAGCGCAAACACTCAGCCCGGCTCTGAAAACGCCAGCGGTAAAGGCGGCTGTCCTGATCGAGCGCCTGCGGGTCCGGGCGGACGCGGAGGGTGGTTTCTTCGCCGTTGGCCGCCACGAGATCGGCATCCGTTCCGGTCTCATTCCAACGATAGCTGTAGGCGTTCCACGCCTCGCCGTCGAAGTGCAGCACCTGCGTTTCAATCCGGCGCGTGCGCTCGGCCTCGGTCAACGCCATGGCGCCCAGGGTGATCGTGCGCGCGAGGACCGCGCCCGCCGGCCAGCGGGTGTAGTAGTCGATCACCATCTTGTTGATCCGTGTGTCCCGATAGGACGAGACCGCGGTCGTGAGCTTCGTCTCAGCCGGCAGCGCGATCAGACGGCTCTCCACGGTGGCGCCATCCTCCCACATGGGACGCGTGATCTCAAAGTCATACACTCCGAGGGCCGGGCGACCGGCCTTCACGTCGGCGAAGATTCCGGTCTCGCTCAGCCGGCGCGGAAAGGGCGCACGCACCGCGGCCTTGGGATTCCGAATCAGGCGGTGAATCGTGGTCGGCGTGGCGTAGTTCAGGTAATAGATCTCTCCCTCGTCGTCCTGGCCGAAGGTCACGATGTTGTGCGGCGTATCCGCAATCTCCTCATGCCGGGTGACCTGGCTACCATCGTACCAGAGAGCCCAGATTTTCCCCGTGGCCCAGTCGCCATAAACATAGGCACCGGTCAACTCGGGCAGGCGCCGCCCGTGGTAGACAAAACCGCCCGTGATTGAGGCGGCCTCGGAATGGGCATGCGTCACCACCGGCGGCGTGATCGGCGCCAGGGGGCTCAACCGGTCCACCACGATGGGCTGATGCGCTTCATAGGCGCTCCAGCCATAGTTTCCGCCCCGCTTGATGAGGTGGATCATCTCCCACAGCTCCCAGCCCACATCACCGCACCAGAGCCGGCCGGTCGCACGGTCAAAACTCATCTTGAACGGATTGCGCAGCCCAAAGGCCCAGACTTCCGGACGCACCACCGAGCCCCCGGTCCCCTGGGCCGGGGTGGGTTTCGCCCACGGATTGTCGGGCGGGATGCGGTAGGCGAGCGGTGGATCGCGATGGTCGATGTCGATCCGTAGAATCGAAGCCAGCAGATCGGTGACATCCTGGCCGGTGACATACAGATCGGGAGGCGAAGGGGGCGCACCGTCTCCCGTCGTGACATAGAGATACCCGTCAGGCCCGAACTGCAGGTTCGCGCCATTGTGTTCGCCCGAAAGCCAGGTGAGCAGCACCTCCTCGGACGACGGGTCCACCACCAAGGGATCGAGCGAGCTGAGTTTGAAACGAGAAAGTTTGGTGCCGTCCTTGCGTCCCGAAGTGAGCGCGTAGCATACGAAGATCTCCCGCGTGTCACGGTACTTTGGATGCAGAGCGACGCCAAAGGCATGCTCGAGGTCGGGATGCAGCGCGAGCAAGTCGACCAGGAGGTGCACGGGCTTCGTGCCGTCCCGGGGATCAAAGGAGGAGATTTTCCCCCGCCGCTCGACCATGAGCAACCGGCCTGTGCCGCTGACCGGCGCGAGTTCTAGACCCTCGACGAACTTCAGCTCCGGCAGGATCGCCTCCTGCACAAACGCCTTGGGCGGTTCGGGGGAACCCGCCACCTTGGAGGACATCCAGGGCGAGCGGCGTGATTCGCCGAAACCAGAAGGGAGCAGCGCGATCAGGGTGATCGCAGCGACAAGAAATTTCATGATGGGGCGCACGCCGCGGGGTCACGGCGGCGAGGATCGCGCGGCATGAGAGGACGAGTGCACGACCGAGTCAAGGGCCCCACCGGCCTCCGCGACCGGATTGAATATTCATGTACCAAGCCAGAGAGGAATGGTCCCAACCGGGCACGTCGGCCCGGGTTTCGTCCGTCAGCCCGATCCGCCGGCGGCAAAGGGAGAGGAGCCGGCACGTTGCCCGGAGCGATAGACTCCCGGAGGCACGCCGACCTCGCGCTTGAAGGCCACGCTCAGGTACTCCTCGTGAGGAAAGCCGGTTCGCTCGGCAATGCCTTGGACCGTGAGATCGGTCTCCGCCAGCAGTTGTTTCACCCGCTCCATCCGCACCCGCAGGATCTCCTCGTGGGGCGTGCGGCCGAGACACCGGCGAAAGCGGGCTTCGAACACGCGCCGGGACAAGGCGGCCATGCGAACCACGTCGTCGACCAGGATCGGGTCGCACGCATGCTCCCGGATGTAGCGCACGGCTTTCACGATCAAGGCGTCGTCGATCGCCAGCACATCGGTGGACTGCCGGCGGCGGATTCCCACCGGCGGGATCCGCAGCTCCAGCGGATGGACCCGTTCGCCTCGCATCAACCGGTCCAGCCGTGCCGCCGCCTCGTAACCGGCGCGACGCGGATCGGGGATGACGCTCGAGAGGGCCGGCGAGGCCAGCTCGCAGAGGAGCTCATCATTGTCCACCCCCAGCACCGCCACTTCATCCGGGACGTGCAGTCCCGCCACCCGGCAGGCGTCCAGGACCTGGAGTCCCTTGACGTCATAACCCGCGAGGATGCCGACGGGTTTGGGCAGCGTCCGGAGCCAGCTCGCGATGCCCCGGATCTGGGCGGCAATCTCCGTTTCGGCCGGGGTGGAAAACTCGGCGCAGGGCAGGCCGGAGGCTCGCAGCGCCGCGGCGAATGCTTCGCCCCGCCACCGCGACCACTGGAACCGATCCTCTCCGCAATACCCAAATGACTTGAAGCCCCGTTCCCGGAGGTGATCGGCGGCGAGGATGGCAATCTGCCGGTCATCGGTCTCGACCCACGGCAGGTGCGGCACAAAACGGCCAGCGCTGACATCGACCGCCGGCAGTCCCGCCGACACCACTGCCTCCGCCACCCGCGGCGTCTCGATGCGGGCGATGATGCCATCTCCCTCCCAGTGCGACAACCAGGCCGGGGGATCGTCGCCCCGACCTTGCTCGACCCGGTGAAAAAACCAGGGGGCATGCTCTTTCACATAACCGAAGATTCCCTGCAGCAGTCCTCGGGCGTACGCATTCGACGTCTCGACGATCAGGGCCACCCGCTTGGGGGTCCGGGAACGCAGGGAGCTGGGTTTACGAGGAGAAAGGGGCACGTGGTCACATCAACACGTTAAGTGACGCCCGCCGCCGCGAGGGAGGGCATCGGCCCCCCATCCAGCCCGGTCAGCGACGTTTTGCCAACGGTAAAAAAACTCAGGCGATTCCGCGTGAACTCTCATGGCGTGAGGCAGGCCAACCTGCTAGGCTGCTACCATCGCTCCCCGGCATCCCTCCTGCCCACCCCACTCCGGAGAGATGCGCACACCCCCGCCATGAAACGTTGCTTCTCCCGCGCCTTCGTCGCTCTCTCCCTCATCGCGGTCGGCCTCGGCTCCCCGTTCCTCTCCGCCCAGCAAGGCGAGTTTCCCGTCGCTCCCGGCAAGGGACTGACGCCCGACGAGGCCGCCAAGGCCATGACCCTTCCTCCCGGCTTCAAGGCCACCGCCTTCGCGGGAGAGCCGGCGGTGCATCAGCCCATCGCCTTCACCATCGACGAACGCGGCCGGCTCTGGGTCGTGGAAAACTACGCCTATCCCACCTGGTCGCCCTACGGTCACGATCGCATCCTCGTCCTCGAGGACACCGACGGCGATGGGCGTCACGACACCCGCAAGGTCTTTTACGACCAGCTCAACTTTGCCAGCGGCATCGCCGTCGGTCATGGCGGGGTCTGGGTCGGAAGTCCTCCCTACCTGCTGTTCATTCCCGACAAGAACCGTGACGACGTTCCTGACGGCCCGCCACAGCCCGTGCTCGATGGCTGGGGCGCCCAGGACACGCATGAAACCCTCAACAGCTTCGTCTGGGGCCCGGACGGCTGGCTCTACGGCAACCAGGGTGTCTTCACCCATTCCAATGTCGGTAAGCCCGGGGCGCGCGACGCCGAACGCACCCCGCTGAACGCCTGCGTGTGGCGCTATCATCCCACCAAAAAGATCTTTGAAATCTTTGCGGAAGGCATGAGCAACCAGTGGGGCCTCGACTTCAACGACACCGGCGACGCCTTTGTCACCGCCTGCGTCATTCCGCACCTCTACCACGTCATTCAAGGCGGACATTATCAGCGCCAATCCGGCCAGCACTTCAATCCCTACGCCTACGGCGAGATCAAGACGATCGCGGATCATTTCCACTATGACCGCGGGGTGAAATGGTCCGACGCACGGTTTGGCGCCGGCGGCACCGATCTGGCGGGCGGTGGTCATGCGCACGCCGGCACGCTCATCTACCTGGGGGACAACTTTCCCGCCGAGTACCGCGGCGCCCTCTTCACCCACAATGTGCTCGGCAGCCGCATCAACCAGGAAAAGCTGGTGCCTTCCGGCTCCGGTTACATCGGTTCCCACGCGCCCGACTTCATGCGGGCCAACGACCGGTGGTTCCGCGGGCTCCGCCTCGAACTGGGTCCGGACGGATCGCTCTTCAACAGCGATTGGTACGACGCCCGCGCGTGTCACCAACAACATCCCCAGGACCGCACCAACGGCCGTATCTACAAGATCAGCTACGGCCAGCCCGCGCCGGTCAAGGTGGACCTGTCCAAGCTGTCGAGCGCTGAACTCGTCCGCCACCAGCTGCACCCCAACGAGTGGTTTGTCCGCCGCTCGCGACTCCTGTTGCAGGAGCGGGGCGCCGACCCCGAGGTGCACGCGGCCCTGCTGGCACTGGTTCGCACGCACCCGGACGTCACCCGCAAACTGCGCGCCCTCTGGGCGCTGCATGTCACGCGCGGCCTGACGGGCGCGATTGCCCTGGAGCTCCTGCAGTCACCGGAGCCCTACGTCCGGGGCTGGACGGTCCAGCTCATGACCGAGGACAAAGCCCCCTCGCCCGCCTTGGTCAACGCCTTCGCACAGCTGGCCCGGACGGATCCCTCGCCGGTGGTCCGCCGCTTCCTCGCCTCCGGCGCCCGCCGCATTCCGGTCGCGGCCCGCTGGCCGGTGGTCGAGGCGCTGCTGACCCACGGCGAAGACGCGGAGGACGCCAATCTTCCCCTGCTCTACTGGTATGCGGCGGAGCCGCTGGTGCCCGCGGATCCCGCCCGGGCCGAGGCGCTGGCGCGGCAGACCCCGCTCGCCGCCCTCCGTCCCTACTTCACGCGCCGGGCCGCCGCGCTGGCCGACGAGGCCCCTCAGGGCAAGACCGCCGCCGCCGGCGCCAAGAGCGGAATGGATACGTTCAGCGACGCCCTGGCGACCTCCTCCGACTCAAGCTACCAGCGTGAGCTGCTCGCCAGCCTCCTGGCCGCCACGGAAGGCAAGACCAACCTGAAGGCGCCGGATTCCTGGGCCAAGGCTTATGCGCAGCTCAGCCTAAGTCCGGAAGCCGACATCATCGCCCAGGCCGATGCCCTGACCGTGCGGTTCGGCGACCGCAACCTCGCGTGGAAGAAGGCGTCCGTCGCCACCGATCCGTTTGCGCCGCTGGTGGCGCGCAAGGCCGCGCTCCAGGTCATGCTCGAGACCCAGAACTTCCAGCTCGCTCCCATCTATCACCGCCTGCTGGCCGAACCCGGACTGCGGCTCGCCGCCCTGAAGGGACTCGCCGCCTACGACGTTCCCGCCACGCCCGAGGCCATCCTTGAGGTCTTCAGTTCTTTCACACCCGAGGAAAAACGCGCCGCCACGTCCCTGCTCGCCGCCCGTCCCGCCTACGCCCGCACCCTGCTCGAAACCGTGAAATCGGGCCGTGTGCCCCGTTCGGATATCGACGCCTCCCTCGCCCGCCAGATCCGGCTGCACAAGGAACCTGAGCTGGACCGGTTGCTGACCGAGGTCTGGGGTGTCAGCCGCGACACAGCCGAAGGCAGCGCGGCCGAAATCGCGCGCCTCAAGGCCGAGCTGACGCCCAAACGCCTCGATGCCGCCGATCTCAAGCGGGGACGACAGATCTTCCTCGCCACCTGCGCCCCGTGTCACGTGCTTTACTCCGACGGCCGGCACGTGGGACCGGAACTGACCGGCTCCAACCGGGCCGACCTCGACTACATCCTGCGCAACATCATCGATCCGAACGCCGACATCGGTCGCGACTACCAGCTGGTGACGGTGGAGATGAAGGACGGCCGCGTCGCCGCCGGCATCCTGCAGCGTGAGACCCCCAGCGCCGTCACCCTCGTCAACCAGGCCGAGTCCGCGACATTGTCGAAAGATGGCATCAAGTCCCTCAATCGCATCGAGGCCTCGCTCATGCCGCCGGGGCTGCTCGGCTCGCTGACCGAACCCGATGTGGCCGACCTCATCGCCTACCTCCGCACCTCGGGCCCGCTGCCCTGATGCTCCGGTCTTTCCCCTTCCCATGAGCAAAAAAATCAACATCGCCATCGTCGGACTCGGCTTCGGTGCCGAGTTCATTCCCATTTATCAGGCGCACCCGAACGCCAATCTGGTCGCGGTGTGTCAACGCGATCCAAAGAAGCTGGCCTCGCTGCAAAAGGCCTTCGGCATCCCCAAAGGCTACACCGACTACGCCGAACTGCTGAAGGACCCCGAGATCGATGCCGTGCACATCAACACGCCGATTCCCGATCACGCGGCCCAGTCGATCGCCGCGCTCAAGGCGGGCAAACACGTCGCCTGCACCGTGCCGATGGCCACGTCGATCGCCGACTGTCGCGCCATCGTGGAGCTCACCCGCAAGACGGGCCTGCGCTACATGATGATGGAGACGGTCGTGTACGCCCGGGAGTACCTGTACGTCAAGGAACTGTACGACAAGGGCGAACTGGGCCGGATCCAGTTCCTCCAGGCCAGTCACCAGCAGGACATGGACGGCTGGCCGAACTACTGGCCCGGGTTGCCTCCGATGTGGTACGCGACGCACTGCGTCGGACCCATGCTCGCCCTGACCGACGCCGCCGCGGAGTACGTCTCCTGCTTCGGCTCCGGCACCATCCGCCCCGAGCTGGTCAAGCAGTACAACTCCCCCTTCGCGGTCGAGACGGCGCACGTCAAGCTGAGGGACAGCGACCTCACCGCCCGCATCATCCGTTCGCTCTTCGACACCGCCCGCCAGTATCGGGAGAGCATCGACGTCTATGGGTCCAAGAAGTCCTTCGAGTGGACCCTGATCGAGCATGAACCCCACGTGCTGCACACCGCCAAGCTCCCGGAGCACAAGATTCCGAAGAAAGTCAAGGTGCCCGACTACGCCAAGCGCCTGCCGGCGGGTATTCGTCAGTTCACGACGAAAGGGGTGTACGACCTCGGCAAGAAGACCCACCTCAGCTTCACCCAGGGTGCCGGGCACGGCGGATCCCATCCGCACCTCGCGCATGAGTTCCTTTCGGCGCTGGTGGAGGGACGCGAACCCTACCCGAACGCGACCAAGTCGGCCAACTGGACCTGCGTCGGATTGTGCGCCCACGAGTCCGCGCTCAAGGGTGGCAAGATCGTGAAGCTCCCGGCCTTTACGTTTTAGTCAGGACGGCAACGACGACAACCGGGGCACCCGCAGGGTTCTCCCCTGGAGGGCGCCGCTCCGTCGGCGCCGGTTGCGCGTCGCGTGAACCACAACGGTCGGGCGCAGGGATGCGTCGGCCGTCCCCCGGCGTCGACGGAGCGACGCCCTCCACCGGAGGCCAATCATCGGATTTATGGGTTGCTTCCGCTTCGCTGGGAGCAGGCGGGACCCCAGAGGTCCCGTCGCGGCCTCAGCGAGGCCGCCTACAGCGGTCACCCTCGGGGTGCTCTCCTGGAGGGCGCCGCTCCGTCGGCGCCGGTTGCGCGTCGCGTGTCCCGCAACGGTCGGGCGCAGGGATGCGCCGGCCGTCCCCCGGCGTCGACGGAGCGGACGCCCTCCACCGGAGGCCAATCTTCGGATTCATGGGTTGCTTCCGCTTCGCTGGGAGCAGGCGGGACCCCAGAGGTCCCGTCGCGGCCTCAGCGAGGCCGCCTACAGCGGTCACCCGCAGGGTGCTCTCCTGGAGGGCGCCGCTCCGTCGGCGCCGGTTGCGCGTCGCGTGACCCACTACGGTCGGGCGTTGTTATTGCGTGGCCCGTTCCCCGGCGTCGACGGAGCGACGCCCTCCAACGGAGGCCAATCTTCGGATTCATGGGTTGCTTCCGCTTCGCTGGGAGGAGGCGGGACCCAGAGGTCCCGTCGCGGCCTCAGCGAGGCCGCCTACAGCTGGCGGCGACAATTGGCGGCGACAACGGATCGCCGCACCCGCTACGGCAATGCCATTGCATCAACATGCTTAAGCACACGGACACTCCATCAGAAAATCCCTGACCACCCCACCGGAGCCGACCCGGAAGCGGGAGCCGGCGGCGAGAACAGGGTTGACCCACGGTCAGCCGGTCAGCGGTATCTCAATACGGATCCGGTGCCTGTTTTACGAAAGCTTCGCAGTGTCGGACTGGACGCCGCGGGGGAACAGGTGCAGGATCGCATCTTTCCCACCCCCAGCCCTTTCCACAACCCGCCCAGCGGTGGCGGACCGCCGGCGCCGCCTTCCTCCACGGTATTGTAGTAAGTCCGATGAATACACTTGTACGTTTGTTTTCCCTCGCGGCCCTGGTGTGCGTCGTCGCCCCGGCCGCCCTGCACGCGCAGCGCGTCGCCAACCTTTCCACCCGCACCCAGGTCGGCACCGGGATCAACGCACCGATCATCGGATTTGTGGTGGAGGCGGGTGAACCGAAGCAGGTGCTGATCCGGGCGGCGGGACCCGCGCTCAGCACGTTCGGACTGAACGGACTGCTGTCCAACCCGCGCCTGGAGGTCTTCGACGGCGCCGGCCGCTCGATCGCCAACAACGACAATTGGACCACCACGAGTATTGGTGGGGCCACCACGTTCAACGCGGTGGGCGCCTTTCCCTTCACCACCGGGAGCCGGGACGCAGCGTTGCTCGCCACGCTGCCGCCGGGTAGCTACACCGCTCAGGTCAACGGCGTCGGCACCCCCAATACCGGACTCGCCCTGATCGAAGTCTACGACGTCAGCGGCCCGGCCCGTCTGATTAACCTTTCGACGCGGTCCATGGTCGGCACCGGCGGCAACATCCTCATCTCGGGTGTGATCGTGGCCCCGGGCAGCGAATCGCGCAAACTCCTCGTTCGCGCGGCGGGTCCCGCGCTCTCCGCCTTCGGGCTGACCGGTGTGCTCGCCGACCCTGCCATCACGGTGCTGGGCGCCGGCAACCTCCAGGTGGCCAGCAACGACAACTGGGGCTCAGGCAGCGCCGCCGCCCTCGCCGCCGCCTCCAACCGGGCCGGCGCCTTTGCATTTTCCAGCGGCTCCCGCGACGCCGCGCTGATCGTGGATCTCGCCCCCGGCAGCTACAGCGTGCAAGTCAGCGGCACGGCCAACACGACCGGCCTCGCGCTGGTCGAGCTTTACGACATCACCACCGCGAATCCTCCGACGGTGTCCATTGCCGCCACGGTCCCGACCACGGACACCCTGAGTGGGCTACCCGCCGTGTTCACCGTGACCCGCACCGGTTCCACCGCGGCTCCCTTGACCGTGTACTTCGAGGTGGGCGGCTCCGCGATTCAGGGCGTTGACTACCAGACCCTGCCGACCTCCATCACCGTGCCGGCGGGCGCCACCTCCGCTTCTCTGAGCCTGCTGGCGCTGCCCAAGGACGTCAGCGTCGGCATCACGCCGAACAAGTCCGCCTCGATCAGCCTCGCGAGTGGCCCCTCCTACACCGTGGCGCCAGGCTCCGTCGCCTCGGCCACGATTTTCTACAACCCGGGTTCCCTGTATGCCTCCAGTCTGCGCGTGCCGACCGGAGTCACCGGTTCGACCGCCTCCGGCTCGTCGATTCTGCAGCTGAGCACCGACAACACCTTCGCGATCGTCAATGTCAGTTTCACCGGCCTGAGCTCCGCGCAGACCGTCGCCTACCTGCGTTATGGTGATCCCGGTCAGGTGGGCGTCGACCTCCTGCGCCTGCCGAACGGACAGGTCTCGGGGTATCAGTGGACAATCAGTCCGAGCGGCAACCTTTCGGCCGCGGACATCGTGCAGGGCATCAAGGATGGACGTGTTTACCTGGCGATCGAGACCGCCAATCTGCCGACCGGCGAACTCCGCGGCTCCTACCTGCGCACCAATGGGTCGCTGGCCTTCGCGGCCCCCGCGGCTCCCCCGGCCCTTCCGAACACGCCGCTCACCGCGGCGGACGCCGCCCGCTTCCTGACCCAGGCCACCTTCGGCGGCACCAAAGCGGAAATCGACGCCCTCACCGGGCGCTCGCTCGCCGACCTCAACGCATGGATCACCGCCCAGATCAATGTACCGGCGACGTCGCATGACTCCGCCACCGACGCCGACTTCGACAACTTCAGCAAGCCCTTCGGCAATACCACCCTCAGCCAGAGCAACCGCCAGGCCGCCTGGTGGAATGTTTCGGTGACCGCCCCGGACCAGCTCCGCCAGCGCATGGCCTTCGCCCTCAGCCAGATCTTCGTCGTTTCGGAAAACAACGCGGTGCTGATCAACCTGCCCTCCGCCCTCGCCTCCTACTACGACCTCCTGGCGAAAAACGCGTTTGGCAACTTCCGCACCTTGCTCGAACAGGTGACCCTCAGTCCTTCCATGGGCATCTACCTGAGCCATCTCCGCAACGGCAAGGCGACCTTCAACGCCCAGGGCGTGCAGACGACCTTCCCCGACGAGAACTACGCCCGGGAGGTGATGCAGCTCTTCTCGATCGGCATCGATCAGCTTCATCCCGACGGCACGCTCAAGCTCGACCCCACCGGCGCTCCGATTCCGACGTATGACCAGCGCACGATCACGGAGATGGCCAAGGTCTTCACCGGCTGGGGCTACGCGTCGACCTCGACCAACCCCAGCTTCCAGGGCGCCGCCGCCAATTACCTGCGCCCCATGCAAATGTATCAGGCGTTCCACGATGTCGGCACGAAGACCATCGTCGGCGGACGGATCCTGCCCGCCAACCAAACCGGCAATCGCGACCTGGCGGACGCCCTCGACACGCTCTTCCAACACCCGAACACCGGGCCCTTCATCTCGCGGCAGCTCATCCAGCGGCTGGTGACGAGCAATCCCAGCCCCGGCTACATCTACCGCGTGGCGCAGGCGTTCGACAACAACGGGGCCGGCGTCCGTGGCGATCTCGGAGCCGTGGTACGCGCCATCCTCCTCGACTACGAGGCGCGCTCGGCCACTGTGGCCGAATCGGCCAGCTTCGGCAAACTGCGCGAACCCGTGCTCCGGGTGACCGGCCTGCTCCGCAGCCTCAATGGCGGCTCGAATAGCGGGCGGGTCGCCCTGCTCTCCGGCAACACCGACTTCAGCCTCGCCCAGACCCCGCTCCGCGCTCCGACGGTCTTCAATTTCTTCGAGCCCAACTACGTCCAGCCCGGCTCGCTCGCCTCGGCCGGACTCTTCGCCCCGGAGTATCAGATCCTCAATGACACCACGGCGATGACGGTGCCGAACTTCCTCTGGACCTACCTGTACAACAACCGGGCGGCGGCGACCGACACCGACAACCAGACCGTGGGCATCCGCTTCGACGCCGCCACCCTGGCGCTCGCCGCCACGCCCCAGGCGCTGGTCGACCAGATGAACCTCACGCTCGCCTCCGGATCGATGCCGAAGGCGACCACGGATCGTATTGTGGCCGCCATCACCGCCATGCCCGCAGCCACCGACGCCAACCGGCTCGAACGCGTCCGGTCCGCCATCTACCTCACCCTCATCTCGCCGAACGGCGCCATTCAAAAGTAACCCGCTGCGCATCCGCCATGAACGACAAGCTCCGCTCCTACGATCCCTCGCGCCGCCGGTTTCTCGGCTCCTGCTGTGCGGCCGTGACCGCCACCGGGCTCCTGTCCCAGCTGGCCCAGCTCCGCCTCATGAGCGCGGTGGCCAACACCGGCAGCCCGTTCACGCCCTCGGTGCCCGTCACTGCCGGGGCGCCCCAGGCGGACTACAAGGCGCTGGTCTGCCTGTTCCTCGCCGGCGGCAACGACGCCAACAATGTCGTCGTACCGATCGACAACCCGACCTACGCGCAGTACGCGGCCGGTCGGGGCGCCCTCGCCATTCCGCAGGCTGATCTGCTTCCCCTCGGCGGCACGACCGCCGACGGCCGACGTTTCGGACTGCATCCGGCCATGTCGGGGCTCAAGTCGCTCTACGACGAAGGCAAGGTCGCGCTGCTCGGCAACGTCGGCACGCTCGTCTACCCGACGACCAAGGCCCAGTACATGGCCCGCTCGGTGCCGCTGCCCCCCGCGCTCTTCTCGCACAACGACCAGCAGATCGAATGGCAGTCGAGCGTGCCCGACAAAGGCTTCACCAGCGGCTGGGGCGGCCGGGTCGCCGACCTCACGCAGGCCCTGAACGAAAACAATCGGGTCTCGATGGCCATCACCGTGGCCGGGCAGAACTTCTTCCAGGTGGGACGCACCGTCAGCCAGTATGCGGTCGGCACCAACTCGGTGCCCGCCCTGACCGGTTCGGGCACGGGCACCTCGGTCAACGGGGTGCGCACCGCGGCCCTGACCGACCTGCTGACCGCGCAAAACAAGAACCTCTTTGAAACCGCGTTCGCCGGCCTGACCAAGGAGGCGATCGACGACAGTGCGTACCTTGCCTCGGTGGTGACCGGAACCAGTCCGTTCCAGGCGGCGTTTGCCAACGTCAACACCAACCTCTCCCAGCAGCTGCACATGATCGCACGACTGATCAACGTGCAGCAGCAGCTCGGCTTGAAGCGCCAGGTCTTCTTCGCCCGCATCGGCGGCTGGGATCTGCACGACAACCAGCTCAACCTCGGTCAACGCTCGAGCGGCGCGCACGCGACCCTGCTCGGCGATGTCAGTCGTTCCCTCAGCGCCTTCTACGCGGCGCTCAGCACGATCAGCGCGCAGAATCAGGTCACCACCTTCACCGCCTCCGACTTCGGCCGCACCTTCGATACCAACGGCGACGGCTCCGACCACGCCTGGGGCTCCCACCACATCGTGGTCGGCGGCGCCGTGCGGGGTGGAAACATCTACGGCACCATGCCCGACTTCACCATCCGGGGTCCGGATGACGCCGGCTCGCGCGGACTTTGGATACCGACCACCAGCGTTGACGAGTACAGTGCGACGCTCGCCAAATGGTTCGGTGTGAGCGCGACGGACATGCCCACGGTCTTCCCGAACCTGGGCCGATTCGCGAAGCCTGACCTCGGTTTCATGGCCACCGCCTGATCGCGGCGGACGCAAGCAGCAGTCCGCAGCGCATGATGGAACGCCGGCACTCTTCCGGGCCGCGACGCCTGCTCGTCGCGGCCGCGCTTCTCCTGCTGGTCGCCGGAGCGTGGTTCGGACTCCGGCGGAGCTGGCCCGCGCCCCCGGCACGCATCCCGTCTCCGCCGCCGGCCGGAACGTCGCCCTCCTCCTCCGCGCACCTGCCCGCCCACGCCGCCGACCGGGCGTCGCCCGGCACCGGCCTGGCTTCGTCCACCGCCGGAGCGGGCACCACGCCTCCCCCGCCCCGCAGTGAGTTGCTCGACGGGCTCAATGCTCCGACGAATGACATCATGGCCGATCTCAAGCTGATGAACGAAGTGTTCAACGCGTGGCTGACCAACTTCCGCGCTGAAGGCATTCCCATCGGCAACAACCGCGAAGTCACGGCCGCGCTCACCGGCAAGAATCCGATGCAGTTTGCCTTTGTGCCTCCCGATCACCCGGCGATCAATTCCAGCGGCGAGCTGTGCGACCGCTGGGGAACGCCCTTCCGGTTTCACGTGCTCGGACGCCAGCAAATGGAAATCCGATCGGCCGGGCCCGATCGAAGGTTCGGCACGGAGGATGATGCCGAGTGGGCCCCGTGGCCCAAGAACTTCTGACCGCCCGGGCGACGGATCAGCTCTCGAGCTCCGTCAACCGTCCCGCCGCCACTTCCCACGCGGTCGTGGCGGTGGCGATCTGATCGACAATCGTGCTCAATTCCCGGTTCAGATGCTGGGCCTTGCCCGGCTGGGTGTACGTCTCCGGCGCCTCGAGCTCCGCGGTCAACTCCGCCTGCTTGGCCTCGAGCTCCGCCACCGCCTGCTCCAGGTGCCCAACTTCGGTGCGCAGCCGCTTCAGTTCGTTCTTGTCGACGGGCTTTTTGGCGGCGGGTGCCGCCACCACCGGCGCGGATGCGGCGGCCTGCTTCGGTCGCGCGTCGGTGAAGCCGGCGGTGAGCGCGGCGCGCTCGTTGGTGGCCTTCGACTTGTCGAGGTAGTAATCGTAGTTGCCGGCGTACGGCGTCAGCCGCCCCGAGTGCACGTGCAGCACGGTCTCGGCGAGCGCGCGGATGAAGTACACATCGTGGCTGATGAAGATGAACGTGCCCTCGTACGCCTTCAGCGCCCCCACCAGCGCGTCGATCGACTGGATGTCGAGGTGGGTCGTGGGCTCGTCCATCAGCAGCAAATTCGGCGGCTTGACCAGCAGCCGGGCCAGCGCCAGGCGGGACTTTTCCCCCCCCGAGAGCACGGACACCTTCTTGTGCACGTCGTCCTTGCGGAAGAGAAACGCGCCGAGAATGGCGCGCACCTGCTGCTCGGTCAGCTGGTTCTCGACCGTGCGCAGCTCCATCACGTTTTCGAACACGGTCGCGTCGGCCTTCAGGTTGTCGAGACGGTTCTGGGCGAAGTAGCCCGTGACCACATTGCTGCCGAGCTCACGCGTGCCCCCCTGGATCGGCACGATGTCGGCGAGGATCTTGAGCAGCGTCGACTTGCCCGCGCCGTTCGGTCCGACCAGGACGATGCGCTGGCCGCGTTCCGCCGTGAAGTTGAGATCCCGATACACCACGTGCTCGCCGTAGGCCTGCCGCACATGCTCGAGCATGACCACCTTCAAGCCCGAGCGCGGCGGCTGCGGGAACTTGAAATTGATGCGCTTGAGCTCCTCCATCGGCTCCTCCACCGCGACCTCCTTGAGGCGCTCGATCTGCTTTTCCTTGGACTTGGCGCGGGAAGCCATCGACGCCTTGGCCCCGAAGCGGTCGACGAACTTCTGCAGGTGGGCGATTTCGCGCTGCTGGTTCTTGAAGGCCGACGCCTGCTGCAGTTTCCGGTCCTCCTTCTCCTTCAGGTAGTCGTCGTAGTTGCCGGTGTACCGGTGCAGCGTGCCGGCGCGCAATTCGAGGATGCCATTGCAGAGGGCGTTGAGAAAGGCCCGATCATGCGAGATCACCACCAGGCCGCCCGGATAACGCGTGAGGTACTCCTGGAACCAGAGCAGTGCCTCGAGATCGAGATGGTTGGTCGGCTCGTCGAGCAGAAGGAGCGCCGGTTCACTCACCAAAAGCCGCGCGAGGTGGGCCCGCATCACCCAGCCGCCCGAGAAGGACTTGGCCAGCTTGAGGTGATCCGTCTCCCGAAATCCCAGTCCGGCGAGGATCTTTTTGGCCCGCGGCTCCAGCGTGTAGTCGATGTCGTAGTCGTCATCGTTCTCGGGCTCGAGCTTCTTGCCACTCGTTGCGATGTGCAGAATGGTTTCATCACCCACCGGAGCACTCTCCTGCGGGAGAAAACCAAAGTCCGCTCCCCGCTCCCAGGTGATGGTCCCCTCATCCGGGGCTTCCTCGCCCAAAATCAGGTTGAACAAGGTGGACTTGCCCGCGCCGTTCGGACCCACCAGGCCAAAACGGTCGGTGCGCGCCACAAAGAGCGAAACCTCCGAGAAGAGTTCCCGGGTACCGTAGGACTTGGCGACATCAGCGATCGTGAGCATGTGGGTCGGACAGCAAAACGCATCGGAGCGCCGCCGCCGAGTCCGTTTTTTGTCAGAACTCGCAGCAGGGCAACCCTCGACGCCGGTCCGCGCACTACCGGACCCAGGCCAGCGCCACCGCTCCCGCCACCGCCACAGCCCCACCCACGAGGGACCGCCGGCTGGGGCGCTCCCCTTCCAACCAGTAGGAAAACGGTACAATCACAAGCGGTGTGGCGGCCACGATCGGCATCACCAGACCACTGGGGGTGGTGAACAATGCCCATTGGTAGCAACTGACCCCAATGACCGCGCCACTCAGGGCATTGGCTGGAATCCAAAGGTAGGCGCGCCAAGGCGGCCGCGGCGCGAGACCCGTCTCGGTGGACGACGCCCGCAGCCGCCGGATCAGGGCGAGAATGGCAAAAAAGGTCAGGGTGATGACCAATCCGCCCAAGATACGCTGGTAAGCCCCGGTGATGCCATCGATCGACTCCCCCGCCGTCGTTGCCACCTGGCTCGCTTTGCGGCTCAGCACAGCCCCCAGCCCCTGGCCGGCCGCCGAGCCGAGCCCCCACAGAAACCCCAAGGGACGGATCTTGACCTTGGGAGGATCGCTCCGCGAGGGCATCAACGCCCCCATCACGCCAAGCAGAATCACTCCACCCCAGAGCAGCTGCACGCTCGTCAGGACCGTGCCCAGCCAGAGATATTCGGCCAGCGCCGCGATCGGGGCGGCCAGGCATTGGGTCATGAGCACCGTCAACCGCGACCCCAAGAGCGGAAGCGCCGCAAAGAGCGCCAGATCTCCCAGACCCATGCCCACCACCCCGCTCCAGAGCAGCCAGTTGAACCCCGCCCCACCCCAGCCACCGCCCCACAGGTGCGCGTACACGCCGAGGGTCAACGCCGCGACGAGCAAACGGCCCACATTGGCGGGCACCGCCCCCACCGCCCGGATGCTCCGATTGGCAAAGATGGCCGACAGCGAAAACAAGATCGTAGTGAGAAAGGCTCCAACCATGGAAGCGCGAGGAAACGGCCAGTCTGCCATGCACCGGTGTTCCGGTGCAAACCCCTTCCCGTGCGCTCTGACGGCGCAGTCCCGGCGCGGCAGTCGAGACATATCTGCGCAATCCAAGGTTGGCCTCCGTTGGAGGTGGGGTCGCCGACCCCGCGAGGATGGCGCCGCGTGGCGACATCTGATCACGGAGGCGGGACCGGGAGTCTCGTCGCGGCCTCAGCGAGGCCACCTCCAACGAGAGCGCAGGAGGATCGGTGACGTCGCCGTGCCTGCGGAGTTCGGGGGCCCGCCGCTGCTTTTTTGTCGCGAAACGCGCGGGCGTTTTCACTCTGGCACTTTCTATGACCGCCAAACGCACCACCAAACGTCCCGAAGACGTCAATGCCGCTCTCGCCAGCAAAAAGGGGCCTGTCTCGCAGTTCATCGCCCTCAACTACCGTCACTTCAACGCCGCGGCGCTGCTCGATGCCGCCAAGGGCTACGAAACCCACCTCAAGGCGGGTGGAAAAATGCTGGTGACCCTCGCCGGCGCCATGTCGACCGCCGAGCTCGGCATCTCCCTGGCCGAGATGATCCGCCAGGACAAGGTACACGCCATCGTCTGCACCGGAGCCAATCTGGAGGAGGACATCTTCAACCTCGTCGCCCACGACTACTACGAGCGGGTGCCGCATTACCGTCACCTCACCGCCGACGACGAACAGGAGCTGCTCAGCCGGCACATGAACCGTGTCACCGACACCTGCATCCCGGAACACGAGGCCATGCGCCGGATCGAAGCGGTGGTGCTGGAGGAGTGGGTGGCCGCCGACAAGGCCGGCGAGCGCTATTTCCCACACGAGTTCATGTACAAGGTGCTGCGTTCCGGGAAGCTGAAGAAGAGCTACCAGATCGACCCGAAGAACTCCTGGATGATCGCCGCCTGTGAGAAGAACCTGCCCATCATAGTGCCGGGCTGGGAGGACGCGACCCTGGGCAACATGTACGCCGGCCACGTCATCAGTGGTGACGTCAAGAATGTGCACACCGTACGCACGGGCATCGAATACATGATGTGGCTGGCCGAGTGGTACACCAAGACCTCCAAGACCCTGCGCAATGGCGAAGGGTCGATCGGTTTCTTCCAGATCGGCGGCGGCATTGCCGGCGACTTCCCCATCTGTGTGGTGCCCATGCTGCACCAGGATTTGCAGCGCACCGGCGTGCCGCTGTGGGGCTACTTCGCGCAGATCAGCGATTCGACCACGAGCTATGGCAGCTACTCGGGCGCGGTGCCGAATGAGAAGATCACCTGGGGCAAGCTGGGGTCCAAAACGCCGAAGTACATCGTGGAGAGTGACGCCACGATTGTCGCACCGCTGATTTTTGCCTGGGTGCTGGGTCAATAGGCCGCACCCTGCGCGGGGCCAAATCGGTCGGATCAAACCGATCCGGTAGATCCGACCGATCGGCAGCCCCGCCCTCCTGGCTGGATCGCCGCCCGGGCCTGCTCCCGGCTTTCCTTTTGCGGGAAACTGAGCCTCCTTGAGCGATGCCGAACGGTCTCGCTCACGCCCAATCCCCCTACCTCCGCCAGCACGCCGACAACCCGGTGGACTGGCAGGAATGGGGCGAAGCAGCCTTTGCCCGGGCTCGCACCGAGGACAAACCGATCTTCCTCAGCATCGGTTATTCCACGTGCCACTGGTGTCACGTCATGGCGCACGAGGCCTTCGAGAACGAGGAGGTCGCCGCGCTGTTGAACGACGGATTTGTCGCGATCAAGGTCGACCGTGAGGAACGCCCCGACGTCGACCGTGTGTACATGACCTATGTGCAGGCCATGACCGGACACGGGGGCTGGCCGCTCAGTGCGTGGCTCACCCCGGACCTCAAACCCTTTTACGGCGGCACCTATTTTCCGGTCGAAGACCGCGGAGGACGCCCGGGCTTTGCCACGCTCCTGCGCGCGATTGCCGGCGGGTGGCGGGATCCCGCGCAGCGCGCCCAGCTGGCCGCCGAGGGCACGCGCGTGATCGACGCGTTGCGCGAGCACGCCGCCAGCCGGGCCGCTCCGGCGGAGGGCGATGCCTCCGGTTCCGATCTGCTCGAGGCTGCCCAGGCGGCGTTCGAGCGCGGCTATGAGTATTTCAATGAAAACTACGATGCCCGGCAGGGCGGATTTGGCGGTGCGCCCAAATTCCCGCGGGCGTCCGTGCTGAGTTTCCTCTTCCGCTGCGCCGAGCTCCAGGGCCGCGACTCCGAGACCGCGGCCGAGGCGGTGCGCATGGCCACTCACACCCTGCGCGCCATGGCACGCGGCGGCGTGCATGACCATGTCGGCGGAGGCTTCCACCGCTACGCGGTCGATGCTGGCTGGTTCGTGCCGCATTTCGAAAAGATGCTGTATGATCAGGCCCAGATCGCGGTGAACTTTCTCGAAGCCCGCGGGGCGACCGGCGACGAACGCTACGGCTGGCTGGCCCGCGACATCCTCGACTACGTCCTCCGTGATCTGACCCACCCGGAAGGCGGTTTTTACTCCGCCGAGGACGCCGACAGCCCGATCGCCGCCGGCCGGCCCGAACACGCCGAGGGCGCCTTCTATGTCTGGACCGCCGCCGAGCTCAGCGCGGTGGTCGGAGCGGAGCACGCCGGCTGGGTGGCGGCGCACTTCGGCGTGCGGGAGGAAGGCAATGTGCCGGCCGAACTCGACCCCCAGCGGGAGTTCACCGGCAAGAACATCCTCGCCCAACGGCAGTCGATCACGGCCACGGCCCAGGCATTGCATCTGGATCCGGAACACCTCAATCAGCAGTTGATCGAGGTGTTGGAGAAGCTCCGATTGGCCCGCGCACAGCGGCCCCGTCCCCACCTCGATCACAAGATCATCACCTCCTGGAACGGCCTGATGATTTCCGCCCTGGCCCAGGCCCACGTCGCCCTCGAGCGCGCGACCGGCGAGGGACAGACCCGTTACCTCGACGCCGCCCTAGCCGCCGCGAGGTTTCTCCAGCGACACCTCTACGACCCTGCCCGCGGCGTCCTCTACCGCACCTATGGCACCGCCCGCGGCGAGTCCGAAGGGTTTGCCGAAGACTACGCCGGTCTCATTGCGGGTCTGCTCGATCTCTATGAGGCGACCTACGACGAAGCCTGGCTCCGGTGGGCCGCGCAGTTGCAGGCGACCATGGACCTTCACTTCTGGGATGCCGACCGCGGTGGATACTTCTCGGCCGCGGCGACTGACCCCCACCTTGTGCTGCGCCTGAAGGACGACTATGACGGCGCCGAACCCGCCCCCAGCTCCGTGGCGGCGGGCAATCTGCTCCGGCTGGGCGACTGGCTCCAGCAAGAGGAGCTCAAAGTCAGGGCCCGCCGTACCCTCGCGGCGTTTCAGACCCAGTGGACCCAGCATCCTCAGGCGCTGCCCGGCATGCTCACCGTGGTGGAGCGCGCCCTCGCCCGCCCGCGCCACGTGGTGCTGGTCGGCACGCGACACGCCCCCGACCTGCGCGCCCTGATTCACGTCCTCGACACGACCCCCCGCGCGCGCTGTACCGTCATGGTGCTCGATCCCACCGCCGACCGGAGTTGGTGGTTGTCCCATGCGCCCTGGCTGTCAGCATTGCCCGTCCAGCCCGGACCGGCCGTCGCCTATGTGTGCGACGACTTTGCCTGTCAGGCGCCGGTGACCACACCGGAATCCCTTGCGGCCCTGCTCTCACCCCAGCACTAGTGCAAAACCTACGGAAGTAGCCAAATCGGAACAAGTTTGCTCGCGTTTCCCCGTACCCTTCGCCTGAAACTTCGCTGAAATCGCATGAAAATTTTGGCCGTCGAGGATGATACCTCCTCTCGA
Source organism: Opitutaceae bacterium (assembly GCA_016794625.1). Taxonomy (GTDB): domain Bacteria; phylum Verrucomicrobiota; class Verrucomicrobiia; order Opitutales; family Opitutaceae; genus UBA6669. The sequence goes on from JAEUGY010000061.1 coordinate 25,811, forward strand.
AAGATCCTCACTCAAGCCCTCGTTCGATTGGGCCATGAAGTGATTGAGGCATCGAACGGCGAAGATGCGCTCAAATTTCTCGATGAGACGGATCCGCCTCGGGTGGTGGTGAGCGATTGGACCATGCCCCGCATGGACGGGCTGGAATTGGTGCGCAGCGTACGGGCGCGGCTCAACACGGACTACACGTACTTCATCCTGCTCACCGCGCGGACCGCCGACGACAGCAATCAGCGGGAATCCATCGAGGCCGGAGTCGACGACTTCCTCACCAAACCGGTGGATCTCACCGAATTGTGGATGCGTTTGCGGGTCGCCGAGCGGATCCTGCGGTTCACCACCCAGGTGCGCCAGCTCGAGGCCTTTCTGCCCATCTGCTCTTATTGCAAGAAAGTACGCGACGACCGCAACTACTGGCAGCAGATCGAGACCTACATCAATGCCAGAACCGGGTCGGAGTTCAGTCACTCCGTCTGCCCGGACTGCTACAATCGGGTGATCGCTCCAGAGTTGGAAAAGCTCCGCGCCACCCTTGCCGCGCAGGGCAAACCGAGCGGACCCCATGCCAAACGAACGCGTTGACCGCCTTGAGGAGCGCATCGCCTGGCTCGAGCGCCACGTCACGGCGCAGGACAAGGCGATGCTCGAACTCCACGAGGAAATCGAGCGCCTGCGTCGCGACGTGGCGGTGCTGCGCTTGCGCGCCGAACCGCAGTCACCGGGAGAAGGTGATCGGCTCGGGTCGGACGAGCGCCCACCGCACTATTGAGCGCGGGTCGCCGGCTCGACAGCCCGGGGCCTAACGGCCGCCGCTGGTCGGGACCAAGGCGCGTTCCTCCACGCCGCGCACCACCGCAATGAACTCCTCCGGCGTGGTCGCCTGCATCAAGGCATCGCGATTGACCGGATCCTTCAGCAGTTTGCACAAAGCACTCACAACCTGAAGGTAGTCTCCAGGATTGGACTTGGGAGTTCCGAGGACGAACATCAGACGGACGGTCTGATTGCTGGTTTCGAAGAGGATGCCGTTGTCGCTCCGCCCCACCGCCAGAACAATGGATTGGACGTGTTCCGTTCGGGCGTGCGGCAAGGCGACTTCGTTGCCGAGGCAGGTCGTGTCGAGCCGCTCGCGCGCCAGCAGTTCATTGTAGAACCCCTGAAAGTTGGTGACCTCCGGATGCCCATCCAGCAGACGGGCTACTTCATTGATCGCAACCGTTCGCTTCGAAGCCTGCACCTGCAGGCGAATGCGGGAGGGATGGAGAAGAGCGGTGAGACGACCGGCCATGCGACAAGAGGAAAACGAAGGCGAAGAAGGCGCGCTGCGGTCGGACTACCTGACTCCTCGGCTTTTTCATTGGCAAGCGCGGAGTCGGATAGGCGACCGGAAATAACTACCTGTCGGCACTTCGCAGGACGACTTGAGTCCAGCCAGCAAAGCACCGACGGCTGCCCGACCGTTATAGGCGGCCCTGAGACGACGCTCGGACTCCGTTGGAGGTCGACGCCTGGAATGCTGCGTCCGTTGGAGGTGGCCTCGTTGAGGCCGCGACGGGACCCTCGGTCCCGCCTCCGTTGCCCGATTTGTTGACGCAACGCCAATCCCCGCGGGGTCGGCGACCCCACCTCCAGCGGAGGTCGACCTTGGGTCGATTCCGGCGGGCGCGGCTTCAGCGAGGCCGCCTACAACGGGCATAGCCATCAGGGGGACAGGGCGGGGAGCGCGGGATTCAGGCGCCGGGCTTGCTCGTAGTGACGACGACTTTCCTCTTCCCGACCGAGCAGGGAATACGTCAACGCCAGATTCAACTGCGCGGGGGCCGATGTCGGATCGAGCTGCGCTGCCCGTTGAAATGCCGCGAGCGCTTCTGGGAGTCGCCCCAGGGCGCGCAGGGTCACTCCCTGGTTGTTGTGGGCCACGTGCCAGGTCGGATCAAGCCGCACCGCCTCGCGGTGATGCGTCTCCGCCTCAGCCAAACGCCCCGTTTCGCGCAACGCACCGGCAAGGTGATTGTGATACTCCGCCCTGCCCGGCGCCCGCCGCACGGCTTCCTGGTAGTGCTCAACCGCCTCCGGCCAGCGGCGCCGGTCTTGGGCGAGCGTCCCGAGGTTGGCGTGGGCCTTGGCCGAATGTGGCCGATAGCGGAGCGTTTCCCGAAAATGAAATGCCGCCTCGTCGAGCTGACCCCGGTCGCGCAGAAGCCCGCCCAGATTGTTGTGCGCCATCCAAGCGGCGGGATTGTCCGCCAGAATCGTGCGGTAAAACCGCTCAATGTCGCGGTACATGCGACTTTGCCGGTGACTCAGCAAGCCAAGCCCACCGAGTACCCCCACCGCCACGACCCATCGCACCGCCCCGGGAAATCGCGCCGCCCCCCGGGTGGCCGCACTGCAGGCGAGAACGATCAGACCGAGGCTGGGCAGGTACTGCCAGTGGTCGGCCACGTAAGAAAAAATGAAACCATAGACATTGAAGAATCCGAGCACCGGCACGAGGGAGCCCCCAAAGAACAAGGCCGCAGCCAAGGGAGCGCGGGTGCGGGCCCGCAACCACCAGGCCGCCGCGAGCGCACCGAGGGCGGCGAGGAGGTAGACCACCTGCGTCCAGCCGTCTTCCGCAATCGTCCAGCGCGGGTAAATGAAGACCAGGTCGAACGGCCAGACGAGTTTGCCGACATAGAACCAAAGGATGCGACCGGCAAGGAGCAGGCGCTCACCCGCACTCAGGGCGAACTCCGCGCCGTCGGCACCAATGTAGGTGCGTTCGACCCAGGCGGAAAACAGGCCCGCGACGGCCGCCATCCCCATCCAGGGCAGCAACGGAAGGACATCCCGACGCCACTCCAACCGCCCGTATCGCCACCACAGCAACACCCAAAGCGCGGGCGGCAAGGTCGCCGTGGTGGTCTTGCTGAGCAAGGCGAGGACAAACAGGAAGGTCGCAAGCAGGTACATCCGCCCACTCCTCCTCTGGTCAAACGCGGCGTAGGCCAGCGCCGCAGCCAGGTAGAAAACAAGGGACAGGGTATTTTTCTGTTCCGCGACCCACGCCACGGATTCGACGGCGACGGGGTGCAGCGCAAAGACAAAGGCCGCCAGCCACGCACCGGGGATCGTCCAACGCCGGAGCCCGGCGGCGAGCAGCAGCGCGCTCCCGGCATGGAGCAACACCCCCGTCAGGTGGTATCCCAAGGGGGCATCACCCCACAGCTGATGCTGGATCCAAAAAAAGCTGTGCAGCAGAGGGTAGTACTGTTCGGTGCTCCCGACCTCGAACCAGATGCGACCCAGACCCGAAAGGGAACGCAGGCCGGGCCGTGTTACGTAGTCGCTGTCATTCCAGATGAACCCCGCCTGCAGCGCCGGCAGGTAGACCACCACCACCGCGGCCACCAACGCGGCGGCCAGACCCCAGGATTCGCGCGAGGAGGGCGAAGGGGTCGGGTTCGGCGCCGGGACCGAAGGAGAGCGACGAGGCACACCCCACGCTAGACGGCCCCGGGCCGACGAATCAACCGCAAGGCGCAGCCGAGCCGCATCGCCCGCGCGCCCATGGAAAGTTCAGCCGCAGAGATCGAAAGGCTCCCGTTGGGGGTGGCCTCGCTGAGGCCGCGACGGACCCCACGGTCCCGCCTGTATCGTCCGATAGCTTCACGCCACGCCCATCGCCGCGCGGTCCACGACCCATCGGCGTTAACTCAAGCGGCAGGTGGAGTCCTCAGTTCAACTGAAGCTACGCCGACTAGGCTCGGGTGGAGGGCGTCGCTCCGTCGACGCCGGGGGACGAACCTCGCAACAGGCGTCCGTACGCTCGGGGTGAACACAACGCGCACCCGGCGGCGACGGAGCGACGCCCTCCATTGATCCAACGCTCCCCGCGGTAGTCTCCGCCGCGTTGTTTCTCAACGTTAACGCTGCGGGATCGGCGACCCCGCCTCCAACGGAAACACTCGTGCGCCGATGGAGGCGGCCTCGGCAAGGCCGCCTCCAATCGACGGGAAAGGAAGGCTCAGCGGAGGCTAACTCAGAAGGTGCCCTTGACGCCAAACACCCAGTTTGCGCCGTAGTTTTCCAGAATGCGGAGGGCCCCGCCTTCGCCCTCGACCAGCGGACTCTCGTACCAGCGCTGGGAGTCGTTGAAGATATTGCGGCCTTGGAAGTAGACCGAGACACGGGGATTGACTCGGTACTCTCCACCCAAGTCGTACTTGATCGTATGGCGCTTGTAGCGACCGTAGGTGGTTTCCCAAGGGGTGTCATCATGCCAGACAATGCCCAGCCGGGTGCTGAAACGCTTGTAACGGTAACCCAGACTGGATGTCACCCGGTGAGGCGACACGCGCTCGGTGCGCCGACTGGCGTAGGATCGCGTGTAAGACATATTGGCGGTCAGGCCTTTCCAAGCACCCGGCAAGTGGGAAAACGACTGGCTGTAGGCGAGCTCCATGCCACGAAAACGAACGGGGTTGGCGATGTTGAACGGAGCTTGGAACTCGAAGTCCCCGTATTCCGGATCATCCGCCACTCCAAATTCCTCGGCCGTCCCCCGCCGAGTGGAGCGCAGATTCTGAATATTGTTCTGGGTAAAGGTGACGGAGAACTGACCGGCCGGTTCGAAGTAATAGGCGGCCCGGGCCACCAGATTGTCGGAGTACTCGGGCAGCAAATTGGGGTTCGGCGACGTGATCAATCGTGAGTCTTCATTGATCAGCCAGGCTCCGGTCAAGGAGTCGATCGGAGGACGAGAGATTGCCTTGTTGGCGCCAAAATGGAACTGTAGGTTCTCCCCCACCGTGTACTTCGCGCTGATCATCGGGAAGTAGTTGCGATACTTCTTGGTCCGCGTGACCCGCGGGTTGGTCATGTACTGGTACTCATAGCCGGCGATCGTGGTCGGACGGGCCGTGGTGGCGCTGAGCGGGAAACCCGCCGCGGCCATTTGGGCTTTTGACAGCGGATCAAACTCCCGCGCGTCGTTTTGCGTCTCCTCCATGCGCACACCGGTGCGGATCTGAAGGGACCGCGTCGGACGGAAGTCCATCATGCCATAACCTGCGGTCACCGTCTGGATCACATCGCGGCGCGGCGCGATGAACGCATTGTAGTAATTGTCCGCCGTGGCGTTGTTGACGAAGTACTCCGGGTTCGACTTGAACAGCGCTGCGATCGCGTTGCGGTCGGGCCGGGGGATCATGCCCGTCAGTCCGGCGCTATTGACGACCGTCAGGATGTTGGTGGTACCCGTGTCAAACGTGTGTCCGGTCGGGATCGCCCCCCAGCTGCCCGTCGTGCCTCCGCCCGGGCCGATGTATTGCCACGTATAGTACGATGTCTCGTTTCCGTTCTTGCGACCTTCCTCCGCCCACTTGGCCCCAAACTTGAACACCGTCGGCACCCGGCGGAACGGCGCGACCCAGCGGGCGCTCAGCTCGCCGTTGTAAATCTCGGTCCGGGCATAGCGGCCCTCGTTGGTAAGACGAGGATTCGTGAAGTTGGACAGATTGAACCAGTCATTGCCCGAGGTCTGCGTGAACGTCCACTCATGCGACTGAATGTTGGGGCGGGTCGCCACCCAGTCGCTGGTCAGGTTGTTCACCGTCTCGCTGCGCGCGAAGCCCTGTTCCAGCGCCTCGTAATTGTTGAACGACCGCGAGTAGCCCGCGATGCCTTCAATAGTCCAGGACCCCACTTTGTATTCAAACCGCGGTGCGAGCGTGATGGTGTGGGTGCGCTTGCTGGCGTTGGTGCCACCGATCGCCACATTGCGCGAAGTGTTGGTTGCGAGTCCGTTGGTCCGCACCGTCGTCAGATCGCCCAGCGAATATTGGCGGCCCGTGTTGTTCGTGGTATTGTTCGTTGCAGCGTTGAAGGTCAGCTCCCGATTGTAGAACTCACCCTCGGCAAAGTTGTAGATCGTCATCAGCGACACGGAAAGGCGGTCCGTCGCCTTGAAGTCGACCGTCATGGTGTACGTGTCTTTGAGAATAAACTTGGGACCATCCTTGAAGTTCAACGCGGTCAGCACCATCGGGCGCGGGTCAGCGGGCACGGTCGCGTTCCCCGCAAACGGCGTCTTGTTGTAGGTCAGGTTGTGCCGGTACTGCTCGGTGTACGAATTGGCATGGCTGTGACTGAGCACGATGCCCAGGCGACGGTTGAAGAAGACATCGGAATACTCGAAACCCCAGTTCGGCAGGGCCTTCATGTTCTTCTTGTCGTCGGGGCCGTAGGTTTTCTTGAAGTGGAACTCCTCCGAATTGAGATTCATCGACACATTGTAACCGATCCGGCGGCCCGAGCGTTCGTAGGCGCGGCGGGTCTTCATGTTGATTGTTCCCGCCGGGGAATCCGCGTCCATGTCGGGGCTGGTCGTGCGCGCAATTTCAATCGACTCAATGCTGCTGATGGAAAACGCCTCGAAGCTCGTGGCGCGGCCCAGATCGCCGGTGCGATTGGCGTCGGCGCTGGCCAGTTTCACGCCGTCAAAGGACACTCCCACGTACTGGGCGGCCATGCCACCGAGGCGGGGACCGCGCGTCTCGGACTCGACGTAGTCAAGATCGACGCCCGGCAGGAACTTCAGGAACTCGCCGACATTGCCGTCGGTGACGTCACCAAAAATGTCCGAGGCCACCGAAGTGGTCACATTCATGTTCCGCTTCTGGCTCTGAATCGCCTTCGAGTTACCCTCGCGTTCGCTCGAGACCACGAACGTGCTCAGCTGGATGGTTTCGTTGGCCTTGGACCCTGCCTGGGTGCCGACCGGGACGATTTCAATGGTGCGCGTCGGATTCTCGCCGGTGGTGACGTTGATCGTCTCCGAGGCCGTGGTATAACCCGAATACTTCACGGTGACCGTCTGTTGGCCCACCGGAACATTGTTCAGGGTGAAAAACCCGCCCGATTCGGTGGCAACCCGCAGATTGGTGCCCTCAACCGAGACTTCCGCATCGCGCACGTATTCCTGGGTACCCGGGTTGAAGACGCGCCCCGTCAAGGTGCCCACCTCCTGGGCAAAAGCGGCTCCGGCCAGGCCGAAGCACGCTGCTACAAGCAAAAACACAGTCCTGAACAGCATGTTCTGAGTCATACGGGGTAGGTGTTGGAAATGACACCCGAACACGCTGCTGCGCTTCAGGTGGCCGACGAGGGGTAGCGGCAGAACGATCGAACGCATTTTAGATGCGATGAAAAGGCAGTGTTTGCTTATCAAGTTAACTTACTTTGGAATACGTTAACGGTGCCGCGCCCGGATCCGGCGTGGAGGAGACCCCCAGCGCACACCCAAGCTTGCGGAGGATCGGGCTTTGGCCTGACTTTGCCTTTACGAGCCCTCGCAGCCTGTTTGACCGTATGAAGCTTTTTCATTTTTTGCCTCCCTCCCTCCTTTCCCGAACTCGTACGCTGGCGGCACTGGTGGTCGTGATCGGAACCGGCCTCCTCCAGGCCTCCTCCCTCGCCGCCGAGCCGCCGTTCACCCGGCAGCTCTCACCCGAAGACTTCGCCGCCGCCGGCCTGAACAAGTTGACGCCGGCGGAACGCGAACGGCTCGATGCGCTCATCGCGCGTCGGGGGAGCGAAGACCTTTCCCAGGCGCGAGCGGAAGCAAGCCGGGCCAAGGCGGAACGCGCTCTCGCCGAGACCAAGGCAGCCGAAGCGGCCGCCAAGGCGGCAGCGCTGGCCGCCGCGCCGGCGCCCACCCCGGCCCCGGCCGCCTCCGCCGCCCCGCGGGCGGGCTGGCTGAGCAAAGTGACGCTCAAGCCCGGCACCGCCGTGGAATACGAAACGGTGGAAACCGCCCTCGTCGGCGACTTCAGTGGTTGGAGCGTGGGCACGCTCTTTACGTTGTCGAACGGCCAGCGTTGGCGGGTCGTGAACGGCTCCTACGTTGCGCCCAAGGACTCTACGCCCCGAAAGGTGCGGATCGTCCCGGGCGTGCTGGGCAGTTTCTTTCTGGAAATCGAAGGCATCCGTTCGCGGCCCAAAGTGGCGTTCGCCGGGGCTGCCCCCTGAAGTCTGATCTCCGGCGTGCGCTCGGTCGTCCTGGACTACAACGGCTTCTTCGCCGCCTGCGAACAACAGGAGCGGCCGGAGCTGCGGGGTCGACCGGTGGCCGTGGCGCCCATCGCTTCGGAGGCGACCTCGTGCATCGCCTCCAGTTACGATGCCCGCCGCAAGGGGATCAAGGTGGGCACGCCCGTGCACGAGGCGCGACGGCTCTGCCCGGGCATCGTCATCCTCGAGTCACGCCCGGAAGTCTACATCCGCTACCATGAAAAACTGATCGAGGCGGTGTCGACCTGCCTGCCCGTGTCCGAGGTGCTGTCGATTGACGAACTCTGGTGCGAACTGCCCCCCAGCTGGCGGGAACGCGACAAGGCGATCTCGGTGGTGCGCGAGATCAAGCTCGCCATCAAGCGACTCGCGGGGGAGTGCCTGACCTGCAGTGCCGGCATCGCTCCCAATCCGTGGCTGGCGAAAATCGCGTCCGACCTACAAAAACCCGATGGTCTGGTGGTGATTGAATTGTCCGATCTGCCGGAGGTGCTGCACCCGCTGTCTCTGCGCGACCTGCCGGGCATTGGGGCCAATCTGGAAAAGCGGCTGCGCTCCGGCGGCATCACCTCAGTCGCCGCACTCACCGCCGCCTCCTGCGCCGACCTGCACCGCATCTGGGGCAGCATCGAAGGGGAACGGATGTGGCGGTGGTTGCGGGGTGAGTTTGTCCTTCGCCCGCCCTCGCAGACCAGCAGCCTGGGACATTCCCACGTCCTCCCGCCCGAGCTGCGGAACGAGGAGGGCGCCCATGCCACCCTGCACCGCTTGCTCCAGAAGGCGGCCATGCGGCTGCGCCACTCGGGTTTCTATGCCGGCGGCCTCCACCTTGCGATCAAGTACCGGGGACGCGAGCGGTGGAGCACGGCGGTGTCGTTTCTGGAGACCCAGGACACCCTCGAATTCATTCGCGTGCTCAACCTGCTCTGGTCGCGTCGCCCCGCTGAAACGCGGTACCTATCGGTGGGGGTGACCCTGTTCGCGCTGACACCCCGGCAGGCGCACACCCCCGGCCTGGCCGGCATTGCCGACCAGGGGGAACGTCGCGGCGCACTGCACGCCACCGTCGATCACATCAATCGCAAGCTGGGCAAGAACAGCGTCGTCTTCGGCGGGGCGCTCGGAGCCCTTCGCTACGCCCCGATTCGCATCGCCTTCAATCGGATACCGGATGTCACCCTCGAGGAAGGGGAAGACGACGGCACGCTCTTTCCCACGGATGAAGAGCTGGCCAAAGTGATCAAAAGCGCCGGACGCTAGTGTTCCCGGCCGCTGCTCGCCCGCGCGCACGCGGGCTCGTCAAGCCCCGTCTCAGCACCCTCGGTCCTGCCCCGTGCATCCGTTCCGTGAGCGCGACGCCAATCCCCGCGGGGTCGACGACCCCACCTCCAACAGAATCAGTCCCTCCGTTGGAGGTGGCCTCGCTGAGGCCGCGACGGGACCCTCGGTCCCGCCGTGATCGGATCGACGTTGCTGCGGAGCCGCGAAGACAGATCCAGCGAAGGGCGCCGTTGGGTCGCACGTCCGTCCGCATCGGGGAAATCCCCTAGTCGGAAGGTCGAGCCCGACCGATCGACACGAAAAAACCGGCACCGGATTGCTCCGATGCCGGTCACAAAAGTACCTGAAGACGAGCTGTCTTACTTCAAGTGACCCGAAACGAGCTTGGTCATTTCGAACATGCTGACGGACTTCTTCCCGTTGAACACGGGCTTCAGTTTGTCGTCGGCATTGATTTGGGTTCTCACCTTCTTGTCCTGGAGACCATTCTTCTTGATGTAGTCCCAGAGTTTCTTGGTGAGCTCGGTACGGGGCAAGGGTTTGGACCCGACTACGGCCGAAAGGGCTTCGTCTGGTTGAACCGGTTTAAGGAAGGCAGCGTTGGGTTTGCGTTTAGCCATATCGAGGCCAAGGCATAGGG
>JAEUGY010000043.1 GCA_016794625.1 Opitutaceae bacterium
ATCCGTGGAGCGTGAACTGGCTTGCGCCGGGCATCCGGTGGTCGTCCTGGCACCGCAACGCCAGCAGGTGCGGGATCTCCAGAACGACGGCCTGCCGGCCGAAACGCTCGCATCCGTGCTCACCCGCAAATCGCTGCCGCCCGGCGCGGTCGTGATGTTGGACGAGGCCGGTCAGGTGGGCGTGCGCGATCTGCGAGCGCTGATGGGCTTGGTGCAGGCGCAAAGGGGACGTCTCATTCTGTCGGGCGACACCCGGCAACATGGCGCGGTGGCGGCGTCGGATGCGTTGCGCGCCCTCGAAACCTACGCCGGTTTACAGGTCGCCGAGATCAACACCATCCGCCGCCAAGACCCGCAGCTCGGCAAGGGCGCCGGCGAAAAGCGCTTCATCGGAAGCTACCGGGAGGCGGTCAAAGCCGCCGCTCAGGGGCGGGAGTCGGAATCTTTCGACCGGCTGGATCGGCTCGGCTGTGTCCGCGAAGAGACCGGTGAGGATCGGCACGCCGCGCTGGCAGGCGTTTATCAAGAGGCGGTCGAGCGCGGCGAACGTGCGCTGGTGGTCGCGCAGACTTGGGCGGAGGTGCATCGCGTGAACGATGCGATCCGCGACCGCCTTAAGGCCACGGGACATCTGCGAGACGGTGTAAACGTGCAGAGTTACCAAACCCTGAATTGGGAAGACGCCCAAAAACGCGACGCCCGCTTTTACGCGCCCGGACACCATGCGGTTTTCCTGAAACGCTACGGGCGTTTCGAGCGCGGCGAGGTCTGCGAAATTCTCGAGGCCAACGAGCGCGGGCTGGTTCTCCTCAAAAATGGTCGGCGCTCGCAAATGAGCTTTGGGTATGCCGACCGGATCACTGTGGCGAAGGCTTCGCCTATCGAACTCGCCCCCGGCGACCGGCTGCAATTGAAACTCAACGGACGGTCGCGAGAAGGCCACGCCTTAAATAACGGCGATCTGGTGAGTGTGCGCGCGGTAGATCGCGATGGCACCTTGCGCGTGGAGGACGCCGATGGGGCGGTGAAAACCCTTTCGGCCAATCAGCACGTTTTCACGCGGGGCTACGCGGTCACGTCCTACGCGTCGCAAGGCAAGACGGTGGACACGGTGCTGCTCTCCGACGCCGCGTGCCGTGCGGCAACCAGTCGCAACCAGTGGTATGTCGCCATTTCACGCGCTCGGCGGCGCGTGGTCGTGTTCACCGAAGACAAAGCCGAACTGCGCGCGCACATCCGACGCAGCGGCGACCGCGCGCTCGCCCTCGATCTCGTGCCTTCGGCTGGCAAGGCGGACTTGGCCGGGTGGCATCGGCGTTTGCTGGCGAACGTGCAACGCGTCCGCCTCACGCAGGCCGTCCGTCAATTCGCCGCACGCATCTTTTCGAAACGCCCAATCCAATCCATCCAACCATGAGCACCCTGCACGCCTCCCTTGCCGAACGTCGCGCGGAAATGCCGACGGATGATCCCCGGCTTTGCTACGCAGTCGCCAGTGCGGTCACCGCCATCACGTTCACCACTTGGAAATCCGGCGTGTGGGTGCTGCCGTGGATTCATTTTCTCGGGGCGCATCATGTCGCCCATGCCAGGGGCGAGCGCATCGCCTTCGTGTTCGCGCAGTATGAAATCTCTGCCGAGGGACTGCGCCTCGCCATCCTCATGCCTGAAATTGCCGCTGCGCGCCTGAGCGTGCTCCGGGAAGTCCCGGAACGCTTCGCCGCCGACCTACCCGCCGAGGAGCCCTGCGTGCTCCGTCTGGTCGTCAAGTCGCGCTTGGACCTCGCGGGCGGGCCACCCGTCGCGAGTGATTCGTCCTCATAATTGATTTGAACATCCAAGCCGGGCGCGGGCGAAACCGGTAATTTCAAGCGAGGGCGAATCAGCCGCCGTCCTCTTGTATGCCGGTCAATTTAATTCTGTGCATCCTCAGCGCGGCCATCGCGGTGAGATTTCGAGACGATCTTTTGATCGCCCCGATCTTCGCGTGCCTGGCGGTGTGGCAGGCGTATTCGGCGTTCGTGTTTTCGCCGACCAAGCCCACGTCGCCCATCGTGCTGCGGTTGGCGGGCCTGTCTTGGCGCATGGAGGATTTCTGCCGAGGTTGGCTTATCACGGGACAGACCGGCAGCGGGAAGACGCTGGCGGCAATCAACGCGATGCTCTGGCAAGTTTCCAAAAACAGCCCGGCGTGGGGCGGAGTGTGCGTGGACGACAAAGGCGTGTATTGGGAAACGCTGCGGGAAACCTTCCGTCATCTCGGACGGGAAAAAGACTTGGTCTTGCTGCAAGTCCGCCCGGAGGACGCGCCTGCCGATTGGACGCCGCCCTACACCTTCAACTTTTTGGACGATACGCATCTGCCGTATTCGGCGAAGGCCAAAATTATTTGTGATGTGGCTTCGGCCCTCGGCCAACGCACTGAACAGAGTTTTTTCAAGATGCAGGCGCAGGTGCAGATGGAGTTCGCGTTTCGTGTGCTCGCGGCGGTGCAACTGCCGGTGACACTCGCCAACGCTTACGAATTCCTGACTTCAGACACTTTGCTCAAGGAGGTCATGGACATGGTGGAGAGCAAACCGACGCCGGAGGCGAAGACATTGCTCGAACACTACCAAAGCGCACTCGCCTCACAGCCGCCGGAGCAACTCGGCGGCGTCAAAACCACCATCGCGAACTACCTGAAACATTTTACCGACCCGGACATCGCCGCCGTCTTCTGCCCGACCAAATCCACGTTTAACTTTGACGACATCGACCGGGGAAAAGTCGTCTGCGTCTCCATCCCGCAACGCTATCAAGTCGAACGCCGCTACATCAACACGCTCCTCAAACTGATGTTCTACGCGCACGCCCTGCGTCGCTTCGACAAGACGGCGGCGGAGCGTGCGAGCGACAATCTTTTGATCTGCTGGGCCGATGAGGCGCAAAAAATCGTGACGGCCAGTGACGACGGCATGAGCGACTACAACGTGGTGGATGTCATTCGCGAGGCGCGGGCAACCGTGGTCGCCGCCACGCAATCCTACACGTCGCTCATTCCACCCATGCGGGATGAGCGGAAAGCAAAGGTGTTCATCGCCAACATGGCGAACCGCGTGACGTTTTGTGCCGCCGACGAGGACTCGGCCAAGATCGCCGCCGACACCCTCGGGAAACGAAAATCGAAACGCAAAACCACCGGATATTCTGCGGGGCGGCGCAACGTGTCGTGGACGGACGACGAAAAATACTGGATCGAGCCGCATGAGTTGCGCCGGCTGCGGAAATTCGAGGCCGTGGTGCAACACTGCGAAGCGGGCTTTCGCCGCGCCACATTGCCCCCGCTCGGCCCCGATGGTCGCCCGGCCAAGTGGTTTCGCGCCTGAACCCATTCACCCATGAAAGCAGCCAATCTCGAACTTCTCCGCCGCCTCCCGGAGCATCTGAGCGAAAACATCAAGGGGCAGGATCACGTCATCCTGCCCGTGTGCTCGGTCTTGCGCCGGGGTGAACTCGGGCTCGCCAACACACGCCGCCCGCGCGGCTCATTTCTCTTCGTGGGGCCGACCGGCGTCGGAAAAACAGAAATTACCAACGTGTTCACCGAATATCTTTTCACGGATGCGAAACCGGTGCGGTTCGACATGTCTGAATATCAGACGCACAGCTCGGTGGAGAAATTGATCGGCGAAAAAGTCGGCGATGTCGGTTTGCTCGGTCGGGCCTTGGCGAACGTCGATCACGGCACGCTGCTTTTCGATGAAATCGAAAAAGCTCATCCGCTCGTCTTGGATCTGTTCCTGCAAGTGCTCGAAGATGCCGCGATCACGCTGGCCTCCGGCGAACGAAAGAATCTCAGCGGCTTCTACGTCGTCTTCACCAGTAACATCGGTGCGGCCGAAGCGATGCGGATGCGTTCCGCGCCCTTCGCGTCGGTGCAACGCACGGTGCTCTCGCGAGTGAACCAGCAACTCCGCCCGGAGTTGGTTGGCCGTGTGACCGAAAAGATCGTGTTCGCCAGTCTCGACTATGCGACGCAGCGGGCGATCTGCGCGCAAATGATCGAACGCGAACTCGCCCGCCTCCGCGCGCTTGGCCTGGAAATCGAAGTCGGAGCGGATGCGTTGGAGCTGCTGGTGCGGGAGGGCTACCACCGGGGACTTGGCGCGCGTCCGATGCGCGCAGCGGTGGAGCGTTACATCCAGGAGCGGGTCGTAAGGGGGATGCTCGCGTAGCGGCGGGTGCCCCACGTCGAATCAACGCGGGAGGAGCCGGGCCACTTTGGGCGTGGCCTTCGCGTAGCGCCGGGAGTGAAGCAGGGCGTTCAGCTCTTTGGTCTTTAACGGCAGCGGAGCTTCACCGATCAATTCGGCTACCGTCACCATCAACACCTTTGCCAGCACGATCAGTTCGTGGTCTGTGACCTGGCGTTTGCCTGACTCGATTTTCGCAATGATGTCCCGTCCGGCATCCCAATGACTGAGCTGGCAAGCGGTGGCTAGATCGGCCTGCGACCACTCGGTGGCATTCCGCAGATTACGCACCAAAGGCCCGACGGAGTTAAGTCGGTGATGAGCGGCGGAAGGCTTTTTAGGTTCGCGTGGCACGTGCGGGCTAACGCACAGCCTAGCGATTTCAAGAAGCGCGCTTGGGCGTAAGAACGCACATGTTGAAAGCGGGCTTATTCCCTCGGATTACGCCGGGGAAAGACAGCGGCTTCCCTTGGTTTCTAGCCATGATTTAGGCTTTGGCCTCCGTGCCGAAACTGCTGGGCGGCGTGCGTAAGAGCGCACCTTAATTTACGTTTGCATATTCCTTAAAGATAAAAGGTTAGGGAACCAAAACCCGCTTTATGCAATCAAAGAACAAGACGACTGCACCGCCATGATGCAGACACAAAAAAGGACAATGCCATGAACTATGGAAATCACTTTTCTGAAAGCGGAGCCGCTTTTGCGGCAAGTAAACGTATATTCACTTCGTCCCGCCCTACTGCACTTAGCCAGCATCCCTTTACAATACATCGCCCGTTGGGAGCGGCCGCGAGTGCCCGATTACATTGCCACAGGTTGATTGAACTGGTCGTCACGTTTCGAGCAGCACGTGGCGAAATCCACATGGAAAGTGCGGACGGAACCCTGCACGTATTGAGTATAAACGAATACCAGTGCTGTTTGTTGCCCGCAGGTATTTGCCACGCGGTCAGAATTGAGAACCATCACCGCTGCGTTTCTCTGTTTGTGGACGCCAGTGTCTTCACCGAATCGCTCACAGACTGTATCCCTGGCTTGGTGATCGAAGACCTGCGCAAATTGGCGTGGCGCGATCCTTTCGCCAACCAGTTGGTGAGCGAATTCGATAGCAGAGAAACGATCTACGCCGACTCCGTGCTCGTCCGTTCAATGCTCGTGACACTGGCGGTGAAACTCGTGGAGGGATTTATCGGCGTCTATCGAGGATGCGTGGGTGTCGCAGAAAAAGGCCTCACGGAAACCGAACAGAAACGTGCGCACGCATACATTGAGGCGCACTTGGAGCAGAAGTTCTGCGTCGCTTCGTTGGCGAAACACATGGCGACCAGTTTGCCGCATCTCAACCGGCGGTTCCGTGCAACCTTCGGGATGCCGCCACTGCAATACGCGCTCAGGCTCCGCGTGGACAAGGCGCTCGACCTCCTGCGCGGTGGCAACACCCGTGTCGCCGAAGCGGCCTTCTCGGTGGGCTTCTGCGATCAAAGTCACTTTGATCGTCACTGTCGGAAGTTCTACGGTTTCCCTCCGGGGTCGCTCCTGCGCGCAGCGCGATGAAGCAGATTCGTTCTCATTTTTGATCGAAGCATCCAAGAAATCCCGAGGCAACTCGGGTAGAGTGTCACCATGAAGACGGAGGGGAAACTTCTCGGCCTACCTGGTCGCAGCCCCTGCGCCTCGTGATCTTTCTTACCATGAAAATACGAGTCTCAAAACCAACCGTCGGTGTGCTGTTGATCGCCCACCTTTTGACCCAGAGCGCAAACGCAGCCGTCACGCTCCCGCTCGCGCAAATCCCCGCCGAGGTAAAAACCGGATTTCAATACGGCCTCGGCATTTTGTTCATGGTCGGCTTCATTTGGGGCGTCATCAATATCTGGGGTGGAGCGGAGAAAATGAAACGCGGCGATGCCGAAGGTAAAATGGGCATTGTATCCGGCATCATCATTGCGGGTGCCGCCGCGATCATGAGCGCCTTGTTCTACATCTTCGGCCTGTCGGGCGGCGCACTCACACCTGAATTCTAAACGGCCATGAGCGAGCTGCGCATCACCGACACGAACAGTGTCAACGACAGCAAGGGCCGGGCGTTTGGATTGGAGGGAAACAATTTTCTCTACGTCATCGGTGGCTTTGTCGGCGCATTCGCCTGCTACCTCCTCATGGACGTGCTGCTCGGGGCCGCTTCTCTTCCGTCGATCCTTCTCTCGCTCCCCATCCTGATCCTTCCGACCGCGTGGGTGCTGCTCTTCCGCCACAACAAACCGGACGGCTACGCGGAGGATTATTTCGATCAAGTCATCACCGGGGAGGGCTGGTCTTTCGCTCCGCGAACCCAGCCCTCGCGGATCGCCCATCACGACCATGAAAAGCGGCGCACCTAACGGATATTTTGCCGGCGGCTTGATGCTTTTCGGGTCACTCGAAAAAGGTGGCGTCGCGAGCAAGGGCTACGTTCTGCAACCGCCAGACTTGCGCGGCGCGAGCGTGGCGAATCTCAACGCCTATCAGGAAAAGGTTCGGGCGCTGCTCGCCAGCTTGGGCGAGGGACTGCGCGCGCAAATCCAGTGGACGTGTAACAGCGATTATCGGCAGGAACTCACGCGCTACTTCCGTGAGACGGAACGCACCGCGCATCCCCACATCCGCAAAGTGCGGAGTGAACGATTCGAGCGGTATTGGCAAAAAATGCACCGGCGCGAACTGCGGCGGGAGCAAATGATCCTGTTCCTCTCGACCGAAATCACGGGTTACGCGGGTAATCTCAAAACCCGCGATGGGTTGGAGGCGTATTACGACAAGCTCCTCGGTCAGCTTCGCGGCCAATTTGAAGAACTGACCGGCACGATTCGGACGATCTTCGGAGCGGACACACCCGTGGCTCCGATGGATGACCTGGCTCATTTCACCTACGTCACGAAATTTCTGAATCCATCGCTCGCGGATCGTTTCGATTTCGATTTTCCCGGTCAGTTCAACCCGGCGCTCACCATTCAGGAAAACTGCTGGAATGCCGATGGTGTCGGCCTCCAGAAAATCGGATTCTACCTCGATGGCCGCTATCATACGGTGTTCACCGTCAAACGCTGGCCGAGCCGGACGTATCCCGGCATCGTCTTTCGGCTGACGGGTCTCTCGTTCCTCGACTACCAAATCACCGTCAACATCGACCCTCTGCCCGCGAAGCGCGAGGTGGATAACGAAGAGAAAGCCATCGAACGCCTGCGCGGCGAATATGAGGATAGTGAACGTCACTCGCTCCTCGTCGCCATCGGGAAAAAAGAGCGGAAGATCGAATCGCTCTCCACCGGTTTCATCCTGCCGTTCTCCGTCACCTACATCATCCGCGTGTGGGATGAAAATGAACAGGCGCTCAGTGCGAAGTGCGCCGCGATCAAAAACGCGATCAACACGCTCGGTGGTGCGCAGCACTACGAGTGCGCGTTACCGTCCACGGCGAAGAAACTCTTCTTCGCGTCGTGGCCGGGCTGGACGGGCTCCGGTTACAAGCACCGAGCGCTTTACGCGGAAGACGCCTACCTCGCGGACATGCTGCCGTTCTCGGCGACGTTCACCGGTCATCTCGCCGAGGCCGAGGCGATCTACGACGGCTCCCAGGGTAATCTCGTCGGCCTCCGCACGTTCATGGGCAGTCCGCCCACTCCCCAGCACACGGTGCTCCTCGGCGCGACCGGTGCGGGAAAGTCGATGCACATGCGCGATTTTTTGGAGCAAACGTCGGCCTACTACGATTACACCGTCATCATCGAGGAGGGACTTTCTTACGAAGCGTTCACCCGCGCGCTCGGTGAGCGCCCCGTCATTGTCCACCCGGATGGCGATCTCACCATAAACTACTTTGACACCGGTCGTTTGCCGCTCAACCAACTCCAAATTGCCAGCGCGGTCGCCCTTGTCTCGCGTATGATTGGCGAGGCTCCCGATGCGGAGGCGCAGCAAATTCGGCAGGCGGTCGTCGGTCAGTATGTCGGCCAGCTTTATCAGGATGCCTTCGACGATTGGGCGAAAAAGAACGCCGAGCTAATTCCCGAAATCGAGCGGATGGCGTGCGCGGCGCATCGCTGGAAACTCTCGAAGATGCCGCTCGGCGCTACGGAGTTGGAGGCCTACGCCGAACTCCGCGACCGGATCGCGCGAAACGACGATGAGGGCCGGCAGTTTATCGCGGACTTACCCGAGGAAGAAATCACCCGCTTCCTCAAAGAGCCCCAAACCGAACGCGCCGTCATGGCGATGGCCCACACTTATTACCGCCCGGAAGATTATCCGGTTCATGCCAGCCTCGTGGAATTGATGCAGTTCTCACGGTTCCCGGAGCACAAAAAAGAATTGGTCGATCACATCGCGACGCTGCTCTCGGCTTGGTGCGCGTTCGGCCAATACGGAAAACTCTTCGACGGGCAGACGAACATTTCGCTCACCGGCAAGGTCGCGCATTTCGAGCTGGGCTACATCCCGGAACAGGCCACGGAATTAAAAACCGCCGCCGGCCTTCTCGTAACGGGCTTCACCCGGCAACACATCATCTCGCTGCCGCGTGCGCAGTGGAAACGCATCCTTTACGAAGAGCTGGCCCGCTTTCTCGACGTGCCGGGTGGCGACAAGATCGTCGCCGAGTCCTACGCGCAACTTCGCAAATTCAACTGCTGGACCGCCTCCATCGTCCAGCAATACAGCCGGTTTAAGGATGCGCGCATCCGTCCGGTCGTCATCGGTAACAGCAAACAATTTTTCCTCATGCGGCAGTTTGACCGCAACGACGTGGAAGACATTGCACGCGACATCGCCCTGCCGGAATCGGTGTGTGCGTCGATCCAGAATTACCCGATGCCGGAGCAGCAACCGCCGGGGAAAAAGTTTTCCAGCATTTGTTTCTTCAGTCCCGTCACCGATCCGCCCCTTTGCGGCACGGTGCGCAACGTCCAACCCAACAAGGATGCACTCGATGAAAACACGGCCAAATCTGCGTAGGCTGCTCGTAGCCTGCGCGCTCGGACTCGCCGCCTTGGGCTTTTCCGGTTGCAGCACGGCGG
This sequence comes from Opitutaceae bacterium, assembly GCA_016794625.1. Classification (GTDB taxonomy): domain Bacteria; phylum Verrucomicrobiota; class Verrucomicrobiia; order Opitutales; family Opitutaceae; genus UBA6669. The sequence continues at coordinate 9,287 of JAEUGY010000043.1, forward strand.
GCGGCATGGCCTCCGACATCGGACTCGCCGGGGCCGGCGGCGTCCTCGGCTACCAACTCTCGGATGGCGATGTCGGCGTGGCTGCGGCCGGAGCGGCGGGCGGCTACCTCGTCTCCAAGGTCGCTCAATCACAAGTCCAGAAGGCGATGAAGGAGGCCGAACAACGCGGCTATGACCGGGCCATGAATCAGTCCGTAAAACAACAATACTGGATCATTCAAAATCAACAGCGGGCGCAGGATGCGCGCGCGGAAACATCGGCGCGTCTCGTGCCGGTCGAACTGCCGGAGACGACGGTCAACGGCGTCATCATCAAACCCACCGTGGAATACATCCGCGTCGAACCATGAAAACGTATCTCCTCATCGTCTTCATCGCTCTCGTTTCTGCGCGACAGGCATGGGCGCAAATTCCCGTGACCGATGTCGCCAGCATCGCGAACAACCGCATCGCCCAGGCTGAGAACATCGCGAAGTGGGTTGAGAGCATCAACAACCTGCGGACGCAGATCAATCAACTGAACCAGCAGATCAACATTCAGGACGACATCCGCAAATGGACGGGCAATCCGACCGAGGCCGGTGCCAACGTCATTCTCGACGTGCTCGGCGAGGAGGATCTCGCCCGCAACTATGGTCGTGCGAAAAACGCAGTGGTCGGTCTTACGCGCAGTCTGCAATCCCTGCAAAACACCGCCGACGGAAGTTACCGCGCAATTGGTAGCGTCGATCTCAACGGGAACGAGCTGCAACGCGATCCGCTCACGTTTAGGCGCTACTCGTTGTTGGACTCGAAACAGGAAAACACCGCGCTCGTCACCACGCAGACGCAGGAACGCGAAAAAGAGTTGCAGGCGGAAATCGCGCTCACACTCGGGGAATTAAAAGCCGCCGATACTGACGCCGAGGTGCAAAAACTTTCCGGGAAGCTCACGGCCTTGAACGGTCAGCTCGCCCAGGTGGAAGCGGCACGGCGGCGTGAGGTCGATGAAGTCGCGCTCCAAAAAATCGCGAACGATTCGCGCCTCGAACAAGAGCGGCAGGCCGCCGCCGAGATGGAAGCGAGAGACGCCTTTTTATCCAACCAACGTGTCACCGATTACATGAAGACCCTGAAATTGCGGAGAACCAAACAATGAAATCACTACTGACGATTCTTACTCTGAGCATGTCCGTGCTACTCGTTGGCTGCGGTCCGTCCAAAGCTGAACGCGATGCGCAGGAACGCGCTCGCATGGAGTTGGAGGAAAATTCGCGGCGCGAAGCAGAGGCCGCGAACAAGGCAATCACGGAAAACAACAAGAAGCTCGGGCGGAAGCCGCCGGCACTTGATCTCGGCGTGCCGCCCGCCACCGAACCGACGCCTCCACCCGCTCCCGCACCGGAGCCGAAAAAGTGAGCTGAAACTCGCCGCGTCATGGACATCTACCTGCCAACCCTTGAGGGCAAGATGCTCGCGCTCGTCGCGGCGTTTCGCATCATCGTCTTTGCGATCATGGTGGTCGGGTTGGTGTGCTACATGGCGAACGGGCAACCGACCGGTTCCGGCATCGTGAAGACGCTCGCCAAGGCATTGGTCATCGTCGCCGCCATCGCGACGATGGACCGTTGGTTCCCGCGCACGGAGGATGTCTTCCTCGCGGTGGCCGAATACGTCGATCCCGGCTACAACGAGAATCCCACATCCTCGGCCGACAAGATTCGCGAATCTACCACCACCAACCCGGAGGGGCAGGAATGGTCGTGGCGCAGGATGAACGAGTCGATCTATCAGGCCGTCTCCAACGCCATTGCGAATATCTTCATCTACGTCGGCACGCTCATCACCGTGCCCATGCTGATCCTGCAATATATCCTCCGCTGGCTTCTCTACTTGGTGACGCCGTTCGCGCTGGCGCTGTTCATGGTGCCGGGGATGAGCGGCATCGCCATCCGGTTCCTCCAACAATTGATCGCGATCCTCGCGTGGCCCGTTGGATTCGCTCTGACGAACCTTGTGGCGCTGGCGATTTGGACGGATTTCCGCAACGCGGTCGGGGCGAATCCGCAGAACGCCAGCGAGGTCTTATATTCGCCGCTGCTAGACATGATGGGCGGCATCCTCGCCACGATCATGATTATCGTGGGCATGATCTCGACGCCGCTAGTCATGCAACGGCTTTTCGCGCAGGGGCAGGCCTTCACCGGCGCATCGGGCAACCCCGCAACGATGGTGCGCGGTGGGGCGGGGCTCATGTCTTCAGTCGGCCGAAGTGGCGGCGGCGGGCGATCCGCCGCTCACACGCCACCGCCCGCACCCCCTTCGCCACCGCCACTCGCTCCCGGAACCGCCACTGGCATCTGAGACATGAACCCCGCAGAAACACTTCACGAAACTCCGGTTGATCAGACCAAGCGGCTGCCGGCGACCGTCGGCAGCAAGTCGGGATTTTCGCCGACGCGACTCTTCGCCGACAACGCTTTCGCGGCGCGCATGTGGTTTCTGGTCGCGTGCGCCGCGCTCGGCTTTTGCTTTCTCCAGCCTTATCTCATCATCAGCGCGTATCGGATGCGCGAACGGGTCGTCGTCCTGGATGGGGCCGGCACGTTCTCGGTTTCGCCGCTGCTCGGGTTTGAGGAGGCGAAAGACCTTCACCAGTCGATGGCGCTTTGGGCGACCCTCGCACTTCTGGAGCGCAACCCTCGTGATTTCGACTACCCGGACATGCTGCAAAAGCTGTTTCTGGCCGACGCGTTCAACCGCGCTCAAGGCGAACGGGACAAATCACGGCCCGAGTTTGAACTGAAGACCATTCATCAAAAACCGGAGGTCTTCAAAATCGACATCCTCCGCACCCGCGAGGATCGCGTGCTGGTGAAGGTCGAGGGCCAGTTGATCCGCACCGGTGTTTTTGAAAACCAGTCTTTCACCGAATCACCAAAGTTCACGCTCAACCTCACTTTGGTGCGCAATCCCGACATGCTCTCAAACAAGCGTTATCCACTCGGCGTATGGAGCTACGAATACACACAACTTTGATCGTTGGTTTCCTGCTGGCCGCCGCCTCCGCTTTCGCGTCGGGTCGCCCGCAGGTCATCAAACAATTCCCGCTGGATGAGCGGACGGTCTATGAAATCCCTATCGGGACCGATGTGCCGACGACACTCATGTTTCCCTCGGCGATCACCGCCATCGAAGGCGCGAACATCTCCGGTAATCCCGAAACGCCCGCGCCCGTGTTGCTGGCCTACACGCCGGGCCGGTATTTCTTCAGCGTGCGGGCTGTGGAGCCAAACGCGAAGGCCGCGATCAACGTCGTCTGGAAAAACCGCACGTTCGTTCTTCGCTTCGCCGTGGCGGCGCAGCCGTATGGCTCCGTCACGTTTTACGAAGACGAGTTCATGGGGCGGAACACCAATCTCCGGCGGCGCGTGTCACCCGATGTTTTGCTCGGCCTGTTGGACCGGGCGAAAAGTCATCGGCTTGTGGAGATGCAATACCCGGAAGCGGTTCAACAAATCGACCACGGCGCTCCGGGAGACGTGACGCTCTACAAGGATTTCCGCGTCACGGTGGAAGAAGTCTTCCGCTTCGATCCCGAAGACACGCTGGTCTTCAAGCTCCGGTTGGAAAACTCCGGTGACTCCGAAGTCATCTATCAGCCGCAACGCCTGGCGGCGCGTGTCGGCGTGCAGGTATATCACGCATCCATCGCGGATGCGTCCGGCATCATCCCGCCGAAGGCTGCCACCACGGCGTTCTTCGCGATCACGGGCACGCCCGCAGGCGGGCGGGCCAATCTCAGCATCAAAAACCGTTTCAGCATCATCGTTCCGCGCGTGGAGCGTGATGCGCACCTGATCGTTCCGCAGTGATGAAAACCCTCTGGCCATTTCTCAAATCGCCGACCGGCAACGTCACCGTGTTCATGGTGCTGGTCGCCGTGGGTGGATTGATGATCTATCGGGGCAACGCTCGCGAGCGGGCGAGAGCGGAGCAAATGACCACGGTGGCGGGCGAAGAGAACCCTGCGCAGCGGCATACATTTGCCCGCGATGGGCAGCCACTCAAAATCCCCGCACCATTGCCACGAGCGGGCGAGCGCCAGGCCGCCGATGTCCGCAGTGGTGAGTCGCGGCCTCATGCCGCGCGCCAATCGAATGATGGCAAGAAAGAGAAAGAAGCTCGCCCGGTAGTCCTGCCGATCAGTGTTTATTCCGGCTCGGGTGATGCGACCCCAACCCTCTCGAAAAACTATGCGCCTTTCGGCCGCATGATCCCGTGTGAAACGGTCATCACCTTGGAATCTTCAAAGCTCGATACTCCCGTGGTGGGACTCGTCACCGAAGATGTCTGGCACGATGGCCGGTTGGTCATTCCGGCAGGGACGGAAGTTCACGGGCGCGCGTCGCTCGATCGCTCGCGCGAACGCATCGCGGCATCCGGTCGGTGGGTCGTCGTATGGCGGGACGGTAGTCCCTTCAACGGCACGGAGCTGGTCTTGAACGGCATCGCTCTGGATCGGCAGAAGGATGACGTGACCGGCGAATTCGGTATGCGTGATGGCTCCGCCGGTCTCGTCGGCCAGCTCATCAAGTCGGACAACTGGCAGGAAATTAAACTCTTCGCCTCCACATTTCTCGCCGGCATGGCGAGCGGGTTGCAGGAGATGCGCAATCAAGGGACTGCGTTTGGCGACACCGTGCAGGTGCCGGTCGCTTCCGGGCGCAACGCCGCTTTGCAGGGGACTTCCGACGTGCTGAATCTTTACGCCCAACGCATCCAAGAAGTCATTGCGCGGGATGGCTTCTACGTCCGCGTGCCTGCCGGAAAACAGTTCTATCTCTATGTGACAGAAACCATCGACCAAGCAACCGGCACGCGGGGCAACCAGCGCATCGCCGAAATTTGGAGGAACGAAAATGCGAATAAATAAGCTGCTGATTTGTGTCGCGGTCGCGTCGCTCTGCACCGGCTGCCAGACGAACGTAAAGAAGACGAAGGCTCCGCCACCCGTGGAGCCGCCCATCCCTGTGGCCGGCACCGATCTCGATCCGCACAACGTTGAGAAAGTCCGCGTCGGTGAGACGTTAAAGGCGTATCCCGTGGGTCGCTTCGTCGATCCTAACGACCCGAATGTGATGCACGAATCACACGTGGTTTATCGCAAGGAAGCCGGGGCCGGTTGGAACCTCTCGCCCAACGCACCCACGGTGGTGCCGCTCGGGCCGGTCCTTGCGGTCGCCGATCCGGCAACGCAGCCGAATCCGCTCCCGGCAGAGTTGGAGCAGAAAGTTGCCGAACAAAATCAACTCATGACCTCGCTCATCGAGCAAAACGAGGCGCTGGCCGCCGAGTTGGGTAAGCTCGGCAAAGAACTCGCGGAAATGCGCCGCAAGTCCGCCGAACCCAAATCGGGAGGTGAACCATGACGACAGAACTCAAGGCTTCGCCTGACCTGGAGGAACTAGTGCGGCAACTGCCGCCGCACCTGCGGGAGAATTTCGAGAAAGCCGACGCCCAGGTGCGCGATCTCTACGGGGCCAGCCCCGGCGTGACCGCGCTCATGCGGCTCTGGCTTGCCTGCGGCACGTCGTCGCAAATCCGGGTAGAATTCGAGCGCGCGGTTCTCGACATCAAGCGCCGCGATTTGAGTCCAAACGAGGGGGGAGACTTCGATGAAGACTGCCTCTGAAAAACACTTTGGGCGATCCTCGCCCAGACAAGGTCAAGTGCCGCTGGCGACCAGCCGCCTTGAGTTCAAAATGGCTGGGGAAAACAAGGAGGCATTATGCCACTAAAACAACAGGTAGCCGATAAAAAGGCACAGGAACCCACGATTCGCACGAACCCTGAAATCGACGCCAAGATCGACGAGTTCATCAAAGAAAACCCGAAGCTCTTGGAGTATTACCAAGCGCTCCCGAAGGAGCAGCTCATCCGCAAGCTGATCCTGGGGAAAATGCAGCGGGCCGGATACGCCAATCAGCGCAACCAAGAGATCATCGCCTGGGTCGAGGAGAACCCTGAGATCAAGGCGAAGATTGAGGCGCGCGTGAAGAACGTGCCGGAGGCCAACCGTCAGCGCGCGTTCATTACAGCCGCGAAGTCGGAGGCGATGAACCAGACGGTCAAATCGTCGCAGGGAGTTCGCGCGTAACTGTCGTGCGGTTCTTTACGGGCGGCGGGGGCTTCGGCTCCCGCCGCTTTTTTGTGCTTACGACGACAGGATCGGATGGAGATAATCGCTCCAAAAGACCCGAAAACAGGCCGTTGGATTTGCCACAAATTTGTCAGCAAATGGGATTCTAGCTTGTCTTCGTTGCCGATTGTTGCATCTTCTTACCTGTTCTAACTAACTACATATCAACCTTAAAGCACGCTCAGTGAAGCTTTTCGGTCGTTGATTCTCCCCCGTTTCGAATCCCCGTGGGGACGCCACTTTAAAACCGCCTGCCGCGAGGTAGGCGGTTTTTGTTTGTGGCGCTGCGAAGCAGTTCGAACCCCGGAGGGGTTTGCGGAGACCCGCCCAAGCGGGGCGGAGCGGGCCACCGTTACGGTGGATTCCGCGAAGCGGAACGAGGCTGCCGAGCCAATCCCCGTGGGGACGCCAATTTTAGACCCGCCGCTCGTAGACTACGACGGCGGGTCTTATTGCGAACGGGGCCAACGCACACGGGGATTTGGAACCAGGGGTGCGACGGAGGGAGCGAAGAAAAGCAGTTCGAACCGAGGTCAAAGCCCAAGATCAAACAGCCCCGCCCGGTGGAGGTGGCCTCGCCGAGGCCGCGACGGGACGGAGGCAAAGCCGACGCTTAGGTTGGTCGGGAGCAAGGACCGACCCTCCTTTTCATTCCCACGACCCGACTCCGTGATCGCGAGCAGCCTACCCGCCTAAACCGCCCCTGCCAACGTCACGTAGCCGACGATCCTCATCGGCAGTGACGGCGGCAAGTCGCGGGAAGACTCGAGCGAAGCGAGCGTGGGTCACGGAGAAAAAGCCAATCCTGGATTGCCGACACGGCTAACCGTCCGGTCACGCGAGTCGCTGTTTCGACGAAACCTTTTTTGGAGACAGGCGTGAGACAAGTTCTCCTACCAGTGGATTCGGAAACCGCCGGCTTGGCGTGATGGCGTAGAAGGTCTCACGGATCTGCGGAATACGATGGGTTTCAACAAGCACGCCGTCCTCAATTTCGTCGCGCACGACGACCGGCGGCACCAAGGCGAGGCCTTCGCCCTCGCGGGCGAGGAGACGCAGCATCGCCATGTCATCCACCTCGGCGAGCACGCGTGGGCGTACGCCAGCCGTTGAGGTCATCCGGTCGAATGCGGCGCGTGTGTTGCTCTCCATGCTCGGAAGGATCACCGGCACATCGCGGAAATCCCTGGGGAAGCTCAGGCGTTTCTTCGCCCATGCGGGCACGCCCACGAGTGCGACCGGTTGCTCGGCGAGCAAATGACTGTGCCAGGGTGTTTCCGTGTCGCGCCGCGCCGGCGAGTTGGAGAGCACGACATCGACTTCGTGGGCGTGGAGGGCCAAGAGCAAGTCGCGTTGCGCGCCCGAGCGGATCACGACCTCAACCCCGGGGCGATGGAGGGCAGGCTTGAGAAAATCCACCTGAAAGTTTCGGGACAGGGTTGCGACTGCTCCGATCCTGAGGATCTGGCGAGTGGTCCCTGGTGCCCGGTTTCGCATCACGTCCACCAATTCCTCGCCGGCGCGACCGATGGTCTTCGCGTAATCGAGCGCGAGGTGGCCCGCTTCGGTGAGACGGAGTCCGCCACGCTCCCGCTCGAATAGTTTCTGGCCCAGGCTTTCCTCAAGCTGGCGGAGCTGGATGCTTAGGGCCGGGACCGACAGATTCAGGCGCTCCGCGGCGCGGGTGACGCTCATTTCCCGCGCGATTATCCGAAAATAGCGCAGGTGGTGGTAATTGAGAAACACGGACATGGTAAGTTAAGTTAAATCTAACGACAGGTTCAAAATGATGTCATCGCCTAAAAGGCAAGCGGTTGTTATGCTGGCTCCCGATGAGCCTGTTTGTTTCCCTTCTCTTGGTTGCAGTGCCCGGACTGCCTGTGGCGGTCGGTCTGCTCTCCCGGTCTCGTAGTGCGGCCGTCGCTGGCCGGCTGACACTTGGGGCGGCGTCGATGGCCGCGTGTCTAGCCCTGCTCGGGATCGCGGTGTTATCGGTTTCGGGGCCGCACACGGTCCGCTGGGCTCCCTTCGGAACGGAATCGGCGCTGGCCGTGGCCCTGCGACTCGACGCGGTCTCTGCGGCGATGATCGTTCTCGTCACCTATCTTGGAGCGATTGTGCTGCGCTTTTCCCGCCGCTACTTGGAAGGTGATCCGGCTCAGTCGAGATTCTTTTCGTGGATGAGTCTGACCTTGGGCGCGGTGCTGCTGCTCGTGCTGGCCGGCCATCTGTTGGTCCTGCTGCTCGCCTGGATCGCGACCAGCCTCTGTCTGCACCGCCTGCTGCTGTTTTACCCGGAGCGGGCGGGGGCGGTTTTTTCCGCACGCAAGAAATTCGTGGTCAGCCGCGCCGGTGATGCGTGTCTGCTGGTCGCCGCGGTGGTGCTGTATCAGCACTACCGCACATTCGACCTTGAGGGCCTGTTCGCGGCCATCGCGGCAGGGGACAACGCCGGCCTCGGGCCGGCCGGGATGTGGCTCGCGGCGTGCGCCATGCTGAAGTCGGCGCAGCTTCCGTTTCATAGTTGGTTGCCGGATACGATGGAAACGCCCACGCCGGTTTCGGCCTTCATGCATGCAGGGATCATCAATGCCGGCGGCTTCCTTTTGGTGCGGCTGTCACCGATTCTGGTCGCCGCGCCGCTGGCTTCAACGGTGCTCGCGGTGGTGGGAGCGTGGACGGCGGCGTTTGGGGCCTTGGTGATGCTGGCTCAGCCAAGCGTGAAGAGGGCCCTGGCGTATTCGACCATAGCCCAGATGGGCTTCATGATTCTGCAATGCGGCCTGGGCGCCTATGGACTCGCGCTGCTGCACCTGTGCGCGCACTCGCTTTATAAAGCCCACGCCTTTCTCACGGCCGGCTCCACCATCGGAGCGGTGCCCCGGGCTGCCCTGCCGCTGCGCATCGGGGCGCTCACAGTCGGCGTGCTCGCGGGCGGTCTGCTGGTGGCGATGGGAGCGACGGCGGTGCATGCGCTCGCGCCCGGGTCCGCGCCGTATTCGGGTGTCTTCGGGGTCGTGCTGGCTTTCGCCGCCGCCTATGTGATCGCCCGGGCCTGGTCGGCCGGAGGCGGCCTGCGGGTCATCACCCAAGGCGTCGCCGTTGCGTTGTGGGTGACCGCCGTGGGTTTCGGTCTTCATGCCGTGGCGGCGCTGGTCTTCGCGGGTTTGCCGGTCGGCCAACCGCCCTGGGAGTTGGTCGTCGCCGTCGGGGCCGTGTTTGCGGGCCTGTTTGTGACACAGTCGCTGCTGTGGCGGGCCGGCGGTCATGCGTTGGGCCGGCGCCTCTACGTGCATGTCCTGAACGGATTTTACCTCGGCACCGTTTTCAACCGCCTGCTTGGTCGGCTTTGGCCGCAGTAACCGCACCCACTCTTTTTCATGAACACGCTGCATTCCCTTCCACCCGCGGCCTCCGATTTGAGTGCCGCCATCCGTGCCGCCCTGGTGCGTATTCCTCCCCTTTGGCCCTTGCGGCACTTCGTGGCCGTGAATCCCTTCGTCGGACTCGTTGACCGGCCTTTTTCGACGGCCTCGGAACTCCTGCAACGGGTGGCCGGCGCCGCGCCTCTGCAACGTGCGAGCAGCTACCTCGAGGCGTATCGGGCGGGCCGGATCGAGCCGGCGGATCTCGTGGCGGCGGCTGATGCCGATTGGACACCGGCGGCCCTCATCGAAGCCCTGGTGGAACCGGCTTCCGACCGGAACATGGCAACGATCTGCACCGTCGCTGACCTGCTGGACCGTGAAAGGCCCCGGGCGCATTGGAGCTGTTTTGTCGTCGATGAGATTTCCAAATGGTGCGCCGTCACCTTTGACGAGAATCAAACGACCTGGACCATGCCTTGGAGAAACGACGGCCTCTATGCAGCCTGGCGGGCGGCGGCAGTGCATGACCACAATCCCGAGGCGTTCGGTCTGGCGGGCTTCAGGTCTTTTGTGGGCAACTTGCCGAATGATCCCGTCGCCGCGATTGCCGCCAGCCTGGACGTGCTTGAACGGCAAGGGGCCGATCTGCCGGACTTCCTTCATCGGCAACTGGTGAGTATCGCTGGATGGGCAGGCTACGTGCAGTATCGCGTGCGTGAAGACGTCCTGCGGGGAGGGCAAAATGGAATGTTATCGGAACTGCTGGCGATCCGGTTGGCCTACGATGCTGCTCTCTTCCGAGCATTCGCCGACGACCTCGAATTTGTGGCCGCTTGGCGTCGATCGACCTCCCCGGCTTTGGACTCCAGCCGAATCGCAGCGCTCGCGCGTTGGCAATTCGCCTACGAGTCGGGTTACCAGCGACGTCTGGCGCGCGCTTTGGCGGAACAACCGACAACACGTCCGCTCGGTCGACCAGATGTGCAGGCCGTCTTCTGTATCGACGTGCGTTCGGAGGTTTTTCGGCGGCATCTGGAGCGGGCGTTGCCGGGAACGCAGACCATCGGTTTTGCGGGATTTTTCGGTTTTCCGGTTTCGCACGGGGGCGCGCAAGGCGGCGCATCCGCGGCCCGTTGTCCGGTGCTACTCGTTCCTGCGGTGGAAACCTATGAACCGCTTTCCCCGGCGGCCGGGGCTCGTCTCCGGGCGGAACGGGCGGCCTCCGGCGCCTGGAAGGCGTTTCAGAACTCAGCGGCGTCCTGCTTCTCTTTCGTGGAATCCGTTGGGCTTGGTTTCGGGTTTGCGTTGGGTCGCCCAAAGCCCGCTGGCCGGTTGTCCTGTTCGCGGGTCGCGCCGAGTTTCACCGAAGCATCACTCGAAACGCGCGCGGCACTCGCCGCCGGGGCGTTGCGGAACATGAGTCTCGTCGGCGATTTCGCACGCCTCGTGCTCATGTGTGGGCATGGCAGTGAAAGCGCCAACAATCCCTACGCCTCGGGTCTCGATTGCGGGGCTTGTGGCGGCCATGCGGGCGACGTCAACGCCCGGCTCGCGGCGTTGACTCTCAACGATCCGTCGGTCCGCGCCCTCCTGGCACAGCAAGGCTTGGTGTTGCCGGCGGACAGCGTTTTTCTCGCCGGCCTGCACAACACCACCACGGACGATCTGGTGCTTTTCGATCTGGAGCGGCTCCCAGAAAGTCATCGCGGAGACGTTGCGCGGCTGCGGGACGCGCTGGGGCGCGCCGGAGCTGCCGCGCGCCGCGAGCGGGCGCCGGCGCTTGGCTTGGTCGGCGGGCCGGACGACCACATCGATGCCGCCGTGCGCGCCCGGGCGGTCGATCTCGCGCAAGTGAGACCTGAGTGGGGATTGGCCAACAATGCCGCGCTCGTTGCCGCACCGCGTAGTCGCACCGTCGGTCTGAAGCTCGACGGCCGGGTGTTTTTGCACGATTACGACGCTTTCGCTGATCCGGATGACAAGGTGCTCACGCTCATTCTTTGTGCCCCGGTGGTCGTCGCGAGTTGGATCAACCTGCAATACTACGCCTCGCGAATTGATCCTGTGCGATATGGGTCCGGCAACAAGGTGTTGCACAACGTCGCGGGAGGGCTCGGGGTGTTCGAAGGCAACGGCGGCGACCTGAAGGTCGGCCTGCCGCTCCAGTCGATCCACGATGGCAAGGTATTCACGCACGAACCGCGACGGCTCGCCGTTTATATCGAGGCCAAGCCCGAACGGATCAGGGAAGTGTTAGCAAAGAACCCGTCTGTCCGACAGCTGTTCGATCACGAGTGGCTACACTTGTTTTCGCTGCAAGCCAGCGATTGTTTTCGCTACAGGGTCGGACGATGGGAGCGAGTCGCTTGATCGAGTCCGCGACCCTCGGGGCTGGCTCCGAAGGGGGCTGGGCGGGCTTCGACGTCGAGGAGGGCGTCCGCGTAGCGTCGGCCGATGTCGAGGGTGCCGGCGGCGGTGAAGTGGGTGTGGGTCGGCGGCAGGGTCTCGGCGCCGGCGGTGTCGACGTAGCGGGCGCGGGGCAGGGTGGCGGCGACTTCCTGCTGGGCTGCAATGACCGTCGGCATGTGCGGATTCTTGCCGTTGCCGAAGCGGGTGTTGACGCCGAGCAGCAGGATCAGTTCGGGCGCGGCGAGGTCGGCGCGCAGGCGCTTGAGCATCTGGGTGAGGTTTGCGGCGTAGGCGGGGGCGTCTTTGGCGTTGGCGTCGCTCTCGCCTTGAACCCAGACGAAGGCGCGAGGGCGCAGCGTGATGCCCTTGGCGTGGGCGGCGGCGAGCGCGGCCTTGGTTTCGTCAAGCATCGCGCGGTAACAGGCGTCGCCCGTGCCGGGCTGGTCGACATTCCAATCGCCGGCGACGGACGTGCCGCTGAACGCCGTTTTGATCACGGCCAGCGGACGCGATTCCTTCGCGGCGAGCGTGCGCACCATCCCGATCTCCGGCCCGAACCCTCCCTTGGACTTCGTATTGAAGTTGCCGTACTGGCGGCCGGTCTGCTTCGCGGCTTCGCCGGACATCGCTGGCGTGCGCGGCTGGTACTGCAGGACGGTCCACTGGCGTGCGCTCGTGCCGTCGAACGCGTCCGGGGGCGGATCGCCCACGCGCCACCAGAACAGCGTCTGCGCGTCCCGGGCGTCGGCAGGCAGCTCCTCCGCGTAGGCGTCAAAGCCGACCGCATTGGACTGACCGGCGACCAGGATGAGGTCACGGCTGTCGGCGTGTGCCAGGCCGTGCAGGAGCAGGGCCAGGCCCAGGGTGAGGCAGCGGAGCATAGAGAGGATCTCTGCATCACTTCCGGGTTCAGGCAATTCAACCCTTTCTTTCGAGGGACTGACTCTCTCGGCCGACCCTCCCGATTTCCTCCGAGGACCGGTCCGGCCGATGTTCTTGTCGACCCATCCAAATCGACACAAAACAGGGTACCTTCTATCTTACAGGGAGTTGCCTGCCCTACAAAGGAACCTCTTGAGCTTGTAGCATTTTGCTACGATTTATGTTGTATGCCTGCAACGATTCCCCTTCGCCTCGATGCCCAGCTGGTCCACGACGCCCGCTCGTCGGCGGCCTTGATGGAGCGTTCTCCGACCGCCCAAGTCGAGTTCTGGGCCAAGCTCGGACGCGTGGCGGAGTCCGTTTTCTCGCATGACCGCATCCGCACGATCAAGCAGATGGGGCAGGTCGAGGATCTCGACACCCTCATTTCCCGCATCGACACGCATGAAGGGCGGAAGCTGGCGTTGGCCGAAATACAACGACACGGAACACCCACCTATGGCACGGACCCTAAGTACCCCGGCCTCATCGTGGAGCGCCAGCCGGACGGCGCCACTCGCGTCGGCAAGTTCGTGAACCGGCAATTCGTCGAGCAGGGCGCAGAGGTGGCTGGGATGGCAACGGCCGTTTCCTAATCTCGTGCCACGCCTCGTCATGCTGGCCGGACCGAACGGTGCCGGCAGAACGACCTACTTCCGGACATTCCTGAGCACCTCCGGGCTTCCGTTCATCAACGCCGACGAGTTGGTGGCGCGCCTGGACCTCCCCGTCGAGCAAGCGGCGACCTACGCCGATCGGGTACGCGAGGAGATGCTCGCGGCCGGCGAGTCCTTCATCACCGAGACCGTGTTTTCGGACCCGGTGGGCGCGAAGCTGGAATTCCTCCGCCAGGCGATCGCGGTCGGTTACCACGTGGAGCTTCACTTCATCGGAATCTCCGGTGCCGACCTCTCCGAGGTGCGCGTGGCAGTCCGAGTGATGCAGGGCGGACATGATGTGCCGACCGACCGCTTGGCCAGGCGCTACGAACAGTCGCTCAAGAATCTGGTGGCGGCCCTTGCGTTCGTTCCCACCGTGCGCGTCTTCGACAACTCGTCGCAGGAGCACCCCTATCGATTGGTCCTGCGCACCGAAAAGGGTGCCGTGGTCGAGAGCCCGCAGCCTACGCCGGTTTGGCTCACACGCGCGTTGAAACAAGACCCGTGATGGACGCGGCGCACGGACCACGGCGCTCCGCAGCAGGCCAAACCCGGACCAAAGCCAAGTTCAAACAGCCCCGCCCGTTGGCGGCGGCCTCGCGGTTGCGCATGCGCGTCCAATCAAGGGGATGGCTGGTGAAACGCCTGCGTTCCGTTGGAGGTGGCCTCGGCGAGGCCGCGACGGGACCGACCGGTCCCGCCTCCGTTGTCCGATTTCTTCACGCGACGCCAATCCCCGCGGGGTCAGCGACCCCGCCTACAACGGACAACGTGCGAGACCCTCGAATACGCATTTCCTGGTTTTCTACCGGTTCGGAGGGTCGAAACGTTTGGAGGCTGGATTAGACCCTCCGGATTCGCCTGCGGGCGACGTCGCCCCCGCCCCAAGGGGCTTGGCGCTGAATTTGACAGTACCCGCGATCCGGGATCCTCTTTCACGCCCGCATGATCAAGCCAAAGACCTACTATTTCGACAGCAATGCCACCACCGGGGTCGCCCCGGAAGTGCTGGAAGCCATGCTGCCGTACCTCACCGAGCAGTGGGGCAACCCGTCGAGCCCGTACCGGTTTGGCAAACAGCTCGTGGAGCCGATCGAGCAGGCCCGGGAGTCCGTCGCCGCCCTGATCGGGGCCGACGCCCGGGAAATCATCTTCACCAGCTGCGGGACCGAGAGCATCAACACCGCCCTGACCAGCGCCCTCTACAGCCAGCCGGCCAAGCGGCACATCGTGACGACGGCGGTCGAGCATTCTGCGACCAAGAACGGCTGCGCCGCCCTGGAGAAACGGGGCTACTCCGTCACCTACCTCCCGGTGAACCGGGATGGCTCGCTGGATCTCGCGACCTTTGAACGCGCCCTCCGGCCGGACACGGCGCTGGTGTCCATCATGTGGGCGAATAACGAGACCGGCGTCCTCTTCCCCATCGCCCAGCTCGCCGCCCTCTGCCGCCAGCGGGGGATTCTCATCCACACCGACGCCGTGCAGGTACCGGGCAAGCTGAAGATCGATGTCAACGCGCTGGGCGTCGACCTACTGTCGCTCTCCGCCCACAAACTCCACGGGCCGAAAGGCATCGGCCTCCTCTACGTGCGTCGGGGCACGCCGTTCCGCGGGCTGATCATTGGCGGCCAGCAGGAGGACGGCCGTCGCGGCGGGACGGAGAACGTCCCCTACATCGTCGGCTTCGGCCGCGCCGCCGCGCGGGCAGGCGCGATCTCGGCGGAGTCGCAGCGGAAACTGGCCGCGCTGCGCGACACCCTCGAGGACGGCATCCTGAGCCAGATTCCCCACACCACGCGCAATGGCGCAAAGGAGCCCCGCCTCCCCAACACGACGAGTATCGCGTTTGCGGGGGTGGAGGCGGAAGCCCTGCTCATGCAGCTGGACGAGCTGCAGATCCGGGCTTCGAGTGGTTCGGCCTGCACGACGGGGTCGGTCGCGCCGTCCCACGTCCTGACCGCCCTGGGCCTGGGCCCGGTGGAAGCGCGCAGCACGATCCGTTTCAGCCTCGATTACGACACGTCGGAGGCGGACGTCGCCTACGTGCTCAGCCACCTGCCGCGGGTGGTGGCCGCCCTGCGCACGGCGGCCTCGCCCCGCGCCGGGGTCCGTCCGGCGAAACCCCATCCGCCGGCCGAACGGGAAAAGCGCTCCGCCGCCCCGGTGGCGGACGAGACCGACACCTCGCCTTCCGAGCTGCGGAGCCTCGAGGAAAAGCTGCGTGAGTACGTGCGCGAGGTGCCGCTCTACCGCAACGCCGTCCAGACCAGCGCCCACGCCACCTGGTCCGAGCTCCTGGGGGCCATCCCGTTCACCACCAAGCAGGACATCAAGACGGATTTCCCGCACACCTTTCTCCGCGCCGGCCAGTCCCTCGACGACCTGGTGGACCGGAAATTGATCGAGATCGAACACACCGCCGGTACGACCGACAACCGGGCCGACCTGCTGCTCCCGTACGGGTGGTGGGCGCGCCAGGAAGCGTGGGCCCTGTCGCTCAATGCGCACGTCGCGCAGGTGCTCGCCGAGCATCCCGCCGCCCGCCGGGTGACGATTTCCTCGCCGGCCTGCAACGGCGACATCACCTACAACAACGGCACCCCGTCCGCCAAGCGCCGTACCCTCGGCCAGACGCGCGTGCTCAGCCTGTCGCGTTTCCCGTTTCTCCTCAGCACCGACGACCTCGATCAGATGGTGGCCGAGGCCCTGGACTGGGATCCCGTGTTCTTCGACACCGATCCCGTTTACGCCGTGGTGTTCGCGCTGCACTGTGAGCGCCGCCAGGTGAAGTTCCCGCGCCTGCGGTTCATCCTCACCAGTTACGAGTATACGAGCGTCCTGCATCAACGGATCCTCGAGCGCGTGTTCGGCGTGCCCGTCTACAACCTCTATGGCTCGACTGAGACCGGTCACCTCCTCATGGAGCAGGCGACCGGCGGCATGGTGGCCAGCCGGCAGATCGCGCACCTCGACGTCCTCCATGCCGACGAACGCGGCATCGGGGAGCTGCTCGTGTCGACGCTCACCAACGACTACATGCCCCTGCTCAATTACCGGATCGGCGATCTGGTGGAGCGCCGCCCCTCCGCGTCTGGCGGCCACACCTACGTCCTCCACGGCCGGGTGCAGGACACCCTCAAAGCGCCGGGCGGCCGGCGCGTGACGACCCGTGACGTCGACCAGTGTTTTGTCGGCGCCGAAGGGATCCTCCACTACCGGTTGCACGAAACCACCCCGGGCCACTTCGAGCTGAGTTACCTCGCGGAAGGCGTCGGCGACCCCACCACCGCGCTCGCGACCGTGGTGCCCAAGCTCGAGTCGCTCATCCGGCCGACCGGCAGGATCACGGTGCGACCGGTGAAATTCCTCCTGCCCGAAGGCTCCGGCAAGTTCGTATTCAATTACCCGTTCGTCCCCTAGTCCGCGTTCGGCGTGGGGTGGCACGCGGAGGCGCGAAGCCGTGAAACGAGGTCTGGGGGCTTCGGCTTAGTGTTGGAGATTCACAGCCAAGGCACGATCCAGCCAACAAGGCGCCTCCGCCCCCAGGTCTCGTTTCGCTCCGCCAAGGTAAACCGATCGGGACTCCGAACGACCCACGGGGCTGACTCCATGGATCGACCTCCGCAAGGGGCGACCCAGGGAACCGACCCCATGGCAGGATCCCCGCCTGCGCCCCCGTCTAGCGTGGTCCAATTGTAGGGCCGTGCCTCGCGCACGTGCCTCGCGTTGCAATCCCCGACGCCAGAGACGACATCTCCCAACGAAGGACCGCGACCCGTGGGACCGACTCCGTCGATCGGCCCCCTCGTTCGGAAACGAAAGGATCGTAACGCTTGCAAACCGCATTGCGGCAATGCAGCATTACGACATGACGACAACACTGCAGGTGAGCAAACGAGGCACCCTCACGCTTCCTCCCGCCCTGCGCCGCAAGCTGGGACTCGACCGGCTTTCCAGCCCCATGGTGATCGTCGACGAGCGGGACGGCGGCCTGTTCCTGCAACCAGCCGCAGCCGTGCCCGTGCGCGATATTCCGAAGGAAACCATGGCGCGTTGGATCGCCCGCGATGAAGCCGAGATGGCGCAGTTTTCCGGCACCGGTAAGCGCAAGAAGAAGTGAGGCTCTTTCTGGATACCAGCGTGCTGCTGGCTGCGGCCGGCTCAGGCAAAGGCGCGTCGCGCTATCTCATCGAAGAGGCCCGCGCGCACACATGGGCGCTCCTCAGTGCTCCCTACTGTGTTGAAGAAGCGGTGCGCAATGCCCGCAAGATCGGCCCGAAAGCCCCGGCTGCACTCGCTCAACTCGTGCTGCCAAAACTCGCGCTCGTTCCGACCGAGTTGGCTTTCGACAAGGCCCTCGTCTTCCCCAAAGCAAAGGATCGTCCAGTGCTCCTGTCAGCGCTCGGAACGCACGCCGACTGCCTGCTTACGCTCGATGAAACGGATTTCCAGAACGTGATCGGCTCGCAGGTGTACGGCATGGACATCCGAACCCCTGGCATGTTTTTGGTCGAACAGCGGGAAGCCGGACGCCTCTGAGGCCACGACCCGCTGGATCAGTCGCTCAAGAGTGTGGTCAGTGGCCTTGGCTTCGGAAGGTTGCGAGAACCACTACCAGAAACACGGTATCACAACCGATTGATTTCGAATCAGAAATCAGGTTTTACCCATCGAACTTGCTCGCCGACCAAAAACAGTATGGGCAGGAGCCGTTGATCGACCCCCATAAAACCTCAGCCCGCCCGTTGTAGGCGGCCTCGCCGAGGCCGCGACGGGACCTCCGGTCCCGCCTCAACGTGCGAGAAACTCGAATCGGATGGCCACCCTCAACACTCGGGGCTGACCCTTCGGTTCGACCCCCGGCTACGGGCTGGGAATGACCGGCAGGACGATCTGCGAAGGATGCGCGGGATCGGTGTAAATCCGATTCTCGGCCACCCGGGTGCGCCGGTTGGCGTTCATGGGTTCGCCGGTGTTGGGGTTGACGTCGAAACGGGGGAAATTGCTGCTGGAAACATCCAGGCGGATACGATGGCCGCGCTTGAAGACGAGGGACGTGGGGTAGGTCTCGATGGTGAACTCATAGGGTTTGCCGGGTTCGAGGAGCTCCTCATGTTCGAGATTGTTGCGGTAACGGGCGCGCACGATGCCATCGGCGACATTGAGATCAACCCCGGCGGGAAAGTCGGCATGGGGTGGGTACACATCGATGAGCTTGACCGTGAAGTCGGTGTCGGGGCCATCGGTCGAGGCCCACAGCTTGACCACGATACGGCCGGTGACTTCCACATCTTCGGTGAGCGGGGCAGTCTGAAAAACGACCACATCGTTGCGAGCCGAGAGCGGTTTGGTATCGGGCGTGAGCCAGAAGTCGGGCCGACCGCGTTGGTCGGCGGCCCCCTGAAACATGAGTTTGCCCTGCGAAGAGACATTACCGCCGAGCGTGGGCACGGGATTCTTTGGATCGAAAAGATAGGTCGTGGGTGGCGACGCGACGGGAGCACGCGGGGAGAGTGCTCCGCCGGCGTGGAGGAAGTAGGGCGTATAGACGGTTCGGGCGAGCGGCCACTCGCGTTCCTCGCGCCAACGGCCGCCCACGAAGAGGCGACCCTCGGTCGTTCGGTGACCACCGCCGCCGCCCATGACGTAAATGCGGACCGGCGGTTCGCGATCAACGCCATTGTCGATGCCCTTGAGCCAGCGATCAAACCAGCGTAACTGAAACGCAGCGCGGTCCAGCGCCGCATCGGGAGTGAACTGAGCCTCGCCGGCATAGTCGAGGTGTTCGGAGCTATGTATCCATGGCCCGACAATCAGGCGGTGAAGGCTCTTCTTGGCCTTGGAGAGTTCCACGAAATTGAGATTGGCGACCGAGGTGCCCCAGGAGTCATACCACCCGGTGACATGGTAAACCGGGATGTCCTTATATTCGGCGAGGTGATCCACCACGCTGGAGCCGCTGTTTTTCCAGAAGTCATCGTAGACCCCATGGCTCATGGCCTTGATCAGCCAGGCCTCGTAGTCGGGGGCAAACTTCAGCGGAGTCGTGCCGGGACGAAGGGGAAGGCTGCGGACGTACTCCTGCACCCGCCCACCGAAATCGACCAAGGCGGGCGCTGCCGTGGGATCTGCGGCGGCGCGAAGGGCGGCAGGGAGCGCGTTGGCGGTGCCCGCCGCGTTGCCCAGGGTCACAACCCAATTGAGCCAGCGGAGCTCGAACGCACCGTGGTGGCGCACGCCGTAGAGCCCAAAGTTGGACATGGCGTTGCGTGGAATCATGGCCTTGACGTGCGGCGCGCCGGCGATGGCGAGGGCGTGCTGTGTGGCGCCATTGTAGGAACTGCCGATGGTGCCGATGTTCTGGTCGGACCATGGCTGCTCGCCGATCCATTTGGCGGTGTCGAAGCCATCGTTGGGATCGTCGGCAAGCGGACGCCAGCGCCCCTCCGAGCGGTAGCGGCCGCGCACGTCTTGGGAGATGAAAACATAGCCGCGCGGCACATAGGTTCGGGCGACCGCCAGGTCGGCGTCCTTGTTGTAGGGGCCGCGGACGAGCACCACCGGAAAACGGCCATCCACCGCAACTCCCCCAATCGCGGGGCGGTAAATATCGGTCGCAAGGCGCACGCCATCACGCATTGCGACCATGACATTCGTGCTCGCGACGATGTCGTCGCGCAACGCGGCAGCGCGGTCTGCCTCGCGCGCGGAGATGGCGGGGACTTGCGCGGAGATCCGACCCCAGACGCCCAAGCAACCCAGAATCAGGAACAGCGTGCGGAACAGGGCGGGAAATTTCATCGTGGGGCGGAGTCAGAAGTGGAGCCCAGAATCCGGGTGGGCAGAAGCCAAAAGCAGAGTTTGGCGCTCTCGCTTATGACCAGACCGGTACCGGCAGTTGGGCCCAAGACCCAAGAAGTCAGCCCCAACTCGTTGTGGTCCGTAGCCGATGCTTCGGAGAGGTGCCGAGGGACACGGCCAGAAGCAAAAGATTCCAACCGCTTGATATCGAAAAAGAAAAGCATCGCTATACTCCTCTGCTCAATCCATCGACCACAAACATTTGGGCCTGACCCCCTTGATCGACCTAGCCCGTTGGAGGTGGCCTCGCCGAGGCCGCGACGGGACCTCCGGTCCCGCCCAAACGTGCGAGAAACCTGAGTACGATGGCCACAGGTTCGGACGAATCTAGCCGGTTGGAATGTACTAACGTTAGGTTTGACCCTTTAGGTTGCGGCCGTGCCTCGGATCGGCAGGGGGTTCACGCGAAGGCGCGAAGCCGCGAAACGAGGTCTGGGAGCTTCGGCTTCGTGTTGGCAATTCTCGGCAAAGGCACGAGCCAGCCAACAAGGCGCCTCCGCCCCCAGACCTCGTTTCGCTCCGCAAAGGTAAACAGATCGGGACTCCGAACGACCCGCGGGCCTGACTCCCTTGATCGACCTCCGCAACGGGCGGCCCAGGGAATCGACCCCATGGTTGGATCCCCGCCTGCGCCCCCGTCTAACGCGGTCCTAGTGTAGGGCCGTGCCTCGCGCACGTGCCTCGCGTTGCAAACCCCAAAGTCAGAGACGACACCTCCCGACGAAGGGCCGCGACCCACGGGGCCGACCTCGTCGATCGGCCTCCTCGGTTACGCCTTGCAGGGTTGAATTCTTGCCTTGAAGAAATGTTATGATTTAACCACAGTTATAAGGAAGTGAATTTAAAACGTAACACCATGACGCGTTACAGCGCTGCCGGCATGCACGCCAGCAGGCTGGGGGTGTTCCGTGCGCGGGATATGGTCATGGCCGGCTACTCCCGTGAGTACCTGCGTCGGCTCGTGACCCATGAGCAAGTTCGCCAGCTTGGACGAGGGCTCTACGCTGCTGCGGACTTCGACGGCGACCAAAACCAATCGCTGATCGAAGCGGCGATGCGGGTGCCGCGCGGAGTCGTCTGCCTGGTATCCGCTCTGCAATTCCACGGGATCGGGACGCAAGCGCCACATCAGATTTGGCTCGCGCTGCCTCGAGGCAGCAATCTTCCCCGCGGCATGACCCTGCCGCTGCGTTTCGCGCTGTTCTCCGGCTCGGCCTACTCGTTTGGAGTCGAGGAACATGCCCTCACAGGCGGAACGGTGCGGATCTACTCCCCGGCGAAGACCGTGGCCGACTGCTTCAAGTATCGGCAAAAATACGGGCTCGATGTTGCCATCGAAGCGCTCCGGGAAGGCTGGCGGGAAAAGAAATTCACCATGAAAGAGCTCTCGGCTGCTGCGGCTGTGTGCCGCGTCAGCCGAATCATGCAGCCCTATCTGGAGATGCTGACATGAGGGCGGCACCGAAGAACTTGGCGGCATCCGCGTCCGGATCATGGCCAAACTCGGTTCGGTGGAGGTGCCCGTTCAAATTGATGTCGGTGATGGCGATGCATTCACGCCCGCGCCGACAGACGCCGTTGCCCGTGTGGCCGGACCCGTTGAGCGACGCACTTGCCAACGACGCGACCAAGCAGACGCAGTGGGCCGCGTTCATTCGCCGCAATGGTCTCACTGGTCAACCCAAGGACTTCGCCAACCTGGTCGTCACCGTCCGGGAGTATCTGGCTCCTGTGCTGCGAGGGTGAGTGGCCTTTGCGGCTGATGAGGTTGGTTTTGGAGTAAGTGCCGATTCTTTAGATCGAGTGACCGCGAGCGCCGTGAACGGCCAAAATATCAAAAGGTTAGGTTTGACCCCCTAGGAACGACCCTAGACCCCAAGATAAAATTCTGGCCGCGACCGAAAAAACGGGAGCAGCGTTGCTCCCCAGCAATCAACAAGGGTAATTTCCTATGCGCACCCAGCCTGAGGCTTCCGCCCCACGTCTCGCAACCTGAACCTCGCCTCCCCCGTGAACATCACCCGCCGATCCGCCCTCAAGTCCTCCGCCGTCCTCGCAGCAGGCGCGGCCCTTTCACGCTTCCCAAGTCTCCGCGCTGCCGATGCCGCGGGCCGCAAGCTGCGCGTCGCCGTCGTTGGGCTCGGGCGCGGGCTGAGCCTGGTGCGGACGCTGCTCACGCTGCCCGATGTCGAGATTGCCTACATCGCGGAGGTGGATCCCAATCGCCTCGCGGCCGGGGCGAAGACCATCTCCGCCAAGTCGTCGGGCGGCTGCGGGACCGTCACGGATTTCCGCCGCATCCTCGAGGACAAGACGGTGGATGCGATCTTCATCGCGATGCCGAATTTCTGGCACACGCCTGCCGCACTCCTCGCGATGCAGGCCGGCAAGCACGTGTATGTCGAAAAGCCCGGCAGCCAGAATCCACACGAGGCCGAGCTGATCGTGGCGGCACAGAAAAAATACGGGCGCGTCGTGCAGATGGGAAATCAGCGCCGCACCTGGATGAAGGAAGCCATTGAGGCGCTGCACGGGGGCGTGATCGGCCGCACGAGATTTGGTCGCGCCTTCTACTACAACGACACCACCAAGCGCGGAGCCGTCGGGAAAAACGCGCGCCGAGCCCCCGCTGATCTCGACTGGAACCTCTGGCAGGGCCCCGTGCCGGATGACGGGCAGCGCGACATGAAGTCCTATGTGCACTACGACTGGCACTGGCTCTGGCACTGGGGCAATGGCGAACTCGGCAACAACGGCGTCCACTGCCTCGACATCCTGCGCTGGGGCCTGCGGGCAGACTATGCCGAGCGCATCACCTACCTCGGCAACCGCTATTGGTTCGAGGACGAACAGGAGACGCCCGATACGGGCACGGCAGTGTATGACTTTGGGGAAAAGGGCGGCTGCGAGTGGGTGCAGAGCAGTTGCCATCCGCGCCTTGCCGACGCGCCGCGCGCCGAGATCATGTTCTACGGCGAAGGCGGCACGATGGGGATCAACTTCGACCGGGACTCGTGGACCCTCTTCGATCCCGCGGGCAAAGAAGTCAGCCGGGGCAGGGGCAAGGGTGGCGGCGATGCCGCACACATCGGCAACTTTCTCGACGCCGTCCGCGGCAACGCGAGGCTCAACTCACCCATCGAGGAAGGGCAGAAGAGCACGATGATGTGTCACCTCGGCAACATCGCCTACCGCACCAGCACCGTTGTTCGCTGCGATCCCACGACCGGCAAATTGATCGAAAATCCCGCCGGGGAAAAACTCTGGCAGCGCGAGTCGTATCGCAACGGCTTTGAGCCGAAGATCTGATCACTACCCGGGCGATTTTTGTCCATCCGTAGGGGAATCGACCCCCTTCGATAGACCCCGAGCGCTTCGCTCAACGCATCTTCCGCGCCGGCGACGTCCCGCGAACGCACCGCGAGGTAAGCCACGAGGCGACCCTACGAGGTTCGCACCACCGTCTCGATCGCCGTCGTGGTTTCCCTGCGCGCGCCGTCGCCTTACTTCATCGGCGGCAAGACCGGCCGCACCTCGACCAAGCCGGCGCTCGCCGCCGGACTCCGCGCCGCCCAATGGAGTGCCGTGTCGAGGTCCGGCACGTTGATCACGAAGAAGCCCCCGAGCTGCTCCTTTGTGTCGGCAAAGGGACCGTCCTGCACGTGCCGCTGCCCGTCGCGGATGCTCACCGTCGTGGCCGTGTGCGGCGGTTGCAGCCCCGCTCCGCTGACAACAATGCCGGCCTTCTCGACCGCCTCCACATAGGCGCCCCAAGCGCCCCAATACGCCCCGCTCAAAACGGGATCGTTGGCCTTCGCCGCTTCCGACTCGGTTTCACAAAACAAAAGCATGTATTCCATAAAGGTGATTAGCTTCTAGACGTGATGGTTTCTTGATTGGAAAAGTTTGGTGTCGCCGGCCCCGCCATCGCGTGGGTTCGTGGAAAACGAAGTCCATCGCGCCGCCGTTGCCAATCGGGATTATATGCCGCGAACCGGGTAAGCCGGCCGCACTTCGACCGCACCCGACGCCGTATTCGGCGCCTTGGCAGAAGCCCCGGCCTTCCGCGTGAGCTGGCCTCCGCGCACCTGCGCCGTCTGCGTCTGGGCTCCGGGGTGCAGCGCCGCCCTTCGCAGCCCTGCGTTGAGATGATTTCCGATGGATTTCATGATTTGCTTTGATCGATTTTGGTTCAGGTTTGGGCTCGGAGACAGTCCGCGCCGTCAACCCGATGACGACCCACCCCCCACCGTTTCGACATGGCCGGTCATCTTTTTCAGTCCGGCCGTTGTCATTGCTCCCACCCGCGGCAAAACCTGCGGTGGTGCGGCCCCGACCCACGGGGTCAGCCGCCCTACCCATAGACCACACACATGAGGGGCTGATTCCGTCGACCGAGCCCCGGGTCCGGTTTTAGATCCATTTCAAATTCAGACCGGGCCATCGACCTCCTCTCAACCATGATCCCATCGCTGAAAGCCGCTCGTCCTTCGTTTCCCATCCTCGTGCTTCTGCTGGGGCTTTTGCTCGTGGGCGCTTTCGCTCCCAATTCCCTGGCCGACGCCCCTCGGCCCACCGTGCTCTCGTTCCACGAGCGTTTCATCGCGATTGATGGGGCTTGTGGCTGGCCCAATCTGAGCCTGTTGCCAAACGGTCGGATCGCTGCGCTGATTTGGCCGCACGCCAATCATGGTGCGACCGAGGGTTCAGCCGAATGTTGGGTGAGCGACGATGGTGGCCAGACTTGGCGCAAAGCCGGCATCCCGGTGCCACATACTCCGGGCCACAATCGAATGAATGTGGCTGCCGGTCCGATCGACGGACGGCTCATCGCTCTCGTTGGAGGTTGGAACATGCGCCGACCGTACACGCCGGGTCGCAGCGAGGGGCCTTACAAGCCGCCAGGATCGACCACCATCACGGCCATCCCCAGCGTTTCAGCCGACGGAGGCGAGACGTGGACCCCGTGGCCCGAGCCCGACCTGCCTGCGCGCCCCGCTGGCCGGGCATTGGTGCCGTACGGACGAATCGCCCAGCTGGCGGACGGCTCGCTCGGCGTCTGCCTGTACGGCGACGGAGTCTTCTTTTTCACCAGCACGGACGGCGGTGCCTCGTGGTCGCGGCAGGGTACGATTGTCGCTGCGCCACGGACGCACAATGAGACAACCTGGGTCCGGTTGGACAATGGCGATCTCTTCGCGGCGGTGCGGACCTATGGCGACCAGTGCCTGGAGGGTTTTCGCTCGAACGACGGCGGCCGCACCTGGCAGTTCGAACGGGCCCTGACGATGCCGCTCCAGCTGCCGGGCGACCTGTTGAAGTTACCCGACGGCCGTGTGCTTTTGTCCTACGGTGCAAGGAATCGTGGACTGTACGGAATCTGGGTGCGTATGGGCGATCCGGAGCTGAAAGCCTGGTCCGCTCCGATGTTACTCGTGGACTTCGAAGGTTCTTCGGAATTTCAGCAAAGCCCCGTCCCATCCAGTGATGGCGGCTATCCGTCAACCGTGCAATTGGCGGATGGCACGTTCGTGACGGCGTATTACAGCCGTGGCGTACCCCAGCATCAGCGGTACCATGTCGGCGTGGTCCGCTGGAAACTGCGTCCCAATGGCCTGCCCATCCTCACGCGTCCCGCGCAGTAAAATTGCCGGGGCTGACAGCCTCGTCGCTGTCCACAGGTTCGGACGTGTTTAGCCGGTTTGGAGTGTATTCAGGTTAGGTTTGTCCCTCCAGGTTCGCCGCCAAGGGATTTCTGCGACAAGCTGTCGCAGAAATTCGAGCCGCTCACCTTCACCCCACTTGGCCACCGGCAGTGCCCAGTGAATCGACCAACGGCGTCAGCCCCGAATGGCTGTTGTCGATGATGAAGTGAGGTGGTCGAAGTCACACGTTTCGTTCGAAATCAAGCGCTTGTGATGCCGCACTCTTGGCGATGCATTGGGGATCTCTTAGGAGCAAGGAAAGCGACCACAGCCATTGGGTACTGACCCCCCTCGATCGGCCTCCGTGACAGAACGGCGGATGACAGTTGCATGCGTGAGGCTCAAGCCTCCACGCTCGTGGGCGATGCCGTTGCCCTGGCTCTTCCGCGTCTCTTTGTTTCTGCTCGCCGCACCGTGGATGGTCTTGGCTCAGGTCGCGCCTTTGACGCAGGACAATCTGGTCCGTGCGTATGAAGCGAAAGGGAAACCGGCAACCGAGCTCCTGAAACTCGATTCTGGTCGCAGCGCGATGATGCGGGTGACCCGAAGGTACATCCTCGAATTGAAGCCAGATTATTCCATGATCTGGATTCAGACGGATGATGTCACTTCGCCTCTGGTAAAAACCGGTGCCTGGGTCTTCCAGAGAGGCAAGCTCATCTTGTACTGGCTTAACCCCCGCGGAGATCAGGGCAGGGCCCACGTGCTCGCCGTCGAGCCGATCGAAGGTGGATTCCGGTTCAAGCTGGAGCGGCAAACATTCGAGTACCTGCGATCCAGCGAGCCCCTGCCCGAGAACCTGTACGAGACCGGGCTGGTCCTAAGCTCGCTGGAGCGCCTTCAGGTCCTCGCCGGCCAGATGACACGCGAGGTGACATTCGTGGGCGCCGCCACGCGAGAGGAGCTCGAGGCCGAGTACCGTTCCGCGTATTTGGGCAACGACATCGCGCGACTGATGGCCCTGACGTACCCCGCGTGGAAAGGGAAGGACCCGAACTATCTGGATGCGTTGTACGAGCATCACATGACCTCGCTCCTCTTCCCCGGCAAGGTGGTGGGCTTCGACACCTCCACGCCCGAGCAAAACTTGGAGAAGGCAGCGCTGTTCCGTAATCTCGGGAGCGGCTTTCCGAAGAGCTTTACCTGGGAGGGTACGCTCGGCCCAAAAAAGCAGTCGCCGGGTCAGAAGGGCGTTTGGTTTCCAGGCGGAAACTTTTACGGCACCACGCCCGATGGACGATGGGCGCTCCTCCCGAGGGCGTTTTCGAAAGGGGAGTTGAGGGAGCTTGAGAAACCGTGATACGGTGGAATTCGACTGACCCACCGACCACAAACAAAGGGTGCCGATCCCGTCGATCGACCTCCCAATTTTTGATGGCGATCAGGTGCCACTTTGGCGTTTAACCGGGATTGTTTTCTAGCGCGAAGTGCGGCCAATTTCGAGCGTCGTCGCGTCCAAGATATTTGGCTACTCGGAGAGATCAAGTTGCCCGAACGCTTGGTGCCACGGGGTCGAGAGCTTAACGAACTGAAAGCGTGGATTCTCCTTCGATTTCAGAAGCCGATAGACCTTCTCACACTCGCCGTCTGCCGTGAGGTAGTGGGTGACATCGGGCGTCACATCGGCCTGCGCAAACATCTTGGAATCGTTGGGGATGACCACTCGTTGCGTGATTTGTTCAGGCATGCTTCCCCGCGCCTGAAGGACTGCACGGGTAAACTCACCGGCTCGTTGGGCGTGGTCCACATTGAAGGGTAGCACGCGAAAATACCGCAACGGGAGGTTGGAGATGGCGTCGCGCACGGAGTATTCCGCCAGCGCGATGGTCGAGACGTAGAGCGTGTGTCCGCCTTCAACCAGATACTTCAGGTAGGCGTGGGCCGCTGTGTGCAGTGGATCGTCCGATTTGGCCCATCGGATGAAATAGCTCGTGTCGCAAAGCACTCCATGGGCCGTCGCGGGAGCTCTAGGCATGGATGCCTCCGCGCAGTTCGTTCAGCCAGGCATCGGCGTCCGCCACTTCGGCCCAAGCAGGGGCCGCGCGTTTGAGCAGGCCGTCCAAATACGATTGGGAATAGGCGGTGTCCTGCTCCAAGAGCTCGATGAAGCGGAGCGAGTTCGAATCCATCTCGAAGGTCTTTAGATTTTGACGACCGGCGACGCGCACCCCGAATTTCTTGTAGAGCAGGTTTTTCTCGCCCTGCTTCAGGTAGTCCTTGTCCACCGCGATGCGCAGCGTACCGTACTCTTTGGTATCGAGGTGGATGTTGGGATTGTTTTTCCCGCCAGCGTTGGTGAGTTCACCGTAGAGGTAAAACTCCGCTTCGACCCAGATCCGTTCATCGCGCTCGTAGTGTGTCGTGCGGTCTATCCGCAGGCTCTGCTGGTTGGCTCGCAGCGTAACGACGTAATCCTTCTCGCGGGCGATACGTTGCAGCGACTCGACCGCTGCCGCCGTGCGCTCGTGGAGAAAGTTGATATGTCCTTCGGTGCCGACCTGGGCGATGACCGCGCCAAAGCCGATAACCGTCTGCATCAGCGTGCGAAAACGATGCCGCACAGAGCCTTCGCTGATCTCGTAGCTGATGATCGGGCGCTGCGAACGTTTCTCGGTCGGGAAGAGCAAGTCGCCGGCTTCGCCGAGGATCGTCCGGATCTCGTCGATGTCCACGAGCGCAGGAGTGAGCTTCTGGGCACCCACCCTCCCCTCTACATGGATTTCTATTTCTCCGAGCACGTTCATGAGTCAATTAAGCTAAAGAGAGTGACCAGAATGCCAAGGGGTTAATCAAGCGGTAGTGAGTTCGGTGACGAGGGCGGCGAGGAGATTTGAGGATGTGGCGCGCCCGGCGGAGAACTGCGTTTTCAAGTCGTCCACCAAGGCCATCCGCTGCCCCATTTTGGCCACGATCCATGCGGTCAGCCCCTAATGTTTGTGGCCAGTGACCTTTGCTTCGGAAGGATGCCGACAAAAACGACGAGAAATTCGGTACAACAACCATTGAATTTCGAATCCGAAAAGCAGCGTTTTGTGCATCTGTTCAATCCATTGACCACAAGCATTAGGGGCTGACCCCTTCAAGAGATTTGCCGCAAACAGCGTACCGACCTGCTGGCGCACCGTCCCATGAATGCGGGTGTCGGCAACCGTGCGCTCCCACTCCGACAAGAACTGGTTTTGATCGGCCAGGGAACGAAACGTACGCCCCTTCAGAGCATTGTTTTGTGCGAACTTGACGCCTGCTTCGACCTTGCCCTTGTGCTCGGGCCGTGCCGGCTGGGTCGGCAGTACGACGGTCCCGTAGTGCCGGGCAAACTCAGCCATCTTCGGATTGAGCGATGGATCGAACCAGTCGGCTTCGAGGACCGCCGCCTTCAGATTGTCTACGACGGTGGTGCGCGAGACTCCGCCAAAGTGTCGGTAGGCGTTCTCACAACAGCGAATGAACGTCTCGGTATCTTGCCGCCAGACCGCCTCGCTGTAGCCCTTGCGCGAATGACTGAGCACGGCACGAAACAGGTGAGGGCGCCGACGTTTGCCCTGCTCATCGATGACCGGAGCGCCCTGGCCAAAATCCACCTGCATCTCTTCGCCGGGCGCGCACTCGATGCGACGATGCGGCAACTCCAGCTGTTGGGCCAGGCCATGGACGCAACGTTTGACCGATTGGTAACTCCCAGTGAATCCGTGATCGCTCACCAAGTCCTGGTGGATGCGCTTGGCAGAAAGCCC
>JAEUGY010000059.1 GCA_016794625.1 Opitutaceae bacterium
CTGACGATCAAGTTTCAACATCAGGGCTTGGAAGAGTTGGACGACGCACTGAAGACCGCGTCGAACCGCATCACCCTGGGCGTGATCATCGGCTCCCTCATCGTCGGCTCATCCCTGATCGTCACGACGCGCATTCCGCCCGATCTGTTTGGGTATCCAGCGCTGGGAATGGTCGGCTACCTGCTTTCCGCCCTTCTTGGGCGGTATGTGGTGTGGGATATCTTCCGCCACGGTCGCCACCGCTAAACCGTCCTCGCCGAGGTTGGAAGGTCCGACAGCCCCCTCACCGGCCCTCATCCCACCGGTAAGTGCGTGGCGCGCTCACGTCCTCGCATTTAACTGTTTCTAGTTCAAACGCTTGGGTAGCAACCGGGATTGCGGTTGCCCGGATTGCCCACGTGAACAAGGTTCCCCACCTGCCCATGTCCGGTTCCATGCTCACCCCCGCTCCGTCACCGACGGCTCCCGCGCCCCACGCGCCGCGGTTCCGGCCGGAGTTGCTCGCGCCCGCGGGCGATTGGGACTGCGTGCGCGCCGCGGTTGAGAACGGTGCCGACGCCATCTACTTCGGCCTCGAACGCTTCAACGCCCGGATGCGGGCGAAGAATTTCACGCAGGCCGACCTTCCGGCCCTGATGGCCTTCCTCCATCGACGCGGTGTCCGGGGTTACGTCACCTTCAACACGCTGGTCTTTACCTCGGAATTGCCAGACGCCGCCGACTACCTGCGCGGCATCATCGCGGCGGGCGTCGACGCCGCCATTGTGCAGGACGTCGGTATCTGCCGCCTGATCCGGCGGCTCTCGCCCGACTTCCCCATCCACGCTTCCACGCAGATGACGGTGACCAGCGCCGCCGGGGTGGAGTTCGCGCGCCAGATCGGCGCGCACCTCGTCGTGCTGGCCCGGGAAAACTCCATTGCCGACATCACCAGTATCCAGACGACCCAGACATCGTCCGCCGGCGCCGGCGCGCCGCCCTTGCCGCTGGAGGTGTTCGTCCATGGAGCGCTCTGCGTGGCGTATTCCGGCCAGTGCCTGACCAGCGAGTCGCTCGGCGGGCGTTCCGCCAACCGCGGCGAATGCGCGCAGGCCTGCCGCATGCCCTACGATCTCTACGCGGATGGCCGCAAGGTCGACCTCGGCGACCGCAAGTACCTGCTCAGCCCCCAGGACCTGGCCGGACTGGAGGTCTTGCCCGAACTGATTCAGGCCGGGGTGGCATCCCTGAAGATCGAGGGGCGGCTCAAGAGCCCCGAGTATGTCGCCAGCATCACGCGCGTCTACCGTCAGGCGCTCGATCGCGCGATGCAAACCCCGGGCTCCCCGGCGGCCCCGGCGCCCAGCGCGGAACGCTACGAACTGGAGATGTCGTTCTCGCGCGGGCTCTACACCGGCTGGTTCCGCGGCATCGACAACCAGAAGCTCGCCCATGGCCGCTTCGGCACCAAGCGGGGCGTCTTTCTCGGCCAGGTGCTCCGTGTATCCAGCGACCACGTCACCGCCACCCTCGAGGCGCCGCTCAAACCCGGCGACGGGGTCGTGTTCGACGCCGGCAATCCGGAACAGCGTGAAGAAGGAGGGCGTGTGTACCAGGTGACGGCCCGCGGCGCCGAGACCGTGCTGCGGTTTGGACAGGGCGATCTTGATTTCCGCCGCATCCTGCCCGGCCACCGGATCTGGAAGACCAACGACCCGGCGCTCGATCGGGAGGTGCGCGCAACCTTCGCAGGCGACAAGATCCGGTTCCAGCGCGACATCGCCGCCGAGGTGCACGGCGGGCCCGGCACGCCGCTGACGCTGCTGCTCGACGACGGCCAGGGGCATGTGGTCAAGCAGGAGTCCACCCTTCCGCTCGCGGCGGCCCAGAACCAACCCCTGACCGAAGATCGCCTGCGCGATCAGCTCGGACGGCTGGGCGGCACTCCGTTCCGGCTCGCCCGGCTGCAGTGTCACCTCGAAGGTCCCGTGATCCTGCCGGTCAGCGAGCTCAACCGCATGCGCCGCGACGCCGCGGCGGAGCTCGAACAGCTGCGCGCCGCTCCCCGGCGCTGGACGCTCGCGGAGACGGACCGCGAGACCCTCACCACTGTCGCCCCGGCCGAGATCTCGGCGCCGCGGGCGGAACCAGAGCTGATCGCGACGATTCGTGATCTCACCCAGCTGGAACCGGCCTGGACCGCCGGCGCGCGGACCCTGTACTGCGAGTTCGAGAATCCGAAGCACTACCGCGAGGCGGTCTCCCGCTTTCGCACGCTGCAGGCTGGTTCGTCCGGACCGGCCAGCATTTGGGTCGCGCCACCGCGCGTCTTCAAACCCGGAGAAGAGTGGATCCTTCGCCAGGTGCGTTCCTGCGATGCCGATGGGTACCTGGTCCGCAACTACGATCACCTGACGTTCTTCCGCGGCGAGCGCATGCGGGGGGACTTCTCGCTCAACGTCGCAAACCCGCTGACCGCCGAACACTTCGTGCGTCAGCACGGGCTGGAGCGGGTCACCGCGAGCTACGACCTCAATGTCGCCCAGCTCGAGTCCTTGTTGCAGGCGGCCCCACCCGCCTGGTTCGACCTCACCCTGCACCAGCACATGCCCATGTTTCACATGGAGCATTGCGTCTTCTGCGCCTTCCTCTCCTCGGGCAAGGACTACCGCGACTGCGGCCGTCCTTGCGACACCCACCGGGTGGTCCTGCGCGATCGCGTCGGAGCGGAGTTGCCGTTGAAGGCGGATGCGGGCTGCCGGAACACCGTGTACAACAACCGGGCACAGACGGGGGCGGAGTACCTCACGCGTTTCCTCGATCTTGGCGCGCGGGCCTTTCGCATCGAATTCATCCACGAGACGGCGGACGAAGTGGTCCGGACGCTGGGCTGCTACCGGCAGCTTTTGCGGGGCGAGATATCCGGGGCGGATCTCTGGCGGGAGCTCAAGGTGCTCAACCAACTGGGAGTCACCCGCGGCCAGCTCGAAGCCACGCCCCAGGTGATTCGACGCAAAAGCTGACCTAGCCGCCTCAGCGGCGCGAAGCCGGCGGCCGGGTCGGCGGCGTCTTGCGCAGGAACGGCGCCGCCCACTGCCAGACGCGCCAGGCCACCGGCAGCCAGGCCAGTATGTTCCCGCCGACCGGCGCGCGGCGTATCAGCAGACGCTGGACAATCAGGATCAGCGGACCCGAGAGCAGTCGGACGATCGAGGGAACGCCCTGCCAGCGCGCGCGCACGCCATCGATCCAGACCAGCGGACGCGACACCGCTTCCAATTGGCCGGCCAGCTCAATCCGTTGCAGCGCAATCCGCGCCTGCAGAATCGCCTTGCGGTGCTCGAGCAGGGTCAACTCTGCCCGCGGATACATGTACGGTCCCTTTCGAGTTCCTGAATGGTGGCGTCGAAGGGCCTCGGCTGACGCGCGAGGTAGCGCTTGAACGCAATCGCAATGATACCGAAGGCCAAGAGGTAGACCCCCGCGAGTACAGTGACCGCGAGCAGGGGCGAGCTTTGCCAGAGCCAGAACGCCAGAGCGAGGCTCGCAAACGCGAGTGCCATGACGCCGGTGAAAATGGCGGCGGTAAGCCAGATGACCAGCTGGACCAGTCGCAGCCGCTCTTCCTGGAATTCGACCGAGAAGAGCGTCAGCCGGCTCTGCAGCGCGTGCAGCGCGGTATCGCCCAACGCGCGCAACGACGCCATGAACCCCGGGGAGGGTGCCGACGGGGTGTCCATGGTCGGAAAATCAGCGGCGACGGATGAGAGCGCCAATCAGCACACCCACGCCCAAAGCGATCACAATCGACTCGTAAGGATGGGAGCGAATGGCGGCATCCGTGCGGCGGGCACCTTCGGTGACCCGTTCCTTGGCGATGTCGTAGTATTCAGAGAGGCTCTCCTGGGCTTCCTTCAGACGGGCGCGCAGGTCGGCGAGCTTGTCATTGGTCTGTTCGGAGACCGTCCCCGCCGTCAGTGTCTCGGCCTCGGTGAGTAGGGCGCGAAGATCATTCAGCAGGGCATCGGGGGAGCTGGAGGAGGAGGTGCGGGATGATTTTGACATGATGGGGAGGGTTGAGGAGGGAAGAAAAGCGGCCGGGCCTGAGACGAACGCGGGTTCGGAGGTGGGCCGCAATGGTAAACCAGTACGCCCATCGAGGATTTTGTGCCAGCACCACCGGAGAAAATACCGAGATTTTCCCGGGAACCCGCCGCTCCCGGCGCGGACGGGCGCTAGTCGGCCCGCGGCAGCATGAAGTAAAAATCACTGCCCACGCCGACTTCGCTGGTGCAGGCAATGGAGCCTCCGTGCGCCACCACGATCTCGCGCGCAATTGTGAGCCCGAGACCCGCCCCCACTTTGGTCTGGCCCGGCACCCGATAAAACCGGTCGAACACCCGCGCGGCGCTCTCGGGTTCAATTCCCGGGCCCCGGTCGCGAACCCCGCACCGGGCGAATCCCGGGTCCGAAGCGGTCGCATAGAGGGTGATGGTGCCTCCTTCCGGCGAGTACTTGGAGGCGTTGCTCAAGAGGTTGATGAACACGTGACGAATCCGGTCGCGATCCACCCAGACCCCAACCGTCTCATCCGGGCAATCGATCACAATCGCCTGCCCGGCGGCTTCCACCAGCGGCCTCATCTCCCGCGCCATCTCCGCCAAGAGCTCGGGCAGGGGAACGCGACTGCGGTGGAGCGCGGACACCCCCGCCTCGAGGCGGGACAGGTCCAGCAGATCATTGATGATCCGGAGCAGTCGGTCCGCCCCATCCCGCGCCGTCTCGAGCAACTCCCGCTGATCCGGGGTCAGGGGTCCCAGATTGGACTCCAGCAGCAGGTACACGGAGAGCCGAAGCCCGGTCAATGGGGTCTTCAGTTCGTGGCTAACCGTGCCCACCAGGTTGTTTTTCGCGTCGTCCAGCAACCGGAACTTGGTCACGTCCTGAAGAATGACCGCCGCGCCGTGTAACCCTGTCATGGTGTCGCTGATCGCCAGAATGCGGGGCAGGTAGTGACGCTCCTCGTGGCCGTTCCGCAGGGTCACCACCCGGTCGTAACCGGTGGGCACATCATGCTGGCCACCGTCGATCACCCGCTGCACCGCCTCGGAAAGCGACTCCGGCAGTTTGCCTCCACCCAAACCGAGTTCCTGGGCGGCGGGATTGAGCAACTCTGTGAGCCCTTCGCGGGTCACCACGACCACCGGGTCCGGGGAGGCGGTCAGCGTGGCCTCGGTGGTGCGCTGGGCGCGCCGGACCTCCTCGCGCATGGCATCGCGGTAGCGACGCAGCCGCCCGGCCATGTCGTTGAACACCTCGGCCATCTGCCCCAGCTCGTCGCCGGACAGCACGGGAACCGCTGTTTCCAACCGCCCTTCCCCGAGCGCCCGGGCGGAGGCGGTGATGGCCTGGATCGGTTGGAGGAGGCCGCGGGCCAGGCGGTAGCTCAGAAACAACGACAACAGGATCGCCACCACCATCGCCGCGGCCAGGAGATTCACGGCCAATTTGACCGTTCGGGCCGTGCTCGCGCTCACCTCCTGCACGTGGGCGTAGTCCTCGTGCGCCAGCGCCTCAATCGCCGACAAGGCACCAAAGAACCGCGCCTCCGCCGCCCGATACCGATCCAGAGCACGGGGTACCCCGGGAGCGACGGAGGCCTCGGCCTGCGCGACCAGCTCCTGGTGCGCCTCATCAATCCGCTCCACCAGCGCGGTGCGAGGCGTACCTGAGGAGGCGAGCGCCTGGTCAAAGAGGAGCCGTTTCAGTCGCGACCGTTCGGTTTCGAAGGCCTGCCGCGCCTCCAAGGTGTCGGTGCGGTTGAGGTGGGTCAGCGCCCCATGCATGCGCGTGGCGGCATCCCGCAGTTCATACCCGGCAATAAGGGTGCGGTAATTGCGGACCAGATCCACTTCGATCGACTTCGCCAGTTCGCGGCAGACGGAGAGCGCGTAAAACCCCACCGCGAGGAACAGCAGCAGCAAGGGCAGCAGTCCCAGATAAAGTCGCGTGCGCAGCATGTTCGAGGACCCCGGCCAGGCTCAACCCGACGTCAGGCCCAGTTTTTGACGCTTGCGATAAAGGGTGGCCGGATCGATGCCGAGCACCTTGGCCGCATCATCCAGGTTGCGCGAGGTCGCCACAATGCGGCGGATATGCGCGGCCTCCAGCTCCTCCAGCGTCACCCGTGCACCCACCATCGGGGTCATTTCCCCGGCTACCCGAAAGTCATCCGGCAGGTCATCGGGCTGGATGGACTCACCTCGGGCCAGAATAACGGCGCGCTCCACGACATTCCGCAGTTCGCGCAGGTTTCCCGGCCAGCCGTAATGCGCAAAGGCCGAAGCCACTTCCGGAGAAAAGGTCATCCGGGCTCGTCCGAGCTTCTGGGCGAAGAATACCAGATAGCTCTCCGCCAGGCGCCGCAGGTCGGAAGGCCGGTCGCGCAGGCCCGGCAGGGTCACGCTGATCACATTCAGCCGATAGTAGAGGTCCTCGCGAAACCGCCCGGCCTTCACTTCTTCCGCCAGGTTGCGGTTCGTCGCCGCCACCACCCGGACCTGGGCGCGCCGCACCCGCGCTTCCCCCACCCGCTCGTATTCCCTCTCCTGCAACAGGCGCAGAAGCTTGGGCTGGATCTCGAGCGGCATCTCCCCGATTTCATCGAGAAAGAGGGTCCCTCCATCCGCCGCCGCCACCTTGCCGGTCGTGTCGGTGGTCGCGCCGGTAAAGGCGCCCTTCACGTGACCAAAGAGCTCACTTTCCAGCAGTTCCTTGGAGAGGCTGGGACAGTTGACGGTGACAAAGCTGGCGTCGCGCTGTCCGCTGCGTGCGTGGACTTCGCGGGCGAGCACGCTCTTGCCCGTGCCACTCGGGCCCAGGATGAGGATCGTCGCCGGGGTCTCCGCCGCCTTGAAGGCGATATCGAGCGCCTTCTGCACCGACGGTTCTGCCGAAATGAACTCGCTCGGCGGAGATTCGGCCGCCAGCTGCGACTCCAGCTGGTGCACCCGGCGCTCCAACCGGCGGGCCCGCGTCAATTTGTCCAGGACCTGCCGAATCTGGTCGGGCGTGAACGGTTTCGGAATGAAGTCGAACGCCCCCCGACGCATCGCTTCCACCGCCGTCGCAATGGTGGCGTAGGCCGTGAACATGACCACGGCGACCGCCGGATAGGCCTTCTGCAGACGAGCCAGCACCTCCAGCCCATCTTCGCTCCCGAGCTTCAGATCGAGAAAACACACCTCGCACCCTTCTTCCTCCAGGACCTTCAGGGCCCGCACCGCGCTGGTCGCCTCGAAGGGTTCATGCCCCATGCTTTTCACCGCCAGCGCGGTGGTGCGGCGAATGCTGGTTTCATCATCGACGATCAAGATGCGCATGGAAGGTTTGGGGATGGCAGGAAGCCGAACTCCGTGCCATCGACCGATTTTCGAGGCCTAGGTTCACCGCTGCAACGCTGTTCAGCCAGATCTCCCGGGACCCACCCCCGGGGCCCAAAAAAAGCCAAGGCGGGGCCGCCATAAGCAGCCCCGCCAGGTCCAGCTTCAACTAACAATCCTGAGAGCTATGCTTTCAGGAAACGGATGACTCGTCGCAAAGAACGGTGCACCGGGGAACATCGATCGAGCCGGGGGGCGACAACAATCATCGACACCGCCAGTCCGAGAAATATCAACGCCGCGGAATAGAGGGATAGACTCACCCCTTCTCGTTCAGTTCCCAAAAAAGCGAACCCGGCGAGCACCACGCCCAGGAGCCCAAACGTGATGGCCCAATGCAGAAACGCGGAGCGGGTGAGCAGCGAGAGCATGCCTCCAATGATGCCCAAGGTGTGCCAGACACGACGATGAGATCCTAATTCAATCCCAATCAATGGATTGCGATTGATTCAAGCCGGACTGAGCCGGCCAGAACCCTGGTCACCCTTGCATTGTGCCCTGCACCCATCCGCCCTGCGACGGCAAACTGCACGACGCCACCGTAGAGATCGGTGCGCGCTGGCCACGATTTCTGGTGTCGCCTCGCGCCACGAAATGGGTCCCAATGACCCCTTCCCCAGCCATGGAATCCGCCATCAATCCGCCGACCCCTCCTGCCCCAAAGGTGGCGGCCCCCGCCCCAGCGAACAAGATCCAGGATCTGGAGATCAAGGACGCCCAACTGATTTTCGATGCGGTCTGGGCGGATTTGGAAGCCGACGTGGGCCGGGAGAACCTGCGCTTTCCCAAGGAGTTCATCCTCCTGGGCGGTGCGCCGGGCGCCGGCAAAGGCACGAATACGTCGTTCATTCTCAACGCCCGCGGTCTGACCTGCGAACCGGTGGTCATCAGCGCCCTGCTCGACTCGCCCGCCGCGCGGCGGATCAAGGACGCCGGCGGCATGGTGGGAGACCGGGAGGTGGTCGGACTGCTGCTGCGCCGGCTGCTGCATCCAGAATATCGCGACGGCGTCATCCTCGACGGCTTTCCCCGCACCAAGGTCCAGGTCGAATGTCTCAAGCTGCTGGTCCTGCGCATGCAGGCCCTGCGCCGTGAATTTCACCGCACGCCGCTGGGAATCTACTTTCGGCAGCCGACGATTCACATCATGGTGCTGTTCGTCGATGAAACCACGTCCGTGCAGCGCCAGCTGCACCGCGGGCGCGAGGTCAAGGCGCACAACGACGAGGTGCGCCGGACCGGAATCGGCGAGTTGCTGGAGGAACGCGCCACCGACTACGACGAAGCCCTCGCGCGCCGCCGCTACCGGGTGTTCAAGGAACAGACCTGGGACGCCCTGCAATCGCTGAAGGAGGTCTACCACTACCACTTCATCAACGCGCAGGGGCCGATCAACGAGGTCGAACAGAACATCCTCAACGAACTACAATACCAGAGTTCGCTCGAGCTCGATCCGCGCACACACGACCGCCTGCGGAGCCTGCCGCTGGCGAGTCAGATCATCGTGCACGCCCGCCAGGAGCTCGTCAAACGGCTCGACAGCTACGAACTGGAGCACACGGAGCTGTTCGAAAAGGTGATCCACGTGATCGACAAGAAGATCATGCCGATCGTGCTGCGCCATGCCATCTCCGGCGTCGCTCTGGTCAATTCCGAGGATCCCGTGTTCGATGAACCGCTGGCCCTGGCCATGTTGATCGACGTCTACAGCGAGCGCGGCTTTCACGCCGTGGTCGACCTGCATCGCATCGAAATTCCGGAAAAGGTGGACCTCACGACCGGCGCCATCCGCTGCCGGGTCAAAAAGGTGTACCGCATCCAGATCCGTTTTCACGGCTCCGAGATCCGTCGCGGTTGATCCACCGCGGCCCGGCCGGCCGCCGCGACCGGCGGAAACCGCGGTTTACTCGTAACGCAACGCCTCGATCGGATCGAGGTTCGCCGCTTTCCAGGCGGGATACAGGCCAAAGGTGATGCCGATGCCGCTGCACACCACCACGCCGGCGAGGGCCCAGCCCCACGGGAAGACGAGCGCGGAGTTCAGCATCAGGGCCACCCCGTTGCCTCCCACGATGCCAAAGAGCACGCCCGCCAATCCACCGGCCAGCGACAGCGTGACGGCCTCGATCAGGAACTGAATCAGGATGTTCTTCTTCTTCGCACCGATGCTCTTGCGGATCCCGATCTCCTTGGTGCGTTCGGTCACGCTCACGAGCATGATGTTCATGACACCGACCCCGGAGGCCAAGAGGGCGATCGCACTGATGACAAAGGCCCCGACCGCCACGACGCCGGCAATGTTGTTGAAGGCTTCGATCAACGACTCGTTGGAAAACACCTCGAAATCATTGCCATCCTCCGGATCGAGGCCCCGCACCAGTCGCATCATCCCGGTGGCGCGGTCCTGAATCTCCGCCAGCTCGGCCTGGGACCGGGCCTGCACGTTAATTGAAAGGGAACGTCCCGACCGGCCATAGGTGTCGAGAAACTGGGTGATGGGAATGATCGCCACGTTATCCTGACTCTGGCCGAACGCAGATCCCTTCCGGGCCAGAACGCCCACAACCGTGTAGTTCTGTCCGTCGATCCGCACCAGCTTGCCCAGAGCCTCTTCGTTGATGAAGAGCCGGTCAACGATGTCCCCGCCCAGGATCACCACCGACCGCCCGAACTCGACATCACTCGGGTCGATGTTCCGCCCTGCCGCCACCTCGAAGTTCCGGCTGGAGAGAAACGCCTCGTCGGTGCCGCCGAGCGAGACATTCGGGTTGGTCCGACGGTCGTGATAGGTCACCACCCGGAAGCCACGGCGGATCTGCAGGCTGACGCTGGCCTCGTCGCCCATCATGGTCTTGAATCGCGTCGCCATCGAGAAGTCGATGTCGCGCCGGTTCGAAAAACGCTGGCGGGGGTCGCTGAAGTTGATCGCCGGATACTTGGTGAACTGGAATGAGTTTGCCCCGAGCACGTTCAGCCCGAGCTCAATGTTCGCCCGCAGGCCCGAGATGACCGTCATCACCCCGATGACGGAAAACACTCCGACCGCGATGCCCAGCATGGTCAGGCCGGAGCGCAGTTTGTTCGCCGACAGCGCGGCGAGGGCGAGCTTGAGGATTTCGGAGAGGTTCATCGCGGTTCCCCAGAAGCGAGGGCGTTGCGGGCGTGGTCACTCATAGCGCAAGGCCACCACCGGATCGAGTTTGCTCGCCTGCCAGGCCGGGGCGAACCCGCTGAAAATGCCCGTGAACACCGAGATCACCAATCCGGTGACCACGAGTCCGACCGAAAAGACCAAGGGAAACGAGGGCGCCACCGTGGCCACGATCGACGAAAGCGCGCCGGCCAGCGCGAGTCCCGCCACCCCGCCGACCAGACAGATGCACACGGCCTCGATCAGAAACTGCAGCAGGATGGTCCGGCGCCGCGCGCCGAGCGCCTTGCGGGTGCCGATTTCCCGCGTGCGCTCCTTCACGCTGACATAGGTGATGTTCATGATGCCGATCGCCCCGACAAACAGCGCCAGTCCGGTGATGAAGAGTCCCGCCAGGGCGATGCCGTTCTTGATCGGATCGAGCTGCTCGCGAATCGCCCCTTGTTCGTTGATCTCAAAGTCATCCTTTTGCTCCGGCCCCAGCTGGCGAATGCGGCGCATCAAACCGCGCAGTTCGTCCTTCGCCTCCTCCATACGGCCGGTGTCCACCTTCACACGGAGTTGCCCGCTGTCGTTCGCCAGGAAGTAGCGCCGCAATGTGGTCAAGGGCATCACCACCATGGAATCCCAGCTCCAGATGCCGAGAAAACTCCCCTGGCGCGAAGCCACCCCGATGACCTCAATATTCTGCCCGCGGATACGCACCGTCTGGCCAAGGGGCGACTCGCCGGGAAACAGGGCGTCGGCCACGTCATAACCGATGATGCACACATTCCGCCCGGCCTGCGCCTCCAGCTCGCTGAAGAACCGGCCTTCCTTCATCTCCGACCGGACGACGCGGGCGTAGTCTGCCGTGGTGCCCAGGGTGTAAATGTTGTTCACGCGGAACTCTCCGCGTACAATCGTACTCTGTCGCTCCGCCGCCGGGATGGCCATGACGAGCGGCCCCCCGGGGTGCGTGGCGATCCACTCATTCACCTGGGCCGCATAGTTCGTCTTGATCGGACGACGGTTGCGAAAGTTCCACCAGTCGTCGATGTCCCGCCAGGGCCATTTGGTGACGTAGAGCAAGTCGTCGCCAAACCCCGAGAGGCTTCGGTCGACGCCGGCATCAATGCCACGGATGGCCGTACCCATGAGCGTCACGGCCACGATGCCAATGATCACGCCGAGCGCGGTCAGCGCCGAGCGGAGCTTGTTGGCCCGGATCTGCGCGAAGGCGATCCGGAACGACTCGGTCAACTCGTAGAGCAGGCGGCGCATGGAGGGTCGGCAGGCGGGTCAGACCGGCTCGTCGCTTTCAACCAGGCCGTCGCGCAGGCGCACGATGCGGCGGGCATGACGGGCGATGTCCTCTTCGTGGGTTACGACGATGATGGTATTGCCCTGCTCGTAAAGCTGGTCGAACAGCGCCATGATCTCAACCCCGGTCTTCGAGTCCAGGTTGCCCGTGGGCTCATCGGCCAGGATGATGGAGGGCCGGGTCACGAGGGCCCGGGCGATGGCGACGCGCTGGCGCTGGCCACCGGAGAGTTCGTTGGGTTTGTGGTACATCCGTTCCGACAGGCCCACGGAATCCAAAACCTGGCGCGCCCGTTCCAGGCGGTCATGGCGGCCAATGCCGGCATAGATGAGGGGAAGCTCGACGTTGTGCAGTGCGTTCGAGCGGGGAAGCAGGTTGAAGGTCTGGAAAACGAAGCCGATCTCGCGATTGCGGATGTCGGCCAGATCGTCGTCGCTCATCGAAGCGACGTTCTTGCCGGTGAACTCGTAGCGGCCCGCCGTCGGGGTATCGAGGCAGCCCAGCATGTTCATCAGCGTCGACTTTCCGCTGCCGGAAGGACCCATGATGGCAAGGTACTCATTGCGCCGGATTTCCAGCGAAACTCCGCGCAGGGCATGGATGGTCTCGTCACCCATGCGATACAGTTTGGTGACCCCCTCGATCGCAATGACCAGGGGGCCGGGCGGCCGGAGCGTGCGCACTTACTTCCCCTCCGTTTTCTTCGGCGGCTCGATGCGGATCTTGCTCCCGTCCTTCAGGGTCCGGGTGATGACACTGAAACTCCCGCTGACGACCTCCTCGCCCTCCTGGATGCCCGACTTGATCTCCATGTGGGTGGTGTCGGCAATCCCGGTCACCACCGGCACCTGCTTGACAGAGTCTCCCTTGCGCACGAACACCACACGCTGCAGGGCCTCGCGGTCCGCCCGTTCGCGTTCCTTCTGTTCGCGCTGATTGATGGCGGACGCGGCCCCGTCGCCCTTCAGCTCCTTGGCCTTCTTGTCCCGTTCGGCCGCCTGTTGCTCGATCGTCTTGGACCCTTCGCGGGTCCGGACCGTGACCGACTGGATCGGCACGGCGATCACCTTTTCCACCGTCTGGGTTTCAATATCGGCATTGGCGCTCATGCCCGGGCGCAGCGGAACATCGCGGTCGACGACCCGGATCTTGACCAGGAAATTGGTCACTTCTTCCTGCGAATTGGCCCCCAGTGTCTTCGCCGAGGAGGCGATTTCCTTAACCTCGCCGATGAAGCGTCGGTTGGGATAGGCATCAATCACGATGCGCGCTTTGTCGCCCACCTTGACGTTGACGACATCGTTCTCGTTCACGTTCACCCGCACCTCCATCGAGTCCAGATTGGCCACGCGCATGACTTCGGTGCCGGCAAACTGTCCGGTGCCGACCACCCGCTCGCCCTTTTCACTCGCCAGAGCGCTGATGGTGCCGTCGATCGGCGAATAAACCGTGGTCTTTTCCAATTGGTCGCGCGCCTGCTTGAGTGTGCCCTCGGCGCGGCGGATTTGCGCCAGGGAACTGTCATAGTTCGCTTGCGCCACCTCGCTGGCCGTCTTGGCGGCGGTGAAATCGGAGTCGGGCACCAGCTTCTTTTCGTAGATGTCGCGAGTGCGGGCAAAATCCTCCTGGGCCTTGAGCAACTGGGCGCGGCTGGTGACCGCGGCGGCACGCGCTGCGGCCAGATCGGCCTCCCGCTGATCGACCTGGGCCTGATAATTGTCCGGCTTGATGCGCATCAGGAGGTCGCCCTTCTTCACCGACGCTCCTTCCCGGACCGGCAATTCGACGATTTCCCCCGCCACTTCCGGTGAGATTTTCACCTCCACCTCCGGCTGAATCTTCCCGGTGGCGGAAACCAGCTGGGTGATGGTCTTGATCACCGCTTTATCCACCGTCACGACCGTCACTTTCTCCTGCCCCTTTCGCTTGATGACGACCGCCGCGCCAAGCCCGATCACGATCATCACGGCAATCAGGATGATCCATTTGATTGAAGATTTCTTGGGCGGCGCCGCAGGTGACGCCACCGATGTAGGAGAGGTCGAAGCCATGAAATGAGGTGCGAGTGAGTTAAAGGAAGAGAGGTTGCCGATCACGGCTTCCGAAGCAAGCGAAGGTCGTTGGCAAGAGAAC
The DNA here is from genome assembly GCA_016794625.1 of Opitutaceae bacterium. Classification (GTDB taxonomy): domain Bacteria; phylum Verrucomicrobiota; class Verrucomicrobiia; order Opitutales; family Opitutaceae; genus UBA6669. Next base: position 14,009 of record JAEUGY010000059.1, read on the forward strand.
GCTGGCCCCAAGGGTCCAAACAACAGGAAACCGCGCCCCAGGAGGAAGTCCCGAAGCGCGGCGGATGGAATAGGTTGCGGATCCCTGGGCGTTGCACACCCCTTGAACCCCGCAGTCGCCTGAAAAGTTACAACGAACGGCTGGAATCGATCTGTCCCGGCTCCACGGCGGAGGCCCGCCAGGAAGCATAACCGCTGGCCGGCACCGCCCCGGCCACGGGCACCAGACGCGCCTGGACAATCCGGTCCTTCAGATCTGGCTCATAACTCCGGGCCAGTTCGATGGGGCTCGTGGCCCAATTCTCGCCGATGCGAGCCGAGCGCGGTCCAGCCGAATCATCAACATACACTCCGCCCGGCGTTTTGTAGGCGAGCACGGCGTGACCATGGATCCGATTGCCGGTGGCCGCATAGTAAAGCAGGATGCCCGCCTGTTCCAGCGACTCCCCCCGCGCCGCCCGCACCCGGGCCGCCGCCATGCTTTCGAGAAAACAGCCATTGGGCAGGGTTCGGTTCGCCGCCGGCACATAGTCCTCGTCCTTGATGACCTTGAAGCGGGTGAAGCCAGAATCGATTTCGAGCAGCAGCGGGTGTAGATTATTCCGGTCCTTTTCCACCCGGCCGGTGAAGAGGGACAGGCTCTGTGTGCCATCCCGCGCGGTATAAAACCAGAGGATACCATTGAATTCAAAGACGAGCGCGAACGTCTTGCGCGGATAGGTGGCGGTCGGACGTTCATTCTCGATGCGGATCAGCTGGCTCCAGGTTCCCGGACCCAGGAGCGCCTGGGCGTGCCGGATGTCTTCGAGCGAGGCCTTGAGGGGAGCCGCAACCAGCAGTGAGACCAGCAGGAGGAGGAGGGAAAGCGTGGGGCGCATGCCTCCCTAACACGCAAGGTCCCTGCCGCGATGCAGGAAATGCGACGAATCGGCTTCGGCTTGCGACGAAGCCGTCCGGCGTGCGGTTCAACCGACGCCCCGCCCGTCTCCCCTCACCCGGGTCCCGCGCCGGCCGCGTCCCAACTTCGGAATCGCCGCTTCCAGAATCGGGATGCCCCGCGTCCGGATTCCGCCTGCCCTACAACACGTCCTTCATCACCGCCTGCATGCGCTCGTGGTAGCTGCGGCTGAGCCGCAGTTTGGTGCCATCGGCCAGGACCACCGCGTACTCGCCGGCGAAGGCAGGGGTCAGCTTCCGCACCCGATCCAGGTTCACGATGGTCGAGCGGTGGATACGGATGAAACGCTTCGGATCAAGACGCGCCTCCAGACGCGCCATCGTCTCCCGCAGCAGGTGCGCCCGCCCGGCCACGTGGAACTTCATGTAGTCACCCTCGGCCTCGATCCAGTCGATCTCATCCGCTTTGAGGAAGAAAATCTCGCCCGAGGACTTCAACAGGATGCGGTCGGAGCGCTCCTCGCCTTCGGCCGGCAAAGGCTCACCCGCGGCCGAGCCTTCCTTTTCCACAAACTGGAGCAGCTTGGCCAGACGCGCCGCCAGCGCCTCCGTGCCCCGCCCGCGCAGGCCCGTCTTGGCCCGCTGCACGGCGGCGAGCAGGCGGACGTCCTCATAAGGCTTGAGCACGTAGTCGACGGCATTGACGTCGAACGCCTTCAGGGCGTGCTCGTCATAGGCCGTGACAAACACCACGGCGGCCGGGGCAGCCACCCCCGCGCGCCGCAGCACCTCGAAGCCGTCGAGACCGGGCATCTGCACGTCGAGGAAAGCCAGCTCGGGACGTAACCGTTCCATCACTTCAACCGCCTCGATGCCGTCGCCCGCCTCCCCCACCACGGAAATCTCGGGATCACGATCGAGCAGGAGGCGAATGCCGCGCCGGGCGGCGGGCTCGTCATCAACAATGACGGCGCGGACGGGGGCGGTCGGAGTGGTGGGACGATTCGTGGTCATGGCGGGAAAAAATCAGCTTCGAAAGGGAAAAGCGATCCAGACCGAGGTGCCCTGGCCGGGGCCGCTCCGGATCGAGAACTCGCCGTCGGGCCCATAGCGCTTGGAAAGACGCTCCCGGGTATTGGCCAGTCCGATGCCTTTGTGCAGGCGCGGATTGTCCGCGCTGTCGGGCACGAAGCCGCAACCATCGTCGCGCACCTCGACCTGAACCCGTCCCTCCATCACCCGGCCGATCAGCTCGACCGTGCCGGGTTTGGTCTGGGGCGCGATCCCATGGATGATCGCATTCTCCACCAGCGGCTGAAGGAGCAGGTTGGGAATGCGCGCCTCCAGCGCCTGGGGCTCGATCCGGGTGCGCACGGTCAGGCGGTCCGCGAACCGCACCTTCTGGATTTCCACGTAGCGGTCGACGAACTCCATTTCCTGACGCAATGTCACTTCCTGGACGCGGCTCAAGTCGAGCGACATGCGCAGCAGCGCGCTCAGCCGGGCCAGCAGGGTCACCGCATCATCGTTCCGGCCCTCCCGGACGAGCACGGCGATCGTATTCATGGTATTGAACAGAAAATGGGGCTGCAGCTGCTGCTTGAGGGCTTTGAGCTCGGTCTCGATCAGCCGCGACTCAAGCTGGGCCGCCTTGACCTCTTCATTCTTGAAGCGTCGGTAGAGTTCGAGCGAATACCCTGCGGCCAACACCGCCCAATAGTACGCCGCATCAATCAGGTTTCGCCCGAAGAAGCTCTGGTGCGCCATGGTCCAGTAGCCTTCAAGCGATCCGCTCTCCAGCAGGAGGAGCAGCGCCATGCGTCCCAGGTAGTAGCCGAGCATCAGCGTCAGGCTGACCGCGAGGTGAAACAGCACCCCCAGCACAAAACGGCCGCGGCTGAGGGGCACGCGCACGCGCAGCCACAGGACCAGCGGGGCAAGCACGGCCCAAAGCAGTGCTCGGGCATACTGGGCCTGGGCCACCTCGAAGAACGAGACCTCAGGACGCGACACCCGGAGGTTGAAATAGACTTCCGTGGACAGCACGAAGCCGACAAAGGCCCAAAGGCCAAGTATCCCCAGCCATTTGGCGGTCGGCTTACTCATAACATCGGTCTGGTGTCATGCCCTCACGGTTGGCTGTCATTCTAAAGACTCTTTCGATGAAGGGCTCCTAATCCGCGCTGGAACGTACTCCGCAAGCGCCCGTTTGGTTCGGACGGGACGATCCGCGCCGTAACTGCGACCAACGCAAGGCCCCGCGAACGCCCCCGCACCGCCCTTCCCGGTCCCCCCGGGGACCACCGGTCGCCGGGCAGCGGGCACTCAAGGTCGAGCAGTCACTAAGTGATTGCCTCTGCCTCCGGTTTTGACGGAGCTGTGCGCTGTGGCCCGCGTCACCCGGAAAGTATCGCAAACCCAACTGGCACAAGAGTTGGGAATTTCCCAAGCGCTCGTCTCCCTGGTGCTGAACGGACGTCGTCAAGGCATCAGCCCGGAAACCTACGATCGTATCTGGGAACATGCGGTCAAGCGAGGCTACCACCCCAAGGGAATGCGACTGGCTTCATCACCCGCCGCCCAGCAGCCCCGGCAAGTGGGCTTTATTCTGCGCGCCCCCATGCGTTTGCATACGCTGAGTCATTACTTTGCCCATGTGCAGCACGGGCTGCACACGGTGCTGGAAGGGCAGGGTCTCACCACGACCTTCCTCGGCTCGGAGGACTTGCTGGACCACGACAAACTGATCCGCGTCTTCCCGGCGGGGCACTCACTTCGGGGGGTCGTATTGCTGGGTGAAGTCGCACGGCCGTTCCTCGACGAGGTGCGTCGCTTCGAGCGCCGCATCGTCGCGGTATCTGCGAAATACTCAGGGCTCTGCCATTCGGTGCTCGGCAACGAACCGCACGCCCTGCACTCACTCGTTCAACACCTTTACAGTCTTGGACATCGGCGAATTGGCTGGCTGGGCGGAAACGCCGGCCTGGGTCGCCATGAAATGCGCTTGGAGGCCTTCCGGGTGGCGTTGCAAAGCTCAGGACTGTCAGCCGACCCGAGGTATGTGGTCGTCTTGCAGGAAGCGGATCGTGCCGAGGGGGGTGAGGCCATGCACTCCTTGCTGGTTCATAGTCAGCGGCGCGACTTTCCCACCGCTTTTGTCGCCTACAACTGCCTGATGGCCGCAGGTGCCATCAAGGCCCTGCATCGTGAAGGCTGGCAGGTTCCCGCGGACTTAAGCGTGGTGGGCGCGGATGCGCCCCGGGCCCAGGCCGGCGACGCCTTGAGTGTCACCGGGGCCGGCACCGATCCCGCCAAACTCGGTGAAGCTGCCGCTCGTTTGATGTTGGGGAGCACCGGAGCCGACGACGAGAGCTTCGCCGACTTGATGCTGCCTTCGCAACTGGTGGTGGGCGACTCCAGCGGTCCGGTCGCCTCGTCCGAACGCTAAGGGCGAGCGGAGGGTCAATCTCCGCTCACCCGATTGCGTTCAATTCGTTCCACAGTCGCAAGACTTCGGGCTGTCCACGCAGCTTCTTGAGGGCCGCGAGCCGGAGCTGACCGGCCCGGGCGACAGAAACGCCCAACTCGGTGGCCACGTCATCCAACGTACGATCCTCCAACAGGGTGCGCGTCACCGCCACTCGCTGACCCGGGGTCAAAACCGCGAGCAACGCACGCACTTGCTCCTGACGCTCGGACTGCGAGGCGTCCTCCAGCGGCGTCGTCGCTCCCGAAGCCAGGCTGGCGAGCACGGTTTCGCCGTCCGCAACAGCCGTGGCGGCTTCCGCCCGCGCGAGCGCCGCGGCCAGCCGGTTCGGCGGTTCACCCAAGCGCTCTGCGACTTCGGGCAACGTGGGCTCACGCCCGAGGGTTCCTTCCAGCACCTCGGCCGTCTGGCGATAGCGCCGCACCAAGAAGCGTGCCCGCCGTCCTGCCCCATCGGATCGCCGCAATTCGTCCCGGAGCGCACCCGCCACTCGTCGCAACAGGAAGGCTCGAGCCTCTCCCTCCACGCGCGGAGCACGTGGAAATGACTGAACGAGAGCAAGATAACCGGCGGAAGCCAGATCATCGCGATCCACATGGGCCGGCAGACGCCGTCCCACGGCCGCGACGGCCGTGGGAACAAGGTCGAGCAGGTCGGAGACCTCGAAAGACCGCGTGTCGGAGGGGATGGCTTGCATGATGAAAAGTGAAAACCGCCCGACAGATGGCAGGCGGTGCCCCGGTGAGCCCTTTCATCGAATCGATCCTCCCTGTCTCCTCTGCGCTACTTACAAGTGTTCCTGTCTGGCTCGGAGATCGGTGGCTTCACGCTCATCCGTTATTCTCGGCAACGGCCGATCTCGTCGCCACGTTCGCACTCAGGGTGCGAACCGGGTGACCCCGCGTTCACGAGAAATGAACGCGGCCGGGACAGGAAAGTTGAAGGTCTTGGGAAAGGGACACGAATTTCTTTAACCACTCCCAATCAATAGCTAACAAACCAAATAATCTCGCCGCACCCCTGCGCAACGGCCGCGTTTGGAAGATTTCTCAAAAAAACTTTGCCGAATTTTGAGCGAATTTGTCCGCACCACGTCTACCTCTGTGTAGTTCATTAGGTTTGTTGGTGTTAGGTCATTAAAACCCGCCTGGGGTAGGCGGGTTTTTTCTTGCCCGGATGCCAAGGCCGCGAATGCGCGGCGCGTCGGACCGGGGGAAAAGGTAAACCGCGGCTTCAGGTCGCTCAGCGCCGGAAGACTTCTCCGTGCGTCTGCCCTCAATGACCGCGGGTAAGGGATAGCCGGACGTGAGCCCCTGCTCACACCGGCAAAGGGGAAAGAGATATCGGATGGCACCAGGTCGCTCACGGGCCGGTTGCGGCGGGAAATCCCGTACGTCCTGACCAGCGTGCCCTCATTGACCATCCGAAAAGGGCTCATGACCGGGCCGGCGTCGCCGTTGAACGCTCTCCGAGCGCACCCGAACATGAGATTGCCGGAAACGGAGCCTCCGGCGGGCGTCTGACTGGGAAACCGGGCTGCGCCTCGGGTTCCGATCGATTCGAAAAAAAGAACTCACCGTCTTCCCTCTCACCCCGCCGACGGGCGGGTGGTTTGGAAGGCCGCGGGCTTTGGTGCGGACCTTGGCTGATTGCGACTGGGCTCAGCGTTGAAGCCACAAAGGAATCTGAAAGTGAAACGAGCAGCGGGGCTCGGATTCCGGAGGTGGCGTTGGGGTGTCATGGACAACAAAAAACCCACTTCCGGGAGGGAAGCGGGTTCAGCCGTAGAAAGACGTGCGGTGTGAACTTAGCTTCCCAGTGCGGGACGGACGTAATCCGTCATAAAACGAGCCAATTTGGTCGTGTTCGCGGAACAGTCGGACGTCACCGGTAGAAGGGTCGTGCTTTGACCTCGCGACGTCTCCGTCCGCCACGCGTTTCGGTGGCTCTGCTGGACTTGGATGGAGGTGGCGGGTGTCATGGAAGAGGAAGACGGAAAACGGTGTCGCAGGTTACAACGGCACCACGGTGAATAATTTCTAGGGGGGTTGACCATCTTTTTTCGCGCCGGCGTCCGGCGTGAACCCAGACACCCCTCCTTACGAACCCGCAGTACAGCGTCCGGCGGCGGCCGTTAAAATTGCCCGTTGGAGGTGGCCTCGCTGAGGCCGCGTGAATTCAAGAGGCCGCTGATGAACCCTGTAGATTGGGCTCCGTTGGAGGGCGTCGCTCCGTCGACGCCGGGGGACGGTCCACGAACCACCACGCCCGGCCGTTTTGGTGAACGCAACGCGCAACCGGCGCCGACGGAGCGACGCCCTCCATCAATCCAACACCCATCGGTCGGCGACCCCGCCTACAACGGACGTCCCAGTCCTTCGAATCCGCATCCGGCCATCAAGCCGTCCCTCGCGGTGAAGCCTGACTTATTTCCCGTTCGGACCGGGACGCACGTGGTCCCGGCGTCCCTCTGTAGTTAAACTCCGATACACGTCCCAACCGCGCCCAGCCGTCCGGCGCTGCTCCCTCGTCCGGCGTTCAAGCCGGGGTCGCAACCGCGGGCGGCTCGAACTTTTTCGCCGCCGGAGGGATGATCCCGGCCGCCATCAACTGGTCCTCAATGTCCGATGACGCCGAGGACACCTGGTCGGCAAAATCCGAAAACTGGCGCAGGTTCGCGATGATCCGCTCTTCGTCGATCGAGCCGCGCGCCACTTCGATCGTCGCCTTCGCTTTGTGACTGGCGATCACGATGGTGATGTCTTCGTCGGTGATGTCCCAAAAGTCGCTCATGGTAGGAAGGGGTTTGATGCAGGCGCTCCTCGCTGACGGACCGGTATCGACGCAAAGCCCCGCGGCTTGAATCAGGGGGCGAATTTTCGCAGGACCGCACCGCAGTCATGCCCGCACCGGGTTGATCCGCCCGTCTCTTCCTGGGGGAATTCCCTGTGGGTCGTAGTGGACTCTAACTACCTTGTCCTACTTTGGCTCCTCCGTGGAGATCACCGTGGGCGCCCCGATCTCCACCGTGCCTTCGCGCACGGTTCGCTTGCTGAGGATGGCGGACTCCTTCATGTCGCGCCCAAAGTAGGTCGCACCGGCCTGCACGAGCGTGGGCAGGGTCTGGATTTGCGAAACACCCTGGGTCGACACGGTCATGCGGGTGCGCCACAGGAGCGTCTTCTTCGGTGTGGTCGCCGATCGGTAGTCGTAGGCGGACGCGACGAGGTAGTAGACCGAGTCCGAGGTCTGATCCAAGAGGAACGCATTCCGGTTCGACTTGGAGCGGAACAGGCTGACCGGGTTGGCAAACTCCAGCATGCCGGGATCAAACACGGGGCGGCCTCCCGGCGGGGTGGGCACCGCCGCGGCTGCGGCCTGGGTGTCGGCATCCCGGAGGAGTTGGAGTAGCTCGCGCGCAAAGGCATCTCCCCCCACCAGCGCGGCACGTTCCAGGAGATTGCGCGCGAGGCGGTCGCTCGAAAGTGACGGGTTCTCGTCATCGCCCTCGACCAGGCGGTTGTGGGAGCCCCACGTGTAGAGAATCAACAACGACGGCTCGTGTTCCGGTCGTTTCGCCGGTCGGAATCCATTGCCCTCTAGGGAACGCACCAGCAACGGTTCGAGCTGTTCGGCGGTCAGCGTTTTCTCCTCCCCGGGCGCGTCGCCCAGCTGCCGGAATCCGGCGGAATAGAGTTCATAGTACGCGGGATTGTCCTTGGTCACCGGCGGGAGCTTTCGACCCGCCGGGGTCATCTCGGTGATCACCGTGTAATCAAGCCGGGGATCCTTCTGCATCGACTTGGGCAGAAGCGAGAACACCCAGCGCGGCTCCTTGAATCCCTCCGGCGGCGCAATTGCGTCCGTCTTGCGCTCCGGCGCGCCGAGGAGGGCGGTTGCGGGGGAAAGCCACACACCCAGCAAAACCAACCAAGCGCGCAGAGGAGACGTCGCCATAGGGGTGGAGGGAGGCTATGCCGGGCCGCACCCCATTGGCAACAGGTCCAAACTTCGGACTGTCGGACTACGGGGCGCTCACGCGGAGCACGCCCTTCATCAGCTGGGAGTGTCCGGGAAAGCTGCAGATGTAATCGTAGTCACCCGGTGTCGTCGGAACGACGAAGAAGATCCGGTCGGTGGAGCCGGGTGACACGAGCGAGGTGTGGTAAAGCACATCGGCAGAATCGGGCACATACCCTTTCGCCGTCCCCTCCACCCCGAGGGCGAGCGCCGCGGCGCCGACCGCCTGGCCGCGGCCCGGCGCGCAAAGCACAAAGTTATGCAGCATGTCGTCGTCATTGCGGAACACGAGGAGCAGCTTTTCCCCGGCCTTGGCCGTGATCAGCTCGCGGTCGAACTTCAGTCCGGGCTGGGTGCCGAGCAGGATCTGCCGGTCTCCTTCGCGGTTTCTCCAGTCGGCCGGCGCCACCGCGGGTCGCTTGGGCGACTCCACCGGCGCAGCCGTCGGCGCGGTCTGCTGGCACCACTCGCGATCCGCCGGATCGATCGGTATGATCCGCGGGCCGGCCGGAATGCGGTTCAAGGTGTAGTAGGCCACGGGATGCAAAACCGCCTCGGCGCCATCCCGGGATTTCACGCCGGCCGCCTTGATTTCGTGCACGTACCCTTCGCGCAGACAGGCCACCGCCAGCCGGACGGAGAGTCCATCCGCCGCCACCTCGATCTTGCGGATCGGGCAGCTCAGGCGCTCGACCGGGGCGCTGCCATAGACGCCGTGGTACTTGTAGGTGAAGCTGGCAAGGGCGTAACTCGACGCCTGCTCGGCCGTGGCGCGATCGACCGGACGCGTGAACCGGAGCAAAAAGCCGTCGGGCTTGGCTGTGATTTCCTGGATTTCAAAGGGCATCACCCCGGTCCAGTGCAGCCGCTCCAGACCCTGCTGCTTCGGGCCGACCGAGCCCCAGCCGCGGGCCGTCTCCCCCACAAACATGCGCCCCCGTTCGCCGACGCGGATCCGGAGCACGCCGCTTTCAAAGCCCTCGCGGAACGCGTACGCCGCGCCCTGCCAGACGCCACGCACCTGCTCGAGGCTCAGGCGCATGATTTTGCTCTGTCCCTGGTCTCCCACAAAGAGCTGGCCCGCGAAGGGGCCGAAGAGCCCTCCGGTGACATCCTCCGCCAGGCCCGCGTTCGAGATGCCAAACACCGTGTGCGGCAGCCAGATCGTCGGGGTCTTCAGTCCGGGCATCCGCCCGGCGACGCGGTGCATGGGTTCACCGTCGCCGATCACATCATCCGGGCCGAGCTTGACCGGAGAACCGGGCAGATGGGACCACGCGAGCGACGCGGGGTGGCCGAGGAAATCCCCGGTCTGCACCTCGGTGACCCGTCCCGAGCCAACCCACTCGCCTTGATTTTCTGAATACAACCAGAGCCCCTTCGAGGTCAGAAGCAGATCCGCCGGCGAGCGCAGCCCGGCCGCGATCGGGGTCATTCGTCCTTCGGGCGTGACTTCCAGCATCCATCCGCGCCAGGGCACCGAGCTTTGCGTGGGCGCGCCAAAGGCGACATTGAGCACGACGCGGAGGTTGCCGTTCGGCGCCAGCACCGGTCCGAAGGCGTACTCATGGTAGTTGCCCGAGATCGGCAGGCGGTAAACGGTCTTGAACAGGTCCGCCCGACCGTCGCCATCCCCGTCCTCGATCCGGGTGATTTCATGGCGCTGCGCCACATAGACACCCCCGCCGGGCGCCGCCGCCAGGCCGAGCGGTTCATGCAGGCCCGAGGCAAACAGCGAATAACGAGGCTGCGGCACCTCGTCATAGGCGCCATCGACCCACCAGATTTCTCCCCGGCGGGTGCACACCAGCAGACGTTCGCCTGGAACCGGCAGAATGCCGCTGACCTCCAGCACGATCGACGCGGGCACGGGCAGCGG
>JAEUGY010000032.1 GCA_016794625.1 Opitutaceae bacterium
CCTGAAGCCTCTGTTGCCGGTGAACTGGCAGCCACTGCAGTGACACACATAGTGACCATTGGCTCATGCGCATGGTCACCATGCGCCTCGCAGATAGCCGCTTCAATACTCGCAAGATAGGATCCCGGCCGGACGCTTACGAATCACCCAGCCCGCGATGCCCAGAAACAGCGCGGAAATCGCGAACGCCGCCACCGTGAGGGCGTGCGGATCGTGCAGCCATTGGCGCATCAAAACGTGAGGTGCCGGGAGCGTTTTCATCACCGATCGTGCGGAAACCAAAGCGCGCTTTCTCCGGATCCGCGAGATGCCGAGCCTACCGAAAAAGGGTAGCTCCCCTGCCCTCACGTATGGACTGCGGGGATCGCAAATCTGACCGCCCGAGAGAAACCCGAACTCGTTAGGGCCTTGCGTCTGTGGCCAAACAAGCACGGGAGATTTTCGCCGACCTGCCCCGCTCATCGCAGCCGCTGAGGTCCGCCCACGAAGCGGAGGACTACCGCGCAACCGGTAGGCCCCCTACCCTGGAATCGGGAGGGGCGCCCCGTTGAGGCGGACGATAACCTCGGACGTGATCACGGCATGATCACCGTCGGACTCATTCGCAACGGAGCCACCTACCTTTCTCATCACCTGCGGAAAAACGATTATTGGTCGGAAGGCGAAAAGGAGATCCTCGGCGAGTGGATCGGCGAAGGGGCCCGGGCACTCGGACTGACGGGTGCCGTGACGGACAAGCCGTTCGAGGCCTTGCGCCAGAATCGGCACCCGGGGACCGGCGAAGCGCTCACCGCGCGCAATCAGGCCAACCGGGTCGCGTTCTTCGATGTGCAATTCTCCGCGCCGAAGGACGTGAGCGTGCTCGCGATGGTCGGCGGTGACGAGCGAGTGCGTGAGGCTTTCCATGAATCGGTCAAAATTGCCTTGGCCGAAATGGAGCGCTTCGCCGCCGTGCGCGAGCGCCGTGGCGATGCGGCCGGGACAGAGCAGATTCGGCTGACCGGGAATTTCGTGGGGGCGATGTTCATGCATGACGCAAGCCGAGACCTCGATCCTCAGCTCCATGTGCATGCCGTGCTCACGAACGCGACCCGGGATCACACACGCAACGAGTGGCTGGCGCTGAAACAAAACGAGATGCTGCGGGCGTCGCCCTATCTCCGTCAGGTCATGTATCGCGAGCTGGCCTCGCGGCTGCGGTCGCTGGGATACGAGCCGTATGAAATGAATTCGAAAGGCTTCGCCGTGCGCGGGGTCGAGCACCTGCGCGAGCGCTTCTCGAAGCGCACCCGGCAGGTGCAACGCCTGGCGGAGGAGTTCGCGGCGAACAAGGGGCGCAAACCGACGAAGCGGGAGGTCGAGATCCTCGTCCGAGAATCGCGCGAGGATAAACTCACGGAAATCTCCACCCCGGCCGTGCGGGCGAAGCAACGCGCGGAGTTGAATGCCGACGAAACACGCGCGCTGGATGGACTCGTCCGCGCCGCGCGCCAACAAGCCCCGCGCATGCAGTGGTCGCACGGCAACGCGCGGTCGGTCCTCGAAGCGGCGCTGCGCCATGTTTACGAGCGCAACAGTGTCGTCCGTGAAGGCGAGGTGCTGAGCGCTGCGCTTGAGCTACACCCGGACTTCTACCGTTGGCGCGAGCTGCGCGAGGCGCTCGAAGCCCACCCAGATGCGATTCGCAAGGACGGCGAGATGAGCCTCCGGTCAATCCGGCACGAAGAAACCGCGGCGGTGCAGCGCGTGCGCACCGGCCGCAACCAACGCTTCCCGTTGGGCGAGCCGACGCAGCTTCCGCCCGAACTGACCGCCGGTCAGCGTCGGGCCGCGACGGCGCTGCTCGAAAGCCGGGATTTTCTGAGCGTGCTGGTGGGCGACGCCGGCACGGGGAAGACCACGGTGCTGACCGCCCTCGAACGCGCCCATCTCGCGGCCGGCGGCACGCGTTTCCTCCCGCTGGCCCCGACCACCCGGGCACGGGATGCCATGCTGGCTAGCGGCCTCGAACAGACAGACACCGTGCAACGCTTCCTTGTCAGCGAAACGATGCAGGCGCAAGCGACGGGGCGAGTCGTGTTGATCGACGAAGCCGGGCTCCTTTCGACGCAGCAACTGGATCAGATCACGCGGATCGCGACCGACGTCCGAGCGCGCCTGCTCCTCGTGGGCGACACGAAACAGCACTACAGCGTGCAGCGTGGCGATGCGCTCCGTAACATCATCCGACACTCCGGGACGCCCGTCGTGCGCCTCGCCGAAGTCCTGCGCCAGCGCAACGAGGCGGACCGCCGCTTCAGCCGCCTCCTCGCCACCGGAGCCGTCGCCGAGGCTTTCGACTTTGCCGACCGGCGCGGTTTGATCCGCGAGACAGCGGACGACCACGCGATGTTTGCCCAAGTGGCGGAGCACTACGTCGGCAATCGGGTGCGCGGCATCGAAACCCTCGTGGTGATTCCGTTCTGGGAGGAAATCGAACGCTTCAACGCGCAGGTGCGGCCCGCGCTCCGCCACGCGGGTCTGCTCGGCGAAGCGGAGGTCACGCGCGAGGCCGTGAAGCCACTCACGTGGACCGAGGAGCAGAAGATTCATTGGGACCAATACCACGCCGGTGACCGACTGCTGTTCGCGCGCGATACGCGCTTCTTCAAGCGCGGCGTTGCGGCCGAGGTCATCGCCGTCCTGCCCGATGGTCTGCGGGTGCGCGGGCCGAAGGGGCGCGAAGCGAAGATCACCCGCAAGCAGCGGGCGGCCTTCGAGGTCGGCCGGGCGCAAGCGCTGGCCGTGTCCGTGGGAGACCGGCTGTTGATTCGCGGGCGGGAAGACGACGCGGGATTCGCGAACGGCGATCTCAAGGAAGTGGCGCACGTCGCTCCGATGGCGGATCGCATCGTGTTCACCGACGGGCGGGAACTGCCCCGCACGTTTGCCGCGTGGACCTACGGTCACGCGCTCACGTCCTACCGCTCGCAGGGCAGCACGTCGGAGGAATCGCTGCTTGTGCTGGGCGAAGTGGCCATGCGGTCCCTCGCCCGTCGCCAGTTCTACGTGGGCAACACGCGCTACCGCGGCGCGCACGCCATCTATCTATCCAACAAGGCGGAAATCCTGAACCGGCTGGCCCGGCCCGATCCGGGCCGCGAACTCGCGACTGAATTCATGGCGCGCCATCGCATCGTGGAAAACGAGCAAATCTGGCCGCGCGCGCTACACCATTTGAGTCCCCACATTCGAGAGGTCTACCTCGATGCGGCGGCGAAACAGCAACGGGGTGAAACCCACGGCGAACAGCTTAGCCCATGACACCGACCACAGTCCTCCGAAAACCCAAGCTGCACTTCGACACGGCGACCCACGCGAGCCATGTGACATTCGATGACGGCAAGGCACTGCGCCGCAACCTCCCCTGGTTGCACTACGTCGAAGCGCGCTGGGACCACGGCGAACCCGACATCCTCAAGATCGAGATTGGCGGATGGCTGGTGGTGATACGCGGCCACAACCTCGGACCGCTCTATCTGGCCGTGGAAGAGCGCTCGCTCCTGCGGTTGCGCGCCCAGCCGCAACTCGGTCAGGACCGGGAGCGCGAGATGGATACCTTTGCGAGCGAACTTCGCTTCGCCAAACCGCCCCCGCGGGTGTCTGAGGCACAAGGATCGTTTTTTCTGTAACGGAAAAAATAACGGCCGCGGGCAGCATCCGCTACGACGGGCTCTACGATGGGAAAATCCATGACCCACGAGAGTCAGTCAACGACTAGGCCCAACCTAACGTCCGAACAACAGTTCTTGCGCGGGCCGATCTATTTGTTTTTGAGCCTCGGCTTGCTGGCCATGTATCTGGGCGTGATGCCGACCGGCATCATTGGCGCCGCCTGTTTGCTCCTGCCCCTGGCGCGAATCCTCGAACCGCTCGGCGAGCGGATTCCCATCCTGAAGGATTACCTCGGTCTACTTGGCCGCGGACCTTGCGATGTGTGAGGACTCAATGGACGGAAGGATTGCGTAGAATCTTTCCGCGTCCGCTTTGCTCATCTGGTTAAAGTAGTGCGTGCGGATCATCGCTTCGGAATTACCAAACTGCGCGGCGGCATCGGCAAAGCTGCCGTGCAATGACACGTGCGCGGAAATCGCAGTGTGTCTGAGCCCGTCGTGCGGAATCTTGAATCGTTCCCGGATTGACTGATAGGTCGGCCAGTCACCGGGACACACGGATTGCGCGGTCGCAGGATATTTCTCCCTCCAATGGACGACATTCTCCGGCAGCGCGATCTGACGCGTGCGGCGGTCCTTCGCGATCTCTCCGGTGATGTGCAGGACGCCGTTGCTGAAATACTTTTCCGCTCCGTCGCGACTGATCGCCTGCGCCAGTTTCGCAATCTCGCCATGCGCCATGTCGGGACGGATTCCGAGGAAGAGCGTCAAGGCGAAGAAGAGGCACCACTGCGGATGCTCCCGCTCGAGATACGCCATGAGTTCCCGCGCCGTTTCGACTTCCAGGCGCTCCGGCTGGCCGCGCACGATCTTGTGCTTCGGGACCGGCGCGACCGGATTGTCGATGACCCAGCCCCGCGGCTTGGCCGCGCACCAGGCGAAAAACGTGAACAGGTCGTTGCGATAGTTATTCCAACTCTTCTTCTTCAACTCACCCTTCGATTTCAGCCATGCGGTAACGTCGGCCGTCGTTAGGTCGGACAGGGCCCTCTCCTCCCCCACAAACCGGGTGAACTGCTCGCCGGTGATCCGAAGCCCTTCATGCCGGCGCGGTCCGACAAAGGGCCGGCGCTCCGACAGAAAAGCCGCCAAAGCGGGTTTGATGGGCCGCGCCACCGGCTCAGGCGGAGGTGGGGCCCGAAACAGGTGGCGGGCCGCGTCCATCAAGGTGAGCCCGGAACCGCGCAGAAGTTCGACGGCCGCTTCCGCTTGCGCGAGTTCCGCCTGGGTGAGGCGCGTAATCTTGGGCCGTAGCGCCGCCGCGTTCATCATCCGTTCGTTTTCCCACGCCGCCTGCGTCGCGACGGCATCCTCCCAATCCAGGAAGTGCCGCTTCCGCTGGCGTGACTTCGGCCGCACAGTCCCCATCACGCGGAAGCTCGTCGATCCATTGGGATTTTGGACCGTCGTGATCGTGATGGGCTTGGAGCGCAGCGCCACGAGACCACGCTCGCCGTCCGCAGAAGTTCGCTCAACGGGGGCGCTCTCCCGGGTGTGCGGGAGCGGGCCTACCGCGTCTCCGGTAGCCCCAATTGAATAGTTAAAGTATTCAACGGGGGGACGTGGACCCCGCCGACAGGTGGCTTTTTCATCTGCTAGTCGTGCAGGCTCAGCCACTTGCCCCGTTTTGGGAGATGGTGGTAGGACCTGGATTCGAACCAGGGAAGGGCGAAGCCCAAGAGATTTACAGTCTCTCCTCGTTGGCCACTTGAGTATCCTACCAGCCAGAGGGGCTGAGAACAGAGTTTGGTTCGGAAGGAGCAAGGATTTTTTTGAGCCGAACGCGCTGGAGGATGTTTTCCGTGCACCTAGTTTCATGTTACCACTTATTTAACATGAAGTTAAGTGGAGCTAGAAGCGTTTGAGGAAAGCAAAGAACGAGGGCCGTGGTCGAACGCGACGCAAACCGCCGCTGCGTGTTCATGGATCCCTTGACGGCAGGTGGACCGATTTCGGTCGCTCCAAATCGGTTCATTGGTACCGAACCGCAGGGGGTGAAGGCAGTTCGGATGCATCATCGAGGGCAAAGCTCGGGTGGGGCGGTTGATTGTAGGCCGTATTCTGCCAGGCGATTGCCACGCGGTACTGCACATCGTGCATCAACGTCGTCAACCGATGGTCGGTGGGGATCGTGGACGTGTAGATGCGCAGCTCCCGATTGTCGCGGGTACGCCAGATAACCTCCTCCCTCCAATCGCCCCAGATGTCCGCACTCAGCGCAGGATTGCCCTTGGTGCCATTGTTGGCGGTGCACGCGTGGGCGACCAGCAACGGGTTCAAGGTGGCATGGGACGCGTCCCACTTCGAGATCACATTCTGATCCAGGAGCTCTCGCAGCAGGTCCCCATCCCACCAAATGGCAAAATTGCAGGGAAATCCGCGCGGCCGGCGGTCGAGGATTTTGGTGCCATCCGCCGCATAAATGCCGTCCATGCCCGCGCCGGCGGCCCAGAACTCAGCGCCGGGATGACGGGGGTCGATGTTCACGGCGATCCCTCGACCCGGGCCCTCTCCACGGTCGCCACCTTCGGTGGCTGCGCGCACCGAGGGAATGGTCACGATGGGTTTGCCCGTTCGGGCGTCGCGAAGACTGATGCCCTCTGCTCCAAAACGCTCCTGGATCGTCACCACCTCAAGCCCGGGATTGGCAGGCGTAAAATCTGAGGTGTGCAGCGCGTCGCCATGTCCCCATCCGGTGGAGTAGAGACCCTTTCCATGGTCGTCGATTACGGCCGCTCCGTAGATGATTTCCTGACGTCCATCGCCGTCGACATCGGCAACGGACAGGTTGTGGTTCCCTTGTCCGCGATAGGCCTCGTTACCCGGGGTGCCGTCGTCGCTGTCAAAGACCCATCGGCTCGTCAGCTTGCCGTCGCGCCAATCCCAGGCGGCGATGACGCTGCGGGTGTAGTAGCCGCGGCAGAGAATGAGGCTGGGCCGCTGGCCGTCGAGGTAGGCAACTCCGGCGAGGAAACGGTCGGAGCGGTTGGCGTAGCCGTCGCCCCAGATCGCCTTCAATTGTTCCGGCGTCGGATTGTCGGTTTCCGGGTGTCGGCGGGGCAGATACCCCGCGCTGGCCAGGGCCGCGCCCGTTTTCCCGTCAAAGATCGTCACGTATTCGGGCCCTTTCAGGATCCGTCCCTCCAGCTGTGCTCCGAGTCCGGTGGGAGTGACGACGCTCCCGGTCCGGTCTTGGGTGGGGACGGTATGAGCTCCCGTCTCCCTCCAGTCCGCCTGGGGGTCGCCTAGAACCTTGCCCGTGCCATCGATCGTCCCGTCTGCGGTTCGGCAGGCGACCTCGGCCCGGCCATCCGAGTCGAAGTCGTAGACCATGAACATCGTATAATGGGCTCCCTCGCGAATGTTCTTCCCGAGGTTGATGGTCCAGAGGAGCGTGCCGTCCAGGCGGTACGCCTGCAGGAGGGTTTCGCCCGTCGGGCCACCTTGGGAATTATCCCGCGGGCGCTGTTCCTGCTTGAGGATGATTTCGTAGTCGCCGTCACCGTCCAGATCGCCGACCGACGCATCGTTGGGCGTGTAGCCCGCGGGTGTTTGGAGCGGAACGGAGTGATAGGGAAGCGGGGGGAGGTTTGCCGGAAGGGTGTAGGCCTTGCTGGCTTCGCCTTCGATCCCCGCGACCACCGCCTTGACTTGATACGTGGTGGTCCGGCTCAGATTCGGCCAGGGGTCGATCAACCACGTGGCGCCGGTCACGGGAACCGGATTGATCTTGATGGTGGCCGGTTCGCTTTGTGACCGACCGGCCCTGCCTCCTGGCGTTTCTGGCGTAAGGGTGGCCGGCCCCGTGGTGCGGTAGACATTGAAGGCGGTGCCGGGACGGTCGGAGGCCAGGAGACGCCAACTGACGAAGACTTTGCCATCGGGCTGGTGGAGGGCGACGACCCCACGGGACAGCGATTCGACGATGGGCTGACCCGATACGCTCCACGCAAGGAGCATCAAGCAAGACAAGGAGAGCGTACGCATGGAAGGAAGTAGGACCGAACGGAGGGGATGAGCGCAGGCGACCGAGCTCGGAGTTGGCGCGGCAGAAACGGACGAACACTTGGGTTTTGCCGGCGAACGGACACTGGCCGGCTACGACCGACCGCGAATCCTGTCGGCATCTCAGGGTTCGTCGACGAAAGCCATGATCGGGCAGGAAGCCAGTCCCTTCGGGATCTGACAGTACAGCGCGCACCCGGTGACGTTTCGGTGTGAATTCTAGCTGGATCGATCTCTGGCATTGCATCGCGAACAACCCGTTGACCAAGCTCAATCCTGTATGGTTTGGAACCTGCCTTGTGGTTCGAAACCGGTCTCGGTTCCTCCTTCTTCGCCTCGCAGTCCCCATGTCTGCCGTTCCCATTCTTGCCTTTCGGCAGATTGAAAAATCGTTTGGCGCCATCCGCGCCTTGCGCGGCGTGAACTTTGAACTTCAAGCAGGAGAGGTGCATGCCTTGCTGGGAGAAAACGGGGCGGGCAAGTCGACCCTGATCAAAGTGGCGACCGGCGCCCATGCCCCGGATGCAGGCACCATCGAGGTGGCGGGTGAAGTCGTGCGTCGGATCGATCCCCTGTCCGCGCGAAAACACGGCATTGCTTGCATTTACCAACAACCCGCGCTCTTCCCGGATCTCACCGTGGAGGAGAACCTCGCGCTCCGGCTTGAGCCGTCCTCGTCCTGGCGGCGGGTGGATTGGTCGACACGAAGGCAGCGGGCGGAAACGCTGTTGTCGCGAATCGGCGCGCATTTTGGGCCGGACCGGGAAGTTCGGACCCTGTCGATGCCCGAGCAGCAGTTGGTCGAGATCGCTTGTGCGCTGGGGGCGGGAGCGCGGATTGTGATCATGGACGAACCCACCGCGTCGCTCACGCGGCAAGAGCAGGAGCGCCTGTTTTCCCTGGTGCGTGCGTTGCGTGCCCAGTCGGTGGGCGTCATCTACATTTCTCACCGGCTGGAAGAGATCTTTGCGTTGGCGGACCGGGTCACGGTGTTGCGGGATGGGGCATCAATCGGAACCCATGTCGTCACCTCCATGAGTGAATCCCGCCTGATCGAGCTCATGGTGGGCCGAGAGGTGGCTCACTTGTATCCGCCGACCGAGTTCTCGGGGGGAGCCATCCGGTTGGACGTGCGGGAGCTGGTCTGCAAAGCGGGCGGATTGAAAAAGGTGAGCTTCACCGTGAAGGCAGGCGAGATTCTGGGCCTGTCCGGTCTGGTCGGCGCGGGTCGGACGGAACTGGCCCGTACGCTTTTCGGAATCACTCCGGCCGACGCGGGCGAGATTCGCGTCGACGGACAGCTACTCTCCGTCCGCAACCCCCGAGTGGCCGTGGCGGCTGGCATCGCGTATGTGCCGGAAGACCGACGCCGGCATGGCGTGGTTCTGGAGATGCCTGTTTCGCATAATCTCACCTTGGCGGCGCGACGACGGTATTTTCCCTGGGGAATCTTGCGGCCGCGGGTGGAAAGGGAAGCGGCGGGTCATTTTGTCGAAAGCCTCGGGATCAAGACCGCCGGTATCGGTGCGCCCGCCGGTTCACTCAGTGGCGGCAACCAACAGAAAGTCTCGTTGGGGCGCTGGCTCGCGACGGAGCCGAAGATTTTGATTCTCGATGAGCCCACGCAGGGCGTCGATGTGGGGGCGAAAGGGGAGTTGCACCGGATCATTCGCCGCCTCGCGGCCAAGGGTCTGGCCGTGATTCTGATTTCGAGTGATTTGCCGGAGATCCTGGGCATGAGTGATCGGATCGGGGTGATGCGTGAGGGGAGACTTGTGACCGTGCTTCCGGGAGGATCGTCGGCCGCCGCGGTCATGGCGGCTGCGTTGGGAAAAACGGAAGAGGAAAAGTCCGCATGAAACGATATGCTCGCGAGATCTCGGTTCTGGGCGTTCTTCTCCTGTTGTTGTGTTTCCTCGCCTGGCGCGCCCCCGATTTTTTCCAGGCGCAGCCGCTCCGGTCCCTCCTGACGCGGGAGGCTCCCGCGCTCGTTGTGGCATGTGGCATGGCACTGGTGATCATGACCCGCCAGATCGACATCTCCGTTGGCTCGCAGTTTTCCGTGTGCAGCGTGGTGGCTGGTCTCCTGGCTGCCGAGGGCTTTTCGATCTCGGTGGTGACGATGCTGGCGGTGGCGCTTGGGAGTGTGCTGGGAGCGTTGAATGGATTCTTGGTCGCGGCGCTGGGTTTGCCTTCCATTGTGGTGACCTTGGGAACGCTCGTGGCATTGCGGCAGGGCTTGAACCTTGTGAGGCAGGGCGAGTTTGTGAACCTGCCGGATCAATTCCAGTGGCTCGGGCAGAGTCAGGGATGGGGACAGAATGCCCTTTTGGCCGTCGCGGTGCTCGTGGTTGTCACGCTTTCCTGGACCTTGCGACATGTGGCCGTGGGGCGATATGTCTACGCGGTTGGAAGCGATGGAGAGGCGGCCCGCCTTTCCGGCATCCGTCCCAAGCGGGTGACCTTTGGAGTCTTTGTGCTCTTGGGAGCGCTCACCGGCCTGGCCGCGGTGATGAACGTTGTCCAGTCTCCCCAGGTGCAGCCCTTGTCGGGTTTGGGTTTGGAACTGAAGGTGATCGCCGCCGCCGTGGTGGGCGGTGTGGCGATTTCGGGTGGACGCGGGAACCTTTGGGGCGTGTTTTTTGGTCTCTTGCTCCTGGCCTGTGTTTCGCCCGCGATGATTCACCTCCGCATTGAGGCATACTGGGAAAAGGCCATTCAGGGAGGGATCATCTTGCTCGCCGTGGCGGCCGAAGGACTGCGCGGTCGGAATCAGGCCTGAAATGATCATGAAGACCCCGGATGCTGCGGGCATCGCCCCGAAACAGATGCCGACTCCCCACCGAGCATCTGCGTTTTGGAAGTCGGTCCTGTTTCGCCATGAGACCCTGCTCCTCGCCGTGCTGATCGTGGAGTGGTGGTTCTTTTACACCTACGGAACGACAACCAATCGCCGGGGCGTGGTGGTTGGATTTGGAACCTGGGATCGTCAATTCGATATCCTGCGGCATTCGTGTGAAATCGGACTCTTGGCCCTGGCGCTGACCCCGATCATTTTGACCGGAGGGATCGATCTTTCGGTGGGGTCGCTCTTGGGATTGTGCGCGGTGGTGTTTGGACATCTTTCGCAGGCAGCTGGGTTGTCACTGCCCGTCGCTACTCTGCTCACGTTGGGGCTCGGGGCATTGGCCGGCGGGTTGAATGCCGGGTTGATCACGGGTTTCAGGTTGCCCCCACTGATTGTCACGCTGGGCACGTATTCGCTGTTTCGCGGATTGGCGGAAGCCTTGACGCGCGGAGCGGTGACCTACACGGATTTTTCGCCGAGCTTCCTGTTTTTTGGGCAGGAACGGTGGCTTGGACTCCCGGTGCAGGCGTGGATGTTTCTGGGCGTGGCTGTGATGATTTGGTTCTTGGTTCATTCCACCACGGCTGGGCGTTCGTTTAGGGTCATTGGTTTTTCGCCTGAAGGCGCACGATTTGCCGGCATCGCATCCAACCGCCAGCTCGGTTTGGTTTACGTGCTTGCGGGGATCATCGCCGCGCTGGCTGCGATGATTTATACCGCGAGATTGGGGCAGGCCAAGGCGGACGCCGGCACGGGCTACGAATTGTTCGCGATCACAGCGGTGGTCCTCGGTGGCACCAGCATTTTCGGAGGGAAAGGAAGTGTCACCGGCACCTTGCTTGGGGTCGCTGCCATTGCCGTTCTGAAAAATGGCCTCGCTACGCTTCCGAGCGTCATCCGCATGAACGCAGCCGAAGAGATGGCTGGGCTCCTCACGGGCTGTCTCTTGATTTTCGTCCTCACCGCGACGACCCTCTCTGGCTCCGTCCTGGCCCGCGTCCGACGCTGGACGCTCCGGGCTCGCCAAACCGGAGCAAGTCTCCCATAGGGCAATGTAGCCCTTGGATTCGGTCTTTCCCTCGCCCCTGTTTCACCCCCCACTCATGACCCTTCGAATCACTCGCTTCACTCTCCTGATTCTGTGTTTTGCCCTGCAGCCGTTTTCCATCGGCCTCGCGGCCGGCGAAAAACTCATGGTCGCTCTGCTGCCAAAATCGAAAGGCAACGCCTACTTTCTGTCGTGCAAGGCGGGGGCCGAAAAGGCGGCCCGAGAACTTGGCATCAACCTGCTGTTTGATGGACCGGTGGATTCCAACGCTGCCAAACAAAACGAGATTGTTGAAAACTGGATCACGCTCGGGGTCGATGCGATCGCGGTCGCAGCCGAGAACAAGGAGGGCATTTCCACGGCTCTGCGCAAGGCCCGCAAGCAGGGCATCCAGGTGATCACCTATGACGCGGATGCCTTGGCCGACGCGCGCAGTTTTTTTGTCAATCAGGCGACCCCTCAAGGGATTGCGCACGCGTTGATGGATGAAGCTGCGCGGTTATGCCAGGGGACGGGCGAATTTGCCATCATCAGCGCCTCCCTGACAGCCGCCAATCAGCGCGAATGGCAAAAGCACATTGAGCTCCGATTGGCGGAAAAGTACCCGTCGATGAAACTGGTCGCGGTTCGCCCGTGCGATGATTTGAAAGACAAGGCGCAGTCAGAGGCGACGGCGCTCATGAGCGCTCACCCCAACCTCAAGCTATTGATGGCCATTTGCTCTCCCGGTGTGCCCGGAGCCGCGGAAGCCGTGAAACAGGCGGGTAAAGTCGGCCGGATCAAAGTGATTGGCTTGGGCCTCCCCAACGAAAACCGCCGCTACGTGAAGGAGGGTGTCACCGAGAGTGTGATTCTCTGGAACACGGAAGATCTTGGCTATCTCACCGTGCAGGCTGCGGTGGCTCTGGCCGAGGGCAAACTCAAGGTGGGAATGAAACGCTTTGTGGCGGGAAAGCTCGGTGAGTTTTCGATCGAGGGAGACAACATTCTCTTGGGGAAGCCCTTCTTGTTCAACAAGGACAATATCGATCGCTTCGACTTTTGATCAGGACAGCGTCAGGGCTGACTCCCGCAGGGATCTCTGCCCCGCAAGTGTTGGAACGTAGCCGTGATCCGCGCAGTGGGTGGGCCAGGAACTGCCCTGCGTTTGAGTCAGTTGTTTGCTTTTCGGGAGAGTGTCGGGGTGTGGGACGCGGGGATTTGAACTGACGAGGATGGGCGTTTTGGCGGCAGCGGATGCCCTTGTCGGACTGTCTGAATCCCGGTTGGTTGTGTCTGCTTCCTGGCGTCGTTGATCGTGATGGAGTCGAAGCGATTTTCGCGTTACCTCGGAACCGCGCGACTCAGCTCGAGACGTTTCACCCCGGTTCGTTTCCAAGTCTGTTCAGTCGGATTTGGAGGCTCAGTCCATGTAGACCCAACCCAGACCCCCGATTCACCATGCCCCCTCTTCCTCGTTCGATTCATGTTGGCGCTCTGCTCGCTCTGGCCCTTGCCGGACCCTCGAACGCCCAAGTCGTCAATCCGCCCAACGAACCCTCTGGAGCGGTGCCGGAAAAGAAGATCCCGGTTGAAAAGAAGCCAGCCGGATCGGGGGAGGATACCGTTGAATTGTCGCCGTTCACCGTGACGGCGGAAAACAATGGATACCAGGCCTCGAACACGATGTCGGGCACCCGACTGAACACCAAGCTGGAGGATCTGGCCTCGTCGATCACCGTGATCACGAAGCAGCAATTGATCGATACGGCCGCGGTCGACATCAACGACATCTTCTCCAACGAAGGAAACACCGAAGGTGTGTTTCAATACACGGACTTCACGATCGATCGTGGATTCACCGTCGATAATGTCGCGCAGACGCCGGAAACCGCCAATCGCGTCCGCGGGCTGGGCACCGCAAATCTCGCCCGGGGAAACTTCGCAGCATCGCGTGCCATCCCCGTCGACACCTACAATCTCGATTCCGTTGAGATCAGCCGTGGCCCGAATTCCAATATCTTCGGCCTGGGTGAGGCGTCTGGGACGGTCAACCTGATTTCAGGTCGGGCGAATCTGACCCGCGATATCTCGCAAGTCCTGGTTCGCGTCGATGATCGAGGCAGTTTCCGGAGCACGTTCGACCTCAATCGAGTCCTGTGGAAGAACAAGCTGGCGGTTCGGCTGGCCGCCGTGCACGACGACACCGAGTACGTGCGTAAACCGTCGCGCGACAAATCGAACCGCATGACGGCGGCTTTCTCCTTCCGGCCCTTCAGCAATACCACCCTGCGCGGAAGCTATGAGAGCTACCATAACTTTGCGAGTCGCGCCAACTCCACCACCCCCCGCGATACGATCACCGAGTGGCGGGCCAATGGCAGTCCGGTCTGGGATCCCACGTTCCAAAATAACACCGGCGGCTGGCGGTTGCTGAATGGGACCACCTATACGGCGATGACGGCGGCCCAGGAAACGGCGGGCCTCCCGAGGGGCATGCTCAACGGTGGCACCGGATTCTGGAATCGCCCGAGCGTCTTTGTGAATCCAGACGGCACGGTTGGCGGCTACGTCGTCAGCCGCACTTCGACGACTGCGAGTCCCGGTGGTGCCAATACACAACTTCGCTATCAGCAAATTGGAACGGCCTACCAGAGAGGTGGCGGCGTTTATGGCGTACCCCTTTCCCCGCTCTTCCAGCAGCCGGGCGTGACCGACCAGTCGATCTACGATTGGGAAGAGGTAAACTTCGCCGCGCCCAACTTCATGAAGAAGAAGGCGGATATCTATCAGGTCGAACTTGAGCAATGGCTGATCAAGGGGCGCGAGCACCAGCTTGCCCTTCAGGCCGGCATTCTCCGGGAGGACGTCACCACCACCAGCCGCGCCTTCATTGGGGCATCGGACGGTGCGCCGCCCGTGATCCAGCTCGACATCAACGAGAAGCTGCTGGATGGGACTCCGAATCCCTACTTTCTCCGTCCTTATTTCGGCGGTTCGGAAATGCAGACCTTCCGCCGTCCCGAGCTGAACGACAATGCCCGGGCCACCTTGGCCTATCAGCTCGACCTGACCCAGCGTGAAGGCTGGCGCAAGTGGGTTGGGCGGCACAATTTTGCGGCCTATCTTGAATTCCGCGAAAACACCTTCGCGCAAAATGGCAATGGTGTCAGATATCGCGACCAGATCGTGTCGGCCGAAGCCTGGCACACGGCGGCGAACCTGGCCAACATTCCTGGCTCTGGCGTGGAGAACCGCGCCTACATGCGCTATTACAGCGGCGGCCCGATCAACCAGCCGGGGTCAGTCATTGACTATGCCGGGTCGGCGCCCACCCGCTTCAGTGGCACCCAGACCTTCCGCTATTACAACGGCGTCACCGCCCAATGGGTCAACGAGAGTGTCAATCTCGACGAGATCTATTTCGCCCTCGGCATGCAGAAGTCGCAGATCCGCACACGCGGCCTGGTCTGGCAGGGCTTCATGTGGAAGGACCGCATCGTACCCACGTTGGGCTGGCGCCGGGACAAGAGTCGTTCGGTGAACAACGTGCCGGTTCCCCTCCGGGCGGATGGGTATCTCAACACGGATTACCTCGACATCTTCCCGAACACGTGGATTGAGACCCAAGGCCCCACCAATACCAAGGGAATCGTCGTTCGGCCCTTCTCCGGTTGGGGCGCCATTGAGCGCCGGGCCGAGGCAGGAAACAAGATGGCGGACATCCTCCGCACGGTCCGCTTCCACTACAATGAGTCGGATAGCTTCCAGCCCGCTCCCGCAGCGTACAATTTGTTCGGTGAACTCCTGCCCGATCCCACGGGATCCGGCAAAGACTTCGGTTTTTCCTTCAGCGCGCTGGATGGCAAGCTGTATGTCCGCTTCAACAAGTATGAAACCTTGCAGAACGCGGCCCGCAATGGCTCCACCGCGGTCATTGGCACGCGGCCCATTCGCCTCGACTTTGACGCGTCGGGTGACGCCTCTGGCTTCGGTTCTGCGGGTGGAGACAACTTCGATCTTGAGGACACGGCCTACACCTGGGTTACGACGATTCACCCGACGTGGACGCTCGCCCAAGTCACCACTGAAGTTTACCGGATCATGGGGGTCACCCAGGAGTATGTGAACGGACTCAAGAACCGTGCACTTTCCGATGTGAACGACGTCCAATCCAAGGGCACCGAGATTGAGATCTTCTACAATCCGACTCGCTACTGGACCGTGAAGGGCACGATTACTCAGCAAAAGGCGGTGGATACGAGCATTTCGCCCAACATCGCACGTTACATTGCCGCACGCATGCCCACCTGGACCACGGTGCGCATTCCCACGGACCGGCTGCCCGATGGAACCCAGCTGGCCGGGGCAGGACAGCTCTGGTGGGAAACGGGATTGCCCGGTGCCACCGGGACCAACATTCCGCGCAATTTTTACACGGTGAATGTCGACGCGCCCTATAAGTTGGCGGTCACGAACTCGGGCAAGCCTCGTCCGCAGACGCGCGAGTGGCGGGCGAATTTGACGACCAACTACCGTTTCGCCGGCATCGCGGGCGACCACCGCTGGCTCAAGAACCTGTCCATGGGTGGCACGGTCCGATGGGAAGATGAGGCTGTGGTGGGCTTCTACGGGCAGGCCCCGGAGGCGGATGGTGCGATCCGTTCCCTGGATGGAGGCCGGCCGATCTTTGACAAGTCACGTTTCTACGCCGACTTCATGATGAGCTATAACCTCAAGCTCTTCAATGACCGGGTCGGATGCCGGCTCCAGCTGAACGTCCGGAACGCGCTGGAAAACGGTCGTCTGCAGGCGGTGTCCTACAATCCCGATGGCACGCCGTGGAACTTCCGAATCATCGATCCGCGCCAGTTCATTCTGACCGCGACCTTCGACCTCTAGGCCCTGCTCAGATGGTTGCCTTAAGCCCTCCGATGGGGATCGGAGGGCTTTTTCATGCCGGGGCAGGGAGGTCGAACCTCATGGATTGGACCGGCTCCGGTGCGGCTCTTCCTCTTTGTCGCTCACACCATGTTCTTCCTTCGATACGTTTTACTGGCCGTGACGGCGGCTGGATCGGTCTTCGCCGCGGACGAGGCCTATCTCTTCACCTACTTCACGGGTAACGGGGCCGACGGCTTGCACCTGGCGTGGAGCGACGATGGATACCGCTGGCGCCCGATCGCCGGAGGCGAGAGCATCCTCGCCCCCGAGGTGGGCGGCAAAGAAAGGCTGATGCGTGATCCGTGTGTCGCCCGAGGACCCGACGGCGTCTACCATATGGTTTGGACGACCGGCTGGAACGAGAATCACATTGGGTACGCGTCGACCAAGGATTTCGTCGACTGGACCGCGCAGCGAGCGCTGCCCGTGATGGCCCATGAACCGAGTGTGAGAAATTCGTGGGCACCCGAGGTGATCTATGACGAGCCAAAGGGGGAGTTCCTCATCTTTTGGGCATCGACCCTGCCCGACCGGTTTAAGGAGACGGCCGGCACTTCCGAGTCGGCGTATAACCACCGCATCTATGCGACCCGCACCAGGGACTTTCGTGACTTCACGCCGACCCGTTTGTTTTATGATCCGGGATTCAGCGTCATCGATGCGACGTTTCTGAGATCGGGCTCCAGAACCTTCCTCATCATCAAGGACGAAACCGTGACGCCTCCGAAAAAGTACCTGCAGCTGGCAGAAACCGAAGGACTTCAAGGCGCGGTAGGCGCGCTGTCCCCTCCCTTCACTCCCGGTGGCATGTGGGTGGAAGGTCCCACGGCGATCAAGGTGGGGGAGGACTACCTTGTCTACTTTGATGCCTACACCACCCATCGATACGGTGCCATGCGGTCGAAGGACTTGAAGACATGGGAGGACGTTTCATCCCAGATGTCGTTCCCCTTCGAGGGAACCCGCCAACGCATGCGTCACGGCACCGTCTTCGTCGTGCCCGCCGCCTTGGCGCGCAAACTCTCTGAACGGACAAACTGGCCCCAGAGGCCGACGTCCAAACCTCGGCCAGCCGGGCCGGGCTGAGGCGTCAGACTTCGCCCCCCTCGGAGGTGGAGTGCCTGGACGTGGCTCCCGCCCTGACCTTGCCGGGTTTGGCGTCACCCCGTCCGGGTTTCGCGCCTCGCGGTCGAAGCGTGGGCCCTTCGATCAACCGGGCCGGGATGGTGGTGAGAGAAGGCTGCGTGGGCACGCCGAGTTCGTTGTGGAGCAGTTGACCCACCACCAACTCGGTTGATCGGGCCCCCAGCTGAGCCGTTTGCAGGTCGACGCAGGCGCAGTTGCCCGACGTCCTGAGCCGATTCAGGCAGACGAATCCATGGGTGCTTGGTAGTTTAGCACCGCACGCACTCATCCAATCCATCGCGTCTGGAAAGTGTCCGATGACAACATCGGGGTCGTGCTTGCGAAACCACGGAGCAAAGGTTTCGAAGTTGATGTTCCGGGAGCGCAGGGTGGGCACTTCCGTGATTTCGGGCAGATACTTTTGGAGAGCGAGAAAAGCGCCTTCCCAGCGGAACTGCAGACGCTCGCTCAATGAGATCTCCATGAAGAGGCCGGGACGCCGGTACCCTCGGGCGTGCAATTCACGCAGGAGCGCAATCATCGAGCGATAGTGGTCGGAGCAGACACAATGCAGCGGAGGATGATCGATGAAGTAGTCCGCATAGACCGCCGTGTAGCGATGCCAGCTCAGGGCGCTCAAATCCGGAAACCCCGAGGCCGGCAGCAGGATGAGTCCCTGGATCCCGCGGGTATGCAGAATCGTGTCGAGACGGTTGAGTCGCACGCCCTGCGGCCCGACAACGAACCGCTCGACATTGAACCCGAGTTCACCCGCTCGCGCCATGACACCCGACATGAGGGCGTCGTTGTACCGCTGAGCGAGCGGACTGTGCACGGCCTCGACGATTTCGACCGCCGCGAGCACACCTCTAAACTGCTGCCCGCGGGAACGGCGCAGTTGTGACATGACCGCGCCGGTCAGAGGGTTTCGTTCGTACCCCGCCGCTTTGGCCGCGGCCCGGACCCGGGCGGCGGTCTCCGCTTTGACGCGATGAGAACCACAGAGCGCATCGGAGACGGTGGTGCGCGAGAGTCCCAATTCGCGGGCGAGGGTACGCAGGGTTGGGGCAGCCATGCGCCCCAACAGAGGGCGTTTCACTTTGCTGACTCAACGAAAAAATAGGACTGTCAGATTTCCGGGTGGCGGAACTGATCTCCGATTTCTGTCATTGCGTGGAGAGGTATGGGATCGCCAGCTCTGCCCAAGGGGGTAGTCTGGGTTGTGCGTAGACCATCCGTTACCCTATGATTCGAAAAGCCTTTGTCATGTCGGTGGATGCCGGGAGTGAGCACGAGTACGAGCGACGGCACCGCCCGATTTGGCCGGAGTTGGAACGCGTGTTGAAACAACACGGAGTCCACAACTATTCGATATTCCTGCATGAAGAGTCCCGTCGGCTTTTCGCCTATGCCGAGATAGAGGACGAAGCCCGTTGGACCGCCATCGCCTCGACACCCGAATGCCGGAAGTGGTGGGCGTACATGAAGGATGTGATGCCATCCAACCCGGATTCCAGTCCCGTTTCGACTGAACTCCGTGAAGTGTTCCACCTGGATTGAGACGCCCACCCCCCATGAGTACCTCCTCGACCCTCACGCGCCGGCAATTCGTGCAAACGACCGCATTCGCTGCGACGACGCCCTGGGTCGCGGGCCTGGTGACGGCGCAAACGGGAGCCCGTTCGCCGGGTTCAGAGGTGCTTCCCGGTGACGGCCGCGCACCCGTACGCTGGCTGGATCAGCGCGTTCCCGCTTTCCAACCGGGCGTGACCTGGGGTATGCCCTGGCCCCGGGGTCGGTTCCCGAAAAAGACGGACTTCAAGTTGGAGGCTGAGTCCGGACAGGCGGTGCCGCTGCAAAGCTGGCCGATGGCCTTTTGGCCCGACGGATCGATAAAGTGGAGTGCCCACTCGGTTGCGTCTCACTCGTTGCAGGGCGAACGCTTTGTTCTCTCCGAGGGTACAGGCGTGGTCCCAACGGAAGCCGTACGTGTAGTGACCACGGACTCGGGTTACGAGGTGGATACAGGCCGCTTCCGGTGTCGGGTAAACAAGTCGGGCCGTGTGTTGATCGAAACGCTGGAGTGTGCCGGACGCGTGGTGGGGCAACGGGGAAGTCTGGTGCTTCGTAGTGGTACCCTCAACGGGAACCCAAGTGGAGCCGGTGCTGAATGGGAGGGCGTTCACACGACGGTCACGTTGGAACAGGCCGGACCCATTCGTGCGGTGTTGCGGGTGGACGGTAGCCATCCCGAGCCAGGCGGGAGCCACCGATCATGGCTTCGTTACTCCTTGCGGCTCTATTTCTATGCGGGCGGCGAGAGCATTCGAATCGTGCATACCCTCATTTACGAGGGGGACCCCCATCAGGATGTCGTTGCCGGAATTGGTTTGCGTTGGGAGGTGCCGATGCGGGGGGCATTCCACGATCGCCACGTACGCTTCTCAGGGCAGGGAGACGGACTTTTCTCGGAGGCCGTGCGTGGGCTCACCGGGTTGCGGCGCGATCCCGGGGCCGAGGTCAG
Organism: Opitutaceae bacterium; assembly: GCA_016794625.1. GTDB lineage: Bacteria > Verrucomicrobiota > Verrucomicrobiia > Opitutales > Opitutaceae > UBA6669. The sequence continues at coordinate 20,187 of JAEUGY010000032.1, forward strand.
GGCAGCGCAGCGCGCGGGAAAGGCGACTCCACCCGTGGCCACGTGGGATCGCCGGGTGAGCAGTCGTCTCGACTATATTCCGGCGTTCTCTGACTGGACTCTCTTTCAGGCGAATAGTGATGGTTTCGAGATCACCAAACGGACGCGGGAAGGCTTCACCTGGCTCAGCGCAGCGCGAGGTCAGCGCGCAGGTGGACTTGCCTATGTGGGTTCGCCGGCCGGAGGCCTCGCGGTCGGAATTCGGAATTTTTGGCAGAGTCATCCCGCTCAACTCGACGTCAGGGGAGCTGCTGAGGAGGTGTGCCGCCTCACGGCCTGGTTGTGGGCGCCCCATTCCGGCCCCATGGACTTGCGCCCGTACCATGATGGCATGGGACAGGACACGTTCGCCAAGCAACTCGAGGGACTTGAAGTCACCTATGAGGATTATGAACCCGGGTTTGATTCCCCGTACGGCGTGGCGCGAACCAGCGAACTCACGTTGTGGGTGCTTCCAGAGACCCCGGATGCTGGCAGGCTCGTAGCCATGGCGGAAACCGTGCGAACACCGCCGGTTTTGACGACCACCCCCCACTACCTGCATACGTGCGGTGTATTCGGAGGATTGTGGTCACCCATGAACGAAGCCCGAACCGATCTCGGTGCGATCGATCGAGGTTTGGATGCGTATTTTCGATTTTACGTTTCCCAGCAGGAACAGCGGCGCTGGTATGGGTTCTGGAATTTTGGGGATGTGATGCACACCTACGATTCCGATCGCAACGAATGGCGATACGACGTCGGAGGGTTTGCGTGGGACAATTCGGAGCTTTCAACCGATCTTTGGCTGTGGCTCTACTTCTTGCGCACGGGCCGGGCGGATGTGTTTCGCTTTGCGGAGGCTATGACCCGCCACACCGGTGAAGTGGATGTCCATCATACCGGTCGGTTTGCGCCCCTGGGTTCTCGCCACAATGTGCTGCACTGGGGATGTAGTGCGAAGCAGCTTCGGATTAGCACGGCGGCGAATCGACGCTATTACTATTACCTGACCGGCGACGAACGCGTCGGTGACCTGATGCGGGAGCAGAATGAGGCCGCCCGGGCTCTGGCCCTCGTCCAGGCCAATCGGAAAGTAGCGAAGGATCTGGTGACGGCACCAGACCCCGAAGCGAAGGAGGTTTATGCCGGCTTTGGAACGGATTGGGGGTCGTTGGCCGCAGCCTGGCTGACCGAGTGGGAGCGAACCGGAGACGAGACGATGCGTGCGCGACTGGTGTCCGGCATGAAGTCCATCGCGGCACAACCGCGCGGGTTCTTTACCGGCGGTGCACGACTGGAGTTGGCCACCGGTGCATTCCGATTGTCATCGAGCAGCCGTCTCAATGTGTCGCACCTCAGCGCAGTGTTCGGTCTCGTGGAGGTTTGCGCCGAGCTGGTGCAATTGCTGGAGGTGCCGGAGTTCACGCGAGCCTGGCTCGACTATTGCGAACTCTACAACGCCACGCCAGAGGAGCAAACCCAGAGGCTGGGCGCTCCGTTGCGCGGGATCAATTTGCAGCAAGGACACTCGCGTTTGACCGCCTTCGCCGCCAAGGTGAAGTCTGATCCACGGCTGGCGCGCCGAGCTTGGGAGGAGTTTCGCCGTGCAGGGCCCGGGGGAGGTCGAACTGAAGGACCGCAAGTCCGCAGGATCCACGGTCCCACGGTCCTCCAGCCGGTCGACGAGGCGCCTGAGGTGTCGACCAACACCACCGCTCAATGGGGACTGGCCGCTCTCCAGTGCATGGCCCTGCTCGATGGCTTTGGGAGCAGTCCCTGATTGGGTTCAGTTTCCGGTGAGTGGTTGAGGCGAAGGCGTCGGACGGGACGGAATCTGCCAGTGTCCCGGGTCGGGCGGATGATCGGGGTCCACGGCACCACCTGGGATCGACATGAGTGTTGCCAGTCTGGAGTCGACGCGACGCAGCGAGTCGGCAACGACAGCCGCCAGAACGTAAGCTCCGTAGTTCGAGTGATGGGTGCCATCGACAAAGGCTGCGTTCACTCGGGCCGGACCGAGTGCTTCGTAGATGCGTTTGCTCAAAGCATGGAGATCGATGCAGGCCACATGTTCGTCCTGACACACGCGTCGCACGGCATTCGGATAGTCGCCCAGTGAATCGACCACCTTTCCAGCGTCGTCGAGCCGCCGGCGATGCATGGAGGTGACCAGAATGGGAATTGCTCCTCTGCGACGCGCTTCGGCAATCACGACCCTCAGGTAAGCCGGGTAGGTGTAGTTTGGATCCGAGTACGTTTGCGGCCACTGCGTTTTTTGATCGTTGTGACCGAATTGGACCAAAAGATAGTCGCCCGACCTGAGGCATTCGAGCACCTTGGCCAGGCGTAAACCGGAGATGAACGACTTGAGCGTCTCGCCTGACTCCGCGTGATTGGCCACGGCGATGTGAGCATTAAGGAAACGCGGCAGCATCTGCCCCCAGCTCGCGTGGGGATCGCGGGGTTGATCGGTGACGGTGGAGTCACCCATCAGGAACAGGGTTGGTGCGTCCCGCTCCGGTTCGATCCTCAGGCTTCTGACGCGTGGATTATGGCCACTGAATTCGAGTGTGAGTTTGTCGTCCCACGTGAGGCTTCCCGCCTCCCGGGGGTTGAGAAGGACCCGATCACCTCCGGGAGCGTTGGGCGGTGGCGGTGCGATTCGGTCGGTGCGGACATTGACGAGGAATTGGTGGTCGCTGTGGCTTCCGGAGCGGGTCGAAACGGATTCGAGCATCAGACGCCGCGTCTCCGCCCATATCGTGGTCTCGGTATCGACATCGGACGCGCCCAGACGAACGAAGACCCGATAGTTTCCTTCGGGCAATCGGACTGAAAACGACCATGACTGAGTACCTGATGGACTGGGGATGGGAGAGTCGGAGCTGTTCGAGGCCGCTGAGATCTGGGGTTCAAAGCCGAAACCTCGTGCGGCGGAGTAGAGGTGGTTTGGTTGAACCAGGATGCCACCGCTTTCATCGGCGGAGGAGTCGAACCGGAACTGCCAGAAAGCCGAGTGCGCTTCTTGGACCGAGGTGGCCTCCTTGGCCGGCGAGTATGCCGGCCAGGCCACGGCCCAAAGGAGAAAGACAAGACGAAGGGTCATGGTCGCTGCAAGAGGAGGAAACACCGCGGGATCAGGGGAGAGGCGGGGTGTCGGGTCGCGGGATGCCGAAGTGGGGCGTACCATCGGGATTCCACGTCAACGGTTGGACCCGGGTATGGCGGTTGGGATCGCGCAAGGGGTCTCCTTTGATGTCCCGGTAACTTCTCGCATGATAAACCAGGAGGTCGGAGAGGTCGTCATCCGACCGGATGAAACAATTGTGGCCGGGACCAAAGATGCGGTTCGTTTCACTTTGAGCGAAGACAGGCGTTGCGAGTTTCGTCCATGCCTCGGGCTGCAGGAGATCGGCGTCCTCCGATGCGGAAAGCAGGCCAACGCAGTACTCGGGCCCGGTGCCGGCTGCGGAGAACGACACGAAAATTCGACCTTGGCGCACGATCACCGCTGGTCCCTCGTTGACCCAGTATCTTACTTTTTCCCAAGGGTATTCCGGTTTGGACAGCCGAACTACCCGTCCCGTTAGGGTGATGGGGTCTTTCATTTGCGACAGGTAGAGGTTCGTATTTCCCTGGATGTGTGGGTCCTTTTGGGCCCAGAGCAGATAGCGGATGCCCCGATGGACAAACGTAGTGGCGTCGAGGGAAAACGACTCCCATCCCGTTTTGAGCTGTCCTCGTTCAATCCAGGTGGGTGCCAACGGATCTGCCGACTTGTTCTCAAGTACGTAGATCCGAATGTCCCACACGCGTTCGGCGTCACCGGCGGCAAAGTACAGGTACCAAGAACCATCGATAAAATGAAGTTCCGGAGCCCAGATGTGGGATCCCATGGGGCCCGATGCGTGTTTGTGCCAGATCGTGGTTGGGGTGGCCTCCGCCAGTCCGGCGATCGAACGCGCACGTCGCAGCTCTAGCCGGTCATATTCCGGCACCGTTGCGGTGAAGTAGATGTAACCATCGGTGTGCCGAATCATCCAGGGGTCGGCTCGTTGCGGTATCAACGGATTCCGAACGGCCTGAGCTGTGGTGTAGCAAGCGACCAGACATCCGACGAAAACGAGAATCAGAAGGCGCATGGGGTGGGCGACCCGACAAAGGATGTTGACCGATGTCATCCGCAACAGGCTGCGGTGAGTCTGACAGTCCATCCGCCGGTAACGGTCACTGCCCCAACGCTCGCCGACGCGAGATGGAAAAGAAAAACACCCGACCGGCAGGCCGGCGGGTGTTTGAATGAGGCAGAAGACGAACGTCTGGCTCAGGCCATTTTCGGAATGACCGCATCGACGTCGATGCTTTGTGCCAGATGCCGTTTGGCTTTGAAGTACTTAGAGCGACGATTCAACATGCGATCCAGTTTGTCGACCAGGAGCGAGACCGCTTTGTGACACTCGTCTGACGCAACCGAGGCATTCATATCAGGTCCATTGATTGAGATATGCCCTTTCGCGGTGAAGCGGTTGCTCACCGATTGTTTGGGGTCACACTCCAATTCCACGCGAACGCGGATGATCCGCTCTTCATGGCGAAACAATCGTTCGGTTTTCTCCCGGACGTACGTCTTGAGCGAAGGCGTGAGGTCGAGGTGAATGCCGGAGACGATCAATTCGGGGGTGTGGTGAGTACTATTCATGTTTTTTTGGGTTCCTTTCGGGTTCCTTTTCGGTGCATGCCGAAAAATGATGAGCACTGCGATGCGTACCTTGCGGCCCCAGAGCCGACAATTTCCATGACTCCTTCCACGGATGCCGTCCTTTGGACTGGCAGATCTTCCCATTTCGGAAAATCGATCATAAGGTTCGTTCGGAACATACGTCGCGCTTCGGGGCTTTGCAACTACCTACGACACGAATTACCCATTTAAGTAGCCTAGCTTAATGCGCGCCAATCAGCAAAAAAATCGACCCTCTTTCGCAGGGAAAAACTGCCAGGGACGATGGGGTGAATCACCTGGTGCTTGTGGTTAAACTGATGATTAATAGGCGCAAACGAATCGATCCGAGGATGGGTCAACCATGAACGCGATCCCGAATTCCCACGGCTACCCCAAGCCGATAGGTCCTTGGGAGCGACGCCTGCAGCAGGGCGTGGTTCGTCTCATTCGCGAAGACGAGATGCGGAGTTGGATTGTGCGCGACGACGCCGAAATTCTGGCCGTGAATAAGCCGGGTGACGTGGTGTGTCACCCTTCGAAAGATGGACCCTGGTCGAGTTTGTCTGGAGCCGTGAGAGCGTATCGTGGAGAAGGCGCCGCTCACCTGGTCTTCCGCCTCGACCGAGAAACCAGCGGCCTCGTGATTTTCGCGAAGAGTCCGGCGACCGCACGACGTCTGCAGATGGCCGCCCAGGAACGACGCTACGAGAAGGGGTACCGGGCGATAGTCTGGGGCGAGTTGCGTGAGCCGGTCTTCATTGATCAACCCCTCGGTCCGGATCGAGCGAGCCCGGTGCTGGTCAAAAGTTGCGTGACCTTGGACGGCTCCGGCCAGCCGGCGAGGACACGAGTGGTGCCGTTGTCATGGAACCATGGATTCACATTGGTCGCGGTCCAAACCGAGACGGGTCGCAAGCATCAGATCCGGGCGCATCTCCAGTGGCTGGGACATCCCATTGTCGGCGACAAGATCTATGGTCCCGATGCGCGACTCTTTCTCACGTTCATCGAGCACGGATGGACTCCCGAGCTGGCGGCCCGCTTGCTGCTGCCCCGCCAGGCTTTGCACTGTAGGATGATCGACTTGAGCAAGGCTGGAATCGCATGGCGCGAGGAGGTGCCGCTTGCTCCCGACCTGCAGGATTTCTGCCGGATCCACGGACTCCGGGAACACCTGCCGCACGGTGAGGACGACGCGGCAACTCAGGGCGATCTGCGCGACAGGAAGTGATGCAGGCCGGCCCTGACCGCGAGCGTGAGCATCTCAATCCGATCCGAAAGGCTGAAGGCGGAGGGCGACTCGAGCGTGTAACACAGAGACGTGTGGTGGGCGCGCAGATAGATGGCTTCGGGCCAGCGATCACGTTGTGCCGGATCGCTCTCGGGACGAATGACGCCGTCGCAGGCCGGTCGACCATCAATGACCGGGCTGCGATCAATTGCAAAGTGGTGCGCAACCGCGGAGATCATGGACTCCGCAAGCGAAGGGGATTGTTGAGGGTTGAGCTCGTAGAGGTAGAAGCCGGTAGCCTCCCAATCTTCGTGCAGGCAAAATGACACATCGAAGCCAGGCTGTGCCTGCAGCCAGCGGATGTGTGCGGAGACCTCCATCGTCTGCGGTTCTCGATAGTCGCGGTTCAGGTCGTGCCCCCCGCTGTTCTCTCGGGTATGGCGCCTGAACCCCGAGGGATTGAGCATCGGAACAAGGAACCAAACCGCCCGATCATCAAAAAAACCTTGTTCCAGCAGCCTGAGCAATGCCAGGGGGGCGGCGGGCTCGTCGCCATGAATCCCGCTTGAAAGATAGATCCGCGGACGCGGGCCGGACCGCCTTCGTGTCAATGCGATCATGGGACATGCGTCGACGGTAGCAAAGAACTCCGATCGGAAGCCCTGCGCCTTGGCCATTTCCTCAAACCGTCGGACGAGTTCTGGGGGGACGAAGGGAGTGGCTTTGACAGCATGCACCGCTTGGTTCTTGCTGGGCGTTTTGCGGCACCACAAGCGTAAGTTTCGCCTTTCATTCCATGTCCCAGGTTCGCGTTCGGTTCGCTCCCAGTCCAACCGGTTTCTTTCACATCGGAAGCGCCCGCACGGCGCTGTTCAACTGGCTTTACGCGAGGCATACCCAGGGTGTTTTCATCCTGCGGATTGAGGACACGGACAAGGAGCGCAACAGTGATGAGTTTCTCCGCGTCATTTACGACAGCCTCAAGTGGCTGGGGCTTGACTGGGATGAAGGCCCCGGGGTGGGAGGGGGGGCGGGGCCTTACCGGCAGAGTGAGCGATCGTCGATTTATCAGGAGTACCTCGCTCAGTTGCGCAAGACAGGCCGGACTTACGAAAAGGACGGTGCGACCTATTTCCGGATTTCGGGCGAGTCTCAGATCATTGAGGATGCCATTCGGGGTCGCGTTGAGCGGACGGAGGAGAAGGACTTCGTGATTGTGCGATCGGACGGCAATCCCGTGTTCCATTTGGTCAACGTCGTGGATGACATCGCGATGCGGGTCACCCATGTGATTCGCGGTGAAGATCACCTATCGAATACCAGCAAGCATACCGAGCTCTTCCGCGCTTTTGGGGCGCCGCTGCCTGTCTTTGCTCATATTCCTCTGATTCTGAAACAGAACGGGCCGGGCAAAATGTCCAAGCGGGATCAGGGAGCGCTGATTGAAGAGTACCAGCGCCGGGGATTCCTGCCCGAGGCACTCGTCAATTTTCTCTGCCTGCTGGGATGGTCACCCAAGAATGATGCGGAGAAGATGCCGCTTCCTGAAATCGTCAAATTGTTCGATTTGCCGGGCGTGAACCAGAGCAATGCGAGATTCGATGAGAAGAAGCTCGCGCATATGAATATGGCCTACCTGCATGCGATGCCGGTCGACCACTACGTTCCCTTGGCTACGAGTTACCTCAAACGCACCGGCGCCTTTTCGGGGGGGGATCCAGACAGCGCCTACCTGCGGGAGGTCCTGGCGCTTTGCCAGGTCAAGGTTCGATCGCTTGAGGAGTTGCCTCCCGCCATTCAGTATTTTTTCCGTGAGGACTTTGCGACCGATGTGAAGGCCAAGGAGAAGATTTTTGGGAAAGGTGATCCAAAGGCCCGTGTGCGTGAATTGCTCGCCACGCTCGCCCAGGCAGACTTTTCGTCGGATGCAACGCTTGAGGCGTGGCTGCACGGGGTGGCCTCCCGCCATGGGGCACAGACGGCTGATTATATTCATCCGGGTCGACTGGCGGTTTCCGGGGTGAGTGCCGGCCCCTCCTTTTACGGTATCTTTCGCGTTCTCGGGCGTGAGCGGGTGCAGCGCCGGCTTGAGCGCTTCCTATCCCTCGATTAACCGAGTGCCATGACGTCACCCATTCTCCAGTCCGCGGATCTCAGGTCCCTCGCCTTGATTGCGCATGATGCGAAGAAGGAAGCGATGGTTGCTTTCGTTGCCCGGCACGCGGAGTTCCTGCGGTCCCAAAAACTGATTGCCACCCGAACCACCGGGACCCTGATCCGCACTCAGACGGGACTGGCGGTGGAAGCGCTGCTCTCTGGACCCATGGGTGGTGATCTGCAGATTGGGGCGCAAATTGCGACAGGGCACGTGCGGGCGGTGGTCTTCCTACGGGATCCCCTGACGGCCCACCCCCACGAACCCGATATCGCTGCGCTCCTCAAGGTATGCGATATCTACAATGTGCCTCTCGCCACGAATGAGGCGACCGCGGAGGTCTTGGTCCGGCACTTGGATGAACTTGACCGCGGAGTCCGCCAGACCGCCTGACGTTCAAGTCGCGGCGGTCTCGACGTCTGCCGCGGCGGATTCCGGCGGTGTGGGTGGAGTGGCCACGGCCCCGCCCTGAATTTCTTTGAGAATACCGGTGAGGTAAGGAATCAGCTGCTTTTTCCGACTGACGATGCCGGGCATGTCGAAGATCTCATCTTTCTCAACATGGGGGTAGCGGATACGGGCGATAAAGTCGTCGTCCCCTTTGACCAAGAGTAGCGAATTCTGGGTGTTGATGTCGGTGACCAGCAGCGCGGCGAACAAGAGTCGTTCATCTTCATGCAGCTTCTGCAGGGCATTGGTGATTTTCTTGGCGTGATTCCAGAAGTTCCCAAATCCCAGCTCTTCCACCTGTGACACTGAGAAGCGAACTGAATCCTCCTCGTAGATCTTGAAGTCAGAACGAATCACTACCTCGGGGGAGTTGGCTAGAATTACGGAACCCGAGCTAAAGATGGCATCGGCGAGTGCCTTTGAGTTTACCCCTGCGATCGTGGCCAGCCAGGCGAGCAGCGAGGCGTCCTTCTCGGTCGAGGTGGGCGAATTCAGGTGAAGCGTGTCCGAGATGATGCCTCCCATCATCACGCCGGCGATCGCGGGCGATGGCGTCAATCCTTCGCGTCGATAGAGGTCGGCCACAATCGTACAGGTCGATCCGACGGGTTCATTGAGGAACAGGATTGGCTGCTGAGTGTTGAGCGCCCCAAGCCGGTGGTGATCAATGATCTCCGTGATCGTCACCTCGGCAGCGCCGGGCACCGCCTGACTCAGCTCATTGTGATCAACCAGGACCAACTTGGTTCGGACCGGTTTGAGAATGTCGGTCCGGGTCAGAATTCCCTGAAGTTTCCCTTCGTCGGTCAAGACCATGAACGCGGCGACATTGGCGGTGGCAAATTTCCGACGCAGGTCGGAGAGCCGCAGATCGGCGGTGACCGAGGTGTATTTGCGATCAATGAGGGCTTCGATGGTGGACGCGGTTCGGATGACCCATGCGGTTGTGGCGGAGTCGTGCGGGCTCACGATCAACGACACCCCTCTTGCCTTTGCCTGCGCCACCAATTCCTCATCGACGGGCAGGTTGCCCGTGATGATGAGCGCACGTACGCCAATCTGCAACGAGCGCTGTTGAATATCCCAGCGATCTCCGACGATGATGATGGAGCGACTGGGTGGAATCCCTTCGTCCTGCGAGATCTTCCAGAAGGAGCGAACGTCCATGGCTCCCACGCGAACGAAGAGGTCTTCGTTGGTATCGGCATTTTCAACGTGAACGACCCGAGCTCGCAGTGCGCGGGTGATATGGGACAGGCTGGTGTGTACCTTGCGCATTTCCCGGGCCTCGCGGATCCGCGGGATGAAGAAGCCGCCCAGCTGGAACACTGAAACCGAGCCGACCAATCGGCGGTCGGGTGCCACGACAGGCAGGACCCGCACGTCGTGCGAGTCGATCAACTCCAGCGCCTCGGCGCACGTGGCTGTATCCGGAACGGCAATCACGTTGCTGATCATCACGTCCCGAACCCGGGGAGTGACGTCACTGAGATATACCGGCAGAGGTTGCCCGAAGCGGCTTAGGATCGTGTCGATGCGAGCGTTCGAATTCCCACATCGGGCCGCGATGAATCCTTTTTGACCGCGTGCTTCCTTGTACGCCGCGTAGGCGATGGCGGAACAAATGGCATCGGCGTCCGGATTCCGGTGTCCGATGACGTAGGTGGCGGTGCCTGTGGGTGCGAGCGTAGCGGCGGTCATTTCAACAAGAAAGTGGGAGGACGATGGCAGCACCGCGCGAAAGGGAAAGGAATACTTCGGCGCGGTGATGGAGGTTCCTTTAGTCCATGCCGGTGGGATCGGACCCGTCGGCCGAGGCAACTCCGTTGGCATTGTCCAGTCCGTAGATTTTGCGGTTGCCCCCGGCCTTGATGGCCGCGCGCAAATCCGACGTTGGATTTCCGCGAGTGTCGGCGAGTTTGTTGTCTATCTTCCGGAAGAACTGGACGCTATTTCCCAAGTAGAGCACGTGGCCTCCGCTGTCTCCGTAAGTGCCCTGATTGGAGTCATTTGATGTGCCATTCCACTGTCCGGCCGGATTCAAGCCCCGGGTATAGGCCAGAGGGGTCGTGGCGGGATCGCTCATCTTGAGACCCCCGACGAGGTTGATCGAAGGAAATCGGGCCAGCAGATCAGGGTGAAGGGTGGAACCTGTTGGGTCCGCTGGGTTGATGACGCGGTGAGGTACCGTTCCATCGAATTGACCGTCGTTGCGTGAGAAGTAGAGGCTGGCCTCATTCAGACCGCCGCCTTGGGCAAGCAGGCCAAGGTAGGTGAAAAATCGGTTTGGAGCAACGATGGACCCCGCAGCCGGAGCCGCAGGGTCAGGAAGGCGATCTTGGTGATCAGCGGCGTAAAGGAGCGCAGCTTTCCCAATTTCCCGTAGATTACTTGCGTCTACGGCGCGTTGTGCCGTTTCCCGAACCTTGCCGAGTGTAGGAACCAAGATGGAGGCGAGGATTCCGATGATGGCGATGACCGTCAGGAGTTCGATTAAGGTGAAGCCGGAGCGAGGGTGTTTTTGTAGCAAATTCATGGCGAAATGGGTTTGAGCTTTAGGATATTTAATTGCAATAAGATTCGTTGCACTTCTTTCGGCGCAAAGCTGGACAAATTGGGCGACTAATTTTTACGTTCGCCCGAATGAAGATCTACCTCGATGGAGCCCTTGTGGATTCTGCGGATGCGAAGATTTCTGTCTTCGATCACGGCCTGCTCTACGGGGACGGCGTGTTTGAAGGGATCCGCCTGTATGGTGGAAACGTCTTTCGACTCGAAGAGCATTTGGAGCGTCTCGAGTACTCGGCCAAAGCCATACTCCTGACGCTGCCCTGGACGAGAAAGCAGCTAAGCGATGCTGTGTGTGATACGTGCCGGGCGAATGGATTGACGGATGCGTACATCCGACTCGTGGTCACTCGAGGAGTGGGGGATCTCGGCCTGTCGCCTTGGCTTTGCAAAGTGCCGTCGATCTTCATCATTGCCGACAAAATTGCTCTCTATCCGGCGAAGTACTACGTCGAAGGGCTTGAGATAGCGACGGTTGCGACGCGACGGATGAATCCGTCCGCCCTGAGTCCCGCGATCAAGTCGCTCAATTACCTGAACAATATTCTCGCCAAGATCGAGGCGAGACAGGCCGGCGTGCTCGAGGCGATCATGCTCAATGATCAAGGATTTGTCGCGGAGTGCACCGGGGATAACATTTTCATCGTGCACAAAGGGCGGATCTATACGCCGGCCGCACAACAAGGCGCTTTGAAGGGCATCACACGAGATGCCGTGTTCGACATTGCCCGGGAATTGGCCGTGCCGATGGAAGAGCACGATCTGACGCGTTACGATGTTTGGAATGCCGACGAGGTGTTTTTGAGTGGAACAGGCGCGGAGGTCATTCCCGTCGTCAAGGTCGACGGTCGGGTGATTGGGACGGGACAACCCGGGCCTGTGTTTGCCCGGGTTTTGGAGTCATTTCGGCGGCGCGTTCTGACCGAAGGAACTCGCATTTGAACCATAGGCCTTAGGGGCGCCAGATTGAGGGACATCGTCGGAGCACTTTGTCCCATCCGTGCGCCTTGGAGGCTCAGCGCTGTCGCGCTCGCGTGGGTCGTTCGATTTGCGCTCCGGTGCTTGCGTCGTTGTCCGCTGGGTGGCACGCTGATTGCACTTCAGCCCCGGCCCATGTTCCCGCTTTCTTACAATTTCACACACGACGTGTCGATAAATTCGACTCGTGTGTTATCCTTGCCTCATGCCTAGCCCACTCAAATGCGATTTCTGCACCAAATCAGCGACGGTGCACTTGACGCAAATTGTTAATAACAAGGTTCACAAAGTGGACCTCTGTGAAGAGTGTGCCCAAGCAAAGGGCGTTACAGATCCGAACGGGTTTTCCCTGGCAGATCTCCTCATGAAGGCCTCGCTCAACAATGAGCCAGTCGTGGCGTCAGGGGTTCGGTGTGAACAGTGTGGATTTACCCAGGCTGATTTCAAAAAACATGGCCGGTTTGGGTGTCCCCAATGTTATCAGACGTTTTCCGGGGTGATTGAGCCGATGCTGGGTTCCATGCACAAGGGAACGGCCCACACAGGCAAGGTGCCCTTGCGCGCGTTGAACCGCCGATCGTTGAGCGAACGGTTGAGCAAGCTCGAAGGCGAATTGGATGAGGCGATCAAATCGGAACGCTACGAGGATGCCGCCCGGTTCCGTGATGAAATCCTGCAAGTCAAACAAGCCTTCGAACCGAAGCCCGCGGGTGGCCGCTAGTCCCATGACCATTGACTCGCTGATCGATACACCTTCCGAGCTGACCAATTCCGCCGGCAGCAGCAAGTGCGCGATCGTCCTGATGACGCGCGTTCGTCTGGCGCGGAATCTGGCCGGCCGAGCGTTTCCGGGCTGGGCCGGCGCCGATCAGCGGGCGGACGTCTTGGCAATCTGCCGGGACGCCGTGAGTGCCGCGCCGCAGATGAAGCGAAGTGTGGATGTGGGGGTCACGGATCTGAACGAACTGCAAAAACAGATCCTCGTTGAACGGCACCTGATTTCCCGCGAGTTGAGCGGGTCGAAATCAGGTTCGGGTGTCGTGATCAACAAAGACCAGACCTTTTCGGTCATGATCAACGAGGAGGACCATCTTCGTATCCAGGTCTTGCGCGCCGGTTTTCAGCTGAAGAAGGCGTGGAGTGCGATCAACGAGCTGGATACCGCGCTCGAGGAGAGGCTCGACTATGCCTTTTCCCCGCAGCTCGGCTACCTCACCGCCTGCCCGACCAATCTCGGAACGGGAATGCGGGCCTCGGCCATGATGCATCTGCCGGCGCTCGTGATTTCCGGGCAGATGGAAAAGGTCGTGCGCGCCGTGAATCAGCTCGGAATGGTGGTCCGAGGGTTGTTTGGCGAGGGCTCGGACGCGTCGGGCAGCATTTTTCAGATTTCCAATCAGACGACCCTCGGTGAGCCGGAGGAAGAGATCATCAAGCGCCTGCAGAGCGTGCTCCAATCAATCATCGAACATGAGCTCAATGCGCGACAGAAGCTGCTGGAGGCCGATTCCCGCAAGCTGTTCGACAAGATCGGCCGGGCGTACGGGATATTGCAGAATTCGCACGTCCTGAATTCAGCGGAGGCGATGAATCTCCTCTCCTTGCTTCGTTTGGGCATCGATCTCCAGATTTTCCCGGAAACCTGTCGCCCGGTGATTGACCGGCTTTTCATTGAAGCCCAGCCGGGGCACATTCAGCACGCGGTGAATCATGACCTTGAAGCGGGCGAGCGCGACAGCACGCGGGCGTCGCGGCTGCGTGAAGAATTCGCGCGCTTCCCCATTCCGACTTTCACAACAAACGGTAACAACTAACGCCCTTAATCAGGAAGGAATCCGCCTCCCATGTCTGAACCGATGAATAACTTTACGCCTCGCGCGCAGCAGGTGCTCGCGCTGGCGCGCAAGGAAGCGGACCGCTTCCATCACAACTACGTCGGCACCGAACACATTTTGCTCGGCTTGATCAAGCTGGGTCAGGGTGTGGCAGTGTCCGTCTTGCAGAAAATGGGGCTCGACCTGGAAACCGTGCGCAACGCGGTGGAAAAGCAGGTTGGCACCGGCACTGAAACCAAGACGCAGGGAAGCATTCCCTACACTCCGCGGGTAAAGAAGGTTCTGGCGCTGGCCGGCAAAGAAGCCAAGGCGCTGAATCACTCGTATGTCGGCACCGAGCACATCCTGCTCGGGTTGCTGCGCGAAGGGGAGGGAGTTGCCGCACGTGTCTTGAAGTCGCTGGACGTCGACATCGAGCGAACTCGCAATGAGATCCTGCGGGAGCTCGATCCGCAGTTCTCCGGTTCGGCGGAGACGCCGGGTGGCGAAGAGGCGGCGGCGCCATCGCCTCGCGGGGGAAGCACGGAAGATGGCAAGAAGGAGGTCAAGACGCCGGCCTTGAAGGCGTTTGGCCGGGACCTGACTGAACTCGCGCGCAAAGGTGAACTGGATCCGGTGGTGGGTCGGAAAAATGAGATTCGCCGCGTGATTCAGATCCTATGCCGTCGCACCAAGAACAATCCTGTGCTCATCGGCGAGGCGGGGGTAGGCAAGACCGCCATCGTGGAGGGCCTGGCGCAGGAGATCTCCAGCGGCGTGGTTCCCGAAATCCTCTTCGACAAGAAAGTCATCACGCTTGACCTGGCCTTGATGGTGGCGGGCACGAAGTACCGCGGGCAGTTTGAGGAGCGAATCAAGGCCGTCATGGACGAGATTCGCCGGGCCAAGAATGTCATTCTCTTCATCGACGAGATGCACACCATCGTGGGTGCGGGTGCGGCGGAAGGAGCGATGGACGCCTCCAATATCTTCAAGCCGGCGCTTTCGCGTGGTGAACTGCAGTGCATCGGCGCGACCACCTTGAATGAGTATCGGAAGTACATCGAGAAGGACTCTGCGCTCGATCGGCGGTTCCAGTCGGTCAAGGTTGAGCCACCGTCCGTGGACGATACGATCACCATTTTGAAGGGGATCCGGGGCAAGTACGAGGACCACCACAAAGCGACGTTCTCGGACAAGGCCCTCGAAGCAGCGACCAAGCTCTCGGACCGCTACATCACGGGTCGATTCCTGCCCGACAAGGCGATTGACGTCATGGACGAGGCAGGGGCTCGAGCCCGTATCTCCGCACTCAGTCGTCCGCCCGATGTTGAGGACATGACGAAGCAGATTGAGGAAGTCTGCGCCCGGAAGGAACAGGCGATCGCTGCCCAGCACTTCGAAGAGGCAGCCAAGTTCCGCGACCAAGAAAAACAGCTTCGTCTCAAGCAGGAACAAATCACTGAGCAGTGGAAGAAAGCCCGAGAGGAGAAACGCGTCGCGATCGATGAGGACCTGATGATGCAGGTGGTTGCTGACTGGACCGGCATCCCCTTGTCGCGCATGGAAAAGAAGGAAAGCGAGAAACTTCTTGGCCTCGAGGAAGAGATCAAGAAATCGGTGGTGGGTCAGGAGGCGGCCGCGATCGCGATTGCCCGTGCGCTCCGCCGTTCACGCGCCGACCTGAAGGATCCACGGCGACCGATTGGCTCGTTCATGTTTGTCGGGCCGACCGGCGTCGGCAAAACAGAAACGGCGAAACAGCTGGCGGCGCAGATGTTCGGAAACCAGGACGCGCTCATCCAGATCGACATGAGCGAATACATGGAGAAATTCGCGGTTTCCCGGATGATCGGCTCTCCTCCGGGCTATGTCGGCTACGAGGAAGGTGGTCAACTGACGGAGTCGGTCCGTCGCCGGCCTTATTCGGTCATTCTCTTTGACGAGATTGAAAAGGCCCATCCAGACGTCCTCCAGCTCCTGCTGCAGATTTTGGAGGACGGTCGACTGACGGACTCCCTGGGGCGGACGGTGGATTTCCGCAATACGATCATCATCATGACGTCCAATGTGGGAGCGGCCCTCCTCCAGCGACAGACCTCAATGGGTTTCGCCGCGGCCTCAGGCACGTTCAGCGATCATGAGCGGATGCGCGAGAAGGTCCTCGAGGAAGCGAAACGCATCTTCAAGCCGGAGTTTCTCAACCGGGTCTCCGACATCATCTTCTTCCGTCCGCTCGACAAGGCGGATCTCGTCAAGATCGTCGAAATCGAACTCGTCAAGTTTACGGCTCGGTTGGTCGAACGGAAGATCACGCTCGAGTTCACCGACGAGGCTAAGACACTCCTCATCGAAAAGGGCTATGACGAAAAGTACGGTGCCCGTCCCCTGCGCCGTGCGGTGGAACACTACCTTGAGGATCCGCTGGCGGAGGCGCTGCTGCGCGGCGACGTCAAGGATGGCGAGTCCGTGCTCGTGATCCGGAACGGAGAGAAACTCGAATTCAAGCAAAAGGAGCCCACCAAGCCCGCCGCCGACACCGGCGTCGCAAGCTGAGGATGAGACAGTAAAGAACGAGGCCGCCTTCCAAGGCGGCCTTTTTTATGTCGCTCTCGCTCATCCGCAAGTTGTGTCTCCATTTGGGATGGAGACAGTGGTGGTTGATCTTGGCTCTTGTCGTGGGCCTGGCTGGCGGGATTCCACTGCGTGGAGAGGGGCCGACACCCGCCGCGTGGTTCGAGAAATTGCCCGCCGAAGGAAGTCTGGCCGAGATTCGGGCCATTGCGGCTCGTGAAGGCTGGCAAAGGGTCGCTGATGCGCTGTTTCAGGGAGCGAAGCAGGCCTACCTTCAGGATCGGCTGGATCTGGCAAGTGCCTGGCTCAATGTGGCGCGTTGGGGAGGGCTTTTTGCGGAGGAAGAAAGCCACTTCATCGAGCGTTGGGTGGCAGCGATCAATCAAGCCAGGGTGGGACATCCCAACATGGCGCGAGACTATACCTCCGTCCCGGGGCGTACGTTGGGTGACTTTGCTTCTCCGGAATTACAGCGGTGGCTATTGGCCAATCGAGGATTCTCGGACATCTTTTTTGAACAGCTTTCACCCTGTGATTCGATTCCCGAGGTTCTCCGCATTCTGGGTGGATTGCTGGAAAACGATCGGTTGACCTTTGAGACTTATGCCTCGCTGGCGCTGGCCGTAGCCTTGGTCTATGACGTTCCTCCTCCCCCGGGATGGCCTCATGCCCAAGTCAGCGAAGCTGTCCTGCCTCGACGCTTGCCGACGCCGTCGAGCGCCTTTGGCTTTCTAGTCGCGGCGGACAGATCAGGTCGAACGCTCCATCGACTGGCCCATTTGCCGACGGAGCAGCTCAAACATGTGGTGGATTTTGCTGCTCCGTTGGCGGAGTTGACCTGGGCGCAGAGTGCAATCCAGGTGCCCCTCGCCCGGCTGGCAGCCACGTATGAGGCGGTTCGTTACCGTTTGGACCGAGTCTCCTCCAACGAGATGATCTGGCCAGGCTCGACGTACGACCTGGCCACGGTTCTGGCAACCGGAGGGATCTGTGTGGATCAAGCCTATGTGGCCACGCAGGTCGGGAAGGCGCGGGGAGTTCCAACCATGATTTTTCGGGGAGCGGGCTTGGATGGTCGACATGCCTGGTTTGGATTTCTCGATGGGAACCGGCGCTGGCAGATGGATGCAGGCAGGTTCGCGGAACAGAAGTTTGTGACCGGACTCGCGCACGACCCGCAGACGTGGGGTGATTTGTCGGACCATGAAATCCAGTTTCTTTCCGAAGGGTTTAGACTTTTGCCGCGGTTTCGGCAGGCGCAAACCCACGCCGGGTTTGCTTCCGCGGCTCTTGGCATGCGAGACCTGCCGGCGGCGAGACAGGCGGCTCGAAAGGCGATCAACTACGAGTCTCGCCACGTCGAAGCGTGGGAGATCCTCCTCACATCGCTTCGTTTGCTGAAGGAGGATCCGCGCGTGGTGGAGGCGAGTTTGCGCGAGGCATCCATCGCGTTTCAACGGTATCCTGATCTTCAGCTTCGGTTTGCCCGAGAGGTTTCTGACAGCCTGCGAGCCCGCGGCGAGACCAGCGCAGCGGATTACGAGGAGCGGCTGCTCGCGCGGAAAAACCAAGGGCAACGGGTGGATCTTGCCATTGATCAAATGGCCTCCGAGCTGGCCCGGGCTCTGGAACAGCAGCCCGCTTTCGAGCAGATGCGGCTCTTTCGCGGAGCGGTTGAGCAGTTCGGGCGCGGAGCTGGTATGGACTTCCTCGATCGAATTGTACGTCCCTTCGTCCGGCACTGGGTGAAAGCAGGCCGGAGTGCCGAGGCCGCGCGGGCACTGGAGCATGTTCGGCTGGTGATGGCCCCCCCGGCGGGCAGTCAGTTGGAGAAGGAGTTGCTCGGGCTTGTGGTCGAGACGAAACGTTGAATCGAAGTCTCTCGTCCTGTCTCACGCCACCGGGCGAAGATACTCGAGAGCACGCAATGCCGCGGCGGCTCGTGTTTCACAGCCCAGCTTGCGGAATAGGTTCTCCACGTGTTTGTGGATCGTTCGGGGACTGGTTCCAAGGATGAGTGCAATGTCCGGATTCGATTTGCCCTGCGCTATCCAAAAAAGCACTTCGGATTCGCGAGCGGTCAGTCCCAGTGACCCGAGCGCTTCTGGACCGGGCGAGGGCACGTCTTCCTGCAAAAGAAAAACCTCGGGTTCCACTCCGAAGGCGGAAAGCCGTTTTTCGATGAGCGTACCGTGGCATTCGGGGAGCTTCGTTCCGTCCCAGCCTGGATGATGGCGATGCAGCAGCGTGCGGGCCGTGCGGGTTGAAAACAAGAGTTGACGGTCCGCAGCGACCAGCACGATCGCGCGATCCAGTGACTGCGCGAGTTGGTTCTCGGCCTCCAATCGCATGGCCAGTTCCTCCTCGAGTGCTTGGCGCAGTCGACGGAGCTCAAGATGGGCGCGAACACGGGCGATGACTTCCGCCACGTAGATGGGCTTGACGATGTAGTCGACCGCGCCGGACTCGAACGCTCGAACTTTTTGTTCTACATCGTCGAGCGATGTCATGAAGAGAATGGGAACATCCCTCCAGGCGGGATCCTTCTTGATCGCGGCGCAGGTCTCAAACCCGTCCATCCCGGGCATGATCACGTCCAGCAGGATAAGGTCCGGCTTTCCGTGCCTCAATTGTTCAAGCGCACCGTGCCCGCTTTCTGCGACAAGCACGCGATATCCGCGGTCGGCAAGAGCATCCAGCACCAGTCCGATATTGGCCGGTACATCATCGATCACGAGAACGGTGGCACGCTCATTCATGAGGGGCTGATTCCCAGCAGATCCGAGAGAAGGATGCGAATGCGTTCCATCTGGTAGCCTTGGATAAGCGCATCCAACGACCCCGCCAGGTGTAGCAGGGAGGGGTCTTCCTTATGCCGACGTTGCCAGCACACCTGAAGTTCCTTGACGTCGCCCATGCGCGCCAGATCGAGCAACTCAAGCAGCGCGGTGCGTTGCGACGCTGTGGGGGGCGGCTTTCGCTCGCTGGCGGTGGATAGGGCGTCGCGCGGGAGCGTGGGTCGTCCCTGTTGCGGTCCCAGGTCGAAGAGCGATGCGAGCGTCTGCAGGAGCTCGGTTTCCCGAAAGGGTTTGGGTAGAAAGGCATCCCCCCCATGGTGCGACGGCGAAGTCGCTTCGGGGCCGAGCACTCCGGCCGACATGATGAGGATTTTGGGAGTCGGCTGGATGAATCCCCGGATCCAGCGCGCCACGTGCTCTCCCGGGATATCTGGCAGGCGGAGGTCGAGAATTACGAGATCGGCGCAATGGGAGGAAAGCCAAACCGTCGCCGCGGTTCCCGAGACGGCCTCGGCTACGTCAAATCCCATCGGGCTGAGGAACTCGTTCAATACAGCCCGATTCAAGGCGAGATCGTCGACAATCAGAACCCTTCGGTTTTGGCCTTTATGGCTGGGGGCATGAGGGCTGGCGTCCGAGGCAGGAGGATGGAGAGAGGGGGGCAGGACGGGAACGGTAAGCTCGACGGTAAAGCAGCTTCCTTTACCCGGTTCGCTGCGGACGCTCAGGGTTCCTTGCATCAAGTGAACAAGCCGGTGGGTGATGGCCAGACCGAGACCCGTACCTGGCTCGGCCGGACGCCCATGGCCGGCCTGCTGGAAAGGCTGGAAGAGCCGCTGCTGATCGTCGGCGGAGATGCCCGCGCCACTGTCCTCGAAAACCAGGCATAACCTGTAAGGAGAGGACTGCCCTGGGAGTACTCCGGGAAGCATTTCGGCGGTGATGACGAGGCTCACTCGGCCGCGTGAGGTGAACTTCACGGCGTTGCCTGCCAAATTGTCGATGATCTGTCGGATCTTTTGGCTGTCGGCCTCGATCCAGTCCGGGACGCTGGGATCAATTTCCAGTTGGAATCGCAGCCCGCGCGATTCCGCTCTCGACTGATGCGGTGCGGCTGCATCCTGCAGCAAGGTTCTCAACGAAAACGGAGCTGGATTGAGTTCCATCCGGCCAGACTCGATTTTCGAAAAATCGAGCACCTCATTGATCATGTGCAGGAGGTGTTCCCCGCTCGTGGCTACGATTCTCACCCGATCGCGGTCCGCGTCCACCAAGGCAGGTGACTTCATGAGGATTTGGCTGAATCCTATGATACCATTGAGAGGTGTCCTCAGTTCGTGGCTCATGCTGGCGAGGAACAAGCTCTTGGCGCGATTGGCAGATTCGGCCTGGTCTCGTGCTTGGGCGAGTTCTTCGGTCCGTACTGCGACCACGGACTCCAGTTGCCGGCGCGCGTGTTCAGCCCGACCGACGCGCCACTGGATGAATGCCGCGATCGTGCCCAGGCCAAGCAGGCAGTAAACGACGTAGGCGGCGGTGGAGCGATATAGGGGTGGAACAATGCGAAATCCAAATGCGGCAACCCGTCCCACGCGGCCGTCGGAGTCGCGCGCCTGGACTTGAAACGTATACGTGCCTCCGGGGAGGTTCGTATATCGTGCTTCGGCCGGTTCAGTCCAATCGGACCAGTCGTCGTCGTAGCCCACGAGTCGGGTTCGATAGCAGAGCGCCGCCCCCGTATCGTTTCGTGGAACCGTGAACTCGAAGAGAATGGGCTCTCGACTGTAAGCGAGCGTTGGGCTGCTTGAGGTGGGTCCCCACTTCCCTTGACCCGCCTGACTCATAACACGAATTCTTGCATCGGGGGAGGACGGGGAATGGCGGGCGACCTGACCGAGGTCGACGCGAACGAGCGCGTCGCGACCGCTGACCCACAGCGTTCCTTCATCGTCGGAGTCGCCTTCATGAACGATGGTATAGGCTCCAAGGTACCCAGCGAGCTGACTGACGACGTGGGGCAGTGGGCTCCAGGTCCAGACACCTCCGGTCTGACCCGAGATCTTGCCAATCCGGAGTGCGTCCAAGGCATCGGCGTGGCCGACTTGTGCGAAAAAAGTTCCGGGACCTGAGCTGACCACGGGGTGAGTGTAGGACCCCAAGGTCGCGGTTGAGGCAAATGGGGCAGACGGTTCAAAACGATCGTGCGCGGAGTTGTACCGAAAAACGCCCATCGCTGAGGTAAAGAGAGGGCCGTCGGGCGTCTGAATGACACGGGTCCATCCAGAATCCGTTGGAAGTCCGTGGCTACCGGGCTGGTAAGTGTGAATCTCGGCTTGCTGCCAAGGCGCGGAGGGTGTGGTGCGTAGGACCCGCGTGATCCCGTGCCCGGTCGAGCCAAGCCAAAGCGTGCCGTCCGGTGTCTCCAGCATGGACTGGACCTCGTGGGAATAGCCCGGAATATGCCCCTCATCGATCAGTGATCCATCGGGCGAAAACCGCACCGTTCCCACGCCGAGCAAGCGACCCAAGAAGTAGCGATCCGGATCCGTTTTGGAACGGATGAATTCAACGACCGGTTCCGAACCTGCCAGGAGGAGCTGCGGTGGCCCGTCTTCGGCGGTGCGGAATATACCGCGATCTGTCGCGATCAGAAGTCCGGTGTCGTGAAGCGCCAATTCGCGCGCAAAGCGAGTCGGAAGCGTGACAGCCACCAGACGGGCCGATTTGCCCTTTTCTCCGGGGGCCAGACGATAAAGCCCTCCATCGGACGACCAGTAGGTCTTCCCCCGCCAGGAGAGGGAGTCGAACAGGATCGCTGGCCCTCTCCCATTCGCGGCATCAAAGAGGGTAATCCCGGTGTGACGCTCAAGTCGTGAAATTCCCCCTTGGGTGGCGATCCAGAGCCCGCTGGAGTCATCTTCGTGTAACCAGTAAATCAGGTCGTTCGACAGGCGATCTTCCGCTTCCGTCCAGTGATGGAGCAGCTGACCTTCAGAGTCGAAAAGAAGAAGGCCGCGTTCTGAAGCGAGGGCGAGGGTACCATCGCGCAATCGGCTGAGCATTCTCAGGCCGTTTGCTCGGATCGCTTCCGACAGCGGACTCGAAGTCGCTGTGAGGACGTCCCCGGCGAGGCGATAGGTGGCGCCGGTTTCCGTCGCGACGAGCGTCACTCCAGGCTCGTCGTGCTCGACTAAAGCGACGAAGCGCGGCCGGGCGATCTCGGGTTCGCGGGAAATCAGATGAAATCCGGATTCCTTCCACCGGTAGAGACCGTCTCCGATGCGACGCAAAAAGAGGGTACCTCCCACGACGCGCAACTGGGCGGGCGTTTCCGTCGGGAAAACAAAGGCACTGAACCGGCCCTTTTCCCATCGCAAGGCCGCCCTGCTCGTGACGAACCACACGGCTGATTCCAGAGCGGCGCTGCTCCAGGTCACGTCGAGCGGCGGAGTGTCCGGTGGCAGCGCGTGTTTGAGGGATTGGAAGGCAAGCCGACCGTCGCGGCCTGGAGAGAGCACGCCGAGATCTCCTGTCGCGGCCACGTAAACGGTGCCGTCCGGCATCGCGGTGAGGCTGCGAATCCACGACGTACCGACGGGGATCTTGCGCCAGCGGGTACCGTCGAATTCGATAACGTTGCCGTAGATGCCACCGTAAACAATGCCCTCGGTGGATTCGGTGAGACAAAATACCTGATGATGGCCTTCGTAGTCCCGAGGCAGGAATGTTCGTACGACGGGACGGCCTTCGTTGCTACCCCGGGCAACCCAAGCGAACGCGAGAGCGAAGATCAGGCAACAGAGTGCGGGGCGCATCGGTCCGGCTTCGATCGTGAAGGAGTTATCCAGGGAGGTCCGCTCGGCGGCGGCCCGGTTTAGCCGGAAGCGCGCGGGCGCCGAACCAGGAGGAACAGCCCTGATACGACCATGACCAGCGAGTAGAGCGTGCCGCGGCTCAGTCCAAGAACAAGGCTCGCATCCGGTTCCCGGAACTGTTCACAGATGACCCGGGCAATGGCGTAGCCGACCAAGTACTCTCCTGCGAGACGGCCAGGCTGGGTTAAGGTGATCGAGCTCTTCCAGAAACGCGCCTGCAGGTAGACCAGCAAAACAAGCCCCTCCAAGGCTGCTTCATAAAGTTGGGAAGGATGCCGAGGCGGGATCAAGGGGAGCGGCATGCCAGGCGAACCACTCTCGGGAAAGATCACCGCCCAGGGTACCGTGGAGATGCGACCCCATAACTCGCCGTTGATGAAGTTCGCGATCCGACCGAGCAACAGCCCAATTGGGGCCACGCTGCAGACCAGATCCGACAAGTGCAGAAACGGGATCTTGCGTCTTCTGGCGTACCAGGCGAGGGCAAGGGTGACTCCGACGAGTCCGCCGTGAAAGGACATGCCGCCCTCCCAGACCCGCACGAGAATCATGGGGTTGGCGGCGACTGAGTCCCATTGATACAAAAGAAAGTAACCGATTCGGCCGCCGAGGAGGACACCCACGACCAACGCAGCCATGAAGTCGCCCACCTGCTCCTCCGGCAGGCGCGACTTTTGTCGCCTCGCGTAGCGGACCAAGATCCAGGCCGCGATGACAAAACCCAAAACGTAAGCCAATCCGTAGTACCGGATTCCAATGGTATCCGTGAATCGGAAAAGAAAGGGACTCCAGTCGTGGATCCAGAACGGCGTGGTCATGATGCGATTCTCAGGGCTTGGGAGGGGGACTGAACGGTGTGACAGCACCGTCGGCCGGGCGCCGGCCGCGTGGCTGGCTTTGTCGTTGGAGCTTCGCTCGTGCGAGCTCGCGCATATCGACCGCCACGTCATCCTTTTCGAAGATTTCTCGACCCAGGAGTTGCTCCATGACGTCTTCCATGGTGACCACGCCGGACGTCGACCCGAATTCGTCCACCACAACGAGCAACTGTTGGTGTGTCTTGAGGAAGACCTGAAGAGCGTTGGCTGCCGTCACGGTTTCAGGAATGAAATGCACCTCCTGCATCAAGGACTCGACGGTGACGAGATCCTGGTCGTTGGCCTTGGCTTTCAGCAGGTCGCGCCTCCGCACGAGTCCAACCACGTCGTCCAGGCTACGACCGAAGACCGGCATACGACCGAAAGGCACATTGGGGTACTCGCGAAACACCTCGTTGATCGTGGCTTGTTTCCGCAACGCGGTGACGACCGTGCGAGGTGTCATGATCTCGCTCACGCGAACGTCATCCAGAGCGAGAGCGTTTGTGATGATGCTGGACTCGCTGCGGGTGAGGGTTCCTCGTTGCGCGCCGCGTTCGGCCAGCAGAATGATTTCCTCGTCGGAGTCGTTGGTTTCCTTGGCTGGACCGATAAAGAGTCGAACCACCAGGTTGCTGACATAGGTCACGGGACGCAGAGCGCGCGTAGCGTACCACATCGGATAGACAAAGTGGGGCTGGAGCGCGCGTCGATAACTGACCCCGATGCTTTTCGGTAGAACCTCGGCAAAGATCAGGATGATGATGGTGAGCGCGGCCGAAATAGCTCCAAGAGCGGCATCGCCAAACATCCGCGTGGCCAGTCCACCGATGATGACCGAGCCCAACGTATTGGCCATCGTGTTCAACGTCAGGATGGTCGAAATGGTCTCTTCCAAGCCGAGTTTCAGGCGTTCAAGCCTTTCCCCACGTTGAGGTCGCGCTTTCTTCAGAGATTCAATTTCAGCGACCGTGGTGCTGAGGATCAGCGCCTCCGAGAGGGAGCAGATGAAGGATACGCTCACCGTCAGAATAATGGCGGTCAAAAGCAGGGTCATAACGAGAAGCTTAGGGTGCCCCCCGGCGAAGCGACAAGATTTGCCGGGGGTTTTGCTCTTTCTACTCCCTCGCGTTGATCCACGAATCCTTCTTGCGCCGTCCAAGGTCGTTGGGCCTCATGGTGTGTGATGCAGGCCCCAAGGCGTACGCCGCTTTACGACTTTCATGTCGCCCACGGAGGGAGAATGGTGGATTTCGCCGGCTGGGAGATGCCGGTGCAATATCGGAGCATCCTCGAGGAGCACAAAGCGGTCCGCCGAACCGCGGGATTGTTCGATGTGTCCCACATGGGGGAGGTGGAGGTTCGCGGAGCGGATGCGCAAAAATTCCTTAATTTTTTGCTTACTAACGATCTAGGTAAGATGTACCCGGGTCGAGTTGTCTACTCACCCATGTGCAATCCCGCCGGGGGCGTGGTGGATGACCTCTTGGTCTATCAGAAGAATCAGGAAGAGTACTTTCTTTGCATCAACGCTGGAAACATCGAGAAAGATGTGTCGTGGATGCGACTGCAGGCGGCGGGGTTTGAAGTAGAGATTATGAACCGGTCGGACGAGTATGCCCTCGTCGCGGTGCAGGGCCCCACGGCAGCGAACATCGTTCAATCGGTGACGGGGGCTAAGCTTGGGCTGCTCAAGTATTATCACTTTGTGGAGGCCACCGTCGGCGGGATCCATTGCTTGATCAGTCGAACCGGCTACACGGGCGAGGACGGCTTCGAGCTTTATCATGCGGCGGGAGACGCACCAGCCCTCGCTGCGCTCTTGATGGACGCCGGCAAAGCGCACGGACTGGAGCTGGCGGGACTCGGCGCGCGGGATTCGCTGCGACTGGAAGCGGGATATCCGCTTTATGGACACGAACTATCCGATGAAATTTCACCGCTGGCTGCGGGCTTGGCCTGGACCGTCAAGCTGACAAAGGGCGGGGACTTTGTCGGTCGGGAAAGTCTAGAACGGGAACGGACGCAAGGCTCCGTCGGGCGCGTGCTGCACTTTCGAACCGGCGATCGTCGCATCGCGAGAGCGGAGACCCCGGTGCTCACGGCGGAAGGAGTGCGGGTTGGCCGCGTGCTTTCCGGCACGTTGTCGCCCATGTTGAATGAGGCAATCGGGTCCGTCTGGGTTCAGACGGCGGCGACGGACTCACCCCTTTTCGTGGATCTCCGCGGTGCGCTGGTGCGATTGGTGATCACGCGTCCGCCTTTTGTTGTTTTGAAGCGAACTTAAACTCGTTTTTCTGAGCCCATGAGCCAAATCCCAGCTGACCTCCGTTATGCCAAGTCGCACGAATGGGTACGTGCCGAAGCCGATGGGAGTGTGACCGTTGGCATTACCGATTATGCCCAAAACTCCCTGGGCGACATCACTTACGTCCAACTACCGAAAGTTGGGACGGCCCTGGCGGCCGGAGCCGTGTTTGGGGTGGTGGAGAGTGTCAAAGCGGCCTCGGATCTGTACACTCCGGTGGCCGGGGTCGTGTTGGCAGCCAATGCGAACTTGGAGCAATCGCCCGAGACCGTGAACAAGGATCCCTTCCACGAAGGCTGGATGATACGGATCCAGCCGACGACGGCGGTTCCGAGCGAGCTATTGGACGCGACCGCTTACGCCGCTCTCACGCGCTAACCGGCGGTTTGACTAGGGCGCGTTGGTGCGAACCGCGCGAATCTGGGATATTCGCGAGGAAATCCAGCATTCACGCTTTTCCTGACGCTCACATGGCGTTAGGTTTTCCTCGTCTATGGTTCTGAAGTGTACCCTGTTCCCCTTTGGCTTGGTTCTTTTGGCGGTGTCTTTTGCCACCGGTTGCGCGAAGAAAGACGCGCCGCCCACGACCACGAGAGCAGGAGGGCGAAGCAATCAGATTCAGCCGGTCGAGGTCACCTCTGTCGTCAGGCGCGATCTCGCGGAAACACTGACGGTGGTCGGATCCGTGGCCTCGAACGAATCGGCGGAAATGCGGGCCGAAATTTCGGGGTTGGTCCGGGGCATTTTTTTTGAGGAAGGGCAGGTCATTAAAAAAGGAGATGTGCTGGTCAAAATTGATGATGCCGAGATTCGGGCGCAGCTCGCGCAGGCCCAGGCCCGTTTTCAACTGACCCAGCTGAGTCTCGAACGGGCGGAGAATCTGAGGAAAACGCAGTCGACCACGCAGGCGGAGTATGACCGGGCCCGGACCGAGTTTGCCTCCGCGAAAGCCGATCTGGCGGTTCTCAATCTTCGATTGGAGAAGACGGAAATCAAGGCTCCCTTCGATGGCATCGTAGGCGCGCGTTCGTTGTCGCCTGGGGACTACGTGACGAGTCAGTCGGCGATTACCACCATCGATGACCTTTCGCGATTGAAGATCGAATTTCAGATGCCCGAACGCTATCTGTCCAAGGTCAAACCGGGCACCCGGATTTCGGTCGCTTCGCGGTCGATTGAAGCAGGACGGCTGGTCCAGGGAGAAGTCTACTTTGTGAGCTCGATGATCGATCGTGCCACCCGGTCCAGTGTGGTTAAAGGGCTGCTTGAGTCGCCACCCCCCAGCTTGAAGCCCGGCATGTTTGCGAACATCGAGGTGATTTTGGATGTCAGGCATCAGGTCCTTGCCGTGCCGGAAGGCGCCGTGTTGACCACCACCAATGGCACTACGTTGATTGTGGTCAAAGGAGCCGAGGGCGACAAGTCGGCAGAGTTTGTCGCCGTGCGGCTCGGTCTCCGGGCGCGAGGACTTGTGGAGGTGATTCCAATCAAGGGCACATTGAATGAAACCTCCTCGATTGTGGCTTCGGGGGTCGGCGGCTTGATCCTCTTTCCCGGAGCTAAACTCGACCCCCGACCTCTCAAAGAGGAGTTTCGGCTGTCTGAGTAGCCTTTGGATCAGCGGATTCCGCGCCGTGCCGGCCCTTCCTCCCACCTGATTGTGTCATGATTCTTTCCGATCTCTCCATCAAGCGGCCCGTCATCTGCCTCGTCGCATCGATCCTGATTCTGTTGGTGGGCGGTTTGGCCTTTCGCGATCTGCCCGTGCGGGAGTATCCGGTGACCGACGCTCCGGTGATCTCCGTGGAGACGTCCTACCCTGGCGCGTCAGCCGAAGTGGTGGAATCCAAGATCACGGAGCCGTTGGAGAAGGAGCTTTCGGCCATCGATGGAATCCGTCTGATGCGGTCCACCTCGGCGGAAGAGCAGTCAAGGATCAGTCTTGAGTTCAACCTCAACCGAAATCTCGACGAGGCCGCGAATGACGTGCGTGATCGCGTGGGACGGGCGCGCAACAATCTACCGCAAGAGGCGCGTGAATCCCAGGTGTCCAAAGTCGAGGCGGACTCCAGTCCGATTCTCTCGATGTCGTTCACCTCCGAGCGCTATTCGAGGCTTGAGCTTTACGACTTCGCGGATCGCTTTGCGGTGCAGCGGATACAAACCGTTCCCGGCGTGGGGTCGGTCAACATCCGTGGTCCGCGCTACTCGATGCGTATGTGGGTGGATTCCGATCGCCTCGCCGCCTATGCGCTCACGGTTGCCGACATTGAGGCGGCGCTGCGACAGCAGAATGTGGAGATTCCCGGCGGCCGGATCGAATCGGTCTCGCGGGAATTCACCGTCCGCGTGCAGGGCAACATGGCCGAGGTTTCAGATTTTGAAAACTTGGTTCTGGCATCGCGGGGAGGGTACCAGATCAAGTTCACGGATATCGGGCGCGTGGAGCTGGGAGGTGGAATCAACGACGCCCGCAGCGTCTCGTTTTTCAAAGGCACGCCTTCGGTGGGCGTCCAAGTGATCCGGCAATCGCAGGCGAACCTGCTCGATGTGGCCAATGCGATCAAGGCACTGGTTCCCTCCATTCAAAAGGAACTGCCCGAGGGCGTCGACCTCACCATCAGCTACGATACGAGCGTGTTCGTGGATCGCTCGGTCAAGGAAGTGTATCAGACCCTGATCGAGGCGACCATCCTGGTCATCCTGGTCTTGTTTGTCTTTCTGCGGGACTGGCGGGCCACCTTGATTCCGCTGCTGGCGATTCCGGTTTCGATTGTGGGTGCGTTCGCGGTGATGAGCTGGCTGGGTTTCACACTCAACGTGCTCACGTTGCTGGCTCTCGTTCTCGCGGTCGGGCTTGTCGTGGATGACGCGATCGTGATGTTGGAGAACATCTATCGACGGATCGAGGAGGGTGAACGGCCCATTCATGCAGCGGTCCACGGAGCACGGCAGGTGGCTTTCGCCGTCATCGCGACCACGCTCACGCTCGCAGCCGTGTTTGTGCCGGTGGCCTTCCAGTCAGGACAGACCGGCCGGCTGTTCTATGAGTTCGGATTCACTCTCGCGATCGCGGTGCTCGTCTCCGCCTTCGTTGCGCTGACGTTGACGCCGATGTTGTGCTCGCGACTGCTCACGGCAAAACGACGGGCCGACGGCACCTCGCAGCACCCATGGGCCTACCGGGTGACAGAACCCTTTTTTGCGGGGATGAACCGGATGTATGCCCGCCTCCTGCAGGCGTCGCTTCGTGCGAAGACGGCCGTTTTGCTGGGCGCCCTGGTGTTCTCCTGCGTGGGGCCGTGGCTTTATCTCAAGCTTCAACGGGAACTGATCCCCATCGAGGACCGTGGTATCTTCACCGCCCAGTTCATACCGCCCGTAGGATCCACTCCGCTTTACTCGGTCACGTACTCGCGGGAAATGGAACGCATGATTCTCGAAATCCCAGAGATCGACCGGACTTTTCACCGCGGGGGAGAAGGCAGGGCGTTCATCTTCGCTACGCTCAAGCCGTGGGAGGAGCGGAAGCGCAAGACGCAGGATGTCATCAATGAGATGCGGGGAAAGTTTGCCGCCAATATTACGGGTGGGCAGGCTTTTCCCGCTCCCGTGAGACCCTTGGGAAGTCGACGCGACACGGCCGGCATGCAGATGGTCTTACAAGGGGCGGACTTTCCGACCCTCCAGCGCATTGGCGCGCAGTTCCTCGAAGAAATGCGCAAGAGCGGGATTTTCCTGCAGCCGCGCCTCGATCCGCAACCGACCAAGCCGCAGCTTTTGGTGCGGATCGACCGGGCCAAAGCCGCCGATCTGAAGGTGCCGGTGATCGACATAGCCAACACCCTGGAAACGTTGTTGGGTGGCAAACGAGTCACTCAATTCCAGCGCGGCAATCAGCAGTACGACGTACTGGTGCGGGTGGAGGATGAAAAGCGCGCCACCCCATCCGACCTGGGCAAACTGTATGTGCGTTCCCGCGACGGCCTGTTGATCCAGCTCGCCAATCTCGTTTCCTACGAGGAGAGCGTCGTGCCCGAGAGCTATCCGCACCTCAACCGCCTCCGTTCGGTCACGGTTTCGGGTCAATTGGCCACAGGCAAGGCCATGAGCGATGGCATGGCCTTCCTGGAAGCACGGGCGAAGGAGCTGCTGCCTGCCGGATATCGGTACACGTGGGACGGAGAGACGCGCGATTTCGTCGAGAGTGCCAGTGACACCTATATGCTGTTCGGTCTGGCGCTGGTGTTTACGTTTTTGATCCTGGCGGCGCAGTTCGAATCATGGATTCATCCGGTCACGATCTTCTCTGCGATCATTCTCGCAGTGTCGGGAGGTCTGATCGTCCTTTACTGCACGCGATTCTGGGGGCCCGCCATGACGGACAATCTCTTCGCCCGTTTCGGCGTCATCATGCTGATCGGACTTGTTTCCAAAAACGGCATCTTGATCGTGGAATTCGCGAACGAACTTCAGCTCCACGGCAAGAGTGCGTTTGATGCCGCCTATGAGGCGGCGACGCTCCGTTTTCGGCCGATTCTCATGACGTCGATCGCCACGGTTTTGGGTGCGGTTCCGATTGCCTTTGCCACCGGAGCTGGAGCCGAGACCCGCAATCCGATGGGGTTGGTCATTGTGGGCGGACTCACCCTGGCAACCGCGATTTCACTCTTCGTTGTTCCGATTGTCTATATCGTGATTGATCGGCTGGTGATGAAGGTGACCGGCCACGGGAGTGCGCACGGTCTGAAAAAGGCGCAGGAGATCGAGCGGGAGACTGCCCAGGAGCGTCTTGAGCCGAGTCTGGCCAAGTAGTACTCCCGCACCGTCTGATCGGCATTGAGCGGCTGGACTCGGGCAGCCCAGTCCCGCGAGCGCTGAAACCGTCTCCGCGCTCGACGGGCAACCAAGCATCAGGCTTTACCCGAGCGCTCAAACTTCCGGCGTTCGGTCGAGCTGAGGATGCGCTTGCGCAGGCGCAGACTCTTCGGCGTGACTTCCACGAATTCATCCGCGGCGATGTATTCGATTGCGCGCTCCAGCGATAGTTTGGTGGGAGGAGTGAGCTGAACGCCTTTGCCTTCACCCTGGGATCGGAAGTTGGTCAGCTGCTTTGCCCGGACGGCGTTGACCTGGATGTCTTCGTTACGCGGATTTTCACCCACGATCATGCCTTCATAGACTTCTTCACCTGGGCCGACGAAGAGCTTCCCGCGCTCCTGGACCATCTCCAGGGCGTAGGCGGTGGTCACGCCAGGGTCGGTGGCCATGATGGTTCCGGTCAAGCGCGTCAGCACCTCACCAGCATACGGAGCGTACTCCTTGAACAAATGGCTCATGACTCCGCGACCACTGGTCGCGTTGACCACATCGATTTCCAGACCGATGAGGCCACGGGTAGTGATGGTCGCCTCGATCATGGTCGAGTGTGCCATCTTTTCCATGTTGGTGAGAAGGCCTTTGCGGTTCGCCAGATTCTGCATGATGGATCCGACGCACTCATCGGGAACCTCGATCCAAACCGTTTCGTACGGTTCCAGGCGTTGACCGTTTTCGTGGCGCTCGATCACGGTGGGTCGCGAGACGAGCAGCTCAAATCCTTCGCGACGCATCGTTTCGACCAGCACCGCGATCTGCATCGCGCCGCGAGCCTTTACGTTGTAGACACCCGCCTTGTCGCTGTCGTCGACATAAATGGAAACATTGGTTTTCAGCTCGCGGAAGAGCCGATCCCGGAGCTGACGGGACGTCACCAGTTTGCCTTCTTTACCGACCAACGGACCGTCGTTCACGCAGAACTGCATCTCCAGCGTGGGAGGATCGATTTGAGTGAAGGGAAGGGCATGCCCTGCTTCGTCAGCCGTGAGGGTGTCACCAATATCGACGTCTTCAAAACCCGACAGACCGACGATGTTGCCTGCAACTGCGGTGTCTGTTTCCCGGGTTCCAAGACCGGTGAATTCGAACACCTTGCTGATCTTGGCCCGGATGCGTTTTGAATCCGAGTGACGGATGACGAAGACGTTGTCTCCAATCCGTGCGGTACCGCCCAAAATCTTTCCGACTGCGATACGGCCGACGTAGTCGCTCCAGTCAATGTTCGAGACCAGCATGTGGAAGGGCTCGTTTGGCTTGGCGAAGGGAGGCGGTACGTGATCGAGCACCGTTTCGAACAGCGGAGTCATGTCCTTTTTCTCCTCGCCGAGGTGGTACATCATGTACCCGTCCCGACCGGAGCCGTACACGACCGGGGCGTCAAACTGCTCCTCGGTGGCGTTGAGTTCCAGGAGGAGCTCAAGGACCTTGTCATACATTTTCTTCGGGTCGGCATTCTCACGATCGATCTTGTTGATCACGATGACGACCTTAAGACCGTGGCCCAGCGCCTTGCGCAGCACAAAGCGAGTCTGGGCTTGAGGACCATCGTAGGCATCCACCACCAAAAGCACGCCATCGACCATGCGCAGCGCGCGTTCGACTTCGCCGCCGAAGTCGGCGTGCCCTGGGGTGTCGACAATGTTGATCGTCTTGTCCCGCCAGTGCACCGAGGTGTTCTTGGCCTTGATGGTGATGCCCTTCTCTTTCTCGAGGTCCATGGAGTCCATGGCGCGCTCCTCGATGTGCTGGTTGGCACGATAAACGCCACCTTCCTTGAGGAGCTTGTCGACGAGGGTGGTCTTCCCATGGTCGACGTGGGCAATGATGGCGATGTTACGGATGTTCTGGTTCATGGCGCTCGGCACGTAAGTGCGTGTTGAAAAACCTTGCACCGTGCCGTCCGCGCCGGGCGATGGCAAGGACGAAGCCTGTTGCAGATGAGTCACGCGGAGAGGGGTGGCCTTCAGGGCGTTTCCCGCTTCGGGTCATTGCTGTCGGAAGTCGATGGCATCAAGCGATCTTGGAAAAAAAGAAGGCCCCGGGACCTTGCGGTCCCGGGGCCAAACTTGGGAGTGGGCGTTCGCCACGCGCTCTTCCCCGACGCACACCTTGGGCGCTCTCGCTTTCGCGGGCGGTGTGCTTCCCGACGCCACTCCGTGCGGCAGCGCACGGCTATCGGTCTCATGGCGGGACCGTCCTGGTCCTTGCGGACTGGGATTTTCGAGTGAGGTCTCTGCGCCCGGATCGGTCGTTCCCTGCCGGGAACGGCGCGCCGAACGAGGTGCTGACACGCCTGCAACTTACGTCGTTTCGCGTCTGCACCGTGCTCACGGGGACGGCCCCGGCTTTTGGCCGGGCGTTGGCCCCGTGCTACGGGTCTTACCTCTTAACTCTCAGGCTGCGTTCGGCTTTGCAGTTGGGTGATGCCGTTTGGCGGCGCCGCCCCAATTTTAGGAGGTTTGGCGGGCTTTGCCGGGCCCGTTCGCTCCCCGCATCTTCGTTGTCGTTGCGCGCCCTCTCCCGAAGGATCGGGCCTTTTGGCAGGTGGCCCCGCCGGACAACGTTGTTGCGTGCTGGTCTGCGCAGTAGCAGCCGTAACCCTCTGGGTAACTGCGTCGACCCACGGTTCGAAACGACCCGTGGACCTGACTCGGCTTGGACGCGGTTTCTAATTCACGCCTGGCCGCACAGCTCCTGATTCGTGGCAACTGGCACGGTCACGACACCGTCCAGAGGAGCTGGTGAAATGTGCCTCTCGCTCGCTTGCGCGGCTGGAGGGGAGGGGGGCACCAGCTGCCTCCTTCCGTTCCCCGGTCACCCGGGATTATCCCAGTCGTCCTGCGGCGGGTTTTTCATGCCGCCGTGGTTTCGACTGTTCTTTCAAGGAACAGGGACAACCCTGATCCAAAGTGTTCAAAAAGAAAGGAAAACAACTGCACAACTTATTCACCATGAACACACCTGTGAATAACTGGTGAGTAATGTTGTTCACCGGTTATTCACCGCGGCGTTCTTGCGCTGCGAGCGGAACGGTGCGCACAAACGCCCGCTTGCCACCGGCGCAGGCGCTCCTCTTCGTTGCCGCCGTCCATGTCACCCCGCGCACTGCCCATCTATGAGCTCGAAGCCAGTCTGATCTCCTCCCTCCAGCGTCAGGGCAGGGTGATTGTGCAGGCACCCACTGGCTCGGGCAAGTCGACCCAGCTGCCACAGATGCTGCTGCGTCATGGACTGCTGGGCGACCGGGGTGAGGTGGTGGTGCTCCAGCCGCGAAGGCTGGCCACCCGCATGCTGGCTCGTCGTGTGGCCGAGGAGATGGGCGTCGGACTGGGTGATGTTGTAGGTTACCAGATACGTCTCGATTCGCGGGTCAGTGACGCCACCCGCATTCGTTTTGTGACCGAGGGCGTTTTGCTCCGTCAGATGTCGTTCGACTCCTCCCTGCGGGGTATTTCGACCCTGGTGTTTGACGAGTTTCACGAACGTCACCTCTACGGGGACATATCCCTGGCCCGGGCCCTGCAGATCCAGAAGACGCTTCGTCCTGATCTGAAGATCGTCGTGATGTCGGCGACGCTGGACGCCGGGATTCTGCGTGCCTACCTTGAACCCTGTGATGTACTGGTCTCTCAGGGACGCAGTTTTCCGGTGACGGTCGAGTATCTGGGCAGGTCAGTCGACTTTGAGCGCGATCCGGTCTGGGAGGTGGCGGCCGAAGAGTGTGGTCGCGCGGTGGCCCGGACGCCTGGCGATGTCCTGGTCTTCATGCCCGGATCGTATGAGATCAACCGGACCGTACAGGCCTTGCAAGCGAGCCGCGAACTTCGCGGATGCGTGATTTTTCCCCTCCATGGTGAACTCTCCGCCGAGGCCCAGGACCGGGCGGTATCGAGGTATGATGCGAGAAAGATCATCGTTTCGACGAATGTAGCGGAGACCTCGCTGACGATCGACGGGGTGACGGCGGTGGTCGACAGCGGACTCGCGCGCGTCGCCCGCTTCGATCCGCATCGAGGCATCAATACGCTGCTGGTGGAAAAGATTTCGATGGCAAGCGCCGACCAGCGGGCCGGACGGGCTGGCCGAACCGCGCCCGGGTTGTGCGTTCGCCTATGGACTGAGCGCGAACACGCCCAACGCCCGGCTCAGGAACTGCCTGAGGTGCGCCGGCTGGATCTGGCCGAAGTCGTTCTGACCCTCAAAGCGAGTGGGATTGACGACATCGCCGGTTTCCCGTGGTTGGAGAAGCCTGAGCCGAAAAGCCTCGCGCGTGCGGAAACCCTGCTGGCCGATCTCGGCGCATTGCAGCGCCGTGCACCTGCGGGGCCCCTTGCCATCACCGAGACGGGCCGGACCATGCTGCGATTTCCGGTGCATCCCCGGTATGCGCGGATGTTCCTGGAAGCGGATGCGCGGGGCTGTGTTCGCGCCGTCGCATGGATGGCCGCCTTGACTCAGGGGCGGAATTTTCTGTTGCGAGGTGCGAGTCGCGAAGTGGAGGACGCGCGCGAGGACACGCTGGGGGAGGAGACGGAAAGTGACTTTTTCCTGCTGATGCGCGCGTGGCGGCAGGCGGACAGGGCCCAGTTCAGCCTAGATGCCTGCCGTCGCCTCGGCATTCACGCGCAGTCGGCCCGCCAGGTGGGGCCGCTTTTCGAGCAGTTTCTGGAGATCGCCGCCAAGGAAGGGTTGGATGTTACCGAGCGACAGATCGATGGTGTGGCTGTGCGAAAGTGCGTGCTTTCCGGGTTTTCGGATCAACTGGCAAAGCGACTGGATACCGGCACATTGCGCTGCGAACTCGTGCACGGCCGGCGGGGTGTTCTGGCCCGGGAAAGTGCAATGCAGCGATCACCGCTGCTGGTCGCGGCCGAAATCAGCGAGGTCGAGGGACGGGGCGGGGAGGTGAATGTGCTGCTCTCCCTCGCAACGGCGGTGGAAGAAACCTGGCTGAAGGAACTCTTTCCCGAGGACTATCGGGAGACGCGCGGCGTGGTCTACGATGAGCAGGCGAAGCGCGTGGTGTCGCGCCGGGAGCGGAGGTTCCGCGATCTGGTGCTGGACGCGCGGGTGAGTGCCGAGGAGGCCCCGCTCAACGAGGCGGCGGCATTGCTGACGGGAGAGGTGCTGTCCGGACGGCTGAAGATCGATGCTTGGGATGAGTCGGTCGAACAGTGGATCATTCGGGTCAATCGTCTCGCGGAGTGGTTTCCCGAGTTGGAGGTCAATCCCCTGACGGAGGCGGATCGTGCCACTCTGATCGAGCAGATCTGCTATGGAGAACGGGGCGCGCGATCGGTAAAAGAAAAAGAGGTCATGCCTTTCCTGCGGGATTGGTTGACGACGGAGCAGCTGGCCGTCCTCGATACCTACTTGCCGGAGCGCGTGACCATGGCCAATGGGCGACGCTCGCGGATTACCTACGCGATCGAAGGTCCACCGGTCCTCAGCGCCCGGATTCAGGAGCTTTACGGAGTCACCGGACGATTCATGCTGGGTAATGGACGAGTCCCGGTGAAAATCGAGGTGCTCGCCCCAAACCAGCGCCCCATCCAGGTCACGGACGACTTGACGCGGTTTTGGAGCGAGATGTATCCGAAGGTCAAAGCCGAACTCTCGCGTCGCTATCCGCGTCACGAATGGCGATAGGTGTCTGGTGCCTTCTTGACCAAAGGTGGAGCGGTTCCCGATTTTAGTGAAAGTCGTGTGAGGCCTGCGCGGGCAGGAGGTCGACGACCAGGGCGGAGATGGTTTCCGCCTGGACGTGGACAACGCCCTCGCGGTGCTGGAGTTTGCCGGTGATGCGCAACGCAGGCTCCTGGTTGATGACCAGGCGGTACTGTTCGAACCAGCGTGGACGGACCACGACATTGGCGATGCCTGTTTCATCCTCGAGACTGACAAAAACAAATCCCTTGGCGGTACCGGGCCGCTGGCGGCAGATGACGGATCCGGCGACAGTGACACGTTCACCGTCGCGACCCAAAGCCAGATCAGCGGCCCGCCAGACGTCGGGCAGCGTGGTCCGGATACGGGCCATCGGATGGGCGCCATTGGTCAGGGAGAGGCCGGAAAAGTCAGCCTGCTGGCGCTCGGCGAGCGACATACGGGGCAGAGGTGATTCGGCGCGCACCGCGTCTCCATCGAAAGCGAGAAACAGCGATTCTTCGACTGACCATGCCGCCTCGACTTGCCAGAGGGCGGCGCGGCGATGATCCGAGAGGGCATTCAGTGCGCCGACCGCCGCGAGCGCCCGTCGCTCGGTGGCGTTGAACGGGGCGCGGGCGAGAAAGTCGTCGAGTGACCGAAAGGGGGCGTCGCGCCGGAGGGCAAGAAATGTGTCCACGGCGGACCTTCTTACGCCCTTTACATAGTTCAGTCCGATGCGAAGCGTGGTCAGATCCTCGACCGTGCAGGACCAGTCGGACTCAACCGCGCAGACCGGCTTCACCCGGACGCCGTGACGGCGGGCGTCCTGCACCAAGGTTGCCGGCGAATAGAAGCCCATTGGCTGATGGTTGAGGAGACAGGCGCAGAACACGGCCGGTTGATGGACCTTGAGCCAGGTGCTCGCGTAGGCAATCAGGGCAAAGCTCAACGCATGGGACTCGGGAAATCCGTAGAGGGCGAAAGAGCAGGCGGTGTCGATGACCTTGTCCGCCACCACCGGCGCATGCCCGCGGGCCTGCAAGGCGAGCCGCAGTTTGATCAAGACGCGTTCCAGGCGATCGTTCGAACGATGGAAACCCATGCCTCGGCGGAGTTCTTCCGCCTCCGATCCGGTGAAACCAGCCAGGATCATGGCGACGGCGAGCATCTGTTCCTGAAAGAGCACCACGCCCCGGGTTCGCTCCAGCACGGGTTTGAGCAGATCCGTCAGGGTTTCGTCGATATAGACATCCGTTTCCAGGCCGGACCGTCTCCGGATCAAAGGATGGACCAGTTTCCCTACGATGGGACCCGGGCGGACGATGGCCACCTGCATCGCGACATCGTAGAAGTTGTCCGGTTTGAAGCGAGGCAGGGTCGCCATCTGGGCCCGGCTCTCAATCTGAAACACTCCGACCGTGTCAGCGCGGCACATCGCGTCGAAGGTGGCCCGATCGTCCTGCGGGATCTGATGCAGGGCGGAGGGACCTCCCCGGGCGCCGCTGAGTTTGAGGGCATCCTGCAGGGCGGCCATCATGCCCAGCCCCAGGAAATCCACTTTTACGATACCCAGGTCCTCGCAGTCGTCCTTGTCCCACTGCACGATGACGCGTCCAGGCATGCTGGCCGGTTCAAGCGGCACGACACCATCGAGATCACCGGCGCAAATGACCATGCCGCCCGAGTGCTGCCCGAGGTGACGCGGCAGCCCTTTCATCCGGTGGTAGACCCGGGTCAGGGCGGGGAGACGCGGGTGGGACCGGGCCAGTCCCGACATGGCCATCTGATCCTCCATCTTGACGGTCTGGGGGAAGTCGCCGTGGGCGAAGAGACTGGAGAAGCGATCGAGGACATCGTCGGGCAATCCGAGAACTTTACCCAGTTCGCGGGCCGTGCTGCGTCCCCGGTAGGTGATGACATTCGCCGTCATGGCCGCACCGCGAGGGGCGTAGCGACGATAGACTTCCTGAATGACGGATTCGCGCAGTTCGCCGCTGGGCAGATCAAGATCAATGTCCGGCCACGAGGGATGCCCATCGAGCCCGACGCGTCCCTCGCTCAGGAATCGTTCGAACAGCAGCTTCTGCCGGATGGGGTCGACCGCGGTGATACCGAGCGAGTAACAGACGGCGCTGTTGGCGGCGCTGCCGCGGCCCTGGACCAGGATTCCCCGTTCGCGTGCCCAGCGGCA
This sequence comes from Opitutaceae bacterium, assembly GCA_016794625.1. GTDB lineage: Bacteria > Verrucomicrobiota > Verrucomicrobiia > Opitutales > Opitutaceae > UBA6669. The sequence continues at coordinate 59,254 of JAEUGY010000032.1, forward strand.
AATGTCCCAAACGATCAGAAAGTAGCCGCAAAAGCCGAGCTGGCTGATGAGTCTGAGTTCCCGTTCGAGCTGATGGTGGTGCCGATCGGTCAGTTCGAGGAACCGCTCCCGCGCACCCTCCTGGGTCTGACGCCGCAGCCATGACTCCATGGTTTCCCCGGAAGGCACGGGAAAGGAGGGGAAGGTGTAGCCAAGGTCGCGGAGCGTGAACGACAGACGCCCGGCCAGTTCCACACTGGCGTCAAGGGCCTCCGGAAGATCGTTGAACAGGGCGCGCATTTCGGCGGGGCTGCGCAGATGACGACCGGAGTTGGGTGCGAGCAGGCGGCCGGCGGCATCGAGCGTGGTGTGATGACGCAGACAGGTGAAGACGTCCGCGATTTCGCGCGATTCGGGTTTGGCGTAGTCCACCCCGCCGGTCGCAAGCAAGGGCAGACGATGGCGGGCCGCCAGTGCGATCAGCATGCGCTCCGCACGATTCTCCCCGCGAATGCGGTGTCGTTGAAGTTCAACGTAGAGACGGTCCGGTCCGAACAGGCGTTGCAAAGTATCGAGGGCGGCTTCGGCCGCCGTCTCTCCGCCGGCAAGCCAGGCGCGGAGGAGGGGACCCTCCAGATCGCCGGTGAGCGCGATCAGGCCGCTGGCGTAGTTGGCCAGTTCGTCCCAAGAGAGGTAGCATGGACGCTTGCGCTCGTGCGCGTCGGGGAACGGCAATCCCTCCGGCCGATCGGTCAGTTTGGCGGTGGTGATGAGCCGGCAGAGATTGCGATAGCCTGTGCGGTCCGCGACCAGAACGGGCAGGATGCTGCCATCGGCGAGGGTGAGTTCGCATCCGACCAGCGCACGCACGCCGTGCTCACGACCCGCCCGGTAAAGACGGGGAGCGCCATAGACACCATCGCGGTCGCAGAGGGCAAGAGCGGTCAAACCGAGGTGGGCAGCCTCGGCGGCCAACTCTTCCGGAAGACTGGCGCCGCGCAGGAAGCTGAAGGCACTGCGGGCGTGCAGTTCAACGTAGCCGGCTGGATCAGTCATAGACTCCCTCAAGAAACCAGCCCTCGGCGGTTTCCATGATCCGATAAAGTCCGCCATCGTCGAGCGTGACGTCCCACTCCTCGCGCTGCCAGGTCAGGTCAGGGCGCCACCAGTCCCCGCTGCCCACCCAAGGGCCGGAGGCGGCGGTGACGGCGCCTTGCACGGTCTCCGTCCAGACATAGACCGGAGCGTCTCCGGTGAGTTCTACCTTCGCTGGACGTGGAGGACGAAAGCGACGAAGCGGCGGGCCCAAAGGCACACGAACGGCTTCCGGCCGGGGTGGGGGGACCACGGCGGCAGGCGGCTCAAGGGTGATGGAGTCGGGACGGTGGGTGTCGTCCGGCCGGGGCGTGCCCGTGCGATCCGCGCCGACGATGGCGCTGGTGCGTGCCAGTGTCTCGGCGAAGCCATGGGGGTCTCGCAGACCCGTCTCAAACAAGCCCTGTTGCCGGACCAGGGTGCGGGCGGGAGTCAGTCCCAGGCTGAAGCCGATCACAGGTGAGGCGGTGTGGAGCGACTCGATGTGGGTGAAGAGTGTGCGGAAAAGAATGTCGGCCTGGCCGGTGGGCTCGGGCAGTCGCAAGTGGTGCCGGTGGCGGCTTTCGTCAGACAGCCTCAGTTCGAGGTTCAGATCGGTGGCGGAGAGACCCGCCACCGACAGGTCCGCAGCCAGCCGGTCAAGGCATCGGCGCAGGACGAAGACCAGCGGTTCGAGGGTTTCGATTTCGTGCTCAAAATCGAGGCTGGCGGTGAAGGTGAGGGCTGGATACGTGCGCCGGATCGGACGGCAGGTCTGCCCGGCGGCGCGTTCCCAGAGCTCCAGCCCGGGCGGACCCAGCCGGCGGGCCACTTCCACCTTGGGCAGTACGGTCAGATCGCCCAGGGTGCGCACGCCCCACCCGGCCAGCACCGGAAGCAGCTCCGGCGCCGGTTCCGCGGCCGTGATCGGCAGCCGGTCGAGGAATGCGCGAGGTGATTCGACCACCTTTACCGATGCGGTTTCTCGTGCGGCATAGAGTGCGAGCAGCGGCGTGGCGGCGAGCCCGGCGGTGGCGGGCAGGCCCAGGTCAGCGAGACGGCGGACGGCCTCGTGCAGGGCGGAAGCGTGCTGGCCAACCGGCCGGCCGGCCAGATCGATCGTGCACAGCCCGGGGCCGGTGTCCTCGACGGCCGGAGACAGGGTGAAAGCGACGGAAAGAAGCGCGGCGCTTGCTTCGGCCTCGGACGAGGCGTCCGGCACGAGAATGACCAGATGGGGACACCGGGCGATGGCGAGAGGTGCGGTGCATCCGAGGTCGACCCCAGCGGAGCGTGCGGCGGGGGACAACGCGGTGATGCATGCCTTGCGGCGGGCGCCGTCGAGGAGGGCGAAGGCCCCCGTCCGACCCTGCGGGCGGGTACGCAAGAGGGAGTGCAGGGCGAAATCCGGCACGCGAAGAACGGCAAATGCCGTTCGGGAGGTATCTTCGGCGGAGGACACGCGAAACGGCGACTAACGGGCGGCAAGAGGAGGAATCTGGATACGCTGTCGCATGACGATCGGTGCGAGCCGTCCGCAGAGGGCCCCTTGCTCAACGCCCAGGGATCCCAAGGCGTGGGAGCGCGACAGTTCAATTCGCAACTGGGCGCTGGGCACCATTGCGTGCGGAGTTTCCACCAGCAAAGCGAGACCGGAGGGCTCAACCGCACGTTGCAGACGATACCACTGTGTGGCGGGAATGCGCCGCAGGGCGCTTTCCGGTGCTCCGCGCAGATCGAGCAGGATCAAGGCGAGGTTGGCGTCGCGTGAAAGCAGGTCCGTTGACTGCAGCGCGTCATCCAGGGTGCGGGCCCGGACCCAGAGCAGGTGCGCCAGCGTGTCGGCCGGATAGGATCCGGGGTCGAAACCGTCGGAAGAATCAATCAGGGCCACCCGGGAGCGCGCTTCCCGCGTCAACGCGAGCAACCGGGCAAAAAGCAAATGTCCACCACAGCTTGGCCCTGAGCAGACCACTTCGGTGATGGCTCCCAGTGGAAGCCCTCCCGTAATTTCGTCCAGACCCGGCAGCCCGGTGGCCAGGCGACGTCCATGCTGTCTCCCGACCGACGGAAAGCGCTCCGCGAGCAGTTGCCGCAGCGCGGCGGACGACGAGGAAGACGAGGGGGCCATGGATGATTCCGAATTGAACTGCAGTTCGGGCTCATGGGTGCACACGCCGGAGCAATCCAATCATCACGCCTTGGATGACGAGTTCCTGGGCGGGCAAAAGATCGGGGTAGCGTGGATTCTCCGCCCCGAGGTAGGGTTGCCCGTTCCGAAGGAGAAACCGTTTCAAGGTGGATTCTCCGTCAATCAGGGCGGCGACAATATCGCGCGGGCGGGGGGCACGGAGGGTCAGGAAAACCACGTCGCCATCCAGGATGGATGCCCCGGTCATCGAATCGCCCCGAACTTGAAGGGCATAGAGTGAAGCGCCGGGTCGTACGCCCAGTGAGGTGGTGTCGACCGACACGAAGCGCTCCGGTTCCTGGTCCTTCGCGGTCGGGAGACCGGCGGGTATGGTGCCGAAAAGCGGGACATCCGTCAGGGTTCCACGCCGGGCCGGGGGGAGCGGTGGCAACAAGGCACGTGCCTTCCCCTCCAGCCGCCGCAGCGCGCCCTTGGCGGTGAGCGCATCCACATGACGTTTTACCCCAAAGGGACTGGCCAGTTTGAAATGTGCCTGGATCTCACGCAGCGAGGGGGCCACGCCCTGTTTCTCCAGAGTGGCGTAGATAAAATCGAGGATCTGTTGCTGGCGATCCGTGAGCGTCGACGACATGACGTGTACAAATGAACACTAAAAACGCTTTGGCAAACTTCCCGTCATCCCACGGTGGCCATCCATTGGAACTCCGCTCAGGAACGCGGTTTGGCCGACGAAAAATTTTGCGCTTGGTTTCTGTGGGTGAAAAGTCCGGACCCACTTGAGTGCGGAGCGGCTTTCGAGGGTAAAACCAGCCTGATTCGACGCTTAAGTCGCTCGGAACCGACGATCGCTCCGCAAAAGCGCTTGCCACTCCAGAGGGGGCGTGGAGACTGGCCGCTCTACCTAGCAACCTCGCGGGCTTATGCCCGACTGCTCGCCGTCATGGACGAAACGCCCACACCCGAAAATCCTGTCAAAAAGGATTTCAACAAACTCGATCTGAGCCAGTTACAAGGTTTCAGCTTCGGTACACAATGGTCTCAGGAAAAAGCTGATCCGAAAGGACGGTCTGGGGGGCGTGATGACGCGGCCCGGCGCGAAGGAGACAGGCGCGACGGCGGATTTGGACCGGGTGGTGGTGGAAGTCGTGATCGTCGTGGGTTTCGGCGTCCCTTGGGCAGCCCGGGTGAGTCTGCACCGTCCGAAGGCGGTGGCGGTGCGGGAGCGGGCGGTGATGCGCGTCCCCCGCGTGAGAATCGTCCGGCAGGTCCAGGTGACTTCCGCGGTGGGCCGCGTCGAGAGGGTCCTGCGGGACCGCAGGGCGCCGGCCGCGGTGAGTATCGTGGCGGAGGTCAGGGTGGTGGGGAGCGGGGCGACTATCGTGGCGGTCCGCGTTTTGGTGGTCAAAGAGACGCGGGGGGCAGGCCGGAGGACCGCGGTCCCTATATCAGCCCGCACTTCAATGTTACGTTCTACCCCGAGGATGCGAGTTTCACTGCGCTGGCGAAGACCATCCGAAGCTCATGCCGGACGTTCGAGTTGTTCGACATTGCCAAGACGGTGATCGGCAAGCCGGAGCGTTTCGTCGTGGTGCTGGCGCGCAAGACGCCGGAGGGCGAGGCTGCCTCTGCGGCACCCGCTTCCAAACCCGCTCCGCTGTCGCTTTCGGTGCCCGATGGGCTGCCTTTTGAGAACGACGACGCCGTCATTGCCCATGTGCTCGAAAAGCACCTCGGTCTTTTCTTTGACGTGGCGGAGGTCGAGGTTGAGCCACCCAAAGGTAATTTTCAGGTCATCAACAAGTGTGGCATCACCGGTGAGCTGCTCGGCCCGCCGAATTACCACCGCTACAATCAGATCCTCCAGCAGCATCACGCCGCCCGGATCAAGGGACTTTCGTTTGAAGCGTTCCGCTCCCGTGTGGAATCAGTTCGCGAGCCGGAGGCGGTGGTTCAGTGGCAGGAGAAGATGAAGAAGGCGACGCGTTACACCTGGAAACTGGGCAATGCCCCGGCGGGTGAGGGAGAGACGCCGGCGCCGATCCTGTTCGATAGTTTTGACGAGGCGCGCATGCACCTCCTGATGAATGCCCGCGACAAGGTGGTGCGCTCGGTCGACGGTGCGCGTTTCCATGGCATGGTCATTGCAAACCTCCCGCCGGGGGAGATCCGCCGCGCGATCGAGGGTGCGTTGGAGCGTCAGCGTCGTTTCCCTCTGGATACGGCGAACGCCCTGCGCGGACGCCTGCGCCGCGAGAGCTTTACGATCTTCAAGAAGGGGTCGAAGGGCATCAGTTATGTTTGCGCCGTGAAGCGCAAGTTCCGGGTCCCCGGGCAGACCTTCGCCGAGACCATCGGCAATCTGATCGCCTTCATCGAGGCCAACCCGATGGTCCGGGCGGCTGATCTGCCGTCGAAACTGCTCGGCATTTCGGTGCCGCCGCCTCCGGCGACTCCTCCGGTCGAGGGTGCTTCGCCCGCTCCGACCCTCACCCTCGAAGAACAGTCCAGGCTCAGCCGCATGCAGGGTGACCTGCGCTGGCTGGTCACTGAAGGCTATGTGACGGAGTTCATCGACGGACGCTTGTTTGCTCCGCCGGCGATGGTGGAGGCGCGGAAAAAGGAGATTGAGAACGCGGAGCACGATCCGGAGAATTTTCCTGATTCCCCGGCGCCCGAGCCGGTCAAGCCGAGTCCGGCTCCGGCGGCGGTCGCTCCGGTGGAGGAATCTGCGCCGGTTGAGTCTGCTCCGGCGGTCGAATCCGGTCCGAGCAACGAAGCGGGTACCGCCGCCGCGACCGAAGAAGCGCCAAAGAGCGAAGGAGCTTGAGCGTGGTTTTTTCCGCCTTCGCCGCAGGCGGAAAGAATCAGGTCTTTTCTGGCGATGCGGCGGAGGGGCGCGATTTTGTTCGTGCCCGTCCATGCGTCTCCGTGTACGTCTGCGCGGTATGATCATCGCAGATATCGCCAAGATTGCAGGCAGGACATTTCCGGCGCGTCGCTGGACACGAGGCATGGTCGGCCAGGCTGGCCAGGCCATCCCGGCCAAGGGGTTCGCCATGGGGTACGTGGTACTCGAGCCCAAAGGGGGCCAGGTGCCGTGGCACAATCAGGAACAGGAAGAAGTTTACATGGTGCTGGAAGGCCGCGGAGAAATTTGTGTGGGAGCGGAGCGACAGGAAATCTCCGCCGGTCAGGCGGTCTTTCTGCCGCCGACGGTCTTTCATCAGTTGACCAATACCGGAGATGAACCGCTCCACATGATGTACATCTATTGCCCGGGAGGGGATGTGGCGCATTGGAGGCAGGAGTTGGATGGCACGCTTCCTCCGGCCGGTGTGGGGCCGACCCCGCCTTTGCCGGCGGGAGCTGCGCCGCAGTGCACCAAGAAACCGGACTAAGTGGGCCGGGGTGGCCCGGTCAACGTTGCTGGCGCCGCCAGGCGCTGGGCGTGAAGCCGGTTTTTCGCCGGAACCAACGGGTGAAATAGTTGGCGTCGTCGAATCCGGCCTGCACGGCGGCTTCGCCGACGGAGTGCTGGTCGCGCAGCGCGCGTTGTGCGTTCTCGAGACGGAGCTGATCCCGCATTCCTCTCAGGCCAAGGCCGTGGTCGCGTTTCAAACGTCGGGAAAGGGCATCGCGAGCATATCCGGACTCCCGGGCAACCGTCTCAAGCGAAGCCGATTCTCGCAGGCGGCTGCGCACGCGCTCAAACAGGGGAGGGGTTTGCGGCGGTGCCGGGGCCGGCGTTCGATGCGGTTCGAGCAACCGGGCGACGACGGCGATGATGGCCGGGTAGTCCGAGAGGGTGGGCCTGCCCTTGGTCGGCACGCGCGCCAGCAAGGTGTGGAGTTCATTCAAGGCATGCTGAGGCAGGCGGCGGTGGCTGGCCCGTCGTGCCTTGCGGGCCGTGTCATAGTCAAGCACGAGGCAAAGCGGGCGGCTGTGTCCATCGACCGAAAAGCCGTGTGGGACGCGGGGAGGTATGATGAATAAATCGCCGCCTCGCGCATCGACCTTTTCCGACCGGATCCGCTGAATCCCTTCGCCGGCAAGGTAGAGAATGAGCTGGGTGTAGGGATGACGGTGTGCCGCTACCTCGGCCTCACGGTGCCGGTTGAGCTGCAATTTGCGCAAGACGAAGCCGAGCGCGTGGATTTCGATTTGCTGGATGAGAATGGGGCTCCAGGCGAGCATGGCGGTTGTGTGCTAAAATCGGCCGGATTTGTTCTAACGGCAAGGGAAGCTTTCGCCTATGATGGCGACCGCTCTCTTTTTTCCACCACCCCTGACCCAGCAATTGACTCTTATGACCACGCACAAAGTCGGCATCATTATGAACGGCGTCACCGGACGCATGGGCACGAATCAGCACCTGCTGCGTTCGATCAAGGCCATTATCGATCAAGGCGGTATCAAGCTATCCGATGGCGAGGTCATCATGCCCGATCCGATCCTGATTGGGCGGAGTGAATCCAAGCTGGCTGCGCTCGCCGTCCGCGCGGGGGTGAACCGGTACTCGACCAATCTCGATGCGGCGTTGGCCGATCCGGCAAACCAGGTTTATTTCGACGCGACGTTGACGGGCCAAAGGCCGGTCGGGGTGCGCAAGGCGATCGCAGCAAAAAAGCATATTTACTGCGAAAAACCGACGGCCACCTCTTCCGCAGAAGCGATGGCGCTTTACCGCGAGGTCAGTGCTGCCGGGCTCAAAAACGGCGTGGTGCAGGACAAACTCTGGCTGCCTGGCCTGTTGAAGTTGAAGTACCTGATCGATACCGGATTTTTCGGCCGCATTTTGTCGGTCCGCGGTGAATTCGGTTACTGGGTCTTTACCGGCGAGCATGAGAAACTTCAGCGCCCGTCGTGGAACTATCGGAAGGAGGATGACGGCGGCATCATCGTCGATATGCTCTGTCACTGGCAGTACGTCATCCAGAACCTCTTCGGCGAAATCAAGTCGCTCAGTTGTCTCGGAGCCACGCATATCCCGACGCGCTGGGATGAGGCGGCCAAGACCTACGCGTGTACGGCTGACGACTCGGCCTACGCGACCTTCGAACTCGTGAACGGGGTGATTTGCCACTTCAATTCCTCTTGGGCGGTTCGGGTCCGTCGCGACGACTTGTTGACCCTGCAGGTGGACGGCACGCATGGTTCGGCGGTTGCAGGCTTGAGGGATTGCACCGCCCAGCACTTGTCGGCCACGCCTCGTTGTGTTTGGAATCCCGACATCGACAGCCCAATCAAGTTCTTCGATGGATGGACCCGCGTGCCGTCAAACGACACGTACGACAATGCCTTCAAGGTGCAGTGGGAGTTGTTCCTCCGTCACGTCGTGAAGGACACACCCTTCCCCTGGAATTTGCTGCAGGGGGCGAAGGGGGTTCAACTGGCGGAACTCGGTCTGAAGTCCTGGGCCGAGCGGCGGTGGGTGGATGTTCCTTCAATCACCTGAGAAAGAGGTAGATAGCTCCCGCGTGGAGTGGACTCTTCGCCGGTCGGTTTCCAAATCCGCCCGGCGTTTCCATTTTTGGCCCGTTCCACTTGCAATGCCGGTGGGAGTCATAGCCTTGTGGCCTGTCACGGGGCTCACGTCAGACCACTGGCGGAGCCCAGTGAGACTCAACCATCAACCAACTTCATATCACCATGCTCATCTGGATTGTCCTCATTATTATTCCGATGCTGTTCGGTTTGTACGCGCAGATGCGGGTTTCCAGTGCGTATAACAAGAACGTTCAGATTCCTTCACGGGGTCGGATCACAGGCGCAGAGGCGGCCGAGGCGGTCATGCGTGCGGCCGGCGTCACCGGAGTGGAAATCGTGCGCGTACCTGGGCAGCTGACGGACCACTACGATCCCATCAATCGCCGTCTTGCGCTGTCGGAGCTTAACTTCGACGGCACCAGCCTCGCCGCTCTGGGAGTTGCGGCGCACGAAGCCGGACATGCCATTCAGCACAAGGTAGGTTACTCGATGATGACGATTCGACAGACCTTGGCGCCCGCCACCCAGATTGCGGCAGGAGTCGCCAATTTCGTCATGATCGCAGGTATCTTCCTCATCAGTAGCGCGATCGGCGGAAAACTCCTCATGTTAGGCGCCGTGGCCCTCGGTCTCATCTGTTTGTTCCAGCTCATCACGTTGCCCGTGGAGTTCGACGCCAGCCGTCGGGCCAAGCAGCAGCTGGTGACCTTGGGAGTCTTGGGACGTGATGAAATGCCAGGGGTGAACGAGACACTCAATGCGGCGGCTTTGACCTATGTGGCCGCGTTTGTCGCGTCGCTCGGTTCCTTGCTGCACATCCTCATGTTGCTCTCCGGTCGCCGGGAGGAGTGATCTCACTCCCGAGAGCTGGGCCGCCCTTGCAAGCCGCGCGCAAGCGCGGCTTTTTTGTCAGGTGATGGTGAGCACCGTGTAGGTACGTTTGCCTTTGCGCAGAAGAATGTAGGCGCCGAAGAGAAGGTCTCCGACACCCAACAGACGCGTCGCCTCTGCCACGCGTTTATTGTTCACGTAGATTCCGCCGCCTTCAATATCCTTGCGGGCTTGTCCCTTGGAGGGAGCCAGGCCCGCCAGGACCAAGGCGTCGGCGAGGGCGACACCCGGCTCCAGGAGCCCGCGCGCGAGAGGCTTGGTCGGAACCTCGCCCACCACATCGCGAAAGAGTTCCTCCGAAATCCCTTCCAAGCCGCCGCCGAACATCAGTTCACTGGCGCGGATGGCATCTTGGCAGGCAGCATCACCGTGCACGAGGGTCGTAACTTCCCGCGCCAAGGCTTTGTGGGCCTCGCGGGCTCCAGGATTGGCGAGGTGTCGAGCCTCTAGTTCTTCAATGGCGGCGCGCGAGAGCAGGGTGAACTTTTTCAGGTAACCCACGACCATGCTGTCCTCCGTATTGACGAAGAACTGGTAGAACCGGTAGGGGCTCGTCTTTTTGGGATCGAGCCAGACGGCGCCGCTCTCGGTTTTGCCGAACTTCGTGCCATCCGACTTGGTGATGAGAGGAAACGTCAGGCCCCAAGCCGAAGCCCCTAGTTTTTTGCGGATAAGATCCGTCCCCGCGGTGATATTGCCCCACTGTTCGGTCCCGCCGATTTGCAGCTCGCAGTTCAGCGTGGATCGAAGGTGGTAAAAATCATTTGCCTGAAGCAGTTGGTAGCTAAACTCAGTGTAACTGATGCCGGATTCGCTTTCCAGCCGGCTGCGGACGCTGTCTTTGGCGAGCATCGAGCTCAGAGAAAAGTACTTACCAACGTCGCGCAGGAAATCGAGGAAGCTGACTGGAGCGGTCCATGCCGCGTTGTCCACCAACCGTGCTGGGTTGCCCGGAGCGTGAAAATCGAGCAGACGCTCCAGTTGCAGCTTAATCCGACCTACGTTGTAGTTAAGTTGTTCTCTTGTAAGGAGATTGCGCTCGGCAGACTTGCCGCCAGGATCTCCGATCATTCCGGTTGCTCCGCCGGCGAGAGACACCGGATGATGACCGGCCATTTGGAAGCGTCGGAGAAGGAGTTGCGGTACCAGGTGCCCGACGTGCAGGGAGTCTCCGGTGGGATCAAAACCGCAATAAAGGGTGATGGGGCCTTCGTTCAGGCGCTGCGAAAGCGCAGGGAGATCGGTGCAGTCGGCCACGAGGCCGCGCCATTGGAGGTCTTCAAGGATGCTCATGTCGGGAACGGCCGTGGAGTAACGTCGGCCCCCGGCGGCGCGGCAAGAGCGTTTCTTATTTGTCGGCGACGACAAAAAGAAAGCGGTCTTCTGGTCGGAAATCGTGGTTGCCGCGTGTCGCGGGCACCGTCTAGTTGTCACCCTTCTTTCGATGCTCTCTTGGCATCGTTCCCGACAAACCTCCAAGCACGAACCACCATGCCTATCGCCGTTGGAACCAAAGCTCCGGATTTTACCCTTAAATCGAAGACCTCGGAAGGTCTCAAAGACGTCAAGTTGAGTGATCATTTCGGAAAAAAAGCGACGGTCCTGCTTTTCTTCCCGCTCGCCTTCACGAGTGTCTGCACGACGGAAATGTGCGATACGACCGCGGGCTTGGGCGAATATGAAGCGCTCGGTGCCTCGGTCATCGGCATTAGCGTGGACAGTCCGTTCGCGCAGGAAGCCTGGGCGAACATCAACAAGATCAAGCTCACGTTGGTCAGTGATCTGAACAAGGAAACGACCAAGGCCTATGGCGTCCTCTTTCCCGGTCTTGCAGGCATTGGCGACACGGCGGCCCGGGCAGCGTTCGTCATCGGTGCCGATGGAGTGGTGAAATACGCCGAACAGACGGCCACGCCCAAGGATCTGCCCAACTTTGCCGCGATCAAGGCCGCCCTCGCTTCCTGAGGGCGCTTCCGGGCTTTGTGAGGTTCGCTTCCCCGCTTGTCGGGGAAGGAACCGATGCGCTTTCCTCGAATCTTCCAACCACGTCGATGTCACTTCCCAATCCCTTCAATACGCTGGCGACCTTTGCCGCCGGCGGCACCCAGCATTCGTTCTACTCGTTGCCCGCGCTGGAGCGCGCCGGGGTGGGGCGGATTTCGCGTCTCCCGGTTTCGATTCGATTGGTGCTCGAGTCCCTGCTTCGCAATTGCGACGGCAAACGCGTATCGGAACAGGCGATCCGGGAGTTGGCCGGCTGGGGAGCGAAGGCTCCGCGCACCGAGGAGATTCCCTTCGTGGTCGCTCGGATTGTGCTGCAGGATTTCACCGGAGTGCCTTTGCTGGTGGATCTGGCGGCCATGCGCGCCGCGGTCGCCCGGCTCGGCAAGAATCCCAAGATCATCGAGCCCCTGGTCCCGGTCGACCTGGTGGTCGATCATTCGGTGCAGGTGGATTTTGCGGGGAGCTCGGAGGCTTTGGCCAAGAATCTGGATCTCGAGTTCTCACGGAACCGGGAGCGGTATCAGTTCCTCAAGTGGGGTATGCAGGCTTTTGATACCTTCAAGGTGGTTCCGCCCGGCATCGGCATTGTGCATCAGGTGAATCTCGAGTATCTCGCGAAGGGCGTGTTGTCCGACGCCAACGGTGTCTATTACCCGGATACTCTGGTGGGGACGGATTCACATACGACGATGATCAATGGCATCGGCATCGTCGGTTGGGGCGTGGGCGGCATCGAGGCCGAGGCCGGCATGCTGGGTCAGCCGGTCTACTTCCTCACGCCGGATGTGGTCGGGGTCTACCTGACGGGCTCGCTCCGCGAAGGGGTGACGGCGACCGATCTCGCCCTGACGCTCACGCAATCCCTGCGCAAGGCGAAGGTGGTCGGAAAATTTGTCGAGTTTTACGGTCCGGGTGCGGCCGCCCTGCCGGTCGTGGACCGGGCGACGATTGCCAACATGGCGCCCGAATATGGGGCCACCATGGGTTTCTTCCCGATCGACGGTGAATGCGCCCACTACCTGCGCGCGACCGGCCGCGATGAGGCGGCGGTGGCGCTTTACGAGGCGTACTATCGAGCCCAGGGCTTGTGGGGAATTCCGCAGAAGGGCGAAATCGATTATTCCACGGACCTGCAGCTCGATCTTTCCACCGTGGTACCCAGCGTGGCAGGGCCGAAGCGGCCCCAGGACCGCATTGAGCTGCCCAAGTTGAAGAACGAGTTTGTCACGGCGTTCTCCAAGCCCGTGACCGAAAATGGATTTGGCAAGAAGGCGGAAGAGTTTGGTCTTCGCGCCAAGGTCGCGGCCGGAGCGGGCGCACCCGGGGCGGGAGAAGTGGGTCATGGCAGCGTGTTGATCGCCGCCATCACCAGCTGCACCAATACCTCCAATCCGTCCGTGATGCTCGCAGCCGGTTTGCTGGCGAAGAAGGCGGTCGAAAAAGGCCTGACCGTCAATCCGATGGTCAAATCGTCCCTCGCCCCGGGATCACGGGTCGTGACCGACTACCTGACCAAGACGGGCCTGCAACCCTACCTCGACACCTTGGGCTTCCAGACCGTGGGATACGGGTGTACGACCTGCATCGGAAACTCGGGTCCCTTGGCATCGGCGATTGAAGAAGCGGTCGTCAAGAACGACTTCGTGGCGGCCTCTGTCCTCTCGGGCAACCGCAACTTCGAGGCCCGTGTTCATCAGAACATCAAATCCAACTTTCTCATGTCGCCTCCTTTGGTGGTGGCGTTTGCGCTCGCCGGTCGAGTCGATATCGATTTGTCGCAGGAACCTCTTGGGACGGGCAGGGATGGTAAACCGGTTTACCTTCGAGAAATTTGGCCGTCCCTGCAGGAGGTGCGAGACCAGCTCCAGGCGGCGCTCAAGCCCGAGGTCTTCCGCCAGCTCTACACGGATTTCGCCTCGCAGAATCCCAAGTGGAACGAAATCCCCTCATCTGCCGGCGATGTGTACGCGTTTGATAGCGGCTCCACCTACATTCAGGAGCCCCCGTTCTTTTCGCAGTTCTCGATGTCGCCCGGGTCCATCCATGAGATCAAGGGTGCGCGTCCCCTGGGGATTTTCGGGGACTCGGTGACCACGGACCACATCTCTCCGGCCGGAGCGATCAAGAAGTCGTCCCCGGCGGGCCGCTTCCTGCTGGAACGTGGAGTCACGTTCGAGGATTTCAACAGCTACGGTTCACGCCGGGGCAATGACCGCATCATGACGCGGGGCACGTTCGCGAACGTGCGTATCAAGAATCTCATGCTCGGTGGTGAAGAAGGTGGCAACACCCTGTATCAGCCGACGGGAGAAAAGCTGTCCATCTATGACGCGGCGATGCGCCATGCGGAGAACGGGACACCGCTGATTGTGGTGGCGGGGCAGGAATACGGCACCGGTTCCTCGCGCGATTGGGCCGCCAAAGGCACCAATTTGCTGGGAGTCCGGGTGGTGGTCGCGCAGAGCTTCGAGCGCATCCACCGGTCCAATCTGGTTGGCATGGGTGTGCTGCCCCTTCAGTTCAAGGAGGGAACCACGGCCCAGACGCTCAAACTGGATGGCTCGGAAGTCTACGATGTTCTCGGGTTGAACAGTGCGTTGAAGCCGCAGCAGGACCTCACGCTTCGTATCACGCGTAAGAACGGTACGGTCGAAGAGGTGGCGGTGCGTTGCCGCATCGATACGCCCATCGAAATCGACTATTACCAGCACGGCGGCATTCTGCCCTATGTTTTGAGGCAGATTGTAGCCAAGTCCTGACGATGTTGTGGCGCCTGTGCGGTGGGTGACGACCCTTCGGGTCGTCGATCCACCGCCAACCTCAATCCAGCCCGTTCGTTCGCCATGCCTGACGCTTCCAGTCCTGTCTATTTGGTGGACGCCCAGAGCGACCCCGTGGTGATCAAGATTCAAGGCCGGGCTTCGTTCCAAAACAGCGGCTGTATTCAGGACTTTTTCCGAGAAGTGATCGCCACGGGCCGAACCCGGTTCGTGATGGATTTTGCCGCTTGCACGAGCATGGACAGCACCTTCCTGGGTGTTTTGGCCGGAACGGCGCTGCAGTTGCGCAAGCTTGCGCCCCCGGGTGCTTTGACCCTGGCTCGGATAGGAGCGCGCAATCTTGAGTTGGTGAGAAATCTCGGGCTGCACCGACTGCTGACGATCGATTCGGGTGATGCGTCAATCAACCTTGGAGCCCCTGCGACCGCCCTTACGTGCCAGTCAAAGTCTGAGCTGGAGAGCGCCAAACTTGTCCTTGGTGCCCACGAGAACCTGATCTCGGTCGACGAATCCAATCGGGCCAAATTTGAGGATGTGTTGTCGTTTTTGAAAAAGCGGGTCGAGCAGGGCTGACCTGGGAGCGCCGTCGGAGTTTGGTTGCATCCCATCTGTACCGTAACCGCGCGGTGGACTTCTGGACGGCTTCAACTCGCAAATGCCGTTTGCCTAGAGTCGAACCTGCGGCTTTCTTTCCTCCCTATGTCCGTCGCCTCACCCGCCCAACCCGAACTTTTGCCGACGGCTTCCGGTCACTTCGGTCGCTACGGAGGCGTTTTTGTCCCGGAAACGCTCATGACCGCGCTCTCCGAGCTGGGGGCGGCCTATGATGTGGCGAGGCAAGATCCCGCCTTCCAATCGGAGCTGGCGCATCACCTGAAGGAATTCGCCGGACGCCCCACGGAGCTCTATTTTGCCGAGCGGTTGACCGAGTATTGCGGAGGGGCGAAAATCTACCTCAAGCGCGAAGACTTGCTGCATACCGGCGCGCACAAAATCAACAATGCCTTGGGCCAGGCCCTGCTGGCCCGCCGCATGGGCAAACGTCGGATCATTGCTGAGACCGGAGCCGGCCAGCACGGGGTGGCGACCGCGGCGGTGTGCGCGAAGTTTGGCTTGGAGTGTGTCGTCTACATGGGGTCGGTCGACATGGAACGTCAGTCTCTCAATGTCTTCCGCATGCGTTTGATGGGTGCGGAAGTGCGCGGCGTGGAGGCGGGGCAGAAGACGCTGAAGGACGCCGTGAACGAAGCGATGCGCGATTGGGTCACTCATGTCCGGGGAACCCACTACATTCTCGGATCGGCGCTCGGGGCGCATCCCTATCCGATGATGGTGCGGGACTTTCATCGAGTGATTGGTCGCGAGACCAAACAGCAGATCATGGCGAGGGAAGGGCGATTGCCAGATGAGATGATCGCATGTGTGGGAGGAGGATCCAACGCGATCGGCTTCTTCTTCGATTTCTTGACTGAGCCCGGCGTACGACTGGTTGGGGTTGAAGCCGGTGGCAGGGGCCTCGGTCGGGGTGATCACGCCGCCCGGTTTGAGGGCGGGCGACTCGGCGTGCTGCAGGGAAGCAAGACTTACATTCTTCAAAATCCCGACGGACAGATTGAATTGACCCATTCGGTCAGTGCCGGGCTCGACTATGCCGCCATCGGTCCGGAACACGCCTACTACCGTGACCAGGGTCGCATCGAGTATGCTTACGCCTGCGATGACGAAGTCATCAAGACCTTCCAACTCGTCTCGCGGCTTGAAGGTATTTTGCCCGCGCTCGAGTCGACGCATGCTCTGGTCCATGGTTTGAAACGGGCCAGTGAACTGCGTAAAGACCAGGTGGTCGTGATCAATCTCTCCGGTCGCGGTGACAAAGACGTCAACCAGATCGCTCGGATGCTCAACGTTGTACTCTAGTCATCCCGCGGAGGCTCCACGATGCGAAGCATGACCGGATACGGGCGGGCGACCACGGCACTCGGGTCACTGACCCTGACGCTCCAGATCACCTCGGTGAATCGGAAGACGCTGGACCTTACGACCAAACTGCCGGCGGCCTGGGAAGGGGTGGAGGCGTCCATTCTGGACGCGGTTCGCAAAGTGGCGATTCGCGGAAAGGTGCATGTCAGCCTGGAGGCTTCAGCTGCGGCCGGAGATCTCTCATGGGACGAGACCGCTGCCGACGCCGCCTTGGAGCGGCTGATGGCCTGGGCGCAGCGACGAGGCGTTGATTTTCGACCGACGCCGGAGTTGTTGTGGGGGGTGGTCAATGCGCAACGGCGAGCCGCCGAGTTGCCACCCTTGGAACAGGCCCAGCCCGTCATCCTTGCGGCATTGGAGGTAGCTCTGGATTCATTTTCGACCATGCGTGCGCGGGAGGGGGCATCCCTGCTGGCAGACTTGCTGAACCGCCTGGGAGCGCTCCGCACCTCGTTGGGGTCCGTGAGAGAGCGGGCGCCGCTGGTCGTGGCAAGTTATCGCGACGCGCTTCTGAACCGCCTGCGCCAGGCGGGGCTCGAGCTCAATCTCGAAGACGAGCGGGTCCTGAAGGAAATTGCGCTCTTTGCCGATCGTTGCGATTTGACCGAGGAGATGACGCGACTCGGCAGTCATCTGGAACAATTTGAGTCGCTACTCCGTTCAGCGGGTGAAATTGGACGAAAGGCGGAGTTCATTCTCCAGGAACTGGGACGCGAAGTTCACACCATAGGGAGCAAGGCCAATGATCTGACGATCTCCCGGGCGGTGATTGAGATGAAGAACGAGCTCGAGAAAATCCGTGAGCAAGTGGCGAACGTCGAATAATTCGACGGGGTGAAGGACTGCAACTCGCCGAATTTGACGCGAGGCCCGGGGAGTGCAGACTAAAGGTCGATGAAAATTCTAGTCCTCGCTGCGACTCTGGCCGTGTGCGTGATGCCCTTGCACGCCAAGATAGTGAAAAAGCCGGTGGCTTACGAGCACACCGGAGTGACGTTGGAAGGTCTCCTGGTGTACGACGATGAGAAGGTGTCCCCGTCCTCACGCGCGCCGGGAATTCTCGTGGTTCACGAGTGGTGGGGCCTCAATGCGTTCGCTCGGGGCCGGGCCGAAGCGCTGGCCAAGCTGGGTTATGTGGCGTTTGCACTCGATATGTACGGAAAGGGAGTGGTGACGGATGATCCGAAGCGAGCCGGAGAACTTGCGTCCCAGTTTTACGGCAAGCCCCTGATGGCAGATCGTGCCCGGGCCGGACTCGATCAACTGGTGAAGTCGGGATTGGCGGATGAATCGAAACTCGCTGCGATTGGTTTTTGCTTTGGCGGGGCGACCTGCCAGGCGCTCGCCTATTCGGGTGCCCCCGTGTCGGGGATTGTGAGTTTTCACGGTTCCCTCATCCCCTTGGCGCCCGCTGCGGCTCCTTCTCTCAAGGCCAAGATCCTCGTCTTGCACGGGGCTTTGGACCCTTTCATCAAGACCGAAGAGCTTCAGGCATTCACCCGCTCGCTCGATGAAGCCAAGGCGGACTACCAGTTCGTCAGCTATAGCGGTGCGGTGCACGCCTTCACCAATCCCCAGGCCGACAAGATTGCCGCGGCCACCGGACTCAAGGGCATTGGCTACCATGAGCCCGCCGCCCGGCGTTCGTGGGCGCAGATGCGGGCTTTCTTTTCGGAATTGTTTCCCAAGCCGAAATCGTAATTGAACCCCCGTGTTCTCCCGGCCGGGTCTGCCAACCGCAGGACCCCGGCCTCGGGTTCACGTTCAACCACCTGTTTCCGCGGACAACGCCGCTGATTCAATCCTTGCCCGCTCCGTTGGCTTCGCCGTAGTCACCACTCGCCCGATACTCTTGAAGCTTGTTGCGAAGCGTGCGGATGGAGATGTTGAGAAGCTCGGCGGTGCGGGTGCGATTGCCCCCCGTGGCTTTGAGCGCGGAGATGATCGCCCGCTTTTCCAATTCGTTCAGCGGAAGGATGGCGGAATCGTCGTTCGGGACGGGCTCCCGAGTGGAGGCTGGGTCCACACCCGGTTCGGCTTCGGCCTGATCCAGAACAGCGGACGTATGAGATGGAACGTCCGCCTGCTCAGGCATGGAGGCCCAGCCATTTCCATCGGTGGGCGCGACATCGACGCGGAAGGGGGGGGCAACCACCACCGGGGCCACCGGGGTGGCGATCGCGACGGTCGAAACCGTCGGAATGGGCGCCCCGACCAAACTCACCGACCTCGGTAGTGACGGCAAGCCGAGTGCGGCAGTCGACACTGGGCGGCCGTTTTCCGAGAGGATCACCGCTCGTTCCAGCGTGTTCTGCAGTTCGCGCACGTTTCCTGGCCAAGGATAACCGACCAAAGCGGCAATGGCGTTGTCGGTAAATCCCGGTATCTTCAGACCGTGTTTCCGCGAGAAGCGTCGAAGGAACGAGTCGGCAAGCAAGGTGATGTCTTCGGGCCGCTCGCGCAAGGCGGCCACATGCACCGGAAAAACGTTGAGCCGGTAATAGAGATCCGAACGGAAGGAGCCTCGCTCAACAAACTGGATCAGATCCCGATTCGAGGTGGCCAGGATTCTTACGTTTACCTTGATGGTTTTCGTACCGCCCACTCGTTCGAATTCTCGCTCTTGCAGTACGCGCAGCAGCTTGGCCTGCAAGTTGGGTGGGATCTCCGAGACCTCGTCCAGCAGGAGCGTCCCTTTGTTCGCCAGCTCAAACCGTCCTTCGCGACGGTCCGTCGCCCCGGTAAACGCCCCTTTTTCGTGCCCGAACAGTTCACTCTCGATCAACTGTTCGGAGAGGGCCGCGCAATTGATCTTGATGTAGGGCTCATTGCGACGCGGAGAGTGTTTCCATAGTTCGCGGGCCACCATCTCTTTGCCTGTGCCGTTTTCTCCCGTGATGAGGACGGTGGCATCCGTGGGTGCGACGCGCTCGATCAGTTGCCTCAGGCGCTGCATCGGCATGCTGCGTCCTAGCAGGTCTCCATCGCCTCCATCCTGCTCGCTGAAGTACCGGTTGACTTTGACCAACTGCCGAAACGCATCGGCTTTCTTGAGGACGATCTCAATCTGGGACGGAGAAAAAGGCTTGATGAGATAGTCAAATGCGCCGCCACGCATACAGGCGACTGCACTCTCGATGGTTCCGTGTCCGGTCATCATCACGACCAACGGCCGATCGGGCAGCGCGCCCAGGCGTTCGAGCAACTGTTGGCCGTCTCCGTCTGGCAGCCGGACATCGAGCATCACCAAGTCAAAACTTTCCCGGGCGATCAAAGCCTCCGCCTGGGCAATGGTGCCTGCGATGGTGACGGTGTACTTCTTTCGCCGAAAGAGCTCCTCCAGTACTTTCTGGATGATGGGCTCATCATCGAGCACGAGGATTCTTTCGAGAGACATAATCGAGTCGAGTTTCCGCCCGAGACAGCGGGCTGGAAGGGAGAATCAAGCGAGTTTTGCGACCGGAGAGAAGGCAAAATTTGCCGGTTGATGCTCAGTATGGGTCACGGTGCCGTCGGCAAGAGAGCGCGGACCTTGGCCAGTACGTCCGACGGGGGAAAGGGCTTCGGCAGACAAATCGCAGGCGGAGCGAGGTCCGACTGAGCGCGATCACCGGGCTTGAAGGCACCGCTCACCAGCAAGAGCGGCAGGGTGGGGACCTCCGCACGAATTCGTTGCGCCACCTGCCAACCGTCGATGCCGGGCAGACCAATATCCGTGAACAGGAGGCCGATCTCATCCCGGTGGGCGGCAAAAAGTCTCAACGCTTCTTCGCCATCTCGCGCCCAAACCATGGGTATGCCCTCTGCTTCGAAGATGTTTTCCCACAAGCGTCCGATATCCACCTCGTCTTCGACCACCAAGACCCGACGATGCGGCGCTCGGGTGGCGGTGGGAGGGACCAATTCGCTGGTATTCCCCTGGGTACTGGGCTCACTCTGCGTGGCACGAGGGAATGAGAGATGAACCCGGGTTCCTTGGCCTGGGGCGCTATCTACTTCGATATGCCCGCGATGTGCGCGCATAATGCCGTAGACCACGGCGAGGCCCAGGCCACGCACTGCCGGTCCTTTGTCCTTGGCAAAGAACGGTTCGAAAATCCGGGCTCGCGTGGTTGCGTCCATGCCCCGCCCGCTGTCCTCGATTGTGACCTGAAGACACGTGGCGATTTCGCCACCGTGGACTGATGGGGTCATCGTCTCGGTGGTCCGTACGGTCACCGTGCCGCCTTCGGGCATGGCATCGCAGGCATTTTGTAACAAATGACGGAGGCCTAGAGCCACCTGGGCGGGATCAATTGAAACCAGGGTATCGCTGACGCCATAGACGCACGAAACGTGCACATTCGCCGGCCAGTCGGCGCAGGTGCGCTCGATGGTATCCTCAATCAGCGCCTGCAAGTCTGTGACCATGAACTCAACATCATGTTGGTTCGCAAATAGCTGCAGTTGTTTGACCACGTCGGCGCCCCGGCGCCCTGCTTCAATGATGGCGTGGGCGGCCCGATCAAGAGCAGCCGTGTCGTGCACGCTACCCTGCAAGAGGCCGGCGTAACCGAGAATGATGGTCAGCAAATTGTTGAAGTCGTGGGCGATGCCTCCGGCGAGCGTACCCAAGCTTTCCAGTTGGCGGGCCTCGCGCAGACGGGCCTCAATCCGGCGGCGCTCCGTCAAATCGTGGAGCGTGAGGAGTCGCCAGGTCTCTTCGGTGAACTTGACCGGTGTGACCGTGAGTTCCGCGGGAAAGGTCGATCCGTTGCGCCGATGGGCTTCAAAGGAGTGGAGGGTGTTCGGACGGCCCGTGGCCAACGCGATTTCGGCAAGAGGGAGGGTCGTTGAGACCGGACGCCCGGCCAGTTCGGCTGGCTCCGCGCCAAACAGCCCGGAAAACGCTCGGTTGCAAAGCTGGACGTAGCTTCGATTATCGAGAAGGCAGAGGCCCAAAGGCACCGCTTCATAGACGGAGCTGAGCAGGCCATGCATCGCGGTCAACGTGGCTTCCGCCTCCTTCCTGCGGCTGATATCCCGGGTGGTGGAGACAATCTCAACCTCGCCGTGAGGGTCGAGGCGCGTGGTGCTCATGGTTTCGGCCCACAAGTAGGCGCCGTCTTTGCGGCGCATTCGCAGTATGAACGAGCTTTCCGGCCGGCCTTCCGAGTGGCCGAGAAAGACTCGCCGTGCATGGGCCTGATTCTCGGCGTGAACGTGGTCGAAGAACGAAGTACCGATCAGTTCTCCAGGTTCGTAACCGAGTATGGAGCGGGCAGAAGGCGAAACATAGAGGAACTGGCCGGTCCCGGGCCGGTGCACGGTGACTAAATCGCGAATCGTCTCCGCCAGCAGCCGATGTTGCGACTCGCTGCGGACAAGCGCTTCCTCCAGTTCAACCCGCTGCGTTGCATCCACGAAGGACGTCACCCAATGCGTTGGGGTGCCACTGGTCCCCAAAAGAGGGAAGAGATCGATATCCGCATGCAGCTGACTGCCATCGCGGCGCTTCATCAATGCGACCCGGCGACACGCACGCTTCTCCTGGATTGCCCGGTCGACGGCCACCCACGAGGAATTGGAGTCGGTGGATACGGCGAGCAGTGAACTCTTGGTCTGACCCAGCGCTTCGGCCGATGCATAACCGGTGAGTTGTTCGAAAGCTGGATTTACATAAACAATCGTGTGTCCGAGAGCTTCGGTGACGACCAAACCCTGTGTGGAAGCTCCGACCAGGCGCTCCATGAGCGAGGTCGTCGCCGTTGGAGGAACAGCCATGGAAGCGGTCGAAGAAGTGGGAGAAGTGCTGCTCATCACTGAAACGGAGGAATGACAGTGCCACCCCTCTGCGAGATGTAAATCGGCTAAATTGCTCGGAAATCCATGATTTCATTAAAGAGATCTGAAAGTCGTGTCGACACCCCTAAGGTAACCGTGTCGCCATGGCCCCCCGACTGCTTTCCCTGCTCTCCAAGATTGAAACTGCGCTGACCGAACAAGGGGCGTCGATTGTCGCCCGTCCGATGCAGCGCTCCGTGAGCTACCACAAAGGGTTGGCTCGACTCGCTTTTGCCGACGGAGGGGCGATTGCGCTGCAGAGCTTTTCGCTCGCCGATGGCCAGATTTGTGTGAAGGCGGCCCTTTCTTGGGCTGGACGAGAGGGCCAGGTGATTCACGCCATTTACCCTCATTCCGAGACCCACGATTGGGCGGCCTCAGCCGAGGGCGTCGCCCTTGCTTGGATGTCAGGCCCGGCGAGCGCATTGCCACTTCCCCAGAGCAATGCTGTCAGTGCTTCGCTGGATCGTTTGGCGTCCGTGGGCTGAGTCGTTGCCAAATCCGCTCTGCGGAGAACGGACTCCGTTGAAAATGGAGGATCGGACGACGGGTAGGGATCGGGTCTGATCTTGGGACGCGTTGCTCCCGAACGCGCAAGGGATATCGATTTTGGAGGAGGCGTACGGAGACGAGCTACGTCCTCGGTGCGCTTCAGAACCGGTCTTTCACCCTTGCTGGAAGAAAGGCGGACGGACGCGATGACCTGGTTCGCTTCGGTAGGCGGGACGGATCGTCTGCACCCTTATCTGTGTCG
Organism: Opitutaceae bacterium; assembly: GCA_016794625.1. Lineage (GTDB taxonomy): Bacteria > Verrucomicrobiota > Verrucomicrobiia > Opitutales > Opitutaceae > UBA6669. The sequence goes on from JAEUGY010000032.1 coordinate 82,178, forward strand.
AACCCAGGGAGTTCAGTTCTTCCCGGCAAGTCGACATGCGATCCTGTAAGAGCTGCAAGGTACGACCCTGCATGGCCGAGATCTTGGCGACGCGAGCGCGCAGCTCGGGGGAGAGCGATCGATGAAGTGTGCGGTCGCGCATCAGTTCCTCGATCCGATTGATGAGGGTCCCGGACCGTTCCTGCAGGGCCGCGTGGTCACTCCACGCATCCAAGGCCAGCAAGGAGGACTCCTGGCTGGCCAAGGTCTCGAGTGACTCAAGAAGCCGCTCGACGGTATGGAGGGTCCGATGCGACACGAGAAAGGGAAACCTCAGGCGACGCCTCGAGCCCGCTCGAAACGTGTAGCTTCCTCTTTGCGAAGCATTTCCGCCCAACCGTCTCGAAGTTGGCGAAGCAACCTCTCCACCTCGTTAACGGGATCGACCACTTTCTTCACATTGGCTTCAAAAAGTCGGCGAATGTAGTAGTCGTAAAGGCGATCCAAATTTCTGGCGTAGTCTCCTCCCGCATCCAGATTGAGGGTCGCCTGCAATTCCACCAAGATGTTCTGTGCTTTCACCAGCGAGCTATTGATCTGCTCAATCCGCTTGCTGTTGTCGGAGCCGGAGCCGAAAGCCTCTTGGGCCTGCCCGATGTAGCGGAGGGCTCCATCGAAAAGCATGAGGACCAATTGGCCAGGGCTTGCAGTGAGAACAGATTGGGCCTGATAGGCGCGAGCGCCACCGTAGGGGTTAGCCATGGGAGGAACCTCAACCCAGTTCGGCGGGATCCACCGACTCAGTGAACATCTTCGCGAGTTGCTCGATGATCTGCCGCGGTGGATAATTCGGGTCGACGGCCAAGTTGTGGCCCATCTCGACGACTTCCGGACGAATCTCGGGAGTGGAGGCGAGGGCGCGATGCAGAGATTCGGCGTTGTCGGTCGAGAGTGAGTCGGTCGAGGCTGCGTCGAGTTTCTTGGGGGCGGGGGACTGACTGCCCGCGGGTGGAATGGCGTCCGCCCGGTAAGAGCTATGGCTCTGGGACGTGGATTGTATCATGTTCGGATTCCGTGGTTGTTACGGTCAGCCCTCGACTGGGAGATACAGGGAACGCCGTGGATTGCTGATAGTTAATATCGGCGCTGACGAAAAATTCTTGAGAAATTAACGGTTGGCTACCGGGGGGGCAGCGTTGCAAACGCCGCTGCACCAACATAGGTGGCGAATTTAAAAGGATTTTGCAAGACCGTTGCGCTCATGTCGGCGGTCATCGAAAAATCAGTCCCTTCGGCCAGCGCATGACGTCGTGCGGCGTTTTTTACTGCCGGCTGGGAAGCGTCAAAGAGCGAGTCGAAAGCCCAAAGGATGTCGGATGACTCCAGATGAACCAATTTGGCTCGCAGTCCCAAGACCATGGGCGGGTAGGGCGAATACGAAGTGATGTCCACAAAGAGAACCGCGTCGGCCTGGGTCCCGGACTTTATCCGAGTGAGAAGATCGTGAGGGAGCGCCGCCGTGGAGTCGATTTGTCGCAGACCGGTGATCCGTGCCAGGAGATCGCGAGAGACGGGGACACCCTCGGCGCGAGCGGTCCGGGTAAACTGACTGACTAGAGCCTCGTCAATGCGCAGTAAGCTCTCCTCGACCACGCCCGGGCCTCCCGCGGAGGGCAGCAAAGCGATCCGGCGGACTGAGGCGGGCAGCCGCTCGACACCGCGCACGTTGGTCGGTTGGAAAAAGGGACCCATCCGAGCGCCATCGGTCGGCGGCACGGTTTCGCATCCGCCCAGCCCGAACATCAGTCCGAGGAACACGAGCAGCTTACCCATTTGGAGACTCATCCTCATTTGTCGGAAGAGCTGGTTTTAAACGCATTCGTCAGCTGCGTTTGCATCTGCTGGAGTTTGGCCTGAGCCGTTTCCATGGCGATGAAGGCAGCCTCCATCTGTGAGCGGCGCTGGACCAAACGGCGCTCCAGCGTGGCAATCTGTTCGTCGATACTTGTGGAACTCTTTGTCAGCTGCGAGCTTTGGGAGCCGAGATTGCCGCCCGTCCCGGTCAATCCAATGGTGCTGGTGATGAAAGAGTCGAACTTGGCGGCGAATCCGGTGCTGGCCTGAGTGAAGAACCGTTCTACATCCGCAGCATTGCTCAGCAGCGCGGCGTCCAATTTGGTCGGAGTCTTGATCGCCAGGGTGGACGTCCCCGAGGTGAAGTCGATTCCGAGATCGTCCAAGCGCTTGACCACCCCATCCAAACCCGAGATGGCAGAAAAGGCGTTCGCCCGCAGTGACTGCGCCCACCCTTGGATCTCCCGGTTGTTGGCCATCAACGCCGCACTGACCTTTCCATTGGTGGTCGTGATCTTGGTTTGTTCGTCGATGTAGGATTGGACGGCATTGAACTTCGTAATGAACGTCTCCACCGCGGTCTTCATTGCCGCAGTGTTCGCGGTGACTGAAATCGTCTCGCTCGATTCGGTCCGGGCGGTGACGGACAGGCCGGTCACGCCATGACTAGAGGCATCGAGGGTATTGCTGGTACTTGTGACCTCCGGACCACCGTTGACGGTGTACCGGGCGTTCAAACCGCGATCCAGGACCGAAGCGGCCCCCAGCCCGAGGGCATCGACCAATCCACCGGCCGCTTCCGACAGGTTGAGGCCGAGGTCCCCGGTTGTTTTGTTGGTAAAGACCACGCGGTCATTGAGAGAATCGAACGCTGCAGTGACCCCGGCGGAAGAAGCATTGATTCGGCTCAGAATGGTCGAGAGCGAATCGGTGTTCACATTATAGGCGATGGAGACACCGTTGACCGCAAACGTTCCATTGCCGCTCGCATCCACCGCGGTGATCGGAGCGCGGAGGCGAGAACTGGCCAAGGGCGTGTTCAGATTGGTTGCACCGAGCGCTGAACCACTGGAGACCGTTCCTGATCCATTATTGGACAGGCGCATGACCGAGAGGAAGTTGGACGTGTCATTGGACGCCCCAAGGACGATCTCCCCAAGGCTTTCCAGGGTGACGCGATCACTGGCGGATGAATAGGTGGCGGTAACCGCCCCGCCGGTGGCGGTCGAAATCTTGCCAAAGACATCCTGAAGCGAATCGGTCAGCGCGACGGTCACTGTCTGTCCATTGACGGTAAAGTTGCCCGCCGTGACCGCCGTGGGCGTGGCCAACGAAGCGACCGTAAGGCCCGAAACATCGTCGGTGGCGGAGAGTCCTGCTCCGATGTCGCTGGTACCGGTCCTTCGGGAGGTGGTGGCGAGTTGCAGAATATTGAAGGTATAGTTGCCGGCGGCCGTTCCCGACGCGGCACTGGTCAGCCAGTTGGAGTTCGTGGTGGTGGAGCTCGCCGAACGTCCGCTGAAGAGTCCCTGCGTTTTAAGGGCATTCGTCGCCGTTTGCAGTTCCGTAAAGCGCGTCTTCAGGGCGTCGAAAGCGGTGAGCTTGCGACTGTTGAGCGTTTTTTCGGCCTCGAGACGCGTGATGGGGGTCCGCTCAAGCTGTATCAGGTTGTCGACGAGCGTCTTCCAGTCGAAGCCTGAGGCGAGTCCCGAGAGTTGTAGGCCGGCCATGGTAAAATGGGTGAAGTGATCAGGACATGGAGTGTCCCAGTGGGTGGCATCGTCACACGGGGTGGGCGACTTGAGACCAAAGCCTTTTTCGAAAAGAGCCGGAATTCAGTTTAAAGTTTCAGTGTAAGCGGACCGTAAGGGTCAGCAACTGCGTGATGAATGCAGCTGGAGCGAACCGAATCCCCCCTCGGTTACGTCGCCCTACGGACAGGGCACTCAGATCAAGGAAGATACCATGTCAGTCGTTATCAACTCGAACGCGGCAGCAACCGTTGCCTCGAACAACCTCGCGTCTTCGAATTCCATGCTGCAGAAAAGCCTGAATCGGCTTTCCAGCGGATCGAAGATTGTCAGTCCGGCGGATGACGCCGGCGGTTTGGCAGTATCCATGAAGTTGAGCGCAGCGGCCCGTCGTTCGGGCGCAGCGGCCATCAACATCTCGAACACGATTTCGTACCTGCAGACACAGGACGGCGTGCTCAAAACGGCGGGCAAGGTGCTCGACCGGATCGGCGAGCTCAAGACCCTGTACGCCGACCCGACCAAGAATGCGACGGATTTGTCGAACTACGACTCCGAGTTCACTGCTCTGCAGGCGCAACTCACCTCGCTTTCCTCGGAAAAGTTCAACGGTCGTTCCCTCTTTGGCACCACCTCGCTCACGGTCTCCGTCACCGAGGATGGCAATACCACGACCGCGGTGGCGCTCATGGCCCGCGATCTCTCCAGCACAGGCACGGGCATCGGTGCCCTTGTCGCGTCCTCGGTGGTGGACCTCGGTGACGTCGTTCTGGCCGACATCACCACCGCTCTCCAGAATGTGGCCACGTTCCGTGCACAAAACGGTGCGGAACAGAGCCGACTGACCTTTGCGAGCGACCTGTTGGTTGTGAACAAGGCCAATCTGGAGGCCGCTTCCAGCCGCATCGTCGATGTCGATGTGGCGGAGGAGTCGACCCAGCTGGCAAGGTGGAACACCCTTGTCCAGGCGGGCACCGCGATGCTGGCGCAGGCCAATCAGAGTGCCCAGACAGCGCTGCGTCTCCTGCAGCAGTAAGCTCGAACCGGTTTCGCCGGGTCCATGAGCGCCGGTCGTTCCGGTGCAGGACTCGAGCGCACCGGAATTCCAAACCCACGGGGTTGCTCCCGCCGCCGCGGCGGGAGCCCTCTCTGACCTCACGTTCAAACGAGCTATCCTCGGCCAGGTTCAGTTTTCTCATCCTTTGATGACCACTCGCAGCCAGTCCCTTCGCAGGGTGACACTTTGGGGCTTTCGCCCTATTCGGCGCGATCCGCGTCGCATCAACGGATCCGTGGCGACAACGGACGTCGCACTCATCAAGGAAAGATACTACCATGGCAGTTGTAATTAATACCAACTACTCCGCGACCGTTGCCTCCAACAACCTCGCGGCGTCGAACAGCATGCTGCAGCGGAGCCTTAACCGGCTCTCAAGCGGTTCGAAAATCATCTCCCCGGCCGATGACGCCGGTGGTCTCGCGGTCTCCATGAAGATC
>JAEUGY010000051.1 GCA_016794625.1 Opitutaceae bacterium
ACCACCCAGGGGCTGCGGGGCGCGGCCTACGGATCCGGACGTTTTGTGGTGGTGGGCACTTCGGGCACCATTCTCACCAGCCCGGACGGCATCACCTGGACCCCCCGCAATTCTGGCGTCACCAACAATCTCTACGGTGTGGTGTTTTCCGGCTCTCAATTCGCGGCCGTCGGCATTGACGGTACGGTGCTGACCAGCCCGGATGGCACGACCTGGACGCGGCGGATCACCTCGCCAACCGGTGGTTTCGCCTCGTTTGCATTGCTCGGCATCACCTTCGGCAATGGCCTTTTTGTGGCGGCCGGTTCGGAGGGCGCCATCCTGACCAGTCCCGATGGCATCACCTGGACCCAGCGGGTTTCGAACACCTTGCTGTGGCTTTACGGCGCCTCGTATGGAAACGGCCGTTACCTTGTGGTCGGAGACGCAGGCAAGGTCCTGGAGAGCACGAACGGCACCACGTGGACCGACGTCGACGTGGTCTGGCCGACGGATGGCAGCTTGGAGCTTACGGAATCGCTGCAGGGGGTGGCGTTTGGCGCGGGCGGATTTGTCGCCGTCGGATTTCACGGCACCATCATCCGGGGCACCGCCGGCACCGGCGGTGCGTTTCAGGTCGCCCTGCAGGGCAACTACTCCACCGGCATCTACGCCGGCGTGGCATTCAACGGCAGCCAGTTCCTGGCCGTAGGCGACGACGGCGCCACCGCGACGAGCACCAATGGCACGTCGTGGGTCGGAAGCCTGCCCACCCCAGTGTCCCAACTCAACGGGGTCACAACCAATGGATCGGCCTATCTCGCGGTGGCCTCGACCATCTACCAAACCGGCCTGACCTATCTCAGCACCGACGGCATCAATTGGAACGCCCGCGCTCGACTCGAACCCCAATACGCCACCGCCTTTGGTTCCGGCACCTGGGTGACGGTGGGTGGCGACATCGGAACGAGTCCCGACGGGCTCACTTGGACAGACCGCTCCGTCCCCACCACCTCGACCGTGACTCTGCGCGGCGTAGCCTTTGGTGCAGGCCAGTTTGTCGCCGTGGGTGACTCCGGCTATATCTTTACCAGCCCTCCTCCAGGCACGACCTGGACTCAGCGCTCCGCCAGCACGTCCGCGAACTTCAATGGCATCACCTACGCCAACGGACTCTTTGTTGTGGTCGGAGGACCGGAACTCCAGGCCGGCATCAACGGTGCCCGGACCAGCTCGGATGGTATCACCTGGACCACCCGCAACACGGGCATCAACGGCGGCACCCTGAACGCCGTCACGTATGGCGGGGGCCTGTTCGTCGCCGTGGGCAACCAAGGCGCCCTGTCCACCAGTCCGGACGCCATCACTTGGACCGCGCGGACGCCGATTGCGAACCAGTCGTTCACGAGCATCGTGTATTCGACGAGTCGTTTCACTGCGGTCGGTGCGGGCGGAGCGGTGTACGTGAGTCCGGACGGACTGACCTGGTCGCCGCGCACCTCGGGCACCAGCGCGAATTGGGGAGGCATCACCTTGCTCGGGACCAATCTGCTCGCGGTCGGCAGTGGTGAAACCCTCGGCAAAAGCCTCTCCTCCCTCAGTTCGCCCCCGGTCATTACCACCCAGCCCGTATCGGTCACGGTTTCGGCCGGGCAGACCGCCCAGTTTGGATTCGCCGCCAGTGGCGTTCCGACCCCGTCCCTGCAGTGGCAGCGTTCGAGCGACAACGGGACGACCTGGGAAAACCTCAGCAATGGCTTCCCTTACAGTGGTGTCACCACCAATACCTTGTCGATTCTGAGCACGACCACGGATCTCACCGGCCTGCTCTTTCGGGGCATTGCCACCAACACCCTAAGTTCGGTCCAGTCGAACTCCGCGCGCCTGACCGTCAATCAGCCCGTCAGTCCCGTCATTCTCACCTCTCCCGCTAATCAGAGCATCATCGTCGGGCAGACGGCGACCTTTGTCGCCAGCGCCAACGGCGCCTCGCCGCTGGCCTATCAGTGGCAGCGCCAGGCCGCCGGCACCGCCACGTGGTCCAACCTGACCACCGGAGGCAACTACGGCGGCGCGACCACGCAGTCCCTGACGGTGATCAATGCCACCCTCGCCATGAACGGAGACCAGTTCCGTTGCGTGGTTTCGAACGCCGCCGGCACGGCCACCTCCGGTGTCGGTCTTCTGTCGGTCTCGCCCCCGCCCGTGCCGCCCACCATCGTCACCGACCCTTCGCCGCAGAGCGTGACGGTCGGCCAGACCGCGTCGTTCTCCGTCAGCGTCACCGGCACCGCTCCGTTCACCTACGTCTGGCAGCGTCTGGCCGCGGGCAGCGGCACCTGGGTGAACCTGAGTACGACGTCCGTCTACAGTGGCGTCTCCACCGCCACGCTGTCCGTCAGTTCCACCACCGTCGCCATGACGGGAGACAGCTTCCGCTGCGTCGTCTCCAATGGTCAGGGATCCGCCAACAGCCTGCCGGCCACCCTGACGGTCAGCCTGCCCAACCAGCCGCCGGCGTTCACGACGTCGCCCGCAAACATCACCGCCAATTCGACCACCAGCGCCACCTTCACCGTGGTGGTGAGCGGCAATCCGGTTCCCACCTTGCAATGGCAGGTCTCCACCGACGGCGGGGGCACCTGGCAGCCGGTCGCCGGCGCCACGTCGGCGTCCCTCACGCTGAACAACCTGGCGCTGAGCCAGAACGGAAGCCGCTACCGTGTGGTCGCCACCAATACGATTGGCACCGCAACCAGCACGGCAGGGCTGCTCACGGTCAATGAGCTGATTCTGCCGACTGCGCTGACCACCGTCCCCACGGGCGGTTCCTTCCGCGCCGGGCAGCCCCTCACGCTGGCCGTGGTGGCCACGGGCTCGCCTCCGTTCACCTACGCCTGGTTCAAGAACGGCCAGCGCATCGCCAGCGCGACCGGTGCGTCCTTGAGCATCGCCGCACTCGGACTGAATGACGCGGGCAACTACCACGTCGAGGTCACGGGCCGCGGCGGACTGGCCGCCTCCCCCGGCACCACGGTCACGGTCATCGCGCCGCCCGTCTTCACCCAGCAGCCGGTGGATGCGATTGTGGAGGCCGGACTGAACACGTCGTTCACCGTGGCGGTGAGCGCGGCTCCGCCCGCCACCTTGCAGTGGTACAGTCGCACCGGAGTCAATCCGTGGCAGGCGGTGGTCAACGCACCGCCGTTCAGCGGCGCCACGACCCCCACGCTGACGATCAACTCCGCCAGCGCGAACATCGACGGTCTGCAGGTTCAGGCGCGCGCCACCAACGCCGGCGGATCAAGCGACAGTCTGATCGCGACGCTCGACGTCGCCGGCTCGGGCACAGGTCTGCGCATCGCCGGCCAGCCCCAATCGCAGGTCGTGCGTGCGGGCCAGGCGGTCACCTTCTCGGTCACGATGCTGGGTGCCGGGCCCTTCACGTATCAATGGCGCAAGGACGGTGCCTCGATCCCGGGCGCAACGCTGGGTTTTCTGAATCTGCCCGCGGTCTCCAGCGACAGTTCCGGTGGATACTCGGTGGTGGTGCGCGACACGTCCGGTCTCAGCACGACGTCAAACTCCGCGTTTCTCACGGTGGCCGGCGCAGTCGATCCTTCATTCAACCCCCTGGGCGGTCCCAACGGGGAGGTCACCCAGATGCTGTCCCTCGCCGACGGAAAATTCCTGATCGCCGGCACCTTTGACCGGGTGGCGGGCGTTCCGCGCAAGGGGCTCGCACGGCTGTTGGGTGACGGTTCCGTGGACCTGGCCTTCGACCCCGGCACCGGACCCAATGGCACCGTGCAGGCCCTGCTCGAATTGAGCGGCGGCCGGTTCCTGGTCGTAGGTCAGTTTGACCGGTTCAACGGCGCCGTGGTCCCCGGCGTGGCGCGGATCACGACGGCCGGCGCGGTCGATCCTACCTTCGCCGCGGATCTGCCGGTCCCGAGCGGCGCCGGGGCATCCATCCCGGTGCTGGAGCGCTTTCATACCACCGTCATCGCGCTGCAAGGCGGCGGGTATCTGCTGGGCGGCAGGGCGGGAATCGTGGCGCTTTCCTCCACCGGCACGCCCAATCCGCAATCGATCCTGCCCACGGTCGGTTCCGTCAACGCTCTGATGCAGCAGTTCAACGGCGGCATCCTCGTGGGTGGCGACTTCACGCTCATCAATGGCTTTGTCCGTCCCCGCATGGCTCGGCTGCAGACGACCTTTGCTCTGGACCTGACCTTCAATGTCGGCGCCGGGCCCAACGGGGTGGTTCAATCGCTGCTGCGTTCGCCGGAGGGAGCAATTTATGTGATGGGCAAGTTCACGCAATTTGATGGTCAACCCCGTCCCGCCGGCATCGCCCGGATCGGGCCGACCGGCACGCTCGACCTCGGTTTCAATCCGCCGTTGTCGCCGCTCACCGCCTCGGAGGAACAGAGCTCCATCGCCGCGAGCGGCGGCATTCGCCCGGCCGGGGGCCGGTTGGACGCGATCCGAGCGGGCCAGGTCCAACCCAACGGCGGACTGGCCGTGACCAATGGCTCCGGACTGAACCAGAGCGTGGTCGCTCTTTCCCCGAGCGGAGCCGTCTCCTCGGAGGTCAATGTGCCAGTGCAGGGCGCCGCCAATACACTGACCGCGTCGGCCGACGAGGACTTGGTCGTGGGCGGGACCTTCTCTGCGATTGCGGGCACGGATCGCAGCAGTGTCGGTGCCTTCACCGACGCAAGCGAAGGCAGCCGGCTCACGAACCTGTCATGCCGGTCGCGGGTCACGGGGACCTCGGACTTGCTCATCCTCGGATTTGTCATCGACGGTCCGGAATCCATGCGCGTTCTGGTCCGCGGCGTCGGTCCGACCTTGCGGGGTTTTGGCATCGCCGACGCGCTCACCCGGCCCCAGCTGACCATTTACAACAGCGCGGGGCAGGTGATCGTGGAGAACCGGAGCTGGCGCGTGGTGCCGGATCCGGACGGACTCGCCACGGCCATGCAGCAGGTGGGCGCCTTCGCCCTGGCGTTTTCGGATGACGCCGCCGTGCTGCTCAACCTCAGTCCCGGGGCCTACACGGCCCACATCAGCGGTCAGGCTGGCACCTCCGGCGTGGCCCTGGGCGAGATCTATGCCGTGGACCAGGGACGCAGCCGTCTGATCAACTCCTCGGTCCGCGGTACGGTGGGAACGGGCGAAAACGTCCTGATTCCAGGCTTCACGGTCTCCGGTGGCTCGAGACTCATCCTGGTGCGCGCCGCCGGTCCGGCGCTCGACCAATTCGGGGTTCCGGACACGCTCGACCAGCCCTCCATGGTCCTTCGGCACAGCACGGGATTCACCGTGGCCACCAACCAGGGCTGGACCACGGGATTCGATCCCTCCGCCGTTCAGGCCCGGGCCGCCTTGGTCGGCGCCTTCCCATTTAGCACACAAAGTGCAGATTCGGCTGTGCTTGTCGCGCTCGATGCGGGAGGCTACACCGTCACTGTCGCTGGAGTCGGTGGCGGCACGGGCGCTGCTCTTGTCGAAGCCTACGACGCCAACGGAATCCTGCGAACTCCTACCAACCAATGAACACCCAATCCATCGTGAATCGCTCTCGAGCCCGCTGCTCCGCCCTCCTTGGCGCCTGTCTGCTCGCCACCTGTCTGACGGGTGGCGTCCGCGCCGCGGAAGGCACCTGGTCCGGCTCCTCTGAAGTCACCATCGTCTCCGACTATCTCTGGCGCGGATTCAAACTGGCCGACGCCAGCATCCAGCCTTCCCTCACCGGAGTCTATTCGGACAAGTTCAGCATCGGTGTCTGGGGCTCCTACGCCGTCGAGGACGGAGACAACGGCAAGTACAACGAGACCGATTTCCTCGCCAGCTATACGCTGAATCAGGACGCCTACAGTGTGACGCTGGGTGGCACGGTTTATCGGGCGGACAATCTGCGTGACCCCAATACCGGGGCTCCGTTCGACTCGTACTTCGAGTCGTTCGTCTCGATGACCTTCAAGCACAAGCTCAGTCCGACCGTCACCTTCTGGCGCGAATACGGGCGGCTCTCGACGAACTACATCGAGGTGTCGATCAATCCGACCCTGAACCTGAACGAAAAGACCCGGGTCAGCTTCCGCCCCTACGTTGGGTTCTTCGAAAACAGCAACGACTACTATGGGGCCGATGTCGCCCTGAATCGTGATTTTGAAAAGGGCTTTTACGGCCGGGTCAGCGTGACCTTGATCAAGAGCTCCTTTGCCGGCGAGCGCTTCAGCGCCGGCGTCGCCACCGGTTACCGCTGGTAACCCAGGTCCCCGGTCCCCCCACCTGCCGGATGTTCCGCTTCAGGCCGTCCCTCGCCGGGGACGGCCTTTTTGTTACGGCACGGCTGCGTCGCCCGGTATCCCAACGGCGCGCCCACCGACCAAACCATGCAGGGGTGGAATCCCCGGGGCTCGCCTTCGTGCTTGAAAGCGACGGATGAGCGTCGAGTCTGGAGGTGGTGACACTCAAGGCTTTCCCCCTGCTGCCCCCCCTCCGCTGGATTACGCTGAGCCAGGGGCCGTCGACCACACCCGCGGTGGTGCGACTGGCGCTTCTGGCGCGCGACGGCAACGATGGGCAGTCTCCCGGGTTGGTGGAGACCCGACGATTGGCCGGGGGACGAAGTTACCTCGCGGCCGTGGTGGACTTGGAGGGTCGCGCCCTCGAGTGGCTTGAGATCGGAGTGCAGGCGCCCCAGGATCTGGTCGATTCGCCGGCAGCGCGCTGCGGTCTGTTGAGCAATGCCCTCCTGGATCGGGAGTGGAACCGCGTGACCGAAGCATTGGTTCGACTGAATCCCGACGCTGTGCTGTCCGCTGGAACCCTCGGGAGCGACGGTTGTTTCTGGGCCGTCGACTTCGATCTGGGCATCACCGTGCCGCTCGCCCCTGCGGCCGGCGGCGCCCCGTTCGTGATCTGCCGCGACGAATCCCGCTTGCAACAGGCAAAACGGGCACCTTACGCCACCTCGTTTGAGCGCTGGTTCGTTTCCGAAGCGAAACCGGGAGAAACGATCTGGATCTCGGCCGGTGAGCTTGACGACCTGACCACCCTGCCAGCCACCGTCACGGCGGTCGGAGCCGGCAAAGGCCCCTTCCTGCCCCTCAATCCTGCGGGAGGCCCCGTGCTCATCCGCCGTCTCCCGCCCCTCAGTCTTGACGGCTTTTCCAGCTGGCTGCGTGCCCGCGGCGCCCGCGACACCGCCGCGGCCGCCGAAGTGACGCCGCCCGAAGCGTCAGACCCGCTCGCCCGCCTCGAACATGGGATCCTGGCTGCGCCGGCCCCCACGGCCACGCCCGTTGCGAAGTACTTCGAGGCCCAGGCGCCACTCGAGTCGTTTTACCTGCGCATCGAGCTCTGGAAAGCGGTGGTCGACGAAGCCCTCCGCGTTTGCCGTCTCTCCGACCGGCCGTTCTTCGATCTCGCGCCCGACTCCTTCCGCGTGTCGCCCGGATCGTACGCGCCGCTTATTCCACCCGGCTGGTCGTTCTCGGTGGATTTGGTCAGACCTGGAGTGGCGGCGCCGTTCGAGCTGCCCGGTTTCGGCACCTGTTTTGTGCCTTGTGGCAACGGCGTCGGCTCGCCGCTTTTTGAGCGCTTCGGCGGCTGGATGGAAGGCAGTGGCACGGTGCGCATCAGCCAGGCGAGCGACGCCGGTGAAGGCCAGACCCGGTTGGAAGGCTCCATTGAGGGCCAGGGCCTGCGCACCGGGACCACGCAGCGTATCGTCTGGGTGCAGATCCCGATGGACCGGCAGTCCCTCACGTTCATGGCCTCCCTCGAAACCGACCAGGGCGCGGCGCGCGCCGGCGTGCGTTTCCGGGCACTGGTCAAGGATGTGCCGGCGGCGACCCTCACGCAGCTGAAGAGTGCGGCGGCACCGCGGCGCTCCTGCCAGTACCATGTGCTGCGCCCGGTCGACCCCGCCCTCGACATCCACGCGCTCGGACTGATCGGGATGCGCATCCTCCTCGCCAACGATCAGGCCGTGTTGCCCGAGCTCGAAGACGATGTCTTTGAATTGGCCGCCTTGATACCGGACGACTGCAGTGTCGATCAAATCGCCTTGCTCGCGGATTCACCCGAGGTGGGCGAACGCGCCAAACGACTGCTGTCCGCGAAGGAATGGAATCCGGGGGCTGACGACACCACCATCCCCCGCGAGCTGTGGTATGCCACCGTGCGGGAACTGGCGGAGTTTGTCGGCGTCGACGAGCATGAAACGCTCCCTTCGACCCACGACGAAACCGGAGCCGCCCTTTGGGTCCAACCCCTCGCCGCCCGGGCTCTCGCCCTGCAGCGTCTCGCCCTGCACGTGCGCGGGCTCCTCAGCGCGCCCCGCCCGGCGCACGAGGAAATCGCCCGGGCCGTGCATCGGTTTGTGCGGAGCCACACCTGACCCGAAGACGCCGTTCCACCCGCGTCGGAGGGCGTCAGAAAAGGAAAAGTCCGCTGTTGATCCTGGACCAACAGCGGTACGCGCTCACCGCGTCACCCGGGCGCTGACCCGGGCGGACGTTACTTGGCGGACTTCTGAATGCTCTCACCGGCATTCTCGAGGTCCTTGCCGGCACCTTCCATGGTGCGGCATCCGGAGACCATGACGGTCGCCCAGATCAAGCCGAGGAGGGCGGGAATAATGAGGAGTCTGCGATGGAGTGTGGTCATAGGAAGAAGTGTCCACTAAGAGGTGGAACTGCGACCGACGATACCGCGCGCGCCCGCCATCGTCGACGGGGTGTTCACCCACCTTGCGGGCGACTTGCGCCTTGACCGCAGATACAACTATTCCTTGGCTGAAGGCCTCGTGAGCCTCGCGAGTGAATCGTATCTTGTGCCTCAGGTGCACCGCGCTCCGGCCACGCTCGTGCCGGACATTTTTCGTCGATCCTGTCGAAGGACCTTCTGTTTTTTCAGCAGACCTTCTGCGGCCTAAACCCTGCCTTCTCTTCGAACCACGCTTCGGATCCCCATGGCCAAATACAACGACATCACCCTCAAGCAGAATGCGAACACCTTTCGAGGACTCGCTGGAGATATCAAGCTTGCCCAACGGTCCCTCACATTCACCGAGATCGGTCGCCTTCCGGCCGGAACCGAATTAACCCTCGAACTCGACAACACCACCGAGATCGGACTTCTCTTGCCCGCGGTCCAAAAGGTCCGCGAGGCGGCGTCCCGGGCGGAAGTCGTCCACCTCAAACTTGACCAGGTCGACAGCGTCTTCCTCAAAGTGCAGCCAACGGCGGTCATGCAAAAGGTCCGAGGTGCAGGCACGCAGGGATACTCGATCCAGCTGCGAAAATTCTAGCGGATGCTCCTCGCGTCAGCGTCCGTCCCGGACTCGTCGGATCGAGCGGATTGGGCCGCGTTCGTTCAGCACCTGCGCGACATCGGATTGACCCGGGAGTTCACGCTTGCCCGACAGCGGGAAAGCGAACGATTCCCGGCCTCGTTACGCAGTGACTGGCTGATCCACTCCTATCGACACGACCCGAGTCCGGCCGCGGTTGCCCTCTGTCTGCTCGCGTTCGACCACCCAGTCCCCCAAGAACGGGCGCTCGCGGCCTTGGGTGCGTCCTGGTTTGAGTTCCTGGTGCGGCGAGGTCTGGTTATCGCGATCGAGGGCGGCTGGCTCTGCCCTTTCCAACTGCTCCTCGTGAACGAGCTGTATGTGTTTGCCGACCGACCCGGCATGGAGCCGAACGCGATCATGGCACTCGGCCCCACCACCGAGGTGCTCGCGCGCGCATCGTTCCCGCAGACCGACATTGGCTCCGCCCTTGATCTCGGGTGCGGCTGTGGCGTGCTGGCTCTGCTCCTCGCTCGCGTGGCGACCCAGGTGGTTGCCACCGACTTGAACCCGAGGGCGGTCGCAATGACCCGGCTCAACGCCGCGCTCAACGGGATTGAAAACCTCTCGGTTCGGCATGGCGACCTGTTCGCCCCAGTGGAAGGGGAACGGTTCGACCTCATTGTTTCGCAGCCGCCGTTCCTCGGCTGTGCCGACGGGGAGTCGAGGGTGCTTTTTCTCCATGGCGGGCGCCGGGGCGACGAGTTGACGCGGCGCATCGTCGAAGAGCTCCCGAACTATCTGAGCGCTCAGGGCATCGGCTTTGTGCTCGCCGATTTTGGACTCGCCGAAGGGGAGCGAGTCTCCGCACGGCTCCCTTCCCTTCCCGGAGCGGGCGTCACAATCTTGGTGGCGGGGAAGGCGATCGACCTGGACGTCAACGCTGCGCTCTACCTTGCCAACGGACAGTTCCTCTCCGGTGACGCACTGTGGGAACAAACCGGGCGACAGGTCGTCCACGCCCGTGCCTGCGGCGTCGACCATCTTCTACCGGCGCTGCTTATTCTTGAGTCCGGAAAGAGCGGCGTCCGCGAATTGGCGGTCGCGCCTGACCGGTGGTCCGACCTGGATCGCAGCCTGATCGACCCACTGATCGTCGCCGCGCGCGGACTCGACGAACCCTGGACGGCGTGGCAGGGGCGGCGGCTGCGGCTGGTCGACGGCACGCGAGTGGTGCATGAGTATCCGTTCGTCGCACACGAACAGGGACGGCTGGTCCTGCGGAGCGGTTCCGGTTCGCTCCTACCCGAGCCGGTGGTCGGCGAATCCGTGCTTCCCCTGATCGCCGCAGTGCACGGAGCCCCTTCCGTCGCGGCCGCGGTGCCGGAACTGCCCGGCGAAGTCGTCGCCCCGATTCTGGCCCAGCTGGTGCTGCATGGGATTCTCCGGATCACCGCCTGATCGCAGGACAAGCTCCGTTCCTCTTCATGCCCTCTCCTTCCAGTCCACTGCGGGGCATCTGCCTCGGTGCCGGTTACTTCAGTCATTTCCAGTACGAGGCCTGGAACCGCATCCCTGAGGTCCGGATTGTGGCGCTCGCCAACCGCAACCTGAATCGCGCCCGCGAAGCGGCCACCCGCCATGAAGTGCCGGCCGTCTATGCGTGGTCCGATCTCGATCGCATGCTCGACGAACAACAGCCCGATTTTGTCGATATCATCACGCCGCCTGAAACGCACCTCGAACTCGTCCGTCGCATCGCCCCGCGCCGGATCGCCCTCATCTGTCAGAAACCCGTCGCGCCAACGTGGGAGGAGAGTCAGGCCGTGGTCGCCGAGGCCCGGCGGCACGGCGCCCGGTTGCTCATTCACGAAAACTGGCGCTGGCAGCCCTGGTACCGGGAGATCAAGCGCCAGCTCAACGCCGGGGCGATCGGCCACCTGTACTCGATCGCCGTGTGCATGCGCATGGGCGACGGCTGGGCGGAGGACGCCTACCTTGCCCGTCAGCCTTTCTTCCGCACCTATCCCCGCCTCTTGATCTATGAAACCGGGGTGCACTTTCTGGACACGTTCCGGTTCCTCGGAGGGGAAATCACCTCCATCTACGCGCGACTGCAGCAGCGGAATCCCGCAATCCGGGGCGAGGACGCCGGCCAGATCATGGCGGGTTTCGCCGATGGCTCCACCGCCACGCTCGACGCCTCGCGTTACAATGAAGCGGATACCGGCGATCCTCGGTACACCTTCGGCACGATGCGCGTCGACGGCAGCCGCGGTCACCTCGAGCTCGACACCGAAGGACAGCTGGCCTTGAAACCGCTGGGCCAGCCCGCCCGCCGGATCGACTACCGCCATGAGCGCCGCGGTTTCGCCGGCGATTGTGTCTACGCGCTGCAGCGCCATTTCACCGATTGTCTGCTCGCCGGCACGCCCTTCGAAAGTTCGGGCGAGGACTACCTCAAGACCATCGCACTCGTTGAGGCCTGCTACCGCTCCCATCTCGAAGGCCGCGTGATCCACCTTTCCCCTCCGGCACCATGAACGAACCGCACCTCTCGCTCAGCGCCATGCTGGATCGACTGCCTCCAGCCTGGGCAGGCGATTCTCTGCCGGACATCGTCCGCGCGAACGCTCAACCCGGGGCGCCCAAGGTGGTGGTGCTCGACGACGATCCCACCGGCACGCAGACGGTGCGCGACATACCGGTGCTCACCACCTGGGGCGTGCCTGAACTCGCAGAAGAGCTGGCCTCAGCCCACCCCGGTTTCTATCTGCTCACCAATTCCCGCAGCCTCTCGCGTGTCGACACGGTGGCGCTGCACCGCCAGATCGCCACTCACCTGCTGGCCGCCGCCGCCGGCCGGCCCTTCACGGTCGTGAGCCGCGGCGACTCCACGCTGCGCGGCCACTACCCGGCCGAGACCGACGCACTTGCGGGAGTGCTCGGACCCATGGACCTCACCGTGATCGCTCCGTTCTTCGAGGCCGGTCGGCGGCTAACACTCGACGCTATCCACTACCTGGCCGACGGCGACATGCTCATCCCGGTGGCCGAGACTCCCTTCGCCCGTGATCCGGTCTTCGGATACTCTCATTCCAGCCTTCCAGAGTGGATAGAGGAGAAGACCGGCGGCGCAGTGACCTCCTCGCAGGTTCACAGCCTTCCCCTCGCGCGAATGCGCGAGGGCGGACCGGCCTCCGCCGCCGAGTGGCTCCGGCGACTGCCGGAGGGCGCAGTGTGCGTCGCCAACGCCGTCTGTACAGCTGACATCGAAGTTTTCGCCGCCGCCGCCGTGGCGGCTGAACAGTCGGGGCGGCGGATCCTCTATCGGACCGCCGCTGCGTTGGCGGCCGCCCGTCTCGGACAACGTCCGCAGGCACTGCTGGGTCCGGACGCCTTCCTCCGCTCCTCCGGACGCGGAGGTCTGATCGTGGCCGGCTCCTTCGTACCCAAGACCACGGTGCAGCTGGCCCGACTGCGCGAAGTCCATGCGGTTCAGTCCATCGAACTGCCGGTCGAAGCTCTGCTCGATTCGGGCCGGCGTCCGCAGGTCGTTCACCAGGCCCTGGCCGACGTCGAAGCCGGCCTGGCCGCCGGCCGCGTCGTCCTGCTCGCCACCAGCCGGTGTCTGGTCACGGGCGCGAATGAGGCCGCCAATCTCGAGATAGGGCGGCAGGTCTCGGAGGCGCTGGTGGAGGTTACCCGACGTCTGAGCCAGGCCCCCTGCTACCTGATCGCCAAGGGAGGGATCACTTCCAGCGATCTCGCTACACTGGGGCTGGGAGTACGCCGCGCGATGGTGGCAGGGCAACTCCTGCCGGGCGTGCCGGTCTGGCGCCTGGGCTCCGAAACCCGGTTTCCCTCCATGCCCTATGTGGTTTTCCCGGGCAATGTCGGCGACGATCAGGCGCTCGCCGACGCCGTCACCCGGCTCTCTCCGCTTCTCACTACAACCCTATGATTGCTCCGTTCCGCTTCTCCGCCTTGCTCGTCTTTTTCGCGTCCTTGAACGGAGCGCAGCCGGATGCGTTTCCTCAGGGGCAGCCGCGCCAGCCCGATGGTGATGCGGAAATTCAGATCACCGGCGAATTGCGCACCTGGCACAAGATCACGCTCGATCTCGCGGGTCCATTCGCCACCGAAAGGGATCGCTCGCCCAATCCGTTCACGGACCTCGGTCTCGACGTCACGTTCACGCATGAGTCCGGGTCCCCCACCTACCTCGTGCCCGGCTACTTCGCCGCCGACGGCCGCGCGGCCGAGTCCGGCGCCACCGCCGGCACGGTGTGGCGCGCTCATCTTTCGCCCGACCGGCCTGGTGTCTGGAAATACCGAGTTTCATTCCGTCGCGGGCCCCAGGCCGCGCTTCTCCGCGAAGGCGAGCCGGTCGCGCCATACCACGGCCGTAGTGGTCGATTCACCATCGCACCTTCGGACAAAACCGGTCGCGACTTCCGCGCCCATGGCCGGCTGTCGCCTACCGGCGGGCACTACCTGCATCACCGCGGTTCCGGCCAGCCCTTCCTCAAGGCCGGCGCCGACGCCCCGGAAACCTTGCTGGCCTACGCCGATTTCGACGACACGATCGCCCTCAAACCCAACGTGCCACTCAAGACCTGGGCGCCCCATCGGCAGGACTGGCGCGAGGGCGATCCGACCTGGCGCGGCGGCCGCGGCAAGGGATTGATCGGCGCGCTCAACTATCTCGCCGCCAAGGGGGTCAATGCGGTTTCGTTCCTCACCTACAACGCCGCTGGCGACGGAGACAACGTCTGGCCCTTTGTCACTCGTGACGAGAAGTTCCACTACGACTGCTCCAAGCTGGATCAATGGGGCACGGTCTTCGACCACGCACAACACCTCGGACTGTTTCTCCACTTCAAGCTCCAGGAAAATGAAAGCGACGATGACCGTCTGCGAGGTGTGGAGCGTCCGGGCCTCGTGCCGGAGTCCCTCGACGGCGGAGCCCAGGGGCCGGAGCGTTCTCTCTACTTTCGCGAACTCATCGCCCGCTTCGGTTACCTGCTCGCGCTCAATTGGAATTTGGGCGAAGAGAACACGCAGTCACCCGAAGAACAGCGCGCCATGGCCCGATTCTTCCATGATCAGGATCCGTACCGCCACCTGGTCGTCATTCACAGTTTTCCGAATCAGCAGGACAAGGTCTACGAGGCCCTGCTCGGCTCGCAGTCGTTGCTGACGGGAGCATCCGCGCAGAACTCCTGGAAAGCAGCCCACCGGCAAACCCTGAAGTGGGTCCGCGCCTCGGCTGCCGCCGGCCGCCCGTGGGTGGTGTGCAACGACGAACAGAATCCCGCCAACCACGGCGTGCCACCCGATCGCGGCTACCAAGGGTACGCCGGCAAGGACCGGGAGGGACGTGACGTCGGTCACGACGAACACGACATCCGCAAGCTCACCCTCTGGGGCACCCTGCTCGCCGGTGGTGCTGGTGTGGAGTACTATTTTGGATATTTACTTCCGGAGAACGACCTGCTCGCGGAGGACTTTCGCAGTCGGGACCATTCCTGGGACTACTGCCGAATCGCCCTCGACTTTTTTCGCGACCACCGGATCCCACTGGCGGCCATGCGCAATGCCGACGAACTCGTCGGCAATCCCGAACACGACAATTCGCGCTACTGCTTCGCGCAGCCCGGCAAACTCTATCTCGTCTACCTGCCCTCCGGCGGCACAGCCCGTCTCGACCTCACGGCAGTGGCGGGTGAGTACACCGTTTCGTGGTTCAACCCGCGTGCGGGAGGCCATCTGCAGCAAAGCACGGTCACCTCGCTCACCGGTGGCACCCTCGTCTCACTCGGCCCACCTCCAGTCGACACGGACCAGGACTGGCTCGCCGTGGTGCGTCGCTAAGCTTCACGGGAGGAGACCCACGTTCCTCGTCCCTGCGATCACCCGCCGTCCTCCCGCCTTCGCCAGCATCGCCTGTGCGCTGCAAGGGAAGTCATCGGGCGTCCTCTTGCCGTCGGTGAGGAACCTTAACCCGGATATTTCGTGAAATAGGTATCGCGTAGCCCTTAAGTCTCTGCTACAAGCAGAGTTACGACAAAACAAAAGGAGCTACGCGATGATTGAAAAATCGACGAAGAAAATCGGATTCTCAAGTGCAAAAGGCCGGGCCGTGGAAGCGGCATTTGATGGGGGTGCTGTATCAAGTGATGGCGGTTTGTTGTTGATGCGAGAGGTGGATCGTAAGCTGGGTTTGATCCGTGACATCGCCCGGCGTTTA
>JAEUGY010000096.1 GCA_016794625.1 Opitutaceae bacterium
CCTGAAGCCTCTGTTGCCGGTGAACTGGCAGCCACTGCAGTGACACACATAGTGACCATTGGCTCATGCGCATGGTCACCATGCGCCTCGCAGATAGCCGCTTCAATACTCGCAAGATAGGATCCCGGCCGGACGCTTACGTTCAACCCTTACTATGCCGGCAATGACGTCGGCGGAAATCCATTCAACTTCGCCGAGATCGCGCGGTTGGCGGCTAAAGTCTTCTATCGTGGTGCGTGGGCGGCCTGCACGATGGAAACGGCGGCATGTTTCTCCGCCATCGGCTACTACTTCGCGAAGGAAGTCCACGCCGCACTCGGAGTGCCCGTCGGGAGTGATCGCCGTCGCTGTCGTAGACAGCCCCGCTGAGGCCTAAAAGCGGGGCGAGTCGCTCGACGCCGACGCGGAATTGCGCACACTCGTCGCGTCCAACTGGCTGACCAATCCTCCTTTCGAAGCGTGGTGCCGCCAGCGCGCGGACTAAAACTGTGCTTCCCCGGATATAACGGACACGAGTTGGATCGTTGTTGGTTAGTTTGCTGACGGAGGATTCGTAGTCGAGCGGGTTTTGCTAGCGGAGCGAGGAGTGGCGGCGGGAGCGGTTATAGAAGGACTCGATGTGGTCGAAGATCGCGGTGCGGGCGTCAGCCCGCGTGGCGAAGCGCCGACGTTGAGCGAATTCATTCTTCAAGCTGCTCCAGAAGGCTTCCATCGCGGCGTTGTCGTAGCAGTTGCCCTTGCGGCTCGTTGAGGTGACGAGGCCGTGGTCAGCGAGTGCGGCACGATATCTTCGGCATCGATAAACCGATTGCGATCGAATGGCAGTTACCGGCACCGTTGCTGGAACGATTCCGGCCCTAGTTTCTAATGAACCCAAAGACTGGGGCGTGAACGTTCACGGTCGAAATCCCCCTCTCGATCGGGCACCGCCCCCTCCGAAGAAATTCCGCGAGAGTCCGGAAATGCGGAATCGATGCAGACGAGCACCTGTCAGTCGAAATGTGAACGCCAACCGACTCACCGCTCCCGCCTAGGCTTTGCTTCAACGGACCCGGCTTATCAATTGACACGCCAAGACATATCATTTGATTAGACACATGTCCACCCAGCTGCTAGCTCCCCCGATCGACATCGCTCGTGCGACGCGCATCGTCCAGAAGGGTCTGCCGTGGAACGAGGCGGAGTTTCTCGCCCATGAACTCGGGCTCACCTTGGGCGAATTGGCGGACTTGGTCGGGATCTCGCTGCCGACATTCTTTCGTCGCCGGAAGCAGAAGCGGTTTCACGCGGATGAGTCTGATCACCTGATGCGGTTCGCCCGGCTGTGGTCGCGGGCGATCGATGTGTTTGAGGACGACAAGGGGGCACGGGACTGGCTGAAACAGCCCGCTCTTGGCCTGGGCGGCCGGATCCCGCTGGAGGCGGCGAAGACCGAAACTGGCGCCCACGAGGTTGATGTCCTATTGCAGCGGATCGACTACGGTGTGCCGTGAAGGTCTGGCGGATTGAGAAGCAGAAACGCCTCGGCGCGGCCGCCACGGGCGAGGGCGCACGCATCACGGGGGGGCGGTGGAACTCCGTCGGCCGGCCTGTCGTCTATGCGAGCGAGCACCTCTCGCTCGCCGTATTGGAGATTTTGGTGCACAGCCCGACACCCGAGCAGCGGCAGGTGGCGCGGGCGCTTGCTGAGATCTCGGTGCCCGACCCGTTGATCGAGGCGGTCCCGCGGCGCCTGCTGCCGGCCGATTTTGGCAATCAGAGCCCGCTGGCCCTCACCCAGGCGATTGGCGATGAATGGCTCGAGTCCCGGCGAAGCGTCGGACTGCTTGTGCCGAGCGCGATCGTGACGGTCGAATCCAACCTGCTTTTGAACCCCCTGCATCCGGCGTTCGCGAAATGCCTTTGGGGTGCGTTCGCTCCCATCAAGTTGGATCCGAGGTTGTGGGCGGTTCCGGCGAAATCCTGAGGCGGTGGCCTCGGGCGCGAAGTTTTTGGGGCTTTTAAGATCTGGGCCCCGTTCTTTTCGGTTTCGATTCACGTCTTCTCTTCGAACCGAGTCTGCCGGAAACGCCGCGACGCAATCCGCGGGATACTCGAATCCGATCTGAGCGGGTAGGGGCCTCCGCCGCCGCATTGAGCTCAGTTCGGATCGCCAACACCTGCCCAGCGGCCTTGGAGTTCAGTTCGTCCAACTTTTTGTGCACATCGTCAGCAAGGTAGCGCGAGCGGGACCGGCCATCGCTCCGGTGCTTCGCTCCGACTGCGGCTCCTGCCCTCGTTGCGGGCGGAGACGGCTTGGCTCCGCGCTCTCGGCCGCCTCTGGCGATTCGTCGTCCGAGCACGACCCTTCGCCAGGATCGCTCCCGGTCGCAGGCTCTCCGGTCGCGACACCGGCGGCCTTGCCGCGCTCCCGCCGGCGCCGACTCCTTCCTTCACTCCCGGCCTGTCGCCTTCGCTCCGCTCCCGCACCTGCGCGCCGGCCGTTCCCGCTCGACCTCGGAGGGACGCTCTGTCGCCGCTGGGCTGCCGGGGCTCGCTCTCGTTGCACCGCTCGCGTATCCGTAGATAGCGGAGCCTGTCCCCTGTAGGCTGCCTCAGGGTAGCACCTGCGCCGGCGGGCGGGCGACGGCGCGAGCGCACTTTTAAGGAGGTCAGTAGCGGAGGTAGCTAGGATGTAGTATCCTGACAATTACAGTTGAATAGTTGTTGAATAGTTCAGGCCAGAAATGATGACTTGCGGAACGTCTCCCGTGAAACCAACTTTTGGAAGCTGTTCTAAAACAACATTATCATGAACGCCCGGAAATCGACGAAATCGGTTCGAATCCAGGTCCTACCACCACTTTTCCCCGCTCGTGGCCCCGCGGGATACGGTAAGGATTGAATCCGGTGAACCAAGGGCGTGGTCTCTTGGTTGATGGCCATGCTGCCCGAAGGTTTACCCGACGCAGTTTCGACGAGCCTCGTCCCCCATCTTCTCACGGTCGGAGGCTTCATTCTGGCTGTCTTTGCCATCGCTCGCCTGATCAGCGAACGACGCCAACCCGGCAATACGCTCGCGTGGGTACTGGTGGTCGTCCTGGTGCCCTACCTAGGTGTGCCACTCTACCTGCTCTTTGGCGGTCGGAAGCTGCGGCGGATCGCCCAAAGAAAAACGAGCCTATCCCATACGGGACATCCTCGGGCGTTCGTTTCCGAGTTGAGTCCACCTTGCGCGACCGCGCAAACCATCACAAAGGCCGGTGCCCACCCCGCCACGGGTGGCAATCAGGTGACCCTGCTGACCGACGGCGAAACGTCCTTTCGCACCTTCATCGAGCTGATTCAGACCTCCCAGCACGAAATTCACATCACCACGTTCATCCTTGGACGCGATGTCACCGGCCGCGCGTTGATCGATGCGCTCGCGCAACGCGCCCGCGCGGGTGTCAAGGTTCGCCTCCTGCTCGATGCGGTCGGTTGTTTCTTTTCCAGCTTTGGCTTCTGCGATCCTTTGCGCGAGGCGGGGGGCGAAGTGGTGCGGTTTCTTCCCGTTCTTCCGCTGACATCGCGGAGCTCGGCCAACCTTCGCAACCATCGCAAGATCGCGGTCTTCGACCACACCACGGCCATCGTGGGTGGACACAATCTGGCCCGTGAATACATGGGCGGCCGGGCCTGGAAAAAACGATTCGCCGACTTTGGCGCCGTCATCCGGGGTCCCGCGGCAGCGGAACTCAACGACGTCTTTCTCGCCGACTGGAATTTTGCCTCACGCCAGTCCATCATCAATCGAGCGCACGACGTCGCTGCTCGCCTCCCCGGGCCCGAGTCGGCCCAGAGTCAGCTCCAGGTCGTACCAAGCGGCCCTGACCTGGCCGGCGATCCGCTTTACGAAGGGATCATCTCCATGATTCAGGAGGCGGAAGAGAGCATCTGGATCGTCACCCCTTACTTCATTCCGGATGAAGTTCTGCTGCGCTCACTGATCGTGAAAGCCAGAGCGGGCCGTGACGTCACGCTTATGCTCCCAGCCCGTTCCAATCACCGGATCGCTGACTTCGCCCGCCGTCACTACGTGCGGGAGTTGCAAAAGGCAGGAGCGAGCGTGCGTCTGTACACCCCCGGCATGCTGCATAGCAAAGCGATCATCGTGGATCGCAGAATCGGCCTGCTGGGGAGCGCCAATTTCGACCACCGCAGTCTCTTCGTGAACTTCGAGATCGGGGTCGTGCTCTACTCCCGCACCGATCTCGACGCGATGCGCGCCTGGGCGCAAACGGTCCTCGCCCAGTGCCGCCCGCCCCCGCAGGAACGGCGTAGGCGGGAGCGGATTCTGGGCTCTCTCGCGGAAGATTTGTGCCGGCTTCTCGCCCCTCTGCTTTGACGCGGGGAGGCTAGAGGCCGCCCATCTCCACGGTGCCAGGCCCGGGCAGCTCTGACATCGGCGTACCGATGATCATGCCCGCCCCGAGCGTCGCATGGGTAAACTCATCGACGAGGATGAAGCTGCCGGTGGCGCGGTTGCGCTGATAGGAGTCGCACAACAGCGGATGCGCCACACGCAGGTGCACGCGACCGATGTCATTCATGCCAATCTCCAGATCGCCCGCCTTCCGGTGGAGCGTATTGATGTCCACCTTATAGCGCACGGCTTTGAGCACACATTTCGATTCTCGTGTGGTATGCCGAAGCAGGTACTTGCCTCCCGGCTGGAGTTTCTTCTCCGAAAACCAGCACAGCATCGCCTCGATGTCCTGGGTCGCCTGCGGCGGATTGTTGGCCTTCACCACCATGTCTCCCCGCGAGAGATCAATATTATCCTCCAGGGTCATCGCGACCGACATCGGGGCGAATGCCTCTGACAACTCGCCCGCCGGTCCGTGAATCGACTTGATGCGCGAGCCGATCCCGCTCGGCAAAGCGACCACATCATCCCCGGGCTTGAAGACGCCCCCGGCGATGCGCCCTGCAAACGCGCGAAAATCGTGATGCTCGTCGCTGTTCGGGCGAATGACGGTCTGGACCGGGAATCGCGCGTCGACGTGATTGAGGTCGCTGCCGATGTACACCGTTTCGAGCGTGTAAAGCAGGGAGCCACCGTGATACCAGGGCATGTGCGTCGAACGATCGACCACATTGTCCCCATGCAGGGCCGACAAGGGTATGAACCGGATGTCGGGAATCTCCAACCGCGAGGCGAACTGCTTGTACTCGGCGACGATTTCGTTGAACCGGTCCTCCGACCAGTCCACCAGGTCCATCTTGTTTACGGCCAGTACCAGGTGCTGGATACGCAGCAACGCGGCGATGAACGAATGCCGGCAAGTCTGCTCAACAATGCCCTTGCGCGCATCCACCAGCACGATGGCGAGGTTGGCGGTCGATGCGCCGGTGACCATGTTCCGCGTGTACTGAATGTGGCCCGGCGTGTCGGCGATGATGAACTTGCGCCGCGGCGTGGCAAAATAGCGGTAGGCCACATCGATGGTGATTCCCTGCTCCCGCTCCGCCCGCAGTCCATCCGTCAGCAGCGACAGGTTGAGGTGGTCCTCCCCCCGCTGTTCCGTCGCGCGCTCGATCGCTTCCAACTGGTCGTCAAAGATCGCCTTGGAGTCATACAGCAAACGGCCAATGAGCGTGGACTTGCCATCGTCGACACTGCCGGCCGTCGTGAAACGGAGCAGGTCCATGGAAAGATAACGGGTGTCGGTGGACATGGTGAAGTCGGTGGGAACAGCGAGGCCGGCGGCAGAGGGAGGAGCGTCTTGATCTCGAGACGAGATCAAAAGTACCCCGCCTTCTTGCGGTCCTCCATCGCGGTTTCCGAACGTTTGTCATCCGCGCGGGCCCCCCGCTCGGTCACGCGGGCGGAAGCCACTTCCTGAATGATCTCGTCAAGGTTGGAGGCGGAGCTCTCCACCGCACCGGTGCACGTTGCGTCGCCCACCGTACGAAAGCGGACCTGTTTCTCCTCGAAGCGTTCTCCCGGCAAGAGCGAGATGAACGGGGTGTCCGCGAGCAAGACGCCGGAACGGTTCACCACGGATCGCCGGTGGGCGAAATAAATGGACGGGATCTCGAGACGCTCCTGTGCGATGTATTGCCACACGTCCATCTCGGTCCAATTGGAAAGCGGAAACACCCGGAAGTGCTCGCCGGGATGCTTGCGTCCGTTGAACAGATTCCAGAGCTCGGGCCGCTGGTTTTTCGGATCCCATTGGCCGAACTCGTCGCGATGGGAGAAGAATCGCTCCTTGGCCCGAGCCTTCTCTTCGTCCCGGCGCGCGCCGCCCAGGCAGGCGTCAAACTTGAACTCCTCGATGGCGTCGAGCAGTGTCACGGTCTGCAGCCCATTCCGCGACGGGTTGAGTCCCTTTTCCTCCTGCGCCCGGCCCGCTCGGATTGAGTCCTCCACATACCGGACAATCAGGCGCGCACCGACCGCCTCCACCATCTGGTCGCGGAAACGAATCGTCTCGGGGAAATTGTGCCCTGTATCCACATGAACCAGGGGAAACGGAAGGCGCGAAGGCGCGAAGGCCTTCTGCGCGAGACGCACCATCACAATCGAATCTTTGCCGCCCGAAAAGAGAAGCGCCGGGCGCTCGAATTGGGCAAACACCTCCCGCAGGATGAAAATCGCCTCATGCTCTAGCTGGGCCAGGTGGGTCAGGTGATAGGTGCTCATAGCGTCATCAGAACGGAAGCGCGCACTCGCGGCTCAAGCAACGGACCCAGCCCGCACGCGTGGCAGCGCGAACGACCACAGCGCGGCTGAGGCCTGGGCAGGCGAAACCTGCTCGGTCGCCACGCGGAAGACCGCCTCGTCCGCCGCCGGCGGCTCAAACGGCGAGCCTTGGCCTGAAAATGAGGCGATCTGACCGGCCTTGGCTTTCGCGTAGAGACCCTTCGGATCCCGCCCGGCACAGGTTTCAAAGCTCGCATCGACAAAAATGGGGACAAAGTCCGCCGTGCCGATGATCTCCTGAGCAAGCTGTCGATGCGCCCGCAGGGGGGTGATGAAGGAACACAGCACCACCAGACCCGCGTCGACAAACAGCTTCGCCACCTCCGCCACGCGCCGAATATTCTCGGTCCGGTCCGCGTCCGAAAACCCCAAGCCTCGGTTGAGTCCGGTCCTCACATTGTCTCCGTCCAGCAGGTGAGCCACGAAACCCTGCTCGGCCAACTGGCGCTCCAATTGTATCGCCAAGGTGCTCTTTCCCGCTCCGCTCAAACCAAAGAACCAGAATACGCAGGCGCGTTGACGCAGCTGGGCCTCTTTCTCCGCGCGTGGCCGCACTCGGTCAAAGATCGGATGGAGGTGAGAATTCGCGGAGGACACTTTTGTTTAGTGAGTTGATGAACTTTGTAAATTAACCGACCACTTCAAGTCTAATTCTATCCTGCATGCTTGGATTCTATTCTAAATTATTGATCAGAAACGATTTTCAATTCCAGCTCCATTTGCCGAACGCGGGCTCGAAGCCAGCCCTGATGCCAATGTTCTGGGTCGTGGCCCGGATCCGCCGCACGCGCCAGCGTGTCGGTCGGATGGAAGCGAGCGAAACCGGACTTGTCGAGAATCGGTACTCTGAGGTGGTCTAGGTACCACGCGTAGGCATCCAACCTGCGGCCCGCTCGCCACAGGCTTTCTCCCGCCAGCCGAACGGCGCGGGAGGGTGCCTGAGCGTGGCGTGCCGCCCGTTGGAAACACTGGAAGGCGGCCTCATAGTCACCCCGTACTGACCAATGGATCGCCCCGGCTTCAATCTGCAGCCAGGGTGAGTCGACCCCGGAAGGCGCCGCCCGCTGCAGAAACGTCAGCGCTTCCTGCGCGCCCTCTTCGAGGATGCGTGTTCGATAGGCCGCGGGCGCGTCCGGGTCAGTCTCCTCCAGACGCCAGCGCGGCAGGTCATGCGCGACCATGCGGGCCCCGTTTAACCAATAGTGGAGATTGGGCGGATCCAACGCCACGGCACGCGCAATCCCGTCGCGGGTGGCGTCCGCATCGCGTCGTTCCCACGCCGCATTGGCACGTACCCAGTAACCGCCCGCCGCCAGTCGCAGCGCCCCCCCTGGCAGCACGCCGCCGATCCATCCGGCGGGCGCCGCGCCATGGGAGGTATCGGCCCGGGAGGCAGCGTCCCGCCCTCCCACCCTCTCAATCAGACCGCGACTGAGTTCCCCCCAGAAACCAACGATCACCAAGCCGCCGGTGAGTATCATGCCTCGGCGCCACCGGTCTCGCATTCCTTCCATGACTCAATCCGCCGCTCGGCAGGCGAAAACCACCGAGGCGAACCCTCCCATCGCGAGCGTATAGGCCAGTCCGACCGCAAGCGCCGACGTCACTGTGGGCAGCGTCGGCACGGCACCCGACGCGAGCAGGTCGGAAAAATCAAGCGGCCGGAAATCCGGGCAGATCCGCTGGACTCCAGCCAGCACACCGGCCCGCCACTCACCGCTCCAATGACCGCGCACCACGTCCATCAGTCCATGCACGTGGCACAACACCGCCAGGCCGAGCCCCTGGCCAATCGCCACAATCAGGCTGCGGGAGAAGCTCGCCACCGCCAGGGAGATTCCGGCCAGCACGGTCCACTTCAACCAGTAGGCTCCCGCCATCGCCACGAAGGCCATCACCTTCAGGTCGTGCTCCATCCCCAAATCCCCCCGGTTTTCCATCTGCCCTGGAAGCAGCGCAAGCCAAAGCGTACCCACCGTGACAATACTCAATCCCGCGAAGATCAGGCTGTGTCCAACGAGGTGGCCCCAGATGATCTCCACCCGCCTCACCCCTTTCGCGACGAGCAACCAGGGCGTGCCCATGTCCAACTCGGAGAGAAACGCATGCGCCGGAACCACCACGGCCAGACCTCCGGCCAGCACCGAGATGACCGCACACCCCAGGTCAATGGCGAAGGCCGTTCTGGTCTGCCCGAAGTGAAAGAGTCGGGGCACCTGCACCGCCGCCCACACGGCCAACGCAACCAACGCCACCACGATCGGCAGCCTTTGTCGTATCAATGTCCTCACGACAGCACCAGCCAGCATCGCGATCCGGCGGAGAGGCGTCGTGGTCATGCGCAGCGATCCTCCCGATCCACGAACAGCGCATCGCCAGAGGTGACCGGAGGGAAGGCGGAAACCTGGGATTCGACGGAGACCAGATGCGCGCCGCGCTGGCGGAGCCAGGTACGCAGGGAGTCGAGATCCGAGGTCTCCAGACGCTCGACGAGCAGGGATCGCCGCCGAGAAAGGTCCAGAAGGTCGGCCGGCGCCCCGTCCCCGATCAGGCGGCCGCCGCGCAGACACACCACGCGGTCGCAAAAGCGCTCAATCTCCGAGGCTTGGTGCAGGGCGACCACCACGGTGGTGCCTTCGCGCTGAAGCGCACGCAGCCGGGACAGAATCTCGGTGACTCCCGTCGAGTCCAAACCAGAAGTCGGTTCGTCCAGGACCAGCAAGTCCGGCCGATGCACGCACGCGACGGCGATGCCGAGTCGCTGCAGCATGCCACGGGAGTAGGTGCGGATGCGCCGATCCGCCACCGCCGCGATTCCCGCCCACGCCAGCGTTTCTTCGACCCGTCTGGCACGCTCGTCCGGTTTCACCACGGTGAGCTGCGCGTGAAACCCGAGCCACTCCCGCCCGGACCAGCTCTCGGGGAATCGCGGATTTTCGGAAAGATACCCGATCCGAGGTTGGACCTCCCGATGGCCGCTGGGGAGCCCCCACAGCCTGACCGTTCCTGAGGTCGGACGGTAAAGCCCCACCAGGAGCTTCAGCGTGGTGCTCTTGCCGGATCCATTGGAGCCGACCACCCCCAAAATCGCTGGCTGGTGGAGAGCGAAGGAGACCCCCTGAACCGCCGGGTGCGCCGACGATCCCAAACCAGCCGGGTACCGATGCGCCACCTCGCGCAACTCCACAATCGGGCTCACAGGTCAGCCGATGACAAACCCTTGGTGGTTGCCCGGTACGTTGGATCGCACGCGCTCGGTCTTTCGGATGTACCCGTGCATACGCTCCTCCACGGCGGCAATGTAGCCAAACACCTCATCACGAGAACCTTCTACATCCAGTTCCACCCGACCATCCGCCAGGTTCGACACCTTGCCCGCCACCTCGAATTCACGGGCCACCTGAAGCGCGGCATAACGAAATCCAACGCCTTGAACATGCCCTGAGAAAAAGACGGTTTCACGGTAAGGGGGAGTCATGAGTATCGGAAAAGGTTGTCAGAGTGGGCCGCACATTGCAATCGCAAATAATACACATTTACTCGCTCCCGGTATTCTCCGGTTTTCGCGTTGCGTTTCAATCCATGTGGGGTTGGCTCCCTCTGCGGTTCAGTAACCGCGCCTCGAAATGAGTAATTCCGAATCTGACGGCCCCTCGGAGAATGAGTGGGATGACCGCGGTGAACTGGCGTGGAATGAATTTGATTGGGAAAACTACCTGCGCGAACAGGACGAGGTGCTTTCACGTTATCTTGCTTTCTACGAGAAGTTTAAGGATCGCGCCGACCGAATCGATCATGTGGCCCACCTGATGGGATGGGATGAGGAGAGTTGGAGTGCGGAGGAGGACGAACTGTCTCCGGCCAACCGGGAACGCGCCTTGCCGGAGTTGGAATCCAAGACCGAGTTGGGCGATTCAGCGGAGACGGGGGAATTCGACGATTCCGATCCCTACACGTTGCACAAGAACCCTATCTTCGTGGCCACGAAAGCGATCTACCTGTCGCTCAAGCAGGCGTGGATGAAAGCGTCCGCGGACGCTGGCCGTGTACCGCAAGGCTTGGCTCTTTCGTTCCAGAGCTCCCTCTTTCGCGGCGAGGAACAGGCCACCTTGGCGATTCAAGCCCTCGACTTTGGCGACTACGCGTTGTCGATCAGCCTCTTCAAGCGGGCGCTGCGGGACCTCAACCAAAGCTTCAGCCTCCTTTCGGAAAAGAAATTCGACGAAAACAAATTCGTCGTGTCAGCCCGCGATGACTACTTCCCAAAGCTCTTCGATCTGAGAGAAATTTGGCTCCGGGTGATGAACGAGTGCCGCGAGGAACTCGAGCGTCCGACCGACGAAGACGAAGATTAGTCGGAAAACCGGCGGTCGGTTGTTTCCCCGAATCAAGGCCTGTCCCTACGTCGCCCTTCGACAGGAACCTCGAAGAGCGATCTCACCCTTAAGTTTCGAGGAGAACGGAGGCAATGGCCCCGAAAAGATAGCCGATCTCGAGGATGAATCCGACCGTGCTGGAATGGAGGCGTGGCTTGTTCACCTCGCAAAGACTGGCGTATCCAAAAAACCATCCGAAGTCCGTCGCCCCGCCGCGGTTCGCTACCAGATAACCGAAACTGGAACCACCCCCCCCCGAGAAGCGTGGCCATGCCCCAACCAAAGAGGCTCGTCTAACTTCAAGAATCCGGACACCTGGGAACGGAAGCACTTGCCAGCGGAGGGAGCCACCACCTCGAGGAGGTCGGGCTGTGCGCAGGTGTCGCGGGATGACGACTCGTTGCTTGACAGGGAGCGCAGGGAGGGACCTCCCTTCACCTCGTGATCGCCACGAGTGTCGCCCGGACCTCCGCTCTCGCGGGGCCACTACCACCGGCCATGCTGAGTTTTCGGCCAAGGCATCGGGTCAACCCATCCTTCGCACCGTCTGCCACGTTCTGGATCTCCGCATGAACCCTGCACCGCGGACAGCCTTGATTATCGGGGGAGGCGTGACCGGCCTGAGCACGGCCTATCACCTCGCAAAGCGCGGCTATGGACGCGTGATCGTCGTGGAGAAGGAGGGTTTGGGAGCTGGCTCCAGCCGACGGGCCGCAGGGATCACCACTGGCCTGCTCTGGAGCGAAACCGGGGTGCGGGCGCGCAAGATTTCCCTCCAGCTTTTCCGCGAACTCAGCCGTACGCTACCCGGTTATCACTATCATGCCGAGGAAGGCTGTCTGAATCTGTTCACGCCAGAAGCGTGGCCCGCGCGGGCGGCCCTGCTTCCGCTCTACGATCGGTGCGGCGCGGCGTATGCGGTGCTGACGGCCGGCGAGGTGCAGTCGCGTTGGCCGGATTTGAGGGTGCCGGATGGTTTTGTCGGGCTGCATGATCCCATGGGCGGGTATAGCGAACCCCCGGACTACCTGTGTGCACTGGCGAAGGCCGCCGTGGCGGCCGGAGTGGAGATCCGGGTGCCGGCCCAGGTCACGGGGTGGATCTTTGACGGGACCCGGCTCGCCGGGGCCACCACCACGACGGGTCCGATCCACGCGGACGTGGTGGTGTCGGCGGCCTATGCCTGGACCGGTCCTTTGCTGCAGGGGCTGGGGCTTTCTTTCCCGGTGAAGGCCTTTGTCCACCAGCGCTACCTGAGCACCCCACTTACGACCCCGTTGCGTCTACCGGCGGTGAATGCCGATCCTTGGGGTGGCTATGTGCGACCCGCCGCGGGAGGGCGAATTCTAATGGGCGTCGAGACGGCGGACCGCGACGAACACCGGGTGACCTCCGCGGATTTTCGCCTGGAGGCGCTGGCCGCACCGGAGGGACTCCGGGAGCGCGCACAGGCGCACCTTGCGTCTCTGCTGCCAGCGCTCGCAGGTGTGGGCTGGGAACAGGACGAGGTCGGGCTGATCTGCTTCTCGATGGACGGAGAGCCCGTGGTCGGCCCGGTGTCAGCGGTACCCGGGTTGTTCGTGGGTACGGCCTTTCATTCGGGTGGGTTCAGCTACAACCCGGCCGTGGGTTGGCTGCTGGCCGAGTGGGTGCACGAGGGCCGCCCATCGCTGGATTTGGCTGCTTTCTCTCCGGATCGGTTCCCCGCAGCAGCCTCGGCGGACTACTTGGCGACCACGGTACCGCAACGGCTGGCGGTGCGGCGTCGGCATTGAAGGGAGCCGACCGCCCAGGCCTCCATCGGCCGGCCACGCGGACGATGGTGGCTGCGGCAAGCCTCCGCGCCACAAGGGACGTCGTCACGCCGGTTGCGGCTCACTGGGCCGCGAGCCTTCGCGCCGACGCTACTTCCAAGGCTCGGATCGGAGTGCGGACAAAGAATACGCCCGGACCGCCTGCCTGGGTCGCGTCGAGGTCATAGAAGAGCGTGCCGAGCGTTTCCGGGTCGAGTTGTACGGTGCGCGGCCAGCCTCGGCCGGCAATGCGGCGGCCGGGATTGTAAACGGTGACGGCACGATCGAACTCCCAGGTGCGTCCGTCATCGCGCGAAAGACTGAGCTGGTAGGCCCATTCACCATCCTGGCCTACGCCGTAGACAATCGACGTCAGCACCACCCATCCGTTGTGGAGCACGGTGAGGTCGTAGCCGGCCACACCGAACGTCGGCAGCGCATGCAGGGCCTGCCAGGTACGGCCTTGATCAACGGAGCGGAGCCCGCGGACGATATCGACCGGAGTAGAAATCGGCAGCGAGGCATTCGCCACGGGAGCACCGCTGAGGAAGGCACCTTCACGCGTTTTGACAATGGGCACCAGGCCGTGGCGTCGCCCATCTCCGAACGGCTCAATCCGCGACGTTTCGGGATCGAAGATGATAGTGCGGTCGTACAAGGGAAGCACCCACCGGTTGGGCGCCAGTTCCAGCAGCGGGTGACGCAGGCAACTGTAGTTGGTGAGATCGGGCAATGTGATCTCGCGCACGTTCGACCACGTGCGGCCATCGTCGTCACTCGTGCAAAACTGCGGCTGTCGCCACAGTTTCCCGCCTTCCGAGTGATAACAAGACCACTGCAAGACGATGCGCCCAGTGCTCAAGGTGGTCAACGATCCGGGATAAATGGAGCAACGGTCGATCCCGGGAATCGGCTGTGCCACGCTCCATGTGCGGCCGCCATCGGTTGAGCGACTGAGCAGCAACTCCTTCCCGCCGCCGCCCTGAATATTGTACACCGCCAGCACGTCTCCATTCCGCGCGACACACAGGGAGGGATGGACGTGGCCATCGATGACGTTGCCGACCCGCACCGGCGTGGCCGGCGCAACCTCGGCGGCAACCGCGAGTCTCGTCATAGGCACGCCCGTGACGAGGGCTGCACCGATCAGATAGGCAAGCAGGCGACTTCGGATCTTCAAGCCGCTCGGGATGGGACACTCCAACGTCGGGCACGGGATCATGAGGCGACGAGACAGGGTTCTGCCCGCGACTGTCAACCAACGAGTTCCCGGGCAGCGGACCGCCGCCCAAGGGTTCGGGCAATCGCAGCAACCTGCGCCGCAGGGATTCAGGGACGACCGTAGCTTAGTTCGGCGCGTCCGGAATCTCATTCAGAGTGTAGGCCGCACGGTCGTTGACCAGCGGGTCCCCCCGTTCAGAGGTGATGCCGATATCAAGGTCGAAGCGATAGACACGTCCCTTCACGAGCGGAGGAAGGACCAAATCGACATCCCTCCCGTCGGGCTGCAAGGTCACGCTTCGGACAGGCACCGCCGTCCGGTCGATTTCGCGCGATCCGTAGGCCGAGCTGTACTCGTAGCGGTAATGTTCAATCCGGTACGAAACGGCTTCGGCGGCCCGGCGGTTGGGCGGCGAGGTGAAGCGGATTCGAAAGCCATCCGGCCTAGCGTGGATCGACTGAATCTCAAACGGCACCTCGCCCGTGTATTCGATTGAATAGAGCGCCCCGCGGTCGGGCTGGCGCATCCAACCGGGCTCGGTGAGACTTCCAACCCAGAGTCGACCTGCAGGATCAAACGTCACGGTGACCGGTCCGAGCAGGCCCCGGTTCCAGAACGGAAAGCAGGCACCTTGATACTGGTCCTTCACCTTTTCCAACTGCGCCCGGATGATCGCGCCGCCTTCCATCACCTCCGCGAGGAAAAAGTGGCCGGCAAAGGGGCCGAACTTTCCGCCGGTGCTGTCATAGGTGACGCCATTGATCGACTTCGCCCAAGCATACGGCACCCACACGGCCGTCGGACCAACCGGCTTTGAGCGATGGTCCAACTGCTTCGGATTCGGGAAGCCGTAGTACCGTTCCGGCACGAGCTGGGAGAGCCGGTTACTCGCCATCCAGTTCCCCTGGTTGTCCGTAAAGAAAATCTCCCCGTCCGTTCCGGGTGTCCACCCGAATGGATTGCGCATGCCGAATGCCACTTCCTCGATCGTCCAGCCCGCGGGATCAGGCTTCAGTCGGATCGCGGACCCCGATCCTTTTATCTCCTGTGATCCCACCGCGTGGGCGGCGAAACTCAGGATGTATCCGCCCGTCTTGTCTGGAACGAGGCCGTAACCCCAGTCGTACTTTGGTTCGAGCA
Source organism: Opitutaceae bacterium (assembly GCA_016794625.1). Lineage (GTDB taxonomy): Bacteria > Verrucomicrobiota > Verrucomicrobiia > Opitutales > Opitutaceae > UBA6669. The sequence goes on from JAEUGY010000096.1 coordinate 15,262, forward strand.
GCTGCGGAAACGAAAGCACATGCTCGAAGTGCTCGGCCACGCCATTCCGGTCAATGTCCAGAACGCGAGTCAGGTTTCGCCGGTGCTGCACGAGCAGGGAGCTGCCATCATGGACCATCGCGAGCACATCCTGAAAGTGTGTCCCGGTGAAATCCGTCAGCGTGGCCAACGAGCCTGGCTTCGAATCCACGTGAACCTGAAAAATCTCCCCTAGCTTTCCCGAGGCAACATAGACGGTGCCCGTCACGGCGTCGGTCGCCATCGCAAACGGAAGCACCCGGTCCTCGCCGGAGGGCAGTTTGGGCAAGGGATGTTGCACCGCCCGGTAGCCCGGCCGCTTCGTGGAGCCTGGTACATATTCGTCCCAGGTGAAGCCGCTGGGTGTCGTGGCGCGCTCCGCCTTGGATCGATGGGGAGTCTCCACCCGGTACGCCCACTCCAAACGAACGCTCCGCTCCCGATCAGCGGGAACGAGGGTCACGGCGTCGCCGGCCGTCTGCATCCGTCCCGTCGTACGCACGAGGGATGCGTCCACCCCCGCGGTTCCCTGCATACGTCCTGGGGTGAGTCCGAGGCGCGCCCCCGGAGGAATCCCGTCGATGGTCAGGGTCCGATGGATCACGGCGCCGGTCTCCTCGGCGCTCACTGTCAGGAGCTCGCTGCCGGTCACCGTCTCGCCCGAGGGGAGTGTGGTTCGATTCCTTATCTCGATTCCATCCTTGTGTCGAACCACGTCGGCCAGCGTGCGCCTGAGCCCGTTACTCTCGGCCGCAGTGCCGGAGATCGTGATGGCGTTGGTCGCGCCCGTGAACAACAGGGTCCGCCGCCCCTCGAGCCGAAAAGCCCGGATCGCGGCCCGTTCGCGCGCGATCGTCGCGTCCGACCACAGGCTGTGCGGGGCGAGCGTTTCCTGATCGTACAGCAGGACGCTCCCGTCGGCATAGATCAACCCGAGCGCTTCGAGCAGATCGCCCTCCGGCAGCCGCACAGGCAGAAAGACAAACCGGGGAGATTCGCCGGGCGCGGGCCGGGGGATGTCGTCGTGCCGCCCGAGCCAGACCTTCATCTGGGCGTTGTGCGCGGCATTGGCCGCCGAGACCGGAGTCTCGACGACCGGCAAGCGACTCAGGATGTAAGCGACGACAAGGGCGACCTTCTCCTCGCCGAGCACGTCCTTCCACGGCGGCATGCCGGTATCGAGCGCGCCGTTCATGATCGTGGTGAAGATATCCGCCGGCCGCCCGCCGCGGTCCCAGATGTTGTCGGTGAGATCAGAGCCAATGACCGCGGCATTGCCGGCTTTTCCGCGCATGTTCTCAAGGTGGCACAGCGCGCAGGATGCGTTGAACAGCGTGCGTCCCACTTCGAGGTTGGCGGGATTGGCGCCGAGACCACGCAGCAGGGAATCGTTGATCAGCGACGGTCCGGTACCCTGCTGGCGGACGCGCTCGACCGCCTCCTCGACGCTCGCGGCACGGCTCTCGCTGGTCGCGAGGAGCAGCGAAAGCAACGGGAGCAGGACGAACGACAGCGAAGAGAGAAGCGGCCGAAGGGCCATCGGAATGCGGGTTACGGGGGCAATCACGGGTGGGAGATCTGACCCTCACGAGTCGGATACGGCAGGAGTCTACCCCGGGCGAGAGCAAACCCGGCTTGGGTGGTCATCCCGGCGATGAAAGTCGTTTCCTCACCACGGTCGAAACGAATCGTCGTCACTCGGGAACCGATCCGGGGACGTTCCCGACCTTCCTTCCTCGACAAGCCAATTTCGCCTTGCGCTCCGAAATGAGGCGGGGTTCTTTTTTTTATCAGCACGACGACGCAATTCTGGAATCGGAGGCGTTTTCTCGGCACCCTGGGCGGTGCGACGGGATTTTTGATCCTCAAAGATGCCCGTTCGGCCCGCTCCTACCAGGCCAACGAGAAACTCCGGGTGGCCGCCGTCGGGATTGGCGGCATGGGAGCATGGAACCTCGCCCACTTCGCCGGCGAAAACGTCGAGTTCCTCGAGGGGAACATGCTCCTCAAGCCTGCGACGCGGCCCGTGATGACGGGGGAAAACATCGTCGCCCTCTGCGACGTGGACGAACGGGCCGCTGGCCAACTGATCCCCGGAAGGCGGAGTCCCGCGAGTGAGACCTTTGCCCGCTACCCGCAGGCGAAGCGTTATCTCGATTACCGCAGGATGCTCGAGGAAATGGACGATCAGATCGACGCCGTCGTGGTCAGCACGCCCGATCATCTCCACGCTCCGATCAGTCTGGCGGCAATGCGGCGCGGCAAACATGTCTACTGTGAGAAGCCGGGAGCCCATTCCGTCGTCGAAGGTCGCTTGATGGCTCAGGTGGCCGCCGAAAAGGGGGTCGCCACCCAGCTGGGCGCCCAGATACAGGCTTCGGAAAACTACCGGCGGATTCTAGAAATGATCCGCGCGGGTGTCATCGGGTCGGTGCAGGAGTGCCACATTTGGCCGCGTGGGGACGGAGCAGCCCCGAGCGACCGGCCGATCGAAACCCCGCCCGTGCCGGAAGGATTTCACTGGGACCTGTTCCTGGGGGCCGCGCCATACCGACCCTACCACCCTACCTATTCGCGAGGCTGTGGCGGAAACTGGCAGCGGTGGTGGGACTTTGGGTGCGGCAGTTTCGGCAACATGGCCGGTCACTTCTTCAATCTAGCTTTTTGGGCACTCGATCTTCGCTACCCGCTTTCGGTCGAGGCGGAAGGGCCGCCGCCGCACCCCGAGACCGCTCCGCGCCGCCTGCATCTTCGGTACCAATTCCCTGCCCGTGGTGCCCTGCCGCCGGTCACCTTGACTTGGACGCACGGCAGCGAGCCGCCGCCAATCTTCGCCGAAAACAAGTTCCCCGATTGGGCTTGGGGCGTCTTCCGCGGCACCGAGGGGATGCTGCTGGTGAACTACGACCGGTGGATGCTCTGGCCGGAACAGAAATTCGCCCGCTTCGTGCCGCCGGCGCCCAGCATTCCGCCTTCGATCGGGATGGAGATCAGCCAGCGCCCCGAATGGATGGCGGCATTTCGCGCCCTACCGTCGGCGCGACGGATCGCTGAAGTCGGCCACCGCATGGAGTGGGTCGCCGCGTGCAAGACGGGCAGCCCAACGTCCTGCCACTTCGGCTATTCCGGACCGATCATGGAGGCGATCCATCTCGGTGCAACGGCCTATCGGACGGGCAGCCGGCTGGACTGGGACGCCGCCCGTCTGCGGGTCACCAACGCGCCCGAAGCCAACGCCCTGCTCGCCCGCACCTACCGTCCCGGCTGGGGCATGTAGGCATCTGCTGGGGGAGACCTGCGTCCGGTCCGCAGTCACCTTTTGGCGGTTCCCGAAACGGCGGTCCTTGCCTGGCGCGTCCCTGACGGCCACACCGCTTGGTGATTGGCGACCGACCTGCACTTCGCCCAGCCTCGTCCATGGCCGTTTCGCCCGTCGCTCTTCGCCCTCGCGTGCTTCTGCTCAACGCCTCCCTCGCCGGCGACCAAGGCAACACCGCCGTGCTTCTTGCCCGGGCGCGCCGCCTGCTCGCGCGTTCCGCCACCGTCGACGCGCTCACGCTCGCAGACAACCCCGCCTCGTTCGCCGACCTTCGGCCGCGCCTCGCTTCCGCGCAGGGCCTCCTCATCGGCACCGGCACCCACTGGGATTCCTGGAGCAGCGTACTTCAGGATTTCCTCGAGCAAGCCACTCCGGCCGAGGGCACAGCGCTCTGGCTCGGCAAGCCCGTCGCCTGCGTGGTGAGTGAACACTCGACCGGCGGCAAGGGCGTGCTCTCCCGTCTCCAGGGCGTGCTCGTGACACTGGGCTGCTTCCTGCCGCCGATGAGCGGTCTGGTCCTCTCCCGCGCCGCCGTGCTCGCCGCCCGGCACTCCCCCGATCCCGTCGCCGCGCGCGACTTCTGGTGCGCCGACGATCTGCGGGTCGTCTGTCACAACCTCGCAGAAGCGGCTCGTATCACCTCTTCCGGTACCACCGGCCGCCCACCGCGCTGGCGCGCCTGGCCCGTTGATCGCACTGACTTCGCCGCACGCTGGCTCGACCCTGCCGGCTGACCGAACGGCCCATGCCGCCGCGCGACCAGCCCGGGTAAACTCACCACATGAACCGCCTGCTCTCCTACGCACTCGGGCCCGAGGCCTACTGGTTGTTTGTCTGCCTCGCCGCCAAGGTCCTCGCCTTGCGCAACAAACCACCGACCGAAGCCGGCAACGAATTCCTCGGGCAACTCGGCTGGACCGTGCCGCTCGTCTTCGTTCCGCTGGTGTTTCTCTGCTTCCTCGTTCCCGGTCCCGGTCGTTGGTGGCTGCTCCTCCGTGTCGATCTCGCGTCCCTTGTCGGCATGGTCGCCGCCGTCACAATCCTCCTCGAGGCCGTCAAATACAACGACTCCCGCGACTCCGGCACCGGGTCCGGCTACATCGCCTTCATCTCACTCGGCTTCGTCGGCCTCGCGGCCGGCACCGTCGTCGCCGCCCTCACACTCTGGTGGAAGAGCCGCGGCCCGCACTGAAGGGAGCAACACGTCGCCGCCCCGCTTGCCGTAGCATACATCGAAGGTGCATTGTCCTCGTGGAGTGCCCGCGATCGAGAAAGTCGTTCAATCACTCTAAGGTCGCACCGGGGACTGCACACCGATACCTCGTCGGGCCGATTGGCGTTGGTTCCCACCCACGCGCGCCGAGTGCGTCCGACCGGCGCTACGGATGTTGGCGAAGGTACTTTACGATCGCTTCGGTGCGGCTGCGGACATGCAGCTTGTGATAGACGTGGTTGACGTGTGTCCGCACCGTTTCCAATCCGATCCCAAGCTGGTCGGCCACTTCCTTCAGGATCAACCCTTGCACGAGGAGGTCGAGGATCTCGGTTTCACGGGGCGAGAGATGCTCCGACTCCGCCGCCGGGACCTCACTCCGATGGAAAAACTGCACGACCTGACGGGCAATGTGGGCCGACATCGGGGCACCGCCCTGCTGAATCTCCTGCAATGCATTCAGCAACTTCTCCGCCGCATCGCGTTTCACCAGGTATCCACTGGCGCCTGCCTTGAGCGCTCGAAAGACACTATCATCGTCCTCATAGACGGTGAGCATGAGTACGTGCAGGGAGGGCAACTTGAGTTTGAGCCGCGCGACGCACTCGATGCCGTTCATGCGTGGCAGATTGATATCCATCACCGCGAGTGCCGGTTGCAGCGCCGGCACGTCCCGCAGGGCGATTTCCGCTGAACCAAAGGCTCCGAGCAGTCGCAGTCGATCGTCCATGTTGATGAGGGCGGCGAGATTCTCCCTGACTGCGCGGTCGTCCTCTACGATGACAACACCCGTTCTCATGGTTCCTCCTTGTTTGTCGGCAAGGGTACGGTCAGTCGGACGCGAGTTCCGCCCGCCGGCCGGGATTCAATGACACAGGTTCCACCGACCTCCTCCATGCGCCGTTCCAGATGGTCCAGGCCATTGCCGCGCTTCACAGTCCCAGGATCGAAGCCGTTGCCGTTGTCGGACACCGTCACGACCAAGCGCGGGTCATCGAGTTCGAGTCGCACCGACACCTCGGTCGCACCCGCGTGCTTGAGCGCGTTGTTGAGGGCTTCCTTTACGGCCATCATCAGTCGATGGCGGAGACCGCTGGGCAGGTTCCGCTCTGGGAGTGTGGTGGGAATATCCAGCCGGCAACGCAGGCTGGCATCCCGGAGCACGGCACCGGTATGTTGTGCGAGGTAGTTGCTGAATCCCTCGAGCGTATCGTGTTTGGGATTCGCCGCCCAGACGATCTCTTCCAAGGCGGATGCCAGTTCCTTGACGGCACCGTTGATCGTGCGAATGGGGTCGCGAACCGACTCGTCCGCAGGTGCAGCAATCAGGGCGCGTCCGGCCAACAACGAGATTTGGGTAAATCGCGACCCCATTTCGTCATGGATGTCCCGGGCCAGTCGGGTCCGCTCCTCCTCGACCGCCCGGCGTTGCTCCATGCGTTGGAGTTCACGCTGCATTTTTCGCCACGAAAGGTACCGGACTGCTCCCAGCAGAACCGCGATCGTGAGACCCACGCCGAGTAAACGAAACCAAGAGGTGGCATAAAACGGGGGCCGAACCTCCACCGGCAGACGCAGCGAAGGTCCTGTCGGGCGTCCCAACTCGTCCGTCGCCCAGGCCCGGAACACATAATCTCCCACTGGCAGGGCAAGAAACGAGACCTCAGCGTCGCGACCACGACCGATGCTGTACTTTTCCTCGACTTCCAAGCGCAGACGCTGGCCGGGCGCGACCGGCGCAGCTGTGGTAACCTTTTGCAGCCAGCCTCCCGTGTTGTCCGGATTGGCGTCAAGCAGTGCGAGCATCGGCTCGACGGTGCCACTTTCGTCGACCTGAGAGTAGAGGATGGGGACCTCGAGGCCGGTGCCATCGCGCAGCCAGCCATTGGGATTGCCCCGGGGGGATTCGAGGCCCAGTCCGCCCAGGCGGTCGAGTCGATACAATTGTGTCTCTGGAATCGATTGATTTTCCGTCGGCTCGACCGAGAGGCGAAGACGGCGCACAGCCCAAAAGCCGGTCGTGCGTGGCGTGCCGCCCGATACCAGAAGAACCTGGACCCGTTTGGATCGCTCTGGCACGTCGACTTCGTTCACTTGGCTGTGCCAGCGTGAATTCTGCGGCAAGCCGCCCCACCCCGGGCTGTTTCCCTCACGGACAAACGATTCACTGCTCACGGCTCGATTCTCCTCATCAAGGAAGCGCAGCACGAGGTACATCGTGCCAACATGGTCGCGCCACTCGCTCTCCCAACCTTCGAGGCGAGTGCGCATCCGCACGACCGGAGGTTGGCCCGGGGAGGCGGTAACGAGTCCAATATTCAGAGGGAACTCACTTCGGCGCAGCGAAATTCCATGGTAGTTCATCTCGCCGATGCCGTCGACTGGCGCCTGGCCGTGGATCGAGATCGACCGGCCGCCAATCACGACGTCCGAGAGCTCCGGTCTGGCCGAATAGCGAACCTTTTCATCAGCAGCGACCAACGGGAGCGCATTCCCGATCAGGTGGATCATGGCCAGCCACACCATTGACCGATAGGACGCGTGCACACCTTTCATCCTCGCGATCCATACCCCCATTCCGAGTCTATTTTCTGCGGTTGGACCCATGAAACCCTGCGATCCTATCGACTGTTTCGGGATTTGCCCATCCCCCAAACATGGGATGCGCAACGTCGCGAAAAAAGAGGAGGATGCCTGGCTATCACTGGCCGGTCATTCAAGCGCGATAGTCCAACCTCCCCGAGGTGAGGACCGTTCGGCCCTCGAGACTCCATGACGTCCTCCCCCTTCCTTTCTTCCCTGCTTCTTGCTTCATTCGGCCTCTTGCACGCCGCCGCGCCCGTTCATGCCGAAAGGCCCAACGTGGTTCTCATCCTCGCCGACGATCTCGGTTACGGTGATCTGGGCTGCTACGGCCACCCAACATTCAAGACTCCGAACCTGGATCGCCTGGCCGCCACGGGAGCGCGCCTCACCCACTTCAACAGTCCGGCCGCATTTTGTGCACCCACGCGAGCCTCATTGCTCACCGGACGCTATCCTTTCCGCCATGGTATGACAGGAAACCCGGCCCCGGACGGACAGCGCCGCGAGGAGGACGGGCTTCATCTGCCCGTCAGCGAAATCACCCTGGCCCAGCTCTTCCAACGTGCCGGCTATGCTACGGGCATGATCGGCAAGTGGCACCTTGGTCACGCGAAACCAGACTGGCTTCCGACGCATCGCGGCTTCGACGAATACCTCGGCATCCCCTACTCCAACGACATGCGTCCGGTGCGGCTGATCGAGGGTGACACGCCCATCGAGTACCCAGTTGTGCAGGCCAACCTGACCCGGCGCTACACCGCCCGTGCGATCGACTTCATCCAGCGGAACCAATCACGAGGTTTCTTTCTCTACCTCGCACACGCCATGCCCCACAAGCCCCTGGCCGCGTCCGAGGATTTCTACAAGAAAACCGGGAACGGCCTATATGGGGATGTCATGGCCGAGCTTGACTGGAGCGTCGGCCAGGTTCTCCAGTGCCTCCAGCAGCTTGGCCTCGAAGAAAACACGCTCGTCATCTTCACGAGCGACAACGGGCCGTACTTCGGTGGGAGCACGGGCGGTCTTCGGGGCATGAAAGCCAGTTCCTATGAAGGGGGATACCGCGTGCCCTGCATCGCGCGCTGGCCAGGAAGAATTCCCGCCGGGCACGTCAACCACGCGCCCGGTGTGATGATGGACCTCTTTGTCACCACATTGAAGGCGGCCGGCATCGCAGCGCCCAAGGACCGAGTGATCGACGGTCGCGATCTTTTCCCGCAGTTCACCTCGGACGCCACCAGCCCGCACGCCGGCATCGTCGGACAACTTGGCCCGCGTCTCGCCACCATCCGCGACGCCCGGTGGAAGCTGCACGTTGTCTCTCCACAAGATCCTCGCATCAAGTTGACGAAGCCCGGCGAACGCTGGATCGACCCACGCGGCCCCGACGGCGTCACCATCCTGGCTCCCTACGACCAGTATCAACCTCATCATCACCCAGGCGTCACCACCGGAGATGCGCCGGCTCCCATGCAGCTCTTCGACTTGCTGGCCGATCCCGCTGAACAACACGATGTGGCGCCCGCCCAACCGGAGACCGTGGCCCGCCTACGCACCCTCTACGACCAATTCGTCCAAGCTGCCTCGGCCGGAACAGGCTCATGAACCCCGTCCGCTTCATCCGTAGCGCTCCGTCTACTCCGAAAGTGAAAACACTCCACCCACTCATTTTCGCCGGCGTACTCACCGCGCTGGTCATCGGCTGCGCGGGACCCAAGGGACTGCCCCTGGAATCCCCCCGCCCGCGCGTTGATTCCACCACTCTCACCGGAAAAGTCATGGTTGGCTATCAGGGCTGGTTCAACGCCGAGGGCGACGGCGCCGGCCGCGGCTACAATCACTGGACCGCGAACCGCCAAAAACCCGCCCCGGGAAATATTCGGGTCGATATGTGGCCGGATCTGAGTGAGTTCCCCGCCGCTGAACGCTTCCCCACCCAATTCAAGCACGCTGACGGCACGCGCGCAGACGTGTTCAGCTCCTATCTCCGCCCCACCGTGCTACGGCACTTTGCGTGGATGGAGGAACACGGCATCGACGGAGTTTTCCTGCAGCGCTTCATCAGTTCTTTGGCCCGCGGCACCTCGCTTGCCACCAACAACGCCATCCTCGAAAACGTCCGGGCGGGCGCGCGCCGGCACGGACGCGTCTACGCTCTGATGTATGACCTCAGCGGCCTGAAGCCTGGGCAGGCCGATGTCCTGATCGCAGATTGGAAAAAGTTGCGGCACGATACCCGGCTCACCAGCGATCCGAACTACCTGCATCACCGCGGCAAACCTCTGCTCGCACTTTGGGGCTGCGGCTTTCTTGACGACGACAAACCCCGGCCCTCGCTCGAGGATTGGCGCAAGATCATCACGTTCCTCAAGGATGACACCACGAGCGGCGGCCTTGCCATTATGCTCGGTGTGCCCAGCTTCTGGCGCACCCAAACCCGCGATACGCTCCAGGACCCAGTGCTCCATGAGCTCATCGCTCTCGCCGATGTGGTTTCTCCATGGACCCCCGGCCGCTACCGTACTCCCGAGGCCGCAACCACCCATGCGGCCACCGTGTGGCAACCGGACCTCGCCTGGCTCCGGGAGCGCCGGATCGACTTCCTACCCGTCGCCTTCCCGGGTTTCAGCTGGCACAATATGAAGGGCGCACCCCTCAACGACATCCCTCGACTGCAAGGGCGGTTCTTCTGGTCGCAGGTGACCGCCGCCAAGCGCATCGGCGCCGACATGCTTTATGTCGCGATGTTCGACGAGGTGGATGAAGGCACCGCGATCTTCAAAGTGACGAACAACCCGCCCGTCGGCGAAGGTGTCCGGTTCGCCACCTACGAAGGCCTGCCGAGCGACCACTACCTGCGTCTCACCGGTCTCGCCGGCAAGGTCATCCGAGGCGAGCACCCCGCGACGGAGGAACTCTCCCTGCCGATCCCCGCCGTCGCCACACCATGAAACGCTCCGCTTTTCTGCTCCTGCTCGTCGTTTCAGCCGCACTGCAGGGCGGGGCCCATGCCGCCGCTCCGGCGGGCAAACTCAACGTCCTCCTGATCACGATCGATGATCTGCGCGACGCGCTCGGCTGTTACGGAAACACCGCCGTGCATACGCCCAACATCAACCGGCTCGCCGCTCGCGCCGTCCGCTTCGACCGCGCCTACGTGCAATACCCCGTCTGCAATCCGAGCCGCAGCTCCTTCCTAACCGGCCTGCGGCCCGACCAAACCGGCGTCACCGACAACCGCACGATGCTCCGGGCCCGTCTCCCGGAGGTCGTCACGCTGCCCCAGTTGTTGAAGGCCGACGGCCGCCACGCGGCGGCCTTCGGCAAAATTCTCCACCTGGGCGGCGGACGCGACGAGGCACTACGCGCACAGTGGGCGGATCTGCCACAGTCCTGGCACACTGCCCGGCCGTATGAGGCCACGCCGCGCGGAAGGATCAAGCTTGCCGGCCGGAATCTCTCCGGAGGCAAATTGCCCTGGTGCCACTGGGGCGCCATGGATGGAGATGACAACGACCAGCCCGACGGACAGATCGCCCGCGCGGTCATCGCGGAAATCGAAACGTGCGGCGACCGGCCGTGGGTCATCGGCGCCGGGTTCATGAAACCGCATGATCCGTTTCTTGCCCCGAAAAAGTACTTCGATCTCTACCCTGAAGGCTCGCTCCGTCCGCCGCGCCCGCCCAGCGACCAAACCCCCGCACCGCCGCTGGCCGTCGGGTTCGGAGCGCTCGGCGCCGCTTTCGCCCAATTTACCGACCGCGAGCGCGAAGAATTTCTACGCGCCTACTACGCCTGCACCAGCTATGTTGACGCCCAGGTCGGGCGCGTGCTCGACACGCTCGACCGGCTTAACCTCTGGGAGAATACCTTCGTTATCCTGCTCGGCGACCACGGCTATCATCTGGGCGAGCGCGACTGGTGGAACAAGGACACGCTCTTCGAACGCAGCTGCCGCGCGCCGCTGCTCATCGCCGCGCCCGGAATCAAACCCGGCGTCGCGCATGGACTCGTGGAGTTCGTGGACCTCTTTCCCACGGTGGCCGAAGTCTGCGGACTCACCCCCCCGGCCAACCTCGCCGGCCAAAGTCTCCGTCCACTCCTCCTCGACCCGGCAGCGCCCGGCAAACCGGCCGCCTTCACCCTGGTCGTCCACGGCAAGATGCGCGGAGACTCGATCCGCACCGACCGCTGGCGCTTCACGCGTTGGAGCGACGGCGCCGTCGAACTTTACGATCACGCCTCCGATCCCGAGGAGGATCGCAATGTCGCCCCGGCCCATCCCGAAGTCGTCCGCGATCTGAGTGGCCAACTCTTGGTCCCACTTGCCTCGACGAAAACGAAGGGCTGACCTCCCGGCTCCCGGCCAGGTTGTTCCCAGTCGCGTTAGGACCGGCCTCCGGACTCCGGCTTGCGCGGTGAAGGCTAGGGGCGGCACCAGCCGCCCGCCATCCCCCGAACATGGGATGTTTGCCTCGTTGGGAATATGCGAGGCTACCTCCTACAGCTGCCAGGTCCGTGCCCCACCGCCCACGCCATCTGTCGTTCCAACCCCAAAACACCTCGGCCCCACCTGACTTTGTCGCCATCGGCCGGTCGTTCCGCGTCGCGCCCCTGGCGGCAAGAGGACCCCAACCATGAAATCCAAGCCACTTGCCCCCGCCAGACTCCCCTTCCCCATCGGAGCGGGTCTGATCTTTCTGCCACTCGCGGCTCTCGCTCAGGTCGCGCCCGTCGCCCCAATCGCAGCGGAGGAAACCATCGTCCTGAACCCCTTCGTCGTCACCAGCGAATCGTCCAAGGGTTACCATGCCTCGGAGACCCTGTCGGGAACCCAGTTGAAGTCCGAAGTCCGCGACCTCGCCAATCCGATCACCATCCTTACCGCGGAGTTCATGCAGGACATCGGCGCGGTGAACTATCAGGAGGCCTTGGAGTTCCTCCCGAGCACCCGCGAATTCAAAGGGGACGCCTCGGACCCCGAAAGCGTCGGAAATCGAACGGGCACGCCTTTCACGGTCCGCGGATTCACGTCAAATACGCTCACCAACAATTTCTTCACCACGCGCGTCAAGGTGGACAACTACAACACTGAGACGGTCACCCAATCCCGCGGTCCCAACTCGCTCCTGTTCGGCCTCGGCTCGGTGGGAGGAGGTATCGATGCGACCCCCAAGGTCGGCCGATTCAATGCCAACAGCTATAGCATCGAGGTCCGCTTCGATTCGGAGGGCACGAAGCGCTCCTCCATCGACATCAATCAGATTCTCATCCCGCAAAAGCTCGCCGTCCGATTCGCCGCGCTAGCCGCGGATCAGCGCACCCCCCGCGACCTGCAATACATGCGACGCAGCGCTGCCTACCTGAACTTCACCCTCCAGCCTTTCCGCGGCACCACGATCAACCTCAACGCCGAGACAGGGCAGATCGATGAGTCGGTCCCACGCGCCTATCTCGCCTACGATAGCGTCTCCGCCTGGTTGAATGATCCCCGGAGCCCCTTCGACAAGGCGAACCGGATCGACAACCTCCTCGTCGCCTCCGGCTCCACGGCCAACCGCAACACCGCCCGCAACATCATCAACGGCGTCACCCAGGGATTCTCCACCACCAACTACCTCGTGTATGTGATGAACAACCCCGAGATGGGCGTCCAGAACTGGAAGTGGAAGTCCCGGGGCGCGGAAGCTTTCGTCAACGGTCTCTACCAAAACAGCACCAGCATGTCTCCCGTGACCGTCGTGCCGGGCATCGACTTCCCACTGGACACCATGGTGCCCGGACCCTCAGAGCACTTCGACACCAACTACGCGAAGTTCTCCGCCTCCTGGCAGCAGCAACTCCTGTCCAAGACCTACCTCGAGGTGGCCGGAGCCTACGAGGACGTATCCAATGAGGACTGGCAGCCGATCCGGCGGGGCGACTATGAGGTCTTCATCGACCCCAACTACTATCTCCCCACCCAGACGGCGGCGAGCAACCCCAACCCCACCCAACCGCTCAATCCCTACTTCGGCGTCCCTTACCTCGAGGGAAATGCCTCATTGGAGTCGCGTGACACCAAGCTGAAGCAGTACCGCGCAACCCTGACCCACCAGTTCGGCCTGAATCACATCGAGCCCATCAAGGGCTTCGATCTCGGGAAACTCACAGCGGTCGCCTTCTACTATTACCGATCCAACGACAGCTACTTCTCCCAGCCGGAGGAAATGACGACCACCACGGTGCTGACCAACGGCGTCGTCAACGACACCCAGAACCAGATCCGTCGCCGCTACTATCTCCTTCCCGGCCAGCCGCCCTATTTCCCTGCGCACAATGCCCGGGACAGGGTGGTGAATCAGGCAGCGAACACCTCGGTTGCCGGCGGTGTGATCCCCGCCATCACCACCGGCTTCGTGAACCGCCTGAACCCGGTCTACGCGCCCGAGACCACCCACTCCATGGCGGCGATCGGACAATGGGAACTCTTCTCCCGCCGTCTCGTGCTGACCGCGGGCGCCCGCCAGGACAAAATCAGATCCCAGAACTTCCTGTTCGCCCAGGATCCCGTCACCCGACTATTCGGCAACCGTGGAGAGGGATCGTTCAGTCCCGCGACGGAATCCTCGGTCAAGAACAACAACCTCGGCGCCGTGGTCAGAGTCGCCAAGTGGCTCGATCTCTACGCCAACACGGCCACGAACACGGTCGGCGCCGGTGGCACGAACTACGACATTTTCGGTCAGACGCTGCCCAATCAGGAAGGCGAAGGCTACGATGTCGGCGTGCGCGGCTTTTTCTTGAACGATCGCGTGATCCTGAAGCTCAATCGCTTCAGCAACGAACTCCTCAACCGCATCTCCAACCCGCTCCGCGACGGCGCCATCGGCGTCGAGATGGCCCGACAGAATGGTTATGTCGAACGCTACCTTGAGGGCCTGGTCCTCAATGGATACGCCGCCCGGGCGGCTGGTTCACCGCGTTTCGCGGACTACACGGGCAATCAGCTCTGGACGGACGTGGAGTCGGACCTGACCGAAGGCTACGAATTCGAGGTCACCCTCAATCCGACCCGGCAACTGCGCATGATGATCAATGTCTCCTACAACGACTCGACGCTCAACAGCACGTACGCCTTCACCCGGCCGTGGTATGAAAAGTACGTTCTGCCGTACCGTGACGACGCCGTGATGCGGGCGATCATCGCCAATCCCACGTTCAATGCCACCCGGACCATCGGCGACTACATCACCGGCATCGAGCGCCGCCTCGACTACCACGAGGCTCAGGTCGGGGGGCCCCGCATCCGAGGAAACAAGTGGCTCGTCAACGTAGTCGGCAGCTACGCCTTCGAGCGCGGCGTATTGAAGGGCGTCCGGGTCGGCGGCAACGCGCGCTGGCGTGAGGCTCCGCCCATCGGTTACCCAGAGGTCGCCGGAAAATTCGATGTAAAGAACCCGTTCATCGGGGCCGAGTCGTTGGTCACGGATGGATTCATCAGCTACTCGGCGAAGAGCAACCTGCTGGAACGGAATACGAACTGGTCGGTCTCGTTCCGCGTGCGCAACCTGCTGGGTCACGACGAGAACTTTCCGCAGACCGCCGTCGACAACGGCTTCGGCCAGCCGCACGTCCTGCAACGGATCTACGTGCAGCCACGCACCTACGAGCTCACGGCCGGCATGAGATTCTGACGCCGGCCGGGGGTTCAGCCCCGACGGTAGGCTCCGGGCGGACCCGGAGCAGCGCTTCCATCCAACTGGAGCCTTCGCCCAGACTCTCCAGCTGGATCTTCTCTTTTGACCCGCCAGCGTCCTCGGCACCGGGGACCCGTAATCTCAATCGCGAACATGTACCTCTCCCTGAGATCCCTCCTCGTGGCTTCAAGCCTCCTCGGTCTGTTGCCTGCGTCTTCGGCCCAAAGCAGACATGGGGCCTCCACCCTGCACCCGACCTACAAGGGACTCGTCATGGCCGGCTATCAGGGATGGTTTCGGGCGGAAGGGGACAGCTCCGGCGAAGGCTGGGTCCATTATGGCCGGAACCGGAAGTTCGATCCGGAAAGCGTCACCATCGACTTCTGGCCGGATGTTTCGGAGTACGAAACCACCTACCCGACAAGCTTCAGCAATCCCGACGGCACCGCCGCCAGGGTCTTCAGCTCCTTTGACCGGAGCACAACGGAGCTCCACTTCCGATGGATGAAGGACTACGGCGTCGACGGGGTATTCATGCAGCGGTTCTTTGGTGTCACCCGAGGGTACAAGAAGTCGGACAAGTCTCAGGACCAGATCCTGCGCCACGCCCTCGCCGCCGCCAAGGCCAACGGCCGCGCCGTCGCCGTGATGTACGACCTGTCGGGTCTGAAAGCAACAGGCGAAGACTGCTCCTCGGTCATCGAAGACTGGAAGATGCTGGTCGACGAATTGAAGGTGACCAACCAGGGCGCGGATCAGCCCTACCTTTTCCACAACGGAAAACCCCTGGTCGCGATCTGGGGAGTAGGGTTTCCCGATCGCAGTTACAATATCCGGAACATCGGCATCAACCGACTGATTGATTTTCTCAAGAATGACCCGGTCTATGGCGGATGCTCCTTGATGCTCGGAGTGCCCACCTACTTTCGTGACTTGGACAAGGACTGCACGAGCGATCCCTATTTGCACGAGCTGATCGAGTCCGTGGACATCGTCATGCCCTGGATGGCCCAGCGTTGGACGCCCCTCGTCCACAATCCGATCGAGCACATCCGGGACCACGTCCTGGCGGACATCCGATGGACCAAGGAGCGGGGGGTGGACTACGCGCCCCTCATTTATCCCGGTTTCAGTTGGAGGAATCTCTCGTTGGGCAAGCCGGACCTGGCCCGCTACACGGCCTACGGGGCCATCCCCCGGTTGGGCGGACGCTTCTATTGGGACCAGATGACCACGATGATCAACGCCGGGGCCGAGATGATTTACGTCGCCATGTTCGATGAGATCGATGAAGGCACCGCCATCTTCAAGGTTGCCGACCACCCACCCGCGAGTGATCGGGTCCGTTTCGTCGGCAACGACGGCGTGCCCTCCGATCACTACCTCTGGCTGACGGGCCTGGGAGCCAGAATGCTGCGACGCGAGCTTCCGCTCAGCTTTCAGATGCCGGAAAGAAAGTAGCAGAATTGCCTGCAGATTGTCCGATGCGCTACTTCGTACCGACGGCCTTCGCGCTGGATTGTCTCCATGTCGTCACGCGATATCCGAAACACACGTACGGGATGGCCTCAGTGGAAAACCTGCCGCTTTCACCCCGGGAGTGACCGCGGCAGAGGCCGAATTCACTCCGACCCCACAGCCAACACTCCCCGATCCCCATTTCATGCGCCCTCTTCCTTTGACATCGCGCAGGAATCCACGACAGAGCCTGACGCGCGCCTTCGTGGCGATGGTCGCAATGGTCGCCTCGCCGCTGCCGGTGCCTGCCGCCACTTCGGCCAGGCCGCCCAATATCCTCTTCATCGCCACCGATGACCTTAACGCCTGGGTCGGGCCGCTGGATTCCGCCATCAAGGCCAAGACACCCAATCTCGACCGACTGGCAGCTCGCGGGGTGACGTTTCTTCAGGCTCAGACCTGCGGCACGTACTGCGCACCGTCTCGCGCTGCGCTGTTCACGGGACGCCATCCGGCCACCACGGGCGTCTACAACACCCAAGTGTACTGGCGCGAGCATCCGGAGTTGCGACCCTTGCAGATCGCTCTGCAACAAGCCGACTATAAGACGTTCGGAGCGGGAAAGCTGTTTCACCACCCGGCGGGATTTGTCGATCTCCGGGGCTGGACCGAATTCTACGTGCGGACCGCAGCGCAGCGCAGGTCGGGCTGGCCCGTGGATAGCTGGCGGCAGGGCGCGCCGCAGCCAAGCAACCGCCCAAATAGCAAATTCGTGCGCGACCAGCCCAACCATACGAACAGCGGTTTCCTTGAATATGCCGCTCTGCCCGATGCGATGGAAAAAGACATGGCCGACACCGTGCAGACCGACTGGCTGATTGGCGTGCTGCAACAGAGGCATGACCGGCCGTTCTTTGCGGCGATGGGCATGTATGCGCCGCACTATCCAAACTACGCGCCCAAAAAATATTATGACCTGTATCCATTGGATGCGATCGTGCTGCCGCCGATCAAAGAGGACGACACCGAGGATTTGCCACTGATTCCTCGCCGCATCGCGGAAAATCGCAAAAAGACGATCGTCAACAGGCTGCATGAACTCGGCATCATGAAGGAAGCGATCCAGGCCTATCTCGCCTGCACGTCCTACGCGGATGCGCAGCTGGGCCGTATTCTGGATGCCTTGGACGCAAGCCCGGAACGAGACAACACCATCGTCATCTTCTGGAGCGACCACGGCTACCATCTCGGGGAGAAAGGCCAGTGGGGGAAACACACGCTCTGGAAGGAAACCGCCCACGTTCCCTTCATCTGGGCGGGCCCCGGCATCGCCTCAGGCGCGAGGATTCCGACGCCGGTCAGCACCATCGATCTCTTTCCCACGTTGGTCGAGTTGTGCCATCTCGCACCCGACCAGGGACTGGAAGGCGTGTCGCTCGCCCCCGTGCTGCGAAATCCCAGCTCGGCGACAGATCGGAATATCCTGCTCTGCGACCACAATCGCGGCGGCTACACCGTTGTAAACCAACAGTGGCGCTACATCCACTACCCGGACGGCACGGAAGAACTCTATCAGCTCAGCCAAGACCGGGAAGAATGGTTCAACCTCGCCAGTCAGGAGAGATATCATCCCATCATTGAAGAAATGAAAAAGAGCGCGCCGAAGTCCTTCGCTCCGGCCGGGCCGGAATCAAACCAGCTGCGCCTAATCATCGAGGACGAGCGTTTCCGCTGGGAGCCCAAAAGGCCACGCTCGTGATTTCACACCTACGCTGCAATCAATTCGGCCCCCTGTTCGTTGGTGAGGTCGATGCACACATCACTCGCTTCCCTCCCTCCATCCTCATCTGCGACAGACATTCTGCGTTCCGGCCTCCGCTGGTCCGCTTTGCTCGGCAGTCTCGTCTTGGCCCATGCCCCGGTTCTGGCCGTCCAAG
Organism: Opitutaceae bacterium; assembly: GCA_016794625.1. Lineage (GTDB taxonomy): Bacteria > Verrucomicrobiota > Verrucomicrobiia > Opitutales > Opitutaceae > UBA6669. Next base: position 33,472 of record JAEUGY010000096.1, read on the forward strand.
TGGCGGTCACAATCCGAAACACCTCTCCCACCAACGGGCTGTGGGCGGTCAATCCCCTGGTCTTTGTCCACAACGGTTCCTTCGACGCCTTCACCGCCGGTGCGCCAGCGTCGGCTGCCGTCGAAGCAGCTGCGGAGGACGGCAACCCGGGACCGCTCCGGTCCGCCTTTAGCACCGCACAACCCAACGGGTTGGCTGCGCTGATCGAGGGACCGTTCGCCCCTGGGCAGGCCGTCACCCAGGTTTTCGACTTGGATCCTGCCAACCCTTCCCACCGCTATCTGAGTTATCTGGCGATGATCATTCCCAGTAACGATGGCTTCTGGGGCAACGACAGCCCGACGGCCTTTCCGATTTTTACGACGCAAGGCGTGTTTGTACCCCGCACCATCACGGTACTCGGAGCCAATGTCTGGGACGCAGGCACAGAGGTGAACGATGAACTGCCCGCCACCACCGCCTTCTTGGCGCAGGCAGCACCCAACACGGGAACGACGGAAAATGGCGTGGTTGCGATTCACCCCGGGTTCCGACTCGCGGGTGGCGGTGGAATTCTCGATGCGATCTCTTCACCGACGGGCAGTCCGCTTGTCTTCACCGCGGCCAACTTCAAGCAGCCCGGCTACGTCGTCGCTGAAATCACCGTTTCACTTGTCAATGGCGCTCCAGTGACGCCGTCGCGTTTGATCAATGTTTCCGCCCGCGGGCGCGCTGCCAGCGGGGTCAACAGTCAGATCGTCGGCTTCTCGGTCAGTCCCGGACCGGATCGCCGGATGCTCGTCCGGGCAGTCGGTCCCGGCCTCGCAGGCTTCGGGGTGACCGGAGCTCTCGCGGACCCGATCCTCACCGTTTTTGATCAGGCCGGGCGGGTCGTCGCAACCAATGACAATTGGGTTTCCACGGATATCGCGCCGGCAACGCAATCGGCCGGAGCCTTTCCCATCACTGCGGGAAGCCTCGACGCCGCGCTCGTCCTCACGCTTCGTCCCGGTGCCTACACTGCGGTCGTCGGAACAAAGGCCAATGCCGAAGGCGTTGTGCTTGTGGAGTGCTACGAGATTCGAAACTGAGTCAGGCCACACGCCTGGTTCGAGTAAGGGTCAGCAGGGACGCGGCATCAGCCTGTCCCTGCTGCTTGCGTTCGATCCGGCGCTCTTTTTCAGATCGGGCCGACGAGGTCCGCGAGCCTCTCGGCGGGAACGGCCGCAGCCACCATGTAAACGACGTCTTTCTGCGACCACACCCGGAAACTCCATTCACCCGTCTTCGGCAGATTGACCCACGTCCCGGGTGCAGGAGCGGCACCAAATGCGGCTCGCGGCGCGACGACGAGATGGACCAAGGGCCGGTCTTTCTTCATCATCGTGCCATCGGGCGCAACGACCACCCTCTCACGCTTGATCGGCATTCCACCCGGTTTCACTTCCTCCGATGATACGTCGAGAAAGAAGCAGATCAGATAAACTTTCTGACCGTTCGCCTCCAGCACCTGGCAACCAAAACTCGGTAGTCCGGCCATCGTTTTCGGAATAGCCAGCGACGCCGGTCCGCCGTGATCGCGCAGCCATTTCTCCAAAACCGAATGGTCTGCGGAAATCGCACCGAGCTGATAGTCGGGACGGGAAAAGTGTGCGATCACCGCGGCCGCCGCGTCTTGAGGAACGATCCCTCTCGCAGTCACGGCCAAATCGCCTCCGCCGAAATACGAGGTCCCCACGTAGGTGCCCAGCCCCAGCAATACCGCCGCCGCAGCTCCGAGCCACCGGCGTGTGCGTCGCGCGCGTGCAGTCGCCGCGGTCCGACCAGCAGCGAGGATCGCCCATGCGCGTTCCACCGGGAGCTGCTGGCTCTGGTAATGCTGGCGAAGTTGATCCTCGAGGTCGGCCATGTTGTCTTAAGGACAGTACGATTGGGACGGTGGTTGGATTGCGTGCGGAAGAAAATGAGGATCAGGCTCAGCCCGACTGGGCGGCCGCCCGCCGTAGTTTATTAAAGGCTCGATGCAGCAGACTCAGCACGGTACCGCGCGGCTGGCGCGTCATCACCCCGACCTCGTCTGCGGTGTGGCCTTCGACATGATGGAGATAGATGACCTCACGCTCCCCGGGCCGCAAGCTGCCGAGCAGCTGTTCAAGGTCGTCCCGCGTTCCAGGCATGAGGGATTCAGAGACGATTGAGTCCGGGACGCACCCCTCCAGCGAGTCAAAGGCCACCACCCGGGCCCTTCGGCAACGATCAATGAAGAGGTTGCGAATCGTCGTGAAAAGCGCCGCCTTCGAAGACGCCTGGCCATAGCGCCGGCAGAGCTTCACCCAAGCTTCTTGCGTGAGATCTTCCGCGTCGTGCCGGTGATGCGTCAGCGACAACGCGTAGCGGTAGCCGCTCTGCAGCAGCTCCAACTCAACCAAGCGGGTGTCGGTGGGGGTCTCAGGATCGCGATCCAAGCAAGGATGAGAGCAACCTCCCGGGTGGATATTCCACGCTATCGGGAACCTCACCTCCTGACAGTATAAAAACTTGGCGGAGAGAGGGGGATTCGAACCCCCGGTAGGCTTTTACACCTACAACGCTTTAGCAAAGCGCCGCTATCGACCACTCAGCCATCTCTCCGGTTCCAAGGACACAGAAGCATAGGACCTTCGGTGAAAGTGCAAGGGCATTTCTCACCCGTCCAAACAATGCCCGCGCCGCACGCGAGAACCCTTCAACTCCGGGTTCCAGGAGAGTGAAATGTGGCGTCCGCGGGCAAAGTCACCCGATCACACCAATCGCCAAATCGTTCGTTATCTTGCCGTTCCAAGGCGTAACGCTTCAACACCGGCGTCAAGAGTCCCACGGCATCGTCCAACGTCACGCTGGGAGCAAACAGGCGGTTCAACCGGGTGCCTTGGTAGCTCGCTCCGAGGTAAAGGGCGTACTTGCCGGGGGCGCGTCCCACAAACCCGATCTCCGCCAGGTAGGGTCGTGCACAACCGTTGGGGCAGCCCGTGATTCGAAGGCTGATCGCATCGTGCTTCAGGCCCAGTTGCTCCAGGATGGTCTCAAAGCGTTCGAGAAACTCCGGAAGCGCCCGCTCACTTTCGGCCAGCGCCAAACCGCAGGTCGGCAAGGCAACGCAGGACAGCGCGTTGAGCCGCAATCCCGACCGGACATTCTCTGAGGCCAAACCATGACGGGCCAGGATGGAGTCGATGAGCGGCTTTTTCTGGTCCGTCACTCCGGATATGGTGAGATTCTGCGAGGGAGTCAGGCGAAAGTCGCCCTCGTGAATTCCCGCGATCTCTCGCAACGCCGACTTCATCGGCCAGCCATCCGCATCGCGAATCCGTCCGCTGAGGATGTGGAGCCCGTAGAACCAGCTTCCGTCGGCACAACGCTGCCATCCAAACGGATCTTGAATGCTCGTGAAGGAAAACGGACGGGGCGGGCCAAAGGTGACACCCGAACGACGTTCCACTTCAGCCCGAAACCAGGCCAGACCACGATCCTCGATCGTGTACTTCAATCGTGCATGTTTCCGATTGGTGCGATCCCCGTGATCGCGTTGGGTCGTCAGGACCGCTTCTCCGACCGCGTTGACGCTCTGCGTGTCGATAAAACCAAGCTGGTCCGCCAATCGGGGAAACGTCTCCTCGTTCCCGTGGCTCATACCCAAGCCGCCCCCCACGACGACATTGTAACCCACCAGGCGGCCCGATTCGACGATCGCGATGAAGCCCAGATCCTGCGAAAAGATATCCACATCATTCGACGGAGGCAGGGCAAAACCGGTCTTGAACTTGCGAGGCAGGTAGGTGGCCCCGTACATCGGTTCACTTTCCGGCTCCCCTCCCGCCACCTTTTCATCATCCAGCCAAATCTCGTGGTACGCCCGCGTCTTCGGCAGCGCGAACTCGCTCCACGCCCGCGCGTGGTTGTACACCTCCTGCAAGACAGCGCTGCGCTCCGGATTGGGAGGAGCCATCACATTGCGGTTCACATCGCCACAGGCCGCGATGGAGTCCAACAAAACCTCGTGCATGCCCTTGATGAGGGGTTTGAGGTTTCCTTTCAGCACGCCATGAAACTGAAAGGTCTGCCGCGTCGTCAGTCGCAAAGACTGGTTGGCGACGCGATCGGCAAGTGAGTCGAGAACCAGCCACTGGGCAGGAGTGCAACGTCCACCGGGCAGGCGCACACGTAGCATGAACGAGAACGCCTTTTCCTTGCCGGCTTTTTTGAGCGCGTTCCTCAAATCCCGATCGTCCTGCAAGTACAGGCCGTGAAACTTCGTCAGCTGCCCGTTATCATCAGAGATCGCACCGGTGGATGTATCCGCCAGATCCGATGCAATCGACCCGCGGAGCAGATGCGAATTGGACTTGATCGTTTCGTTAGCGGCGAGCGGCTTGGGAACGGGAGGAGATTGGCTCATGACAAATGACCCTTCGACCGTCGTTCAGCGCGCGCCACTTCGCAAGATTAATTGAGTGAATTAGGTCACTAACCAATAATAACATCTCGCGTGAGCTCGGCTATCCACTCAGCCTGACTTGAATACTTTGCCTGCAGGTACTTACGATCACCCAGTTCGAAGTCGGACGACATAAACCCAGGCGACATGGAGCAACCGACCAGGCTCCAACCCGCAGCGCCCGACAGCTTAGGACGGGCTCCCTGCCACACACCGCCCGGCACCACACACTGCGGCAACTCTCCCCCGGCAAGGTCCGGGCCAAGTCTGAAACGGCGCGATTCACCGTCCGGCCAGAGCAGAAGCAGATCTACGGGATCACCCGCGTAGAAGTGCCACACTTCATCGGACCGGAGCCGATGCAGCGCTGAGAACTGCACCCGCGTGAACAAAGCGTAGATGACCGTTCCCATGGGCTGCCCGCGCCCAAGGTTCGCGGCTCCTTCGCCGTCGATGCCCTGATCCGTTGTCCACGTTCGTCGGAAATACCCGCCTTCGTGAGGAATGGGCTCTAGCTGCAGGAGTTGAACGACGGCATCAGCATCCATGGGCAGATCTGAACCGGGAGGTGAGGACCGCCCGGCTTGCGTTGTTCAGGGAAGCGTATCGCGAGCCGAACTCCTGCTCGGCTCGACGGAGGCTCAATAACGGTAGTGCTCGGGTTTATACGGACCGTCCACCGGAACTCCCAGATAGGTCGCCTGATCCTTGCTCAGCACCGTGAGCTTGGCGCCGATCTTTTCCAGATGCAGGCGCGCCACTTCCTCATCGAGGTGTTTGGGCAGACGATAAACGCCGATCGCGTAGGTGTCGCGGTTCTTCCAGAGATCAAGCTGAGCCAACGTCTGGTTGGTGAACGAAGCCGACATGACGAAGGAGGGGTGGCCAGTGGCGCAGCCCAGATTCACGAGTCGTCCTTCCGCCAGCAGATAGATGCTCCGACCGCTCGGCATGACGAACTGATCGTATTGCGGCTTGATCGTGATGCGTTTCACACCGGGAGCCCGGTAAAGACGATCCACCTGGATCTCGTTGTCAAAATGGCCGATGTTGCAAACAATTGCTTGATCCTTCATCTGCTGCAGGTGCTCCAGCGTGATGATGTCGCGATTGCCCGTGGTCGTCACATAGAGGTCAGCGATGCCGAGCGTGCTCTCCACCGTATTGACTTCGAAGCCTTCCATCGCGGCCTGCAACGCGTTGATCGGATCGATCTCGGTCACGATCACACGGGCACCAAAGCCACGGAGGGAGTGAGCGGAACCTTTGCCGACATCGCCGTATCCGCAAACGCAGGCCACTTTGCCCGCGATCATCACGTCGGTGGCGCGCTTGAGTCCGTCGGCCAGTGACTCCCGACAGCCATAGAGGTTGTCGAATTTGGACTTCGTGACCGAGTCATTCACATTGATCGAAGGCACCAGTAGTTTGCCTGCTTCGTGAAGCTGGTAGAGACGGTGCACACCCGTGGTCGTTTCCTCTGAAACGCCACGCCAATCCTTCACCATGCGAGTAAACACCAGAGGATCGTCGGCGTGAATGCGCTTCAACAGGTCTTTGATGACCTGCTCCTCATGGGAGGAGGACGGAGAGTTGACCCAGGTCGAACCATTCTCGAGCTCGTAGCCCTTGTGGAGCAATAGCGTCACGTCACCGCCATCATCCACCACCAGCTCGGGTCCCTTTCCGTTCGGATGGCTCACGGCCTTCCAGGTAAGGTCCCAGTACTCTTCGAGCGTCTCGCCCTTCCAGGCAAACACCGGAACTCCCGCTTTGGCGATCGCTGCCGCGGCGTGGTCCTGCGTGGAGAAGATGTTGCACGAAGCCCAACGAACCGAAGCGCCCAGCTGAACGAGGGTCTCGATCAGCACCGCGGTCTGGATGGTCATGTGCAGAGAACCGGTGATGCGCACCCCCTGCAGAGGCTTGGACGGCCCAAACTTGCGGCGCAAGGCCGTCAGACCCGGCATCTCATGTTCAGCTACATTGATTTCTTTCCGCCCCCAATCAGCAAGGGTCAGATCTTTGACGTGGAAATCCTGGATGGCGGGTTGGGCAAGTTGGACAGACATGGCGATAGTCGAAAATTCTTGAGCGGAGGGAGAGAGGAAAAGCGGAAATCAGACGCTCAGCGCCTTGACCGCCGACTTCAGCGCCGAAGCGCGGCTGGTGGTTTCCCACGGAAGATCGTTCTTGCCGAAGTGTCCGTAGTTCGTGGTGCGACGGTAGATCGGGCGGAGCAAATCGAGCTGGCGGATAATGTCCGCGGGCTTGAAGCTGAAGACCTGCTGGACTGCGGCAGCAATCACCTCGTCCGGTACAGTCCCGGTTTCAAAGGTGTCAACAAACACGCTGACAGGATTGGGGTGACCGATGGCGTAGGCCACTTGAAGCTCGGCAATCGAGGCGAGACCGGAGGCGACAATCGTCTTGGCGACCCAGCGGGCCATGTAGGCGGCGGAACGGTCCACCTTCGAGGGATCCTTGCCGGAAAAAGCGCCTCCGCCATGGCGGCCCCAGCCGCCGTAGGTATCAACGATGATCTTACGGCCCGTCAGGCCGGTGTCACCCTGGGGACCTCCCACCACAAAGCGACCGGTGGGATTGATCAGATACTCCGTCTTCTTGTTCAACAGCCCCTTCGGGATCACTTTCTTGATCACGTTCTTGATCAGGAACGACTCGATCTCGTCATGGGAGGCGTCGGCGGCGTGCTGGGTCGAAATCACCACATTTACGACCTCCACCGGCACCCCGTTGTCATAGCGGACCGAAACTTGCGATTTGGCATCCGGCCGGAGCCACTTAACCTTACCGCTCTTGCGGATCGCGGTCAGTTCCCGACCGAGACGATGGGCAAACATCACCGGCGTCGGCATGAGTTCCGGCGTCTCGTTGCAGGCGTAGCCAAACATCAGCCCCTGGTCTCCGGCACCCTGCTCGGCCGTCTTTTTACCCTTTACCTTGCGTGCGTCAACGCCTTGCGCGATATCGGGCGACTGGGTCGTCAGCAGGTTATGGATGAAAACCTTATCCGCGTGAAACACGTCATCGTCGTTGACGTAGCCGATATCACGGATCGCATCGCGAACAATCGTTCCGATGTTGATCACGGTATCGATCGGTTTCGCACCGATCTTCGGAATCGTGATTTCCCCGGCGAGCACGACCGCGTTGGACTTTACGAGCGTCTCGCAGGCGACACGACTCGTTTTGTCGACGGTCAAACAGGCGTCCAGGACACTGTCGGAAATGAGATCGGCAACTTTGTCTGGATGCCCTTCACCAACAGACTCAGAGGAAAAAACGAAAGTATGGGCCATAAGTTTTGGAAAGTGCAGCTAGCCCATGCATCGGCCACCAAAAGTCAATATCAACATATCTGTATATTTTGATATGAGTGTTTCTCCCCATGAATCCCATGCCAGCACGGCAAGATGCTTGCACAGGTTCTTCAAAATCGTAGACTGCGAGGATTAGCGTGCCACCTGTGTTGAAAACGTCATCCCGCCCCGAACCACCCCCGCCAGACGAGAAGCGCCTGAATTCGCTCGCCGGGAGGAAGATTCTCATGGTGGACGATGACCGACTTAACCTCCGTATTCTCAGCGGGATCCTGCGTGGGGAAGGCTATGTGCTGGCCGAGGCGGATTCGGGAGAAAAGGCACTGGAGCTTTACGCCACCTTCCAACCCGATCTCGTCCTCCTCGACGTCGTGATGTCGGGCATCAATGGCTTCGATACCTGCCGACGTCTCCGTGAGCGTTATGGCGCCGGAGCTGCTCCTGTTATTTTTATTACGGCGAAGACCCAGTCGGATGACGTCGTGGAGGGTTTTCTGGCCGGAGGCGTTGATTATCTTCCCAAACCATTTCGGCCCAATGAAGCGGTCGCGCGGATCAGGACCCATCTCAATAACCGGGTGTTGAGCGAGCAGCAAAAGTCGCTGGTCGATCAATTGAGCAAGGCCAACCAGTCCAAGAACCGATTCCTCGGGATGGCCGCACATGATTTGAGAAACCCTCTCGCCTCAATCCGCGGCCTTTCGGAGTTCCTCCAAGACGATTCGCTCGGAACGTTGAATGCGGAACAGCTGGATCTCGTGAAGATGATTCACATGACGAGTCACCAGATGCTCGATCTCGTCAATGAACTCCTCGACGTCGCAACCATTGAATCGGGAGAGCTTAAGATAAGGGTGGAGCCGACCTCCATCGTCGAGCTGGTCGAGCGGGCCGTCCACTTGATGAACATGGAGTCCATCAAGAAACACACCAAGCTCATCCTCCTGCCCCACGGGAAGATCCCCACCCTTGCCCTCGACCCGGCCAAGATGCGGCAAGTGCTCGAAAACCTCTTGAGCAATGGCATCAAGTATTCACCGCCCGGCTCGACCATCACGGTCGACGTCCAGGCGGGTGAGACCCATGTCAGTGTGGCCGTTCGAGATCAGGGTCCCGGTATTCCGGAAAATGAACGCGACAAGTTATTTAAAGATTTTGGCAGATTGTCCGTTAAACCTACCGGAGGCGAAAAGAGCACAGGTCTTGGGCTCGCTATTTGCCGAAATATCGTGGAAGCACACCAAGGAACCATCACGGCGGAGAATCTACCGGAACGCGGATGCGAGTTCCGGGTGAAGCTACCTATTCTGAATGAAGTTTGACGGAAAAGTACTTTTGGTTGATGACGAAGCGCATGTGCGAAAATTCGTCGGGCTGATCGTGCGCGGTCTCGGCGAACCCACGTTGCTTGAGGCCACCAACGGACGCGAGGCTGTCGAAATCTATCAGCGTGAATCCCCCGACTTGGTGCTATTGGATGTCAATATGCCCATTCTGGACGGACTTGGCACGCTCCGTGAGATCATGGCCATCGATCCGGAAGCGGTCATCGTGATGCTGACGTCACTCGCGAATCGCCAAACGGTCGAAGAAGCGCTGGAGCGAGGAGCGACCAATTATATTCGCAAGGACACACCGCGAGACGAGATCAAGAAGAGCTTGTCCGACACCATCAACGCGGTGTTCGGTTCGGAAGAGTCTGCCGATGCCGCCATCTAAACAGACCGAAACCGAAGTCCTCCCGCCCTCAGCTTTTCTGGATGAACTCTCGCCTGTAGAAGACGAAGCATGAGTAAACACGCCCCCACCCCCTCCGACGAACCGCCGGAATCCGCTCCGAAAATTCTGGGACTGGCGGAAGTGCGTTACTCCCTGCCGGATCTTTTGGCCGAGCTTCGTCTGGAACGGACCACCGGCTCGTTTGCCATGGAGCGTTTGAACCAACTGGAAATCGGTAAGCTTTTCCAGACTAAGCAAAAACGTCGTGCTAAATCCTCAAAGTAGTCGGTTCATCGAGCAGCTCAAGGCCCTGCCGAATTTCGATCACGCCAGTGAGTTGGACTCATTGGTCAAGCAGCACACGGGCACGATCAATTTGGTTCAATCCATTGTCGACGGTAAGCTGGCGTCCAAGGACGACGCCTGCCGACTCTGGGCCGACTCGCTCAACGTGGCCTATGTCGATCCGTTCGCCTCGGTCACCACGGACGAGGCGGTGCAAAAGCTCCCGCTTGAAATCGCCAAGAAGGTCAGGGCCATCGGCCTCTACGTCATCAATGGCGTGCTCACGACGGCGATGGCGACACCCAATGACCTCGATCTGGTCAAGCGGCTGGGGCAGATCGCACAAGTCCCCATTTCACCGGTGTTCGCGCTGCCGCGCGATATCGAGGATGCCATCCTGATTCAGTACTCGAGCGAGAAGAATCTGGAGGAAAGCCTGAGCGAGCTCGAGCGATCGACCATTTTCGACCAGCCCGATCTGGCGGGAGACAAACTGGCCGCGCTGGCCGACTCGGAGTCGCTGGTCAAGATTCTCGACGAAATCATCTACTACGCACTCCGGGAGCGGGCGACCGACATTCACATCGAGCCTCAGGAGATCCAATCGCGCATCCGCTTCCGCATCGATGGCAACCTCCGCGAGGTCCTTACGTATTCGAAAAAACTACACAAGGCGATCATCTCCCGCCTCAAGATCCTCGCCCAGCTGAACATCGCCGAGTCCCGCTTTCCTCAGGACGGTCGGTTCTCCCTCGCCGTCGGCAGTGCGACGGCCAACTTCCGCATGTCTTCCGTGCCGTCCCAGTATGGCGAGAAGATCGTGCTCCGCATCCTCGCGATGAGCGGCAAGAAGACGATGCTGACGCTGGACAAGATGATGATCTCGCAGACCATTCTGCAGCCGTTCAAGCGTCTGATCCAGAATCCCAACGGCATCATCTTCGTGACCGGCCCGACGGGTTCGGGAAAAACCACGACGCTCTACGCGGCCCTACACGAGATCAACAAACCGGACATCAATATTTCAACCATCGAGGACCCGGTTGAGATTCAGCTCGCGGGCGTCACTCAATCCCAGGTCAACAGCCATATCGACCTGAAGTTCTCCACGATCCTGCGCTCACTGCTGCGCCAGGATCCCGACGTCATCCTCATCGGTGAGATTCGCGATTTGGAAACGGCCAAGATTGCCACGGAGGCCGCCCTGACCGGTCACATTGTCTTCGCCACGCTGCACACCAACACCGCGGCCCAGGCGATCATCCGGCTGCTCGAAATCGGGGTCGAGCCCTACATGGTTGCGCCGTCCGTCGTCGGTGTCCTCGCGCAAAGGCTCGCGGCCCGCATCTGCGAGAACTGCAAGGAACCGTATCATCCTTCCCGGGACACGCTGCGCAAGTACTTCCAGGATGAAGGTCTGACGGATGTTCCCTTCTTTCGCGGTCGCGGCTGCTCGTCCTGCCGCGGCACCGGCTACAAGGGTCGCGTAGCCTTCCACGAGATGGTGTTGGTCACCGAGGAGATTCGAACTCTCATTTCCGAGGGCAAGAGCGTGCAGGAAATCACCAAGGCCGCGACGAAAGTCGGATTTAAGCCCCTCCGCTACGACGGACTAAAGAAGGTGCTGCTTGGATTGACCACCATTGAGGAAATTGAAGCCAACACGTCATTCGAGTGGGCCTCCTAGTTTCAGCACCGACAGACCGAACCATGTCCTCCGAACCCATCATCGATCTCGAGGCGATTGAGAATCTGAAGTCCTTGAGCCCTGAAGACGATTCCTTCCTAAAGGAAATCGTCGGAGTATTTCTTGAGGATACGCCTCAGCGCATTCAGGAGCTGAAAAAAAGTCACGCGGCCGGCGACGTCGCCTCGTTCACACGCGCCGCCCACAGCATCAAGGGCAGCTCCAGCAATCTGGGGGCATCACAGCTGCGCACCGCGGCCGAGTGGTTGGAGCACGGATCGAAAAAGGAATCCCTGGCAAACCTGCAGCCAGGCATCCCCGCGCTCGAAGCTGCCTTTGCCGCCGCAAAGGCCGAGCTGGAACGTCTGATTTGATCAGCGGTACAGCGCGGTGATGGGTGCCGCCGTCAGCACGTTGTATTGGCGCACCGCGAGCCGCCACCACTCCGCGATCGACGCACTCGGCTGCCTCCACAGCTCCTCATGGAGCCAGATCATCGATTCGGCATCCATGAGCAGGGCCATTTTCTCCTTGGACGATAGTTGCGCGGGTCCCTCGTGCAGGAGCCGGTGGCGGAGTTGGGAAAAGTAGTCGCGGGACTCGTCACTGGGCCTCCGTTGGCGCAGCAGCGAGACGTGCACGGCATTCACATAGGGATCAACCACCGCCTGCAACAGTCCATAGTCGGACCGGAGTCGTTCAATCGGCTGCAGACGCTGGTAACACTCGGCCAGGTTGCGCCTCAAGCGGCGGAGCACCTCCGGTGGATCCACCTCCTCCGGGGTGAGAAACAGTCCCAGCCGCAGGGCCAGCTGGCCGTAGCTCACCTTGCTGAGGGCAATCGACAACGGAATCGAAAACACCAGTCCGGCAAGAACCGGGCTCAGCCACCAGAAGTAGGTGGGCAGCAAAATGAAGGCGGAAATGCCCCACACGAGTCCAAAAATCGTCTGGTCGCCATGGGTCAGGATACCTTCCCGCCAATCGGTCCCATCCTCCGCGCCCCGGCGCTGCGTCACCCACGAGACCCCCTGTCCGAGCAGGGTGAAAATCACGAACCTGGTATTAAAAACCATGGCGATCGGAGCGATCAGCGCCGACAGCACCGTCTCGACCATGGCGCTCGCGATCAAGGAGGCGGCGCCGCCAAAACGCGCCGCTTCGGCGCGGTCCCGCAGCATGACCACCAGGCCCATGAGCTTCGGCAGGAAGAGAAGAAGCATCGAAAGGACAAAGAGCGTGAGCGCCTCCGGAATCTCCAACACGTATCCAAAAAGTGCGGTTACACCCGCGGAATCATCACCGGAGAACTGCCCTTGATGATTGAAGGTGTGGATGGTCGACAGCACGAGAAACAACAGCCAGAGCGGCGAAGAGACATAACCCATGACTCCCATGATGAGATGAAAGCGGTTCGCCGGGCGAAACCCGCGGGCCGTCAGGAGCCAGGTGTGCTGCAGATTTCCCTGACACCACCGCCGGTCGCGTTTTGCCGCATCGATCAGCGTGGGCGGACCCTCCTCGTAGGTCGCGTCGATTTCACTCGCCAGCCATACCTGCCATCCCGCCTTTCGCATCAGGGCCGCCTCGACAAAGTCATGTGAGAGGATTCGCCCGCCAAACGGCTCGCTTCCCGGAAGCTCGGGCAGAGAACAGTGGTCCATGAACGGCTGCACCCGAATGATCGCGTTGTGGCCCCAATAGTTTCCATCGGGTCCCTGCCAGTAGTTGAGACCGGCGAGGAAGATCGGACTATAGAGACGATTCGCGAAGGACATCACGCGGGCGAAAAGCGATTCTCCATTCACAATACGCGGGGCGGTCTGGATGATTCCGGTGCGGGGATTCCGCTCCATCATCCGCACCAGTTTGACGAGGGCTTCCCCGCTCATCAGCGAGTCGGCATCCAGCACCACCATGTACCGGTACTTCTTCCCCCAACGCCGGAGAAAGTCGGCGACATTTCCGGCCTTCTTGTTGATCTGCTGTCGCCGCTTTCGATAGAAGATCCGGCCAAATCCACCCACTTGCTTGCAAAGCTCCACCCAGGCGACCTCTTCCTCAATCCATTGGTTCGGTTGGTTGGAATCAGAGAGGATGAAAAAGTCGAAGTGGCGGATCTGTCCGGTTTCTTCGAGTGACCGGTAGATCACCCGCAATCCTTCGAAAACCCGGGACACGTCCTCATTGAAGACCGGCATGACAATGGCCGTTGAAGCCAGAGGCAGAGATTCCTTCTCCCAGTCGACCGTGTTCTCAATGCGTCGGGTGTCGCCACCGCGGTTGAGGACATAGAATCCCAGCATCGCCGTCACAAAGCCGATCGCGATGTGAGAAAACAGAATCACAAAGAGCGTCAGCAGCGCCCATTCCAAGCCGTTGATGCCGTCGGCGCTCCAGAGCAAATCCGCCATGAACCAGGTGGCGAGACTCGTCAGCATGAAAGCAGACGAGAACAAGGTGGCCCGCCGGCGGGCCACCCGGCCAGGTTCAGGACTATCTGGTGTAAAGAGCTTCATGGAGACCCCGAATCAGTCGAGAAAGCCGTATGATCGTGTTCCATGTCTGCCGGGGCACGCTTTGAAATACATCATGGGGGGCTAGCGAGTCGCCCGGAAGATACCGGTCAGCGTCGCCACGAAAACAGCCCAGAGCAGGAGGGTCCGCACGATCGGCCACTTCTCAATCCGCTCCAGCGTCTCGCCTGCTGCTTCGCTGATGGGTCCGAGATCAATTTCTCGCGGCACCATGCTGGATACCGCCAGATCCGGCCCGGCCTGGATCGAACTCTCGCGCATCGCACTCGCAAAATCCGGCGGGATCGCTCGGCGATCGAGAAATGCATACGGCCACTTTCTCGGTCCATCGGAAAGAAGCAGCGCGAGTCGGCCAGCCACCGCAATTCGATCGTGCGGCAGGTTTTTCTCTTCCAGCAGCGCTGAGAACCACTCGTCCATCGCGGCGGCCGTTTCATCGGCAGCCAGAGTTGTTGGATCCAGGGCGGGATTGACCTCATGACGACGCGCCGCCCGCTCAAGAATTTCCTGAATGAGCCTGCTTTGGTGCAATCGATTATGAATGCGATGCGCCCGCAGGTAATCCTCGACCCGCACATAGGCGGCGTTCCAGGCGTCCATCGAACCTGTCTTCGGCCGGAACGAAAAGAGTCTGACATCCACCGGCAAGGGCGTTTCTTGAGAAGAGCTCATGCGTGAAGATCCACCCCGGTGTCGGATCAGTCGGGTTGCCAGAGATAAGTCCACGTCTCCGTCAACACGTCTTCCGCCTGCCGAAGAAAGGCACGGAGTTCAACCGGACGGCCCGATCCATCCGGCTTGAGCGCAAACGCCAGACGCCACGTCTCATTGAACGGATTCCACTGCAGTCCTTGATGGACGAGACGGGAGCCGGGTCCCACATCGAGCACCGCCTCGATTTCGCCGGCCCCTTCACGTTTCACCACGTGGCCAAAGTCAACAAACACCCGCTGCAATTCCGGCTCGTGGGTGCGGCTCCGTCCCAACCGCGTGCCCACGGCCCGACCGGCCGGCGGGTGGATCGACCCCGCTTCCGTCTCCATGTACCAGACCAGTTGGTACGAAAGATCGAAGGCTTGTCCGGCCGTCGGCTTCTCCTCCGGCACCCAGAAAGCGACGATGTTGTCATTGGTCTCGTCGGCGGTCGGAATCTCCACGAGTCGAAGCTCTCCCCTGCCCCAGCCGCCGCGCGGGTGGACCCAGACCGAAGGTCGCAGATGGTAGCACGCCTCGAGGTCTTCGTAACTGGCGAATCTTCGATCGCGCTGCACCAGACCAAACCCCTTCGGATCCCGATCGGAGAACGCCACGGTGCGCACCTGGCGGGGATTGGAAAGCGGCCGCCAGATCCATTCTCCGTTGCCGCGATGGAGCATCAAGCCGTCGGAATCGTGCACCTCGGGCCGATAGTCATTGTTGACCGTGGCGGAGGACTCGCCATGCCAGAACATGCTGGTCAACGGAGCGAAACCAAAGGTTCCCACCTCGGCGCCTGCGCGCACGAACAGACGGAGCTCCACGTCAACGGTCGTACTCGGCCCCGGAATCAAGGTGAACTGAAAGGCTCCTGTCACCGACGGCGACTCCATCAGGGCGTGGACCACCACCTGGCGGGCGTCTTTCGCGGGCTGTTCAATCCAGAATTCGGTGAACACCGGGAACTCCTCGGGGCGCGGGGCCCCGGTGTCGATCGCAAGTCCCCGGGCCGAGAGTCCATAGCGCTGGCCCTGGCCGAGCGCACGGAAGTAACTGGCGCCCTGGAAGGCCGCCAGCTCATCGAACTTCGCCGGGGAGTTCAGCGGATGTGACAGTCGGAAACCCGAGAATCCAAGATCACGCGGTAGGTGAACGGGTTTAAACTGTCCGTGGTAGTGGAAGAGTTCTGTCTCAAAGGGAATCAGTACTGATTTTCCAGAGACCAGCTGGGAAACCTGGATTGTCCGGTCATGCACAAAACCAGGATGGAAAAACTGAACCCGGAACGGCAGGCTCTGTTCCGCCCACAACGTGCGCCTCTCGTCAAACTGGATCATCCGGTATTCGTCATAGGTGAGCCGCCGGAGACTCTCGGCGAGGTCGGAAGCGCGGGTGGCATAGGGGCGCGCGGCCAGTTCCTGTGCACGGCGTATGACGTCGTCACGATTGAATGCGCGCAGCGGCGCCATCACCAGCGCCGCGACGAGGCTGGCGGCTGCAAACCGGACGATATTGCCGACGTGGTGGTTCATTTTGCCTCCAGGAAGTACTTCCGCTGGCGTTCCGAGATGGGAATCCCGACCCGCTCCATGACTTTCAGCAGATCCTCCCAGATGGCGCGCTTGGAACGGTTCGAGGCGTTGCGGAGAATGTAACTGGGATGATAGGTGACCATGACCGGCTTTTCTCCAAAGAGTTTCCACTGGCCGCGAATTTCCCCCAAGGCCTTGAACGACCCCATCCCAAAGAGCCCCTGCGCTGCGGTTGATCCGAGGGCGACGATCACCTCTGGATTCACGATCTCGAGTTGGGCTCGAAAGAACGGAAGGCAGTACGACATTTCCTCCGCCGTGGGGGGACGGTTGCCGACCTGTTCCTGGCCGGATGCCGTGGGCAGCTCAGGCCGCCAGTTCATGATGTTGCCGATATAAACCTCTTTGCGCTGCAGGCCCATGGCCTGGATCATGCGGTTTAGAAGCTGCCCCGCCGGACCGACAAACGGCTCGCCGACGACCTCCTCCTCCGCGCCAGGGGCCTCGCCGCAGAAGAAAATCCGCGCGTTCAAATCTCCTACTCCGACCACGACCTTCTTGCCCGGCCGCACGCGACTCCGGCAGACTTCGTCATCAACCACGCGCTGGGTCAACCAGGCCATGCGTTCAGACTTCGACCCCGCAGGAACGAGCAGCGGTTTGGCTTCCGGCATCGCGGCGGCCGCGACTTTTTGAACTTCGACCCGAACCGCTACGGTCCTTTCGGCCCGGTCGGTGACGGCAGCCGCGCCGGAGTCGCGGGGGATGGGAGCCGTCCGTTTCGACGACCCGACCTGCGTCATCGCCCGCCGCAGCGACTCCAGCGCCGTCGGTGAGAGATTCACCGTCTTCACGCCGGTGGACTTCAGGCGGCGCAGTTCGCTGACCAATGCCGTCAGGATGTTTTCCATGGCGCGAATTCCACCCTCACTGCGTGGCCATGCGACCGTCGAGAAGCTTCTCCACATACTTGCCGAGGAGATCGAATTCCAGATTGACCTCCTGGCCGACAGATCTGCCGCCCAGATTGGTCACCGCAAGGGTATGCGGTATCAACCAGACCGCTACGGTATCGACGCCAACCTCCGCCACGGTGAGGGAAATGCCATCGATCGCGATGCTGCCTTTGTGAATGACATAACGTCCCATCCCGCGGGGCACGCTCACAGAGAGGTAGGTGTCGGCACCCCGTCGCTCAAAGACTCTAATCGTGCCGGTGCCATCCACATGGCCGGTCACAAAATGCCCACCGAGCTTTCCACCAAAAACCAGGCTGCGCTCCAGGTTCACGCGGTCACCCACCTTGAGCGCGGCAAAATTCGTCAGGCGTCGCGTCTCGGCCAGGACATCGAAGCTGATCACCCCGTGCTCCACCGAGACCACGGTGAGGCAGCAGCCATTGACGGCGACGCTATCGCCCACGGCCAATGAGGACAAAATGAGCTGCGCCCCGATCCGAAATCGCCACGAACTGCCGTGGTCGACAAAATCAACGACGCTTCCTGTTTCTTCGATCAGTCCTGTGAACATAAGGGTATCCGTATATCGCGGAAGAGAATTTGACCGAACCCAATCTCCAGTGGTTTCCACGCAGGCACCAACGGCTTTTGTCAGGGAGACTGAGGCGGCGCGCAGCGAAAAACGACCCAAACCCCGCGGGGTCGAAGTCCTCGCCATGTATTCGGTAAACAGCAGGATTTCAATCGTTTATAAATTGAGTGAGGTTGAGCGCTGAAAATTCAACGATAGCGGTCCAGGCATAACAAGCGCAAACAACCTTCGAGCTTTCCGGCTGAAACCCGTCTGGCAGGAGAGACCTGGCCCCCGGGCGACGGGCGAAGGGGCGGCGAACCACCCGGAGCAGCACCGTTGACGCGGATCGCGAATATTCCAACCTCTCCAACTCCTTCTAATGGCCACGCACTGCAAAGACTACGAGTTTCTCCAGATCGAACCCTATTGGCAGACCTATTGGTCTGATCACCAATCATTCCGCGCTGCGAGCGACTCAACGAAGCCCAAGTACTACGTCCTGGACATGTTCCCCTACCCCTCGGGGTCCGGGCTGCATGTCGGCCACCCGGAAGGCTACACGGCCACCGACATCATCGCTCGCTACAAGCGGGCGAAGGGATTTGAGGTACTGCATCCCATTGGTTGGGATGCATTTGGACTGCCGGCGGAGCAGCATGCAGTAAAGACCGGCACCCATCCGGCAAGTAATACTCAAAACAATATCAGCAAGTTTCGGCAGCAGATCAAGTCGCTCGGGTTCTCCTACGACTGGGATCGGGAAATTGATACCACCGACCCGCGTTACCTGCGTTGGACGCAATGGATTTTTCTTCAACTCTTCAAACGTGGTCTGGCGTACGTCGACGAACGGCCGGTGTGGTGGTGCCCGGAATTGCGAACGGTTTTGGCCAACGAGGAAATCGTTGACGGAAAATCCGAAGTGGGAGGATTCCCCGTGGAACGACGCAACTTGCGCCAATGGGTCCTGCGGATCACCGCCTACGCGGAGCGTTTGCTGGCCGATCTGAAGGAAGTCGACTGGCCCGAGTCCACCAAGCGGATGCAAGAAGCTTGGATCGGTCGGAGCGAAGGCGCTGAGCTTCTCTTCGGACTCGAAGCCGCAAATCTGGGAGATCTCAAGGTCTTCACCACCCGGCCAGACACGATTTTTGGGGTCACCTACATGGTGCTCGCCCCCGAGCATCCGCTGGTGGCCGCCTTGACCCTGCCCGCGATGCGTGCGGCCGTGGACGATTACCGACGCAAAGCGTCGGGCAAGAGCGACCTTGAGCGAACCGACCTCGCAAAGGACAAGTCCGGGGTCTTTACCGGATCATTCGCCATCAACCCGGCCAATGGAGCGAGGGTGCCCATCTGGGTCGCAGACTACGTGGTCATGGGCTACGGCACCGGAGCCATCATGGCCGTCCCCGCCCACGATGAACGCGATTACGAGTTCGCCGTGCGTTATCAGTTGCCGATCATCCAGGTGATCGAGCCGGAGGTGGGTTCGGTCAATGGAACCGGATCACACGAGCTGCCATTCCTCGGCGAAGGCAACTTGGTTCACTCGGACGGCTACACGGGGCTGCCGTGGCAGATCGCCAAGAAGAAGATCACGGAAGACCTTGCCGCGAAGCAGCGAGGTCGAGCCACGGTCAACTACAAACTCCGGGACTGGCTTTTTTCCCGGCAACGCTACTGGGGAGAGCCGTTTCCTGTTCTCTGGATCTCGTCCGAAGACTACCAGCGGTGTGCCGCCGCCGGCCTCAGCGCACTTCCCGCGACACCTGTCACCTATCGCGACGCGGCGAGCCAGACCGAGTGGTTTGCGCTGCCTTTGCCGGAGCAGTCGTTGCCTTTGGTGCTTCCGGATGTCCAGAGCTACCTCCCCAGCGGATCCGGAGAAAGCCCTCTCGCCAATGTCACGGACTGGCTCGAAGTGTGGTATGACGTGAAGACCGGAGCAACGATTCCGGCTTCGCAACCCCGCCCGGAC
The DNA here is from genome assembly GCA_016794625.1 of Opitutaceae bacterium. Taxonomy (GTDB): domain Bacteria; phylum Verrucomicrobiota; class Verrucomicrobiia; order Opitutales; family Opitutaceae; genus UBA6669. Next base: position 53,239 of record JAEUGY010000096.1, read on the forward strand.
AGCGGCGAGTGGATCCGCGGTCGCAGGGAAACCAATACGATGCCGCAGTGGGCGGGCTCCTGCTGGTATTACCTCCGCTTCACCGATCCCAAGAACGAACAGGCCTTTGCCTCGCCCCGAGCGCTCGAGTATTGGGGCGTGCCCGACCTCTATGTAGGAGGCGCGGAACACGCCGTTTTGCATCTTCTCTATGCGAGATTCTGGCACAAGGTCCTCTTCGACGAAGGCCTCGTCGGACAGAGCGAACCCTTCCGCAAGCTCTTTCATCAAGGCATCATCCTGGGCGAGGACGGGGAAAAAATGTCCAAGAGCCGGGGCAACGTGGTCAATCCGGATGCCATCATCGCCAGCCACGGCACCGATACCCTGCGATTGTACCTCATGTTCCTTGGTCCGCTGGAGGCGATGAAGCCTTGGAATCCTCGAGGAATCGAGGGCGTCCATCGTTTTCTGCACCGAGTCTGGCGTCTGGCGCTGGGCGCCGACGGTGAGGGCAATCCCAAGATCAAGCCAGACACCCAGGAACCGGCCACCCTCGAAAAACTGCTCCACGAAACCATCAAGAAAGTAAGCGAGGACATCGAAACGCTGCGCTTCAACACCGCCATCTCGCAGATGATGGTCCTCAGCAACGCGATGCAGGACGCGCCGCAGCTTCGGACCTCCACCGTGCGGACCTTGCTGCAACTGTTGGCACCCTTTGCACCCCACTTGGCCGAAGAGCTCTGGGCGAGGTTGGGCGGACAAGGCTCGATCGGGGCGGTCCCGTGGCCCGTGGCGGACACGGCAAAGCTCGTAAGCACCGAACTGAAGATAATAATGCAAGTAAACGGCAAGCACCGCGGGGAGTTCTTTGTCCCGGTGGGTACGCTCCAGGACGGCGCGTTCCAGACGGTTCAGGAGGATCCGAAACTTTCTTCCCACCTTGCGAACAAGACGATCAAGCGGGTGATTTATGTGCCGGGGAAGATTCTGAACATCGTCGTGGAGTAATCGTTGACGACCGTGCGCCGCTAGGGGTTATTACCCACATGCTACGCATGCGTGTGCGTAGAAGCCCTTACCGTTTGTAGGTTGATGAGACTTCACCAGCAGCGCCTAATTGCATCCATGAGAGCGTTGCAACGCCCCCGCGGGCTCCTGGTTGCATGCTTCGTGGTCGCGTATGTCTACCTCGGGGTAGGCGTTGTTACGCCTGCATTTGCCCAACGGAAGAATCCGGCGAGCAAACTCTATGTGGCTGAACTGGATGGATTCTCCGACCTCGATGTGGGCGAACGTATCGTTGAACTAAAGAAGGGCAACGTTCACGACGCCAACAACACCATCATTCGGACTCGAGTCGGTTCGAGCAACGCAATCGTGTTTTCGAACGGAACGGGACTGCATCTCGAGCCGGACACCGTACTGCGAATCGAACAGTTCATCCAAGAACCGTTTCTCCCGAACCGGACGGATTTGGATATCGAGCCGTCCGTTTCTCGCATGAGCCTCCACCTTACCCACGGAATGATCGGGCTGTGCACCAGCAAGCTCGTTGCGGGGAGCAGCATGGAGTTGAAGACACCCCATTTGATGCTCCAAATCCGGGGTAAGCGAATCGTGGTCGAAACCAACGAACGGCGGACCATCGTGTCGTTGATCGAAGGTGACGTCACCGTACAGACGGGCGATCGGGAAGGCGGTGGCCGAACCTTGACCGCCTGGCAACGAGCCGTGGTCAAACCCATTTTGGCGAACGACTCCTTTGAATTGGTGGTTGAGGATATCCCCGAAGCGGAGCGAAGGGCGCTGGAGGACAAAGCGGCTCTGGCCTGCATGGCGCGACAGACGGTGTATTTTGACACGGGAGAAGGTGAAAATGCCGCGGTCCGGGCCGCACGCGGCGGCAACAGTGTGTTCGATCAAGGCGACGATGAGGTCATCCGACCCATCCCGGTGGTGCCGTCGATTCCCGAAGTTCCCACGTTTGTCAGCCCTTCGGAGATCGCTCCTCCCGGTGGGGGCGGAACGTCAGATTAACGCTCGCCAGGACTCCCACCATGTTCCTGTCCGACGCGTTTCAAAGAGTCCTCGCTGCAGCCATCGGCTTCGCCGTGCTTTTGCCCGACGCGCATGCCCTCCTGAGGCTGAATCGGGGCAAAGATCTCATCCACCTCACCGTGAACGGCCAGGTGGGTTGGGACTCCAATTTGTTTTCCACCGCCAACGGTCAGGGTGACGTGCTCGCCGTGGCGTCCGTCGTTGCCGACTACCAGCGAAGAGCGGGTGCCATTGGACTCGATGCCGCGATCGGACTCGAGGCCGGACACTTCAACGAGTATGACACCGAGGACTACCTCAATCCTCGCGCCTCCGTGGAGTTCACAAAATCGTCCGGCCGGACCACGGGATCGTGGGCGAGTTCGGCCACACGAAAGAGCCAGGGGGATGTGGCGGCCAGTCTGCGCGCGGAGTCCTGGGACTACGACACCACCCTCAATCTTCGCTATCCCGTCATCGAACGTTATTCCATCACCGGCTCGATCGGTTATGCGCGCACGGATTATCTCAACAGCCCGATCCTGGTCGACCTCAATACCACGCAGGCGTCGTCAGACCTCCTCTATGCCATCAATTCCCAACGGGATTTGATTGCGGGCTATCGCTACCGGGTGAGCGACAGTGCGGCCGACACCGTGTCGCGCGACAACGCGTTCATCGTCGGCCTCTCGGGCAAGATTCTCCCCAAAGTCTCGGGAACGGTTCGCGCGGGCTACCAATCGCGCCACACCAAGGCGCTCGGGATCGTGGAGAGAAACGATGGTCTCACGGCGGCGACCTCGGCCACCTGGAACATCAACGGTCGCTCCAGCCTCACTGCTCAAGTCACCCATGACTTCGCCACGACCTCGACCGACGTGAGCACGGATTCCTCTGCCTATACCCTTGATTACAAGTCCGCCCTCAATCCGCGCTGGTCGGTCACCGCCGGTGCCGGCCTGGGGTTCCTGGAGTTTCTTGGTCAACGGGGCGCCGGGAGAAGCGACACCTACGCCACCGCCTCGCTCGGCGTGACCTGGAAGCGGAGCGACCTCCTCGCGGTTTCACTGTCGTACGCACACCTCAGCAACTGGTCCACCTTGGCCCTCGCCGACTACGCTCGCCACACGGTATCGCTCGGTGTTTCATCCCGATTCTAACCTCTTCGGGAACCGGTCCTATGCCTCTCTTTCGCCTTTCCGCACTCCTGCCGCTCGTCTGGAAATTCGCGCTCACATCGATCGCAGCACTCGTCGTTCACACTGCCCTCGGCCAAAGACTCCCCCCGACGGTGGGCACGCTTCCGCAAACCTACATTGTCGCACGAACGGATCGACTTCGCATCGAAGTCTACCAGGAGGATGACCTTTCCCTGATTGCCCGTGTCGACGCTCAAGGCGCAGTCAATTTACCGCTCGTGGGCGAAGTCCTCGTCGAAGGAAAAACCATCGTCGAGGCTCAGCGCCTCATTGAACTCGCCTTCGTGGAAGGACGATTCCTGCGCTCCCCGAAAGTGACCGTAAACGTTGAAGAGTACGCACCGAGAGAAGTGAACATCCATGGAATGGTCCGTAATCCGGGCCGAGTTCCACTTCCTGTGGAATCCACCTTCTCAATCGTCGATGCGGTGGTTAAGGCGGGCGGACTGAAAGACACCGCCAAAGGCGATGCGGTTTCGCTAGTACGGACCCCTCCCGATGGAAAGACCATAAGGATAGAGAAGATCGATGTCGATGCCTTGCTCCTCGGAACCGCAAACATCGATCAATGGCCGCTCGCAAAGAAACTCGAACCTGGGGATTCGATCAACGTCCCGGAACGCCGATTCTAGTCGCCGCCCATCGTCATGGCCGAAAACCCACAAAAAAACTACGGTTCGTCCGCAAGCGGGCACTACGGCCGGGATGAACCCGCGGTGGAGCGGCGGTCCATCCGCGACTACTACATCATACTGAGGGAGCGACTCTGGATCGCGCTGCCGCTGGCGTTGCTCCTGTCGGTGGGGCTGGGTTACTTTCAGGCGCGGGAAACGCCCATGTTTTCCGCCACGGCCACGATGCAGTTCGAAAAGGGAGAACGCATCGTCGAGGCACAGCAAGTGGTGGATCCGACGGTCACCAGCGAAATCGATCTCAATACCAATCTCCGTCTACTCGAGAGCACCCGTCTGAAGTCCAGAGTCGCGAATTCGTTCACACCGGAGGAAGTCAAGATCCTCCAGGCTCCGTATATCAAGGACCTCAAGGCCGGCGCCACCCCTCCGGCGGTGGGCGACTGCCTCGGAATTCTGGCGGTCCAGTCGATTCGCAACAGCTACTTGATCAGCATCACCGTGGCCCACGAGTCCGCGGAGGCGAGTGCCCTGATCGCCAATCGTTATGTGGACCAGTTCATGCAGGACCTGCTGGAACGGGTCGGCGGCAGCAATGAATACGCGGTCGTCTATCTCCGGGCCATGGCGGAACAGTTGCGCAAGGACTCGGAAGCCGCGCAGCAAAGGCTCCTGGCCTACATGAAGGAGCACAATCTGGTCTCCCTCGACAGCAGCGCCAACATCGTGACCGAGCGTCTTCGGAGCGTCAATACGGCGCTGCAGGCGGCCCGGCTGGAACGGCTGACGATCGAGCAGCTCTTCAACCAAGTCGAAGCGCACAAGGCGGCCGGACGCGATCTCCTGGAAATTTCGTTCATCGCCTCCCATGGATCGGTCCCGGGCATTCGCGATCACCTGTCGGAACTGACGAGAACGGAGTCGATTCTATCGGAACGCTACCTTGAGCGTCACCCCAAGATCATCGATATCGCCCACGCTATCCGCGTATCCAAGGGTCAGCTGGAGACCGCCATTGCCCAGGCGGTGCGCGACCTCGCCAGCACCCTGGAGAAGGCCAAGGCGCAGGAGGCCTCGCTCGGCGCGGAGTACGCAAAACAAGAGGCGGCGCAGCTTCACCTTCGCGACATCTCGGTCGATTTTAGGACGCTCGAGAATCAGGCCAATGTGGCCTCTTTGAACTACACCCAGATTCTGAATCGCCTGACCGAGACCTCCACCAGCAAGAGCCTGGAGAAGTTTCCGGTGCGACCATTGGACCGCGCCTTCGTACCCGCCCTTCCCTACACCCCCAACCTGCAGCGAATCGCACGCAACAGCGCCGGCATTTTTGTCCTCGTGTTTTTTGGCGTGGCGTTCGGGTTGAGCCTGATCGACGACCGGATCAAGAGCGCCTGGGACGTCGAGACCTTCATCGGAGCGAACCTGCTGGGCATCATTCCCGAACTCAACGGGATCAAGGATGACGAGAAGTACACCATGGTGCTCGACAACAAGCAGTCGCCGGGCATGGAGGCCTTTCTCAGCGTCTACAGTTCGGTGAAGATCCACTCAAAACTGGATTTCCCGAAGACGATCCTGGTGACCTCGACGATTCCGGGAGAAGGCAAGACACTGGTGTCCTGCAATCTGGCTGGGAGCTTCGCGAAACATGCCAAGAGCACCCTGCTGGTGGACTGCGATCTACGGCGACCCATGCTGCACCGGCACTTCAAACAGACCAACGAAACGGGTCTGCTGTCGTGGTTCCAAAACGGCGCCCAGTTGGATGGAGACTTGCTCGCGAATCCGCATCTGGGCATCACGAAGGTCGGGGAAAATCTCTGGTTGCTCTGCTCCGGAGGTCGGTCCAAGAGCCCGACCGAACTGCTCGACAATCCCGTCTTCGGGCAGCTCCTCGACAAAATGAAGCGTCAGTTTGAACTGGTCGTGGTCGACTCTCCGCCCCTGGGCGCGGTGACCGATTCGATGCTGATTGCGAACCGTGCCGACGAAATCGTTTATGTCTGCCGGTTCAACCGCGCCTACCGGAAGCACATCAAGCTCTACTTCAACACGCTTCGCGAAGGAAAGAATGAGATTCTCGGTGTCGTGCTGAACGGTCTCAATCCTCGCCGTATCGAGTACTACTCCAACTACCGGTACTACCGCAGTTACAAGAAGTACTACGGATCGCAGACTTGAGTCGCCGTCGGTTCCAGCGGGTCCGCGTCGCAACCCTTCTTCCTGCCCTTCCACCATGGCACTGTCCGGGTATCTGCCAGCCTCTTTCAAACCCGATCGCCCCCTCGTTCTCATCGCCGGCCAAGGCAGATACCCCGTCCTGATTGCGGATGCAGCCAGAAAATTAGGGATCACCGTCAAGCTCGTGGCATTCGAGGAGGAGACGCCACCCGAGCTATTCAACTCCTTTCCGGAAAGCGACCGGCGGCTCTTGCTCGTCGGGCAGCTCGGAAAGATGTTGCGCTCGTTGGAAGACTTCAAAGCGGGCTATGCGCTCATGGCCGGTCAAATCACGCCGCGGCGCCTCTTCAAGGGACTCCACCCGGACTTCAAGGCAACCCGGATTCTCTTCTCTCTTAAACGAAGAAATGCCGAGACCATCTTCGGTGCCATTGCCAAGGAGATCGAGGAGCTCGGAGTCGAATTGCTCGATGCCCGCAGCTTCATGGACGACCACATGGCAGCCTCCGGATGTATGACCGGTGGTCGTTTTCCCATCGCTCCGGAACATGTGGATCACGGAATTCAAATCGCTCGGGAGTGCGCCCGACTGGATATCGGACAAGGCTGCGTGGTCCGCCATGGCACCGTCCTCGCCGTGGAAGCGTTCGAAGGCACCGACGCCATGCTTCGCCGGGCGGGGGAATTCAAGACGGACGACGCGCTTTTTGTGAAGACGGTCAAGGTCCATCAAGACTACCGTTTCGACGTCCCTGTCTTTGGCATCCGGACCCTCGAAACCATGCGCGAAGCAGGGCTTAAGACGGCCGCGCTTGAGGCGAATCGGGTGATCATGCTCGATAAAACCCAAGTCATCGCCCAAGCCCGGGCTTGGGGCATATCCCTCCTCGGCTTCCAATGATCGCGTTGGGTACTTCACTGCAGATCAGTGATATACAACGACGTTGGTCCGACCACCCCTCGGGCTCCAGGAGTTGCCCCTCACCGCTTGCGCCCGCCGACTGAGGTCATCACAGTCTTCCTATGCAAAAGGACGTAGTCCAAGTTTCAGTCAAGGGGGTGATGCCCACCGCGAATGGATGCGCTGTCTTTCTCGGCAACGACGAGAAGACGTTCGTCATCTACGTCGACCATTCCGTTGGGAACGCGATTCAAATGACGCTCAACGGGATTAAAAAGGACCGTCCCCTCACCCACGATTTGATCGGACACATCCTGCTCGGCCTCGGAGCCAACCTGGAGCATATCGTCGTCAACGATATGAACGAGGGCACCTATTTTGCCCGCATCCTCCTGCGTATGGAAAATGAGCTGGGTAAGAAAATCATCGAGCTCGATTCGCGCCCGTCGGATTCCATCGTGCTCGCCCTCCAGCAAAAGCGGCCCATCTATGTCGCCCGCAAGGTCTACGACGCGGTTGAGGACATGACCGAAATTCTTGAACGGGTCCTCAAGCAGCAAGCGTCAGAAGGTGAAGGCGAATCGGGCGACGATTCGACGGACAAATGAGTTCAGGTCCGCTCGGTGACGGACGGGGTCCGCTTCCTCCTGAGGCGACCCAGCTGCCGGCTCCCATCGTTTCAGGCCAGCCTTTCACGGCTTTGGCCCCCATGCAGGACGTCACCGATCTGGCGTTCATGCAGGTCATCGCCTTCTACGGTGCTCCCGACTTCTTTTTCACCGAGTTTTTCCGCGTTCACTCTCAGTCCCGGCCGGAGAAACACATTCTGCGTTCGATCGACGAGAACCGAACGGGCCGACCGGTCTTCGCCCAGCTCATCGGTGAAGACCTGATCCATCTTGAACGCACCGCCCGGGAACTCCTTCGGCACCCGATCGCGGGAATCGACCTCAACCTAGGCTGCCCGGCGCCGAAGGTTTACAAAAAGAACGTCGGCGGAGGACTGCTGCGCGATCCTGAACGAATTGACGAAATCCTCGGTCTTTTACGCGCCTCCGTGCCTGGACTGTTCACGGTGAAAATGCGCATCGGTTTCGAGGATACGCGACACTTCGACCGGATCCTCGACATGATCAACCGCCACGGCGTGAACCTCCTCACGGTCCACGGCCGCACGGTCAAGGAGATGTACCGAAGCGACGTCCACTATGACGCCATCGGCCACGCCGCCACCCGCGTGAAGTGTCCGGTGCTTGCCAACGGCAATGTCACCTCCGCCAACACCGCCAGGCGGGTGTTGGACACCACGGGTGCCGCCGGGGTCATGATTGGCCGACATGCCATCCGAAATCCTTGGATTTTCCGACAATGCCGGGAGGCCTTTGCAGGAAAGACCCCCGTGGTGCTGCGACTCCATGATGTCCGGGAGTATGTGGAGCGTCTCTATCGCGCGACGTTCGCTCCGGACGTGCCCGAGGTTGCCCATGTGAATAAAATGAAGAAGTACCTCAACTTTGTCGGCCAGGGGGTGGATGCAACGGGGTCATTTCTCCACGACATGCGCCGAACCCAAAGTGAGGCGGATCTCTTTGGCGTGTGCGACCGTCACCTGCTGGCCAACGGAGACGTACCCTTCGCGTTGGAACCGTACCCCGGCGTCATCGCCCGGCCCAACTGCGAAACGCCGGACAGCAACGCCGACGGCTGCAGTTTGGACACGATCACCGCCTGAACGCTCGCCGCTCCCAACCAGGACAACACAATCACTCCAGTCCGAGTGATTTTCGACCTTCCGGTGAGATCATCTGCGGTGTCCAGATTGGGTCCCAAACAATGTGAACCCGGGCGGATTCCACGGTCGGCAGAGCGGCGATCTTCTGCCGGGCGTCCTCGGCGATCACCGGACCCATGCCACAGCCCTGCGCGGTCAACGTCATCTTCACTTCGACCGCCGCACCTCCTGTCGGCGTCGCTTCCACCGCCAGATCATAGACCAGGCCGAGATCGACGATATTGACCGGTATTTCGGGATCGAAGCACGTCTTCAGAGCATCCCACACCCGTTGCTCACTGAAGTCGGCGGGGCCTCCAGCAGTCGGCGCCGGCACTTCGGCCAGGTTGAAGCCTTCAATGTTGCCGGCGTCACTTCGCGCAATGCGAAACAGGCCGCGATCCGTCCGGACGGTCACGTTGCCTCCGAGAGACTGGACCACGTACACATCGGTGCCCTTTGGCAGTTGAACCGTCTCCCCCGCCGGAATCAACGTGGCTGGTGTATCCGCCGATAAAATATGATTGGTCATGGTGAGGTGCGTTGATCGTTTCCCTGCGGCGAACGAGCACAATTAATCGACCCGGACCTCCAGCGGCAAGCGTGCATAGACATGGCGAGAGTCGTTGAACTGCTCCAGCACGGCGGCCTGACTCTTGATCCGGTCGGCCAGCTGTGTCAGGAGCCCCGGGGAGGACTGCATTCCCTGAAGCACTTCGGTCAGCGCTTCCGCGAAGGGTTTGACCCGAGGATACTCCCGTACCGTATAGGCGTCGCCGAGCCCCGCGCGTTCGGCGGCATGGCGGATGGCATCGTCCAAGCCGCCCAATTCATCCACCAAGCCCAGCTTGACTGCATCAGCACCGGACCAGACACGTCCCTGAGCCACCTGCTCAACGGCCTCCGGAGTCAACTTCCGTCCTTCGGCCACGCGAGAGACAAACTCCTGGTAGATCCAGTCCGCGTCGCGCTGAAACAATGCCAGCTCCGTCGCCGATTTCGGGCGAGACATGGAATACAGGTCCGCGAATCGCCCGGTCTTCACGATGTCAAATCCTACGCCGAGGCGTTTCGAGAGCCGCTCCACGTCAAACATCACAGAAAAGACGCCAATCGACCCAGTGATCGTGGAGGGCTCGGCAAATATCCGGTCACCAAATGCGGAAATCCAATAACCTCCGGATGCCGCATAGCCCCCCATCGAAACGATGAGCGGTTTAGCCGCCTGCGCCAGCCGCACTTCACGCAAAATGTGCTCGGAAGCGGTGGCCGAGCCTCCCGGGCTGTTGACGCGCAATACGATGGCATCGACCTCCTTGTCCTGGCGAAGCCGGCGCAGCTCCTTGGAGAATCTCGCCCCACCCACATCCGACGGTCCCCCTTCCCCCTCGACAATGGCGCCCTCGGCATAAACCACCGCAATCCGACCTTTCTTCGCCTTCCCCGAGTCCTTGGCTTCAACCGTCGGTGACAAGTGTCGATCGCGGGCGATCCGCGAATACGCGGCAAGGGCGACCTGAGGAAAGGAATCCGCCTTCTCGGACTTTCCCGCGCGCGATTTCAGGTCCGTGATCACTTCGTCGAGATAGGCGATTCGCGTCACCAGCGAGGCCTCCAGGGCGGCACTGGGACGAATCATTCCCTCGCGATCAACCAGTGCCTGCAGCTGGTCAGGCTTCAGACTGCGTGCTTCGGCAATGTCATCCCGAACCGATATCCATAAGTCGTTGAGCAACTTCTGTAACTGCTCCCGACTCTCGTCGCTTAAGTCAGTCCGGGTGAATGGCTCGATGGCCGACTTATACTTGCCGACTCGCGCCACCTGCACGCCCACCCCGAGCTTGTCCAACGCCTCCGCAAAAAACATGGGTTCACTCGCCAATCCCGGCATCGCAATCTGCCCATAAGGATCGAGCACCACCTCGTTGGCCATCGAGGCGAGGTAGATATCTCGAGTTCCCGCCAACGTCAGATAAGCCACGATCGGTTTTCCGGACTCGCGGAACGCCTGCAAAGCCCCCCTCACTTCCTTCAGTGCAGCGAGACTCGACCCATAGCCATCAGAGGACATCCGCCCGGTCAAATAGAGACCGGAAATCCGACTGTCGCTGGCCGCGGCCCGGAGAGATCGAGTTATAGCCCTCAACTGCAACGACTTCGGAGCATCTCCATCTTCGATGCCCTCAAAGATCTCCAGCGGGCCCAGACGTGGAGGGGCGTCTGAAATGTTCGCGGTCAGATCAAACACCAAGTAACTGCCGGCGGGCACGGTCACGGGCTTGTTGCCCATGCTCGCCATGACTCCCAGCACCCCCAGCCCAATCAAGAAGAGTCCAACGACGAACAAGAAAAGCGCCACCATCGTCCCGAGGAGCGAGGCGAAGAAAGTTTTCATCCCCTCAACCTATCGGGCTGGCGCCGGTCAGCTAGGTAAAAATCGAATCTATCTCCCCACGGAACCCACATTCTCGCAGCGATGTTGCATCCGCGGGCTTTTCCCCAGTCGTGTTTCCTGCTAATGTGACGATGAACCGGGCCACCACCATGACCGACCAAAAAGACCTGTTAACGACCAGTCGGAAAGCACTTACCGTCAACCTCGACGAACCCAAATACGGCACGTTTGCCGAGATTGGTGCGGGACAGGAAGTCGCCCGCCACTTTTTTCAGGCCGGTGCGGCCGCCGGAACCATCGCCAAGTCGATTTCAGCTTACGACATGACGTTCAGCGATGCGATCTATGGGAAAGCGCCCCGCTATGTCTCGAAAGAGCGGCTCGTCCTAATGCTGGATCATGAGTTCAATCTGCTCCGCGAACGACTGGCCGCCCAACGTGGGGATCGGACCACCTTTTTTGCCTACGCGGACACGGTCGCGGCGAAGAGTTTCAAAGGAAACAACGAGTGCCATGGCTGGATGGGAATCCGCCTGCAGACGGAACCGAACGGTGAACCAAGCCAGATCCTCATGCATGTTCGCATGTGGGACAAAGAAAATGTGCTCCAACAGCAGGCGCTCGGCATCGTGGGGGTCAACCTCATCTACGGAGCCTTCTACTACCGCGACGACCTGAAGAAGCTGATACAATCGCTGTCCGACAATGTGGGCGGCGACCGGATTGAAGTGGACATGCTGAAGTTCAGCGGTCCGGCCTTCAAGAATGTGGACAATCGACTTACCTCGCTCCACCTCGTGCAGTTTGGACTGACCAACGCTGTGATGTTTGGCCCCGGGGGCGAAGTGCTGCAGCCGTCCGAGGTTCTCTACAAGAAGGCAATTCTCGTCGAACGAGGCAGTTTCCGACCGGTGACCCATGTCAACGTCGACATGCTGAATTGCGCGTGCGCCCAGTTCGTTCAGGAACCCCTGGTCAAGGGGAAGGACACCGTGGTGCTCATGGAGATCACCATGAACAATCTTTTGGCGGGAGGCGACTTGGACGCGCAGGATTTTCTCTCGCGGGTGGATCTGCTGGGGGACATCGGGCTCAACGTACTCATCTCCAATTATTCGGAATACTACCGGCTGACGTCGTACTTCCGGCGTTACACCAAGGAAATGATCGGCGTTCCGATGGGCATCAACAACCTGCTGGAGGTATTCAATGAGAAGTATTACGAGCACTTGGAGGGGGGCATTCTCGAAGCCTTTGGCCGGTTGTTCCGCAACGCAGTCAAGCTGTACATCTACCCCATGCATCAAGCGGCCTACGAACGCTACATTGCCTCTTCCAACCCTTCGACGGCAGCGCACAGCACCCCAACGACCGCCCTCTCGGCCACGAACGCCTTTTCGTCCAGCGTAATGATCACCGCGAAAAATCTCCAAGTGGTGGATCACCTCCGCAACCTCTACGCCCATCTTCTGGAGAACCACTATATCGACTGTATCGTGGGGTTCGATCGGGAGATCCTGAATGTGTTTTCCCGCGATGTCCTGCAGCGGATCAAGGCAAACGACTCGACCTGGGAACGCATGGTCCCGGAGCCGGTGGTCAATGCCATCAAGAAGCGGGGATTGTTCGGATACCGCCCGGAAGGCCAAGGCAAGGTGGAAGCTGCATCGGTGGCTGCGAACGCCTAGTTCACGTCCGGGTGTCCGAGCGGCGAGGAAGGACCGTCTTCGTGGGGATCGAACTGCACCCGCGAGTTTCCGCTTTATTCCTCCGGACGGAAGACCCAGTCTGAAAGGGTGATGCGCTTTGCGAAATACCACGCTCTTGGAAACGACTACCTTGTGCTCAACCCGGCGGATTTTCCCGCCTGGAAAGCCCCGACAGCATCGCAGATCCGGGTGATCTGCCATCGGAACTTCGGGGCGGGATCGGACGGGATCCTGTGGGGGCCGCTTCCGTCGAATCGCAGCAACTTTGGACTCCGAATCTTCAATCCCGACGGCTCCGAGGCTGAAAAATCGGGCAACGGCCTGCGGATCTTCTCGCGCTATCTCTGGGACCAGCGCCTGACCACCCATCCGACGTTTACGATCGAAACGCCCGGCGGTCAGGTCACCTCCGAAATCAAGGACAGCGGCCGCCTCATCACGGTTGATATGGGCTCCGTGAGTTTTCTCAGCACGAAGATACCGGTGACGGGGCCCGAGCGGGAGGTGCTGAACGAGTCGCTGACGGTCCTCGATCGCACGTTCGGGTTTTGCTCGGCCACCATCGGCAATCCGCACTGCGTGATCTTGTTGCCGGAGATCTCGGAGACGCTCGCTCGTCGGTATGGCCCGGACATAGAGACTCACCCGCTCTTTCCGCGAAAAACCAACGTCCAATTTCTCAAGATTCTGGATCGATCCAATATCCAGATTGAAATCTGGGAGCGCGGAGCCGGTTACACCCTCGCTTCCGGCAGCAGTTCCAGCGCGGCCGCAGCGGTGGCCCACCGACTCGGACGGGTGGATCGCGACGTGACGGTACACATGCCGGGAGGGCAGATCGGTATCTCAATCGGTGATGGCTTTTCCATCCGCATGACCGGCACCGTCAACAAGGTCGCCGAGGGCAACTTGCACGAGGAACTCTTCGCGGTGACCGTGTGAGGAGCGTGCGCCCGACCGGACCGGCTGGAATGCCATTGCCCAGGCCTTCGCCACCGTTAGGGTCGCCCCGTGCTTGGCTGGTGCACCGACTTTTTTCGCGCTCTCGTCGCGTTTCTCTACTGGAACACCCAAAAATCGGTGTTTCGGCTCCGAGGCGCGAAAGGACCAGCGCCGTGTCAAAACTCAAGTGACTCCGGCCGTCCCTTCGAAACGACCTGTGACGCGTGTCTACAGTGGAGTAGCCCCCTTCGCTTTAGGCGGGTCTGTCCGCTTCTCGTCCATCGGGCTGACGGTGCCTTCTGTTGTTCCGTGGGCGCCCACGACGTGCGTCCCTTTTGGGGAAGGGCCGTGCTTGCTTACGGGGGACTGAGTGGTCTCATCTACGCGACGGGAGTACTCCTCGTCTTCGGGTTTCTCCGTTATCGCGGCTACGAACTGAATTTGCTGCAAGTCGGATGGCCCCCGGCGTGGAGTGACTTTGGACGTGCGCAATCACAGCTCTTCTACAAACGAGGACAGTCCGCGCTGCGCGCCGGACAGATCAATGAAGCCGTCCTCTCCCTTTCGATCGCCTACGAACGCGATCCCGAAAACGGTCCAGCGGGCTTGCTCCTCGCCCAACTCTGGCAGACGACGCAGCCAGCTCTGTCCGACCGCATCTACTCCAGCCTGCTTCGCCACCCGCGCGATGATGGGATGGCTGTGGCGCAGACGTGGTGCGGGGCTCTGCTGCGTCGCGGGAACTTTCAGCAGATTGTCCGGGTCGCCGTGGAGGCGCTGAAAGCAGCCTCTTCGCCCTCTCCAGTCTGGGAACTCACGCTCTTGGAGGCCATCAGATTGAGTGCCGGTTCAGAGCTGGAGCAACCTCGTCTCCCCTCCGTGGAGGGACTCCCTGACACCGCTAAAGCCGTGCTGGACCGTGAGCACGTCCTCCGCACATCGCTGCAACCGGGGTCGCGGGCTCCGGCATTGGCTGAACTCGTGCCGGCCGCGCCCTCACCAGTTGCGGTGTACCAAATTGTGACGAGCCTCTTGCTTTCGGGACATGCGGCGGAGGCTCTCGCCTTGCTCGATCGCTTTGGCAAGGTCCTGGATACACGCACCCTGACCTCTCTGCGACTCGACGGGTTCGCTGCGCAAGGCTGGTCGGAACTGCGCCAAATCGAGATCGACGCCCTCCTGGGCGCTTCGCCCGGCAGACCGGGAGTAGACATCGTCTGTGCACATTTGATTCGTTTTCCAGACACTGCCCTTTCGACACGTTTTTTCGCCCGGATTGATTCACGTCCGCCCCCCCTATCCTCCGAGGGGGCTTCAGCGACCTATGCCGCTCTCTTCTGTCTCGCGGGCGTCGAAAAGAATGCGTCCCGACTCGAGCACTACCGCAAGCAACTCGAGTCTGTCTCCGGAGGCAGCCTGCCCGCACTCGCGGCGGTCGCGGACTTTTTTCTTGGTAAATCCACGGACAAGCGCCTGGGTTCGTTCCTGCCTTTTCTTCCGGCGGTCTCCAACGAAGTAGCCTGGTCGCTGCACAAGCTCAATCGGAAGGGACACTTTGACGTCCCAGCGAATTTGATACCGCGCAGTCCATGACAACGCGACTCCCACCGTCTTCCGAGGAGACATTTGAGCCGGGGCGTCGTGACAAGCTTCTCGGGAGGATCGCGGTGCTCGGAACGCTCGTCGCCCTGACGAGCTGGGTGGTGTTCATGGCTCCGGAGTGGTGGAGAAACCCAGACCTGTCGCATGGTCTCGCCACGCCTCTTCTCTCCCTGCTCGCCCTGCAAGAGGCGCGCACGCGGGGAAGTGCAAGGTATCTGCCGGGTAATGCGACCACCGCGGGATTTACGCTGTTTCTGCTGATCGCCTCGCTCTCGATTCTCACGTTTTCGGGGTTGGTCGCCGCCGCCCTCGCCTGGTCCAACGCACTCGTCTCGTTTCTGCTGGCCACAGCGCTCACCACACTCATGGGCGCCGGTCTGACGGTGGCGGCCCAGACCTCCCTTCGCTGGATTCCCTTCAACTGGCCGGCCGTGGTCGCGTGTCTTGTCTGGTGGATGAGTGCACCCATTCCACCCGGAACCTACTCTCGCCTGTCCATCGCGTTACAAATGGGGGTCACGCGAACGGTGATCGCATCGCTTCACCTCCTTGGCATACCGGCGCAACACGTCGGCAATGTCATCCAACTCTCCGCCACCCGCGTGGGTGTGGAGGACGCCTGCAGTGGAATCAGGAGTCTGGTCTCCTGCATCGTCGCCGCCCTGTTTATCTCGGCCACGCTGGTGCATCGCCCCTGGGCGCGCGTGGTATTGCTCATCCTGGCTGCTCCGGTTGCCATCGCGATGAACTTTGTTCGCTCGCTGGTGCTGACACTGCTTGCCGCCCGCGGCTACGCGATCGACGGCGCCTTGCATGATGTGTCGGGCTACGCGGTCCTGGTGGTCACGGCCTCGATTCTCGGTGCGTTTGCACTTCTGACCGGCAAATCAAAGTCGCCCCCGCCCAGAACACTGGCTGCGCCGGCGGGTGTTCGCCCGACCGGACTGCTGCGCGCCTACACCTCCTTTGTCGGAGCGGCGGTTGCCATCGTCGCCGGATTCGCCTTCGCCACGCAACCCGCCCCGCAGACGACGGCGCGTATCCCTGATCTGGACGGACTTTTGCCGGCGGAAGTTTCAGGGTGGAGGGTGGAAACCAGCACGGATTTGTACCGATTCAGCTCCACCTTGAGGACAAAACACCTCGCGCAACGTACCTACCTCAAAGATACGCCGACGGGCCCGCTTCAAGTCACAGTCTACCTTGCTTACTGGCTTCCCGGACAGGCCCCGGTGAGCCTCGTTTCGTCACACACACCCGATGCCTGCTGGCCGGGAGCAGGTTGGATGGCGAGCCCGGAACTTGCTCAACACGCACTCCTCACGCAGCCCCGCCTGGTGCCTCCCGCCCAGTATCGGCGCTTCGACCAGGGCGAGCTGTCGCAGCATGTCTGGTTCTGGCATCTGTACCGCGGAACGTTGGTAACCGACGTTGACCCCTTCTCACCGTTCAAGATGGTGGAGGTTGTCCTGCGCTACGGTATCCGCAGCCAGGGGGAGCAGGCCTTCGTGCGAATCTCCAGCAATCGCTCCTGGACTTTCCTCGAAACGGAGCCGTTGGTCGCGGAACTCTTGACGGAACTGCGCGCACTGGGTCTGTAGGGAACGCCCACACCTATGCTGTTCAAGCTGACCCAACAGGAGCGGAAGATCCTCTACTGGATCGCCATCCTCATTGCCCTCGGTGTCCTGGGCCTTTGGATTCTCGCCTAGTCGTTGAGGCGGGCGGGCCGCGATGATCGGAAGCTCAAGCCCGCACCCGGGAGTCACGCGGTCGGGGACGTCGGTCGGGATAGTCGGAGATCGCATGCAATCCGCGGCTTTCGCGGCGTTGCATGGCGCACTTCACGATCAGTTCGGCGATTTGAATCAGGTTGCGCAACTCAAGCAGCCGCGGATCCACCGAAAAGTTCCAGTAGTACTCTTCGGTTTCCCGCGCCAGCGTCGCAATCCGCGTGCGGGCTCTCTGCAGTCGCTTGGTGGTGCGCATGATGCCCACATAGTCCCACATCGTCCGGCGGAGTTCGTCCCAATTGTGGGTGACCACCACGCGTTCGTCGGAGTCTCCTCCTCCGAAATCAATCCACTCGGGCAGGTGGACGCTGGTACGTCCGCGACGCGAGACATACGTCGACACGGCTCCCACGCCGCGATGCGCCATGACCAGCGCTTCAAGGAGGGAATTGCTGGCCAGGCGGTTTGCGCCGTGCAGTCCGGTGCAAGCAACTTCGCCACACGCATAAAGCCCAGGCAGCGACGTCTCCGCCGAAAGATTCGTCGCGACGCCGCCACAGGTGTAGTGCGCGGCTGGCACGACGGGCAACGGCTGTTTCGCGAGGTCTAATCCGAGACGTTCGCAGGTCTGGAAAATCTGCGGAAATCGTCCGCGCAAAAAACGGGCGGAACGGTGGGTGATATCAAGCCAGACATGCGGGGCGCCACTCCGCTTCATTTCCGTATCGATCGCCCGTGCCACAATATCCCGCGGCGCCAGATCCTTCATGGGATGATAGCGGGTCATGAACGCCTCTCCCTGCAGATTGCGCAACACCGCCCCCTCCCCACGGACTGCTTCGCTGATCAGGAAACGTTCGCCCGTCGTGGAATAAAGCGTCGTCGGATGAAACTGGATGAACTCCATGTTCCTGATCTCGACGCCTGCCCGGTAGGCCATGGCGATCCCATCCCCGGTTGCGATGTCCGGATTGGTGGTAAACTGGTAGACCTGACCGGCGCCACCCGAGCTCAACATCACCGCCGGCGCCTGAAAGGACTGCACTTTCCCGCTGCGCACATCGAGCGCATAGAGTCCCGCCACCCGGTTGGTACCCTTTCCGGCCCGTCCCTTGAGTTTCGAAGTCGTGATGATGTCGATCGCAAAGCAGTGTTCGTGCAGCGAGATTCTGGGTTCCATCGCCACCGCCCGAAGCAGCGCCTCCTCGATCGCTTTGCCGGTCATGTCCTTCACATGGAGGATACGACGCTCGCCATGTCCTCCCTCGCGGCCGAGGTCGTACTGTCCATCCTGGGCTTTGGAAAACCGGACGCCCCACTCGACCAGCTCCTGCACCCGCTTCGGGCCGTCCTTCACAATTTCGCGGACCACCCGCTCATCACACAGTCCATCCCCGGCGACCAGCGTGTCGTTCACATGCTTGTCAAAGTCATCCGATTCCGCGGTGACGACAGCGATGCCCCCCTGCGCCCAGTTGGTATTGGAGTCCGCCTTGTTCTTCTTGGTCAGAATCGCCACCGAATGCCCCGCCCGCGCGAGGCCAAGGGCAAAACTCAATCCAGCAATTCCACTGCCCACCACCAGAACATCGTAGTCACGGGACATTTCAGTACCAACCAACGCGAGCCACCCTCTTTCACAAGACCAGATTGTCGATCAGCCGGACTTCGTCGACCCAGACGGCGATGGCGATCACCGACCGCCCGGGCACGACTTCGCGAACACTCTCCATGGTATCGCGGTCCGCCACGGCAACGTAGATCATGCGAATGCGACGTTGTTGAGCCAGAAGATGCGTCGCCTCCGCAATCAGTCGATCCGAACGAAGTTCACCCGATTTCACCATGTCTCGCGCTTTGCACAATGCACGATAAAGGGTGGTCGCATCCGTGCGCTGCGTGGCAGACAGGTACCGGTTCCGGGAGCTCATCGCGAGTCCATCCGCTTCGCGCACGGTCTCTCCGATCACGATCTCGACCGGAATGTGAAGGTCACTGACCATCTTCTTCAGCACCGCCACTTGCTGCACGTCCTTTTGGCCGAAAATCGCGACATCGGGACCTACAATGTTGAAGAGTTTGGCCACCACCGTGGTGACGCCTCGAAAGTGCGTTGGGCGCGACAGGCCCTCCATCGGTTTGCTGACGTGCTCCTCCGAGACGTAGGTTGAGTAACCTCGCGGATAGATTTCTTCAACCGAAGGAACAAAGACCACCGTGGCGCCCGCATCGGAGCATCGGGCGAGGTCACCACCCAGATCGCGCGGATACTTCGAAAAGTCCTCGCTCGGTCCGAACTGCGTTGGATTTACAAAGATCGAGACCACGACCGTGTCCGCCCGGGTGGCAGCCAGACGGATCAGGCTGAGGTGACCTTCGTGCAGCGCCCCCATCGTTGGCACCAAGGCAATCGTCTTCCCTCGGCTACGTAGGTCTCGGGTCAATCGCTGGATCACCGCAATGGAGTCGATCGTTTGCATGTTCACCAATGGAGGATGCTACGCGGGACTTGAACAAAGGCGAGCGCCCAGACTTATTCAAGATTTCGCCCGCATACGAACACCACCACCTTTCCCCTCCGATGATCCGCATCAACGAAAACTATACCAAACTGAAGGCTTCGTACCTGTTCAGCGACATCGCCAAACGGGTGTCCGCTTACACCCAGGCGAATCCGTCGAAGCCCGTCATCCGTCTTGGCATTGGCGATGTCACCGAGCCCCTTCCGTCCGTGTGTATTGAAGCCATGCAAGCCGGGACCGCCGAAATGGCCTCTCGCACAACCTTCAAGGGCTATGGTCCCGAACAGGGCTACGCCTTCTTGCGCGAAGCCATCGCCCAGCATGACTATGCGGCTCGGGGTTGTCGGATCGACGCAGACGAGATTTTTGTGTCCGACGGTTCAAAGTGCGATTGCGGAAACATCCAGGAAATATTTGCCACGGATGGGCTTAAGTTGGCCATTCCGGATCCGGTCTACCCGGTGTATGTCGATACCAACGTCATGGCAGGCCGGACAGGGGCCAATATCAACGGACGCTATGAAGGGGTCACATACCTGGAAAGCACGCCCGCCAACGGGTACGTACCGTCCATCCCCGACCATGCGACCGATCTGATCTACCTTTGTTTTCCGAACAATCCCACCGGAGCCGTGGCGACCCGATCGCAACTGGCGGCCTGGGTCGCCTACGCGCGAGAAAACAAGGCTCTCCTGCTTTTTGACTCCGCGTACGAAGCCTATATCCGCAATCCCGCCATCCCCCATTCCATCTACGAAATCGAAGGCGCGCGCGAGGTGGCCATCGAGTTCCGCAGTTTCTCCAAGACGGCCGGGTTCACAGGCACTCGCTGCGCCTACACCGTCGTACCAAAGTCTTTGATGGCATTTGATCGGTCCGGACAGGCCCACTCCGTCCACGCGCTCTGGAACCGCCGTCACACCACCAAGTTCAACGGGGTTTCATATCCCGTCCAACGAGCAGCCGCGGCGATCTTTACGGATGCGGGAAAGAAACAGGTTTCCGAGATGACCAGCTTCTATCTCGCCAATGCCGCACTCATTCGATCCGCGATGGGAAAACTTGGCTTCGGCTGCGTCGGAGGAGACAACGCTCCCTACATCTGGATCAACACCGGTCGTGATTCGTGGGAATTCTTCGACCTCTTGCTGAACCAAGCCCAAGTCGTTTGTACGCCGGGGGCAGGCTTCGGCAAGTGCGGCGAAGGGCACGTTCGCATCAGCGCCTTTAACTCCCGAGAAAATGTCGAGCGGGCGCTGGAGCGTATCGCCCAAGCACTCCGCTGATTCAAGCCGTTGGAGTCTCAGCAAAAAGACGGCGTCTCCTTTACGGACGCCGTCGCTCTGCACCGTGGGGCGCGCCTTGGCGCACCCCCTTTTTCGCGGGCGGCTTACTGCGCAGGAATCGCCGGCTGACGCTCATGAACCCAAAACCGCGTCACCACCAAATGGCCCTGACGGATGTCGTAACCCCATTCGGTATCAAGCATTTCCACCGGCTGGGCGCCGTTCTTCTCCAGGACCAAACGTTGCTGGCGGCTCCATTCGCGTCCCGCCAAAAGTCGCGCTGAAACAAACGCTTCCTCGACCGAGGAAAAGACGCCGCACGACTTGGTGCGCTGCGTCGGTTGTCCATCCCGCCCGGTCTCAAGCGAAAACTGGAGAACGGTAAACGCAGTCGTCGTCGACTTAAGGTTTTCCATGAAAAAAACGGTAACATTTTTTTCACAAAAGGCTAGGGATTATTCCTCAGTAGAAATGCGGGGGATACACGGGTTAAACGCGCACCACGTCCGCTAATAGTCTCCGTCCACACGGCATGACGATTCGGTTATGCCTCACACCTAACGTACTCATGGCTAGAGTTTTAGCCTATTGACGCACCTTCGACGCGATTTCCTGACCCATGCCCACCGCCGCCGCGCTCAACTGGGACGCCAACTGCCCATAGTCACTGCCATTCCACGTTCCCTGGTCACTCCGATAGATGCCCGCCAAAGCGGGTCGAGCCCCGGGAGTCGTGGGTACCAATTCGTAACTTGCCGCGAACAAAGCCGTGTGTCTGCCGTCGGGGCTGACGCTCCCTTCGCATCTCAACACCTGTAAATGCAGTTCGTAGTCTCTCGCAGCACCCATGGCGTAGGGGGGAGTCAGAACGGTTTGCACCCCCTCAGAACCGAGTAGACCCGTGCGTACCATCTCGAGGATTCCGGCCTCAAGAGGCTCCGCCCACCGCGCGTATTCATTATAGCCGATCTCATGCTCCGACCGACGCACGATCATGGCCTTGGTCGTCCGCAGGTAGGACGGCACGTCGATCTGCGTCAAACCGATCGCCAGACCCGCGCTCCGCTTCGATGCATCCGTCGTCTGTACCGGGCTAGAAAGGACAAAGTAACGGGTAGGATCTTCCTTGGGCGGTGGCACAAGGCTGCATCCGGTCAAGATCCACAGCAGGGCGGGCAGCCCCAAGCGGCACCACTTCCCTGGGACGCTGGAAGTCAGAGGACGAGAGGAAACCAGGTTCATTGAGGGAAACGGGTGGGATTCATTGAGGGACCTTGCGTCCCGATATGAGTGCGTTGGGATTTCGCTCCAGATAGTCCGCGAGTCGTTGTACCGCCGCCGCCGCCTCGCCCAACTGGGTCAGGGCGCGAGCGGCTTCCGCGCCCAGCCCACTTTGCGCGGAAATGAACTGCTGGGCGGTGCGAGCCGTCTCATTGAAGGTCGAAAGTGTGAGCTTCGCTTGACCCAGGGCTGCCGTCAGTTCCTCGGCCGTGGGCTTTACCACCTGATCAATCCGAGCCAGGGTGGAACGCAGGGAGTCGATGGCTGCATTTAGGTTCTCCATCGTCTTCGGAATCTCCTTGGATGAGGCCAGCGCGTCGACCGAACGCCCGGCTTTGGACCATTCACGGCTCAATCCAGCCAGATCCAGCCCGTTGATCTGCTTTCGGGTGTCGACCAAAATGCCGCGGAGCTCCTTGCCGAGTCCGGCGAAATCAATCCGCTTCATGTCGTTCAGGATCTCCGTCAGATTCGCCTGAAACTCGGAAATGGTGGAGGGCATCGCCGGCACGACGGCATACTTCACCTCGACTGTATCCGTGACCGGCGCGGGAAACTCCACGGGATCAGCAAAATCCAGCTCCACGTAAAGCATGCCGGTCGCGAGGCCCAATACGCCCAGCTGGGCCCGGAGGCCCCGATCAATCAGATTCTGAAGCTCACCTCGCTGAGAGACGTCAATCAACATCCCGCGCTCATCCGTGAGGGTATTGCGGCTCAACTCGCAGACCACCGCCACGACAGATTGGTTCTGCGCCGCGACATAACGGATGTTCAGATCGACCACCCGTCCCAGTCTCACCCCGCGCAACTTCACCGGTGACCCAAGGTCGAGTCCATGGATCGATTCGTTGAAGTAGACAACGAAGCGCTGCGGCTTCGCAAAAAAATTCACCCCGCCGAACGAGAAGAGCGCCGCCAGCGCGAGCAGCATGGCGCCCAACACAAAAACTCCGACCATAGCGGGACTGATCTTGGTCTTCACAGCAGTAGGTGGGCGTACGTTGATGGGAGGGTTGTTTCGAAGCGAGGAGGCATTCAGCGGATATCAGGGCTGTTTCCTTCGCACCTCCCGATCGGTGCGGAGAAAGGCCGTCACCCGCGGATCTTGACTGGAGTCGCGCAACTCTCCGGGGCGGCCCCGCGCCACAATGCCTCGCTCGGCCTTGTCCAGCATGATGAGGCGGTCGCCGATGCGAAAAATGCTGTCCAGCTCGTGGGACACCACCACACAGGTCGTGCCCAGCGTGTCGCGCACCCTGACCGCCAACTCATCAATCTCCCGCGAAGTGATGGGATCGAGTCCGGCCGAGGGTTCATCAAAGAACACGATCGCGGGATCAAGCGCCAGCGCCCGCGCCAGTCCGGCCCGCTTCTTCATGCCGCCCGAAATCTCCGACGGGTAGTAGTGGTCAAATCCAGCCAGTCCGACCTGCGCGAGCTTAAGGGTGACCAGCTCACCGATTTCGCGGCGATTGAGGCAGCTGTACTCTTCCAGGGGAAGCGCCACATTCTCCCGCAGCGTGAGCGAGGACCAAAGAGCGGCGCTTTGGTACAGCACGCCGAACGTCTTGAGCAGTTGTCTCCGCGTTTCCAAATCCGCACCGACAAAGGACTGGCCAAAAAACCGGACATCGCCCGCCATCGGTCGATTCAATCCGATCATATGCCGGAGCAGGGTGCTTTTGCCGCAACCCGAGCCCCCGATGACAAAAAATATCTCGCCCCGCTCCACGGTGAACGAGACTTCGTCGAGCACTACGCGACCATCGTATCCACAATCCAGATTTTCAACGACGATCGCCGGGGACGGCGCCTGGGGTGCAGAAATCATGTCAGTTCAGAGTCCCAGGATGTTGAACACCACCGCGAACAGGGCGTCCGCCACAATGATGAGCAGGATGGAGGTCACCACCGCCGACGTCGCCGCGGAGCCCACGCCCGAGGCGCTCCGATCCGCCTGCAGCCCGCGCAGACAACCCGACAAGCCGATGAGCAGCCCAAAGGTGGTCGCCTTGATCAGTCCGGTCGAAAGGTCCGACAGATCGATGATGCTCTGGGTCTCCACCCAATACGCGGAGGGAGGTATGTCGAGCACGCCCTTGGCCACCGCCATGCCCCCCAGAATACCCAGCAGGTTCGCGTAGAGAGCAAGAAGTGGCATCATCACACCGAGCGCAACGAGCCGGGGCATCACCAAAAAGTCGACCGGATCGATGCCCAAGGTCTGCAACGCATCGATCTCCTCCCCTGCCTTCATGTTTCCCAGCGTCGCCGCAAACGCCGCGCCGGTGCGACCGGCCATGATGATGGCCGCCATCATGGGTCCCATCTCGCGCACCACGGCCAACCCCACAAGATCGGCGACAAAAATATCCGCCCCAAACTGTCGCAGCTGCACCGCCGCCTGATAGGCCATGATCAAGCCCACGAGCAGGCTGATCAGTGAAACAATGGGCAGAGCCATGGCTCCGCACCGTTGCATTTCGGCCAGACAGTCAGCCCATCGAAATCGTGCGGGCTGCCGGAGAAGACGGGAGGCCGAGAGCACACACTCACCGACAAAGGTCGAGATCGCCTTGGTTTTCCTCCACGCATCGACCGTGGCCATGCCAATGCCCGTCACCAAATCCGGTGTGGAATCAGCGGGGCGAACCACCGCCTCTCCCTGGACAATCTGATCGGCCATTTCCATCACCTGACGCGGAATCTGACTGAAGTCCGCGGCGATTCCATGCACGGCAGACCAGCGCTTCGCCTCGACCAGGAACAAAACCAACGCACCGTCCCACGTTTCCACGTCCTCCATTGAAATGGAAAACGTTTCGGGTTTCTGCAGGCCGATCAGGGATTCAAAGCTCGGCCTGGGTTCCGCCACCTTCCAGCGGCCGCACAAGGACAGGTGGAGACACTCGCCGGTCGTGTGCGCCGTGACACAGGCATTGGTGACGTGGGTCGGTGCAGCCATCTGGCCGCAAGCTCGTCGCATCCTCGCGCAGTCGCAAAGCCAAATTTCTTGCCCTGGCCCTTCATTTGCTCCGCGCTGCACCTCTGACCATGTCTTTTCGCACGGCTCTCTTCGATCTTGATGGCACTCTGCTCGACCATTTCTCGGCGATCCACCGAAGCTATTGCCACACCCTCCCACAGTTGGGTCTGCCCGCGCCCACGCTCCAAGCGGTACGCAATGCGGTCGGAGGCGGACTTGAACAGGCCATGCTTCGCTTCATCCAGCCCGAACAACTGGTGGACGCCTTGCGCATCTATCGAGCTTACTTCGACCGTACCATGCTGGACGACGCGATGCTGTTTCCAGGCGCGAAAGAGCTGCTGCGCGACCTCCATCACCGCGGCGTCACCTGCGCCGTGCTGACGAACAAGATCGGAGGAGCCTCCCGCGCCCTGTGTCAGCACCTCGGCGTGAGTCCCTACCTCAGCGGAGTGTTTGGCGCCGGCGACACTCCTTGGCTCAAGCCCGATCCGTCGTTTTCGCGCCACGCGCTGCAGACGCTTCGCGCCGAGGCCGCGACCACGGTGCTCGTCGGCGACTCGACCTACGACGTACAGACCGGGCTGAAAGGCGGGTTTCCTTGCTGGACGGTGACGACCGGCACCCATTCCAAAGCCGAGCTCCTGGAAGCAGGCGCAACGTTCGTCTACAACGATTTAGTGGAACTCGGCCCCGACTTGCTGGACGCGGTCTGACCTGCGTCCGGAAACTCCTGCAGGACACGATCCACTTCGCTTCCTACGGCCACCAGCGAGAGGAAGATGTCTCGAATAAAGGCCGCGAGAGACCCGAGCAGGAAGAGGACAGCAGTCACGAAGAGGCCGACGATCACATGGGAAAATGCCTTGCCCAAGAGTGCGCTGAAAAAAATCACCACCACCAGCAAACCGGAGATAAACATGCTGGTCGCGGCCAAAGTCACGGCCAGACGAACCAATTTGGCCCGTCGATACATGATCCGGAGTTGAGACCGCAAGTGACTGCGCTCGGCGGTGTCGGCCGTGCGCACCTGCCCCGCCAAGATTCGGGTTCGGTCCACGACCCGGCCCAACCGGTTCGTCATGGTGAGCAACAGGGATCCCAATCCTGTGATCAGAATCACCGGAGTGACCGCCAATTGAATCAGCGGAAGTGCGCCTTCCTGCATCAATGCCATAATCGACAACGAGCGAATTGGCCGGCCTTGGCAAACGAACGCTTTTACATTTGCTGAAATATCCTGCCCTGCAGAGCCTTTTCGCGTCTTGGCCTCACCTTCTCCCACTCGCAGCCTATCGACGAGCATCACCGGCGTGCTTGAGAGGCTGCTTTTCCTCAACGAGGAGAATCACTACACCATCGCTGAATTCCGACCGGAGCGCGACGGGCCGGAGTCGAAGGCGGGCCGGGTGACGATTGTCGGGACGCTTCCAGGGGTCCAGTGCGGCGAAACGCTCCACCTGACCGGCGAATGGACGCACCACGCCCAGCATGGTGATCAATTCAAGGTGGCTCAGTTTCGGTCCGAACTCCCGTCCAGCGTCTACGGAATTCGGAAGTACCTCGGCAGCGGCCTCGTTCCCGGTGTGGGCAAAGTGTATGCGGAGAAAATCGTCGACGCGTTTGGCACGGACACCCTTCGCGTGCTGAGCGAGGAGTCAGCCCGACTGCGCACCGTGCCCGGGATTGGCCCCAAGCGAGCGGTGGCCATCAAGACCGCATGGGATGATCAGCGGGCGTTCCGGGAACTCTACATCTTCCTGCAGACCTACGGGGTGACCCCCGGCCAATGCCTCAAGGTCATCAAGAAGTTCGGCTCGGGCGCTCAGCAGATCCTTTCGACCGAACCCTACCGCATCGCCCGAGAGGTGGAGGGGATCGGCTTCAAGACCGCGGACAAGATCGCGATCAATCTCGGTTTCGCCAATGATGCCGCTCCTCGACTCGACGCCGGCATCCTCTATGCCTTGGAGACGCTCCAGGAGGAGGGCCACACCGCGTATCGCGAATATGAGCTTCGTGACTTTGCCGCCGGACTTCTGGAGTCGAGCCCGGCCCGGATCGAAGCTCGACTGGAGAGTCTGGTGCAGAGTCACAGTCTAGTCCGACAAAAAGTCATCCCGTTATTGCCCGAAGAACAACCCCTGCCGGGATCTGCGTTCATACAACTGCCAGCCACCGCGCGATTCGAACAAAAGATCGCGCAGGCGATCGATCGACTCGTCCGGTCCAGTTCCGGTTTACCTTCGATTCGCGTCGATGCCGCTGTCCAATGGGCGGAGACAAAAGCGGGATTCGCATTTGCGGATCAGCAACGAATGGGGCTGCAAACCGCATTGCGTAGCAAGGTGTCCGTTTTAACGGGCGGCCCCGGCACCGGGAAGACAACGATTATCCGAGCCTTGGTGGAAATCCTGAAGGCGAAGAAGGTCCGAATCACCCTCGCCGCCCCCACCGGCCGCGCCGCCCAGCGTCTTTCGGAGACGACGGGTGGATTCGCCTCCACCATCCATCGACTTTTGCGATTCGACCCCGCCGGTGGCGGCTTCCTCATCAACGACGCCCATCCCCTGTCGACTGACTTTCTGGTGGTGGACGAAGCCTCCATGCTCGACTCCCGGCTGGCCGCTGCCCTCCTGCAGGCAGTCCCCACCCACGCCCACCTCGTTCTCGTCGGCGATACGGATCAACTGCCCAGTGTAGGCCCGGGCAATGTGCTGAAGGACATCATTGCTTCGGAGCGAGCTCCCGTAACACGGCTCCACGTGATCTATCGCCAGAGTGGGCAGAGCTCCATTGTCTCCACCGCACACGCGATCAATGGGGGCGATGCTTCCCTGCCCCCCTCCATCCAAGATGTCACCCAGATCCCCGTTTGGAGCGACCTCTGTTTCATCCCGGCGAACTCAGCCGAGGAAACGGTGCAGAAAATCCTCGCGCTTTGTCAGGACTACCTGCCCTCCGCGCTGCCTTGGATCAATCCGATCCATGATGTCCAGGTGCTCGCTCCCATGCACAAAGGTGTCGCCGGAGTCGGTAACTTGAATCAGCAACTCCAGGCCCGGTTGAACCCCAACCCGCGGGCGGTGCGTTGGAATGGCGTCGAGTACCGTCCGGGCGACAAGGTCATTCAGCTGCGCAACAACTACGACAAGAGCCTGTTCAACGGCGACATCGGAAAAGTGACATCGACTGACCCCGAGACGGGCCATCTGGTTGCCGCCTTCGATGGCGAAAGTCACGACTTCAGTCGGGCGGATCTCTCAGACTTGGGTCTCGCGTACGCCATCAGTATCCACAAATCCCAAGGCAGCGAGTATCCCGCCGTCATCATTCCCCTGCTCAAGGGGCATTTCATGATGCTGCAGCGAAACCTGATCTACACCGCCATTACTCGAGGAAAAAAGCGGGTCTACCTCGTGGGTGAACCCGCAGCCTACGCCATGGCGGTTCGCAACAGTGAGTCAAAAAGCCGGATCACGCACCTCCGCGAGAAACTGCTGCCCGCCCAAACGCGCTCAACGCACTAGCGGCCTTCGAGCGCCGCCACCTGCGGCATCACAAACTCAAACGGTAGCCGAACGCGCGCGGTGATGGGCCGACCCTGAGCCATGGCTGGTTTGAAGGTCCAGCCCCGCGCCGCCTGCAACGCGCGCTCTCCGAATTCAGGAAGGGTGCTGCGCACCAGTTCAGCCTCGACCACACGCCCCGTCGAATCCACCCGCACCTCGACCGTGGCAAACCCCTGCACCCCCTTTTCGCGCAAGGCGCGGGGATAAACGGGAGCTACCCGGGTGGAAATCATCGGAGGGCTCTCCATCCCACGAATAGGGGCAACTTGGGAAACCGCCAGCGGCTGACCGGGCGCTTCATCACCCGCGGCCCGCGATCCGATCAAACCCAGTCCAAGAGTGGTTGCGAAAAGGAGAACAGCTTTCATTGGGGAACGATGAATTGTTACGCTTCGGTCACACTGTAACACCATCGTCACGCAAACCAAGCCCTGTAATGTTACGTTTTCAGGGGCTCGCCGCGGTCTCCCGGTTGCCATTCGGCCCCTTCACTTCATCCTGCATCGTCGCCCAGCCAGCCTCCTGTACCATGAAATTGAGCTTTACGTTCTTGATCGGATTGTTGGCGCTCACCCCCGCCGCGAGATCAACCCCGGTTGCCGAATCGATCGCCGGCTACGAACCGGTGCGAACCCAGGGTGAAATTGCTGAATACCGGCTGAAATCGAACGATCTGCAGGTCTTGCTCCTGCCTGACCGCTCAGTCCCCGTTGTCACCTTCATGGTCACCTACCGGGTCGGTTCGCGTCACGAAGTCGCGGGAACCACGGGAGCGACGCACCTGCTCGAACACATGATGTTCAAGGGAACTCCCACCTACAACCGGGAGAGGGGGACGGGCATCGATCAGATCCTGGAGCGACTCGGAGCGATTTCCAACGCGACCACTTGGCTCGATCGCACCAACTACTACGCCACGCTGGGGAGTGAACATTTGGAGACCTACATCCGCATCGAAGCCGATCGGATGAGGAACCTCTGGCTGCGCGAGGAGGACCGGCGTCCGGAAATGACCGTCGTGCGAAACGAGTTCGAAATTGAGGAGAATGATCCCGCCCAGACCTTGACCAAGGAGATCATGGCCACCGCTTACCTCGCGCACCCGTACCATCACTCCACGATCGGTTGGCGCAGTGACATCGAACGCGTCCCCATCGAGAAACTGCGGGCGTTCTACGACACCTACTACTGGCCCAACAACGCGACCGTTTCGGTGATCGGAGACTTCGAACCCGCCGCCGCGCTGGCCATGATCCGAACCCACTATGGCGCCATTCCGAAGTCGCCTCATCCCATCCCGATGCCCTACACGGAGGAGCCTCCGCAAACCGGACCGCGACGCGTCACGGTGAAACGACCCGGAGAATTGGGTCTGGTGGCCGTGGCCCACAAGATCCCATCCGGACGACACCCCGACACGCCTGCACTGCAGATCTTGAGCGCAATCCTGAGTTCCGGCAAGAGCAGCCGGCTCTACCGGGCTCTGACCGACCAGAATCTGACCCTTCAGGTTTCGGGCGACGCCGGCTTTTTCCACGACCCGTCTGTACACACGTTGTACGCCTACCTCGCTCCCGAAAGTGAACACCAGAAGGTCGAATCCATCATGCTCCGGGAAATCGAACGTTTGAAGACCGATGGAGTTACCTCCGCCGAGGTCACCACCGCAGCGAACCAGATCCTGGCCTCCCTTGCCTATGCCCGGGACGGCTCGTTCGGCCTGGCGTCAACACTGAATGAATACATCGCCGTGGGAGACTGGACGCTGTTCCTCACCATCGAAGATGCCCTTCGCGCCACCACGCCGTTGTCCGTGCGCGAAGCGGCCCGCAAGTACCTCGTCGAAGACCAATCCACCACGGGTTGGTTCGTGCCGGTTTCCCCGTCCGAGCCATCCCGCTGAGCCGTGTCCCCTCCCTTCACCATGCGTACACGTTGTTCACGTCTGATTCGCATTCTCGCCGCCGGTTACGCCGCCGCCGCGTCGGTCTCGGGCGCCACGGCCGAACCGGCCTCCCCGCCGTTGACCTCCATCGCATCCCAACTCACACGTTCACGCACCGCGGGCTGGGACCTGGTTTCCCTGCGAACGGGGGTCAAGCAAGTCGTCACCCTCCGCGCTTCCCTGCCCGCAGGCGATCGCTTCGCACCGCCGGAGAATCGAGCGGTTCCCACGTTGACCGGAGCCCTTCTCGATCAGGGAACCTCCCGTCAATCGAAGTTTTCCATCGCGGAGAAACTGGAAGGTGTGGGCGCCCAGATCTCGTTTTCGGTTGAAAGCACCCTGCTCCAGATCCGTGCCAAGTGCCTGAGCAAGGACCTGCCGCTCTTGCTTGAATTGCTGGCCGAGCAACTCCGTGAACCGGCTTTTGCGGCGGAGGAAGTCGAGAAATCCAAACGCCAATGGACGGGATTTCTTCGCCGGCAGATGGAGAGCACCGACTTCCGAGCCTCCGAATCGTTTTCACTTTTGCTCTATCCACCGGGACATCCCAACCGGCCTGAACCGGCCGAAGCGTTCATCGCGGCCATCCAGGAGGTGACACCAGATCAACTCCGCGCATTCCACGCCGAATTCTATGGCCCTGAATCGGGAACACTCGTTGTCGTCGGTGACCTCGACCCTGCCACCGTGCAGCATGAAGTCGCGCGGGTGTTTCGGGACTGGCGGGGCGGACGGCGCCTCGTCGCACCCGCAGCCGCAGCCGTGCGGATTTCGCCTTCCCGGCAGGACTACACCGTGACGATGAGCGACAAGACCAGCGTGAGCGTCGTATGGGGACAACGCACAGGCCTCACTGCCCGGCACGAGGACGCACTTACACTCCGGGTGGGCGCTGCGGTGCTGGGGCGGGGATTCACCAGCCGGCTGCTCTCTAAGGTGCGCGACGAAGAGGGTCTGACCTATGACATTCGGGGCGGGCTCGCCTCCGACACCTTCTCTGATGGCGAATTTAGGATCACCGCCAGCTTCGCCCCGGAATCGTTGGAGCGAGGGCTCGCCTCCACCCGCCGCGAACTCGAAGCCTGGCACCGGAGCGGAATCACAGCCGACGAGCTCTCCCGGGTGAAATCCGACCTGATCGGCTCCTACAAGGTCGGCCTTGCCACCACCGACGGCATGGCGGGGGCCATCCTCGATTCCATACACCTGGGCTATGACCTGAGCTGGTTGGACCGCTACCCGCAGGTGATCGCAGCGCTGTCGCTCGAACGTGTGAACCAAACCATTTCGTCGTACGTGAACCCGGACCAGCTCGTGCTGGTCAAAGCGGGAACTCTTCCCGACCGTCCCTCGTCCGCCTCCGTTTCAGGAAGCGCGCCATAAAAAAACCGCCCGGACGATGGGAATCGCCCGGGCGGTGTCATTATCTTGGTTATGCGGCGGCACCAAAGGCCCGTGAGGCCCGGCGCCAAACCGTTTCGCGGACCAGTCGGTGCGCCGCCTTGAAAAGGCGTGACACCGCTCCGACCCACTCACGACGTGCTGAATCGACGTCGATCCCCCGAACCTCATCTCCGGGCAGCGCGTCCGGCCGATCCACGAGGTTTTCAACCTCGTAAGCGGCAAAGAACGGCGTTCCGGCGAAGCTGCCGGGATTCACGACGTAGACATATCGAGTCTTATTCATGTTCATGGTCAGACGGAAACCTGATGCGACAGGCGCATAAGGCTTCCTGGCCGACCACGAGCTGCGAAAGAACGCTGCACTCTCGGCGCCATCCCAGGGTCCGTCAACCCTCCGGTCGATCGAAGCATCATCGACATACAGATGCGAGTACGACGTAAACCAATCTGCTTCAGCTGCTACCAAACACGATAAGAGCGTCTCGATTCAATCGTCCGTTCATCTTCATCATCCAGGAGTGACAAAAAATCCAGCCCGGACTGCGATTCGATTGCGTCAACCGAAGTCAAGGCTGCTTCCAGCGTCATGTCTTTCGACAGGTCTTGTGGTAGGGTCAGAGCCAACGTCCGAACCCGGCCCGCGGAAACATCCACCACGATCAGGTAAAACGCCGAAGGGAGAGCAATCCCGACGCGGTCCAACCGTTTCGGCTCCGCATCGAACAGGGGGCCACAAATGACCCACACTTGCTCGAGTCTAGCCGGATAGGAATAGGCGATGCGGGCTTCGATCTCGCGCCACAACCCGCCATTCAAAGCGGGCGCTTGAGGGACGACGTTGGACATTAAGAACGTCTCCCGTTGCGCCTCCGCTCCAAACCACCGCCCAATGGCCAGGTTCGGCGCCAGGTGTCCGCGATCGAAACCCGTGCGCACGTAGTCCTCCGGCTTGACGGGTGCCGAGAGGCGGCGATCCATCACAAATCGGTCGGGGCGCGGCGGAGAGCGGAGCGCCGGCGCATCGCCTCCCACGCGGTAGGTCACCCACGCCGAGCAACGGAGCCGGTCTACCCAGCCCGCGGCGTAGGCTTGATTCTGCAAAAGCGTAATCGACCCATGACGAAACCCGGACGGCTGAGGCCAACCTCCAAGGGCATACGTTCCGAGCTCAAGGGGAGCCGAGCGAAGCGGAGGATCGGGCACGAGATACGCATCCCAAACGTCGGCAACGACGTCGGCCACGCCCACGCGCGAGCCTGGACTCCAGGCGGAGAACACCAGGGTGCGCAGTTCCTTCCGGGTCGAGGAAGGCTGCAGCCAAAACCAAAGTCCACCCGCGATGGCGATCGTGAGCAGACCATATCCCCACCCTCTCACGGGCACGCGCACCGTTCGTATTCTCCGGCGCGCGGACATCATCGACCCAATTTCTTCAAGGCCTTGTCGATTTTCTCAAGGGAACAGAGTTCGGGGTCGTAGTCAGGCCCCACCCACTCTCTCCACTCTCGCCCGAGGTCCGTTTCAGGTTCCTTCAGGCTGCGCACAAGATCGTGATAGGCTTCCAAGCCACCACAGTCTTCCGGCGGACCTGCCCTCTCGCCAGCGAGGCAACGAGGATACCCGTGCCCTTTTTCCACTCCGAGCACTTTCTCCACTCCAATATCAACCATCCATCCTTCTCCAAAGTGATACCCATAGACGAAGCGAGCCCGACTCGAAACATCCAAGTCCATGAGGGTCACATCACGGTCATCTTCAATCGTCAGCTCGTCACGCTTCAGCGGATTGCCAAAGCGTCGCTCATCGAGCTGAAAGCTGTGCGTCTGATAGTCGAACCAGTCGAAAGCGATCTGGAGGGTGTCATGGAGCCGCGACAACCACATCGTCTCGCGAACGGCCAGCCTCCGCCAGATCTTCGGCCGGCAACCCACAATACTCGCATGCAGCCAGAGGACCTTCTCCGGTTCCTTCTTACGGATTCGCCGACCACCCTCGAGGAGCCCAATCATGCGCACCAGTCTCGCGCGGCAGCCGGCCAGCGACAACCTCGAACCCGACTTCCCGTTCAGATTTGCGTTGTGTTGGCTTGAATGGCCCGCCCGCCAGGCGCAGCCCTTCCTCCCAAAAACACGAAGGCCGCCTTCGCGAAAAGGCGGCCTTGTGACCTAACACCAAGCAAACCGTAAGAACTACAAACAAGCATCGCTCACTCGAACGATTGCTGACTACACGGAGGTAGACGCGTTCATCGCCAAAACATTCAATCCCTCGACAAAAATGTTGTCGGCTCTTCGCGTCCGGTCGCATTCATACCCTCAGGCGCGAAGAGTCTTCGTCACCAGATCCTACCCGCCCGATTCTTTGCGCGTGGCACGCGGAGCGGTCACGCCCCTCGTTTCACATCCGCTGCGCTCCCCACCGCGGGAGCCGGCGTGTCGAGGGTCGCATCCGCATCCAAGGTGTGACCGCTCGATGTCAGAGGATACTCGAACCGGCGACCCTCATAGTTGCGGAAGATCACTCGATCATCATCGATCGACTCCAGGTACTCCGGGTTGATCGGCACCTTGCCCCCTCCCCCTGGCGAATCGATCACGTATTGGGGGATCGCATAGCCGGTCGTATGGCCGCGAAGAGACTTGATGATTTCCAAGCCCTTGCGCACATCGACCTTAAAGTGGCTGCCACCCGTGATCAAATCCATCTGGTAGAGGTAATAGGGCCGCACGCGCATCCGCAAAAGACGATGCACCAGCGCCTTCATCACGTCCGGGTCATCGTTGACGCCCGCCAGCAAGACGCTCTGGTTGCCAAGTGGCACCCCCGCGAAGGCCAGCCGCTCGCACGCATCACGCAGCTCGGCGGTCGCCTCCTTCGGATGGTTGACATGGATGCTCATCCAAATGGGCCCGTATTTCTTGAAGATCTCGCACAGCTCGGGGGTGATGCGCTGGGGCAGGAACACCGGGATGCGCGACCCAATGCGGATAAACTCCACATGCTTGATCGCCCGCAGTCGGCTCAACAGATGCTCCAGTTTCTTGTCGGAAAGCAGCAGAGGATCCCCACCTGATAGGAGGACGTCGCGAACTTCGGGATGGGACTCAATATAACGAAGTCCCTGCTCATACTCAGGATGGAAATTATAGTCCTGGGCATTCGAAACGAGCCGGCTCCGGGTGCAATAACGGCAGTACGCCGCGCAACGATCGGTGACCAGGAACAAAACGCGGTCCGGATAGCGGTGTACCAATCCGGGCACCGGCGAATGTTCGTCCTCGCCCAAGGAATCCAGCTTTTCCTCAGCCGCGACGTACATTTCCGCTTCCCTGGGAACGACCTGCTTGCGAATCGGGCAGTCCGGATCCGTAAGGTCGATGAGGTTGAAGAAGTAAGGCGTGATCGCCAACGCGAGTTTCTTGCCCGCAAACGCGACCCCCCGACGTTCCTCGGGCGTCAAAATCATGTACCGCTCCAGCTGATCAAGCGTCGTGATCCGGTTCTTCAGCTGCCACGTCCAATCCTGCCAATCGGAGGCAGAAACGTGTTGCCAGAGTCCTTGTCCTTCGAACCAGCTGCTGCGGTCTTCTTGATAAGCCATGAGAAAGGTCTCGTTACCGATAGTCGGCAATAGCCGGGTGTCAAACGAAGCAATCCGACGATTTCCGCCGGTCCGGGAACGAACTTTTTCACATCTCCGGGCAGGAAGCGCGACAATACCCTTGGCACATCGCGCCCGTCCGCTTTTCGTTCGGCTTTAATGTCCACGTCCAAGCCTGCTGTTCTCGCCCTGGAAGATGGTTCGGTCTACCGCGGCTTCGCTTTCGGCGCCGAAGCCACGGTCGCCGGCGAATGCGTATTTAACACGTCGATGACGGGCTATCAGGAGATCATCACGGACCCCTCCTACTTCGGTCAGATTGTCACCTTGACCGCCGTGCAGATCGGAAACTACGGCATCGCCGCCGCTGACTCGGAGGCGGCTGCCCCGCGCTGCTCGGGTTTGGTGGTCAGGGAACTGTCACCGGTCGTCTCCAACTGGCGGAGCCAGCAGTCCCTTTCCGACTTTTTGGCCAAGCACGGCATTCCCGGCATCAGCGAAATCGACACGCGCGCCTTGACCAAGAAGCTTCGGGTCGACGGTGCGATGAAGTGCTGCTTGAGCACGCGGCCGATCACGGATGAGGAGGCGGTGCGTCAAGCCCGCGCCTGGCAGGACATGGCTGGAGCGGATTACGTGCGCGATGTGACCACCGACCAACCGTTTCTGTGGAAGGCGGATGACGCCGGGAACTATAACACTCCCTATCAGCCCGTGGGCACCAGCTTTTGCGCCCCGGCGAGCCCGGCCCGGCGGTTCCGGGTGGCTGCCTTTGACTACGGCGCCAAGTACTCGATTTTCCGCAAACTGATCAACCACGGTTTCGACGTGCAGGTGTTTCCGGCAAACGCCCCTGCCTCGATGATTCGCGAGCACAACCCGGACGCAGTCTTTCTGTCGAACGGTCCCGGCGACCCGGCGGCCCTTCCCTATATCCACCAAACGGTCACTGCGTTGATGCCGGATTTCCCCATCTTTGGTATCTGCCTGGGTCACCAAATGATCACGCACGCCCTCGGCGGCTCCACCTACAAACTCAAGTTCGGGCATCGGGGAGGCAATCAACCGGTCAAGAACCTGGAATCGGGACGCGTTTCGATCACGGCTCAGAACCACGGATTCGCCACCGATCCCAAGAGCATTGAATCCCGCGGCGCAAAAGTCACCGAGGTGAATCTCAACGATGGCACGGTCGAAGGCCTGCGCCACTTGAGCCTGCCGATCTTCTCGGTGCAGTATCACCCGGAGGCCGCCCCGGGGCCGAACGACGCCGATCCGCTCTTCAGCGACTTTTACCGCATGGTGGAGGCGCGCAAGGCAGGCAAAATCTGAATCAGCGATCTCTCTTTCGTCAGAACGCAACGAAGGGATTGTAGCGTAGCTCATGACCCACCGTGGTCAGCGGCCCATGTCCCGGGGCCACCACGGTTTCGGGGGGCAGGCGGTTAAACAGCCGTCGCAGGCTTGATTTGAGCTTTTCCCGGCAGAAAAACGCACCACCGATCGAGCCGGCAAAAAAGAGGTCGCCCGACAAGAGCAGACCGGGGCCGGACGCGGCCGTCCGCGAGCGAACCACATAACTGTTGTGGGCCTCCACATGCCCGGGCGTCGCCAGCACTTCGACCGAAAAGCCGGAAAACTCAAGGATGGTACCGTCACTCACCGCGGTGGCCCCCGCGACTTGACCGCCCCGAGGTGCGAAGACGGGGGGAGCTCCGAAAAACTCACGCACTTCCGACAATCCACCCATGTGCTCTGTTTCCGGATGGGTGATGAAGGCTGCCTCGATCTGTCGGATGCGGGTCGGCCAGACCCGACGCAACGCGGCCGGCGTCGAACCGGCATCAAAGAGCAGTCCGGTCTGTTTCGAGCAGTCCGCCACGACATAGGCGTTGGCGACGCCGATGCCATGAGGCATCCGGAGTGGGAAGAGGCAGAAGGGGAGACCGAGAATCTCCGGCAGGGGGTAGTTTCCGCCTGCCAAGGCGCAAAAACCCACCTCATTTAGGCCGAGCACGCGGGACAAGCGGGACAGCTCCCCTCCATTCAAATCATACCGGTAGTCGATCGCATCCCGAATCTTCGACAGATTCACCTGCGCACGCTCAGCCAACGAGGTCGCCGTCAGACCCGCGTGCTGCAAGGCCTTGTCGAGCACATCGCCCAACTCATCCTCAAGAGGTGTGCGTTCAATGACCACCGTAACACACAGTGCGCGAGGTTGCGTCCGGTGCAAGAAGACGATGGCCGGACGAATTTCGCTTTGGCATGGAGGCCACGCTCGGCAGCATGCTCGGCTCATGGATCCAAAACAGCAGGAAATCCTCGATATCTTCACGCGCACCAAGGCGCTGCTGCAGGGGCACTTTGTCTTACGCTCCGGCCTTCACAGCGGCTTCTACTTCCAGTGCGCGCAGGTCTGCCAGCATATGGACGCCGTCACGCGTCTGGGAGAATTACTGCTGGCCAAGGTCAAGACCATGCCCGGAATGAACTTCACCACCGTACTGGCGCCCGCCATGGGCGGCCTGGTCATCGGACAGGAAGTGGCCCGCCAGGCCGGGGCACGCTACGTGTTCGCCGAAAAGGAAAACAACGTCCTGGTGCTGCGTCGGGGTTTCAAGTTCGCACCCGGTGAGCGCGTGCTCGTGGTTGAAGACGTGGTGACACGGGGGGGCCGGGTCCAGGAGTGCCTACAAATCCTCCGCGCCGCCGGCGCGGAACCGGTGGCGGTGGCCATGCTGGTCGATCGCAGCGCCGGCACGGGTCGATTTGACATCCCCGCGGTCTCATTGCTGGAACTCTCCTTCCCCACGTACGCCGCGGATGCGCTTCCGGCCGAATTGGCCCGGCTGCCCGTGGAAAAGCCGGGGAGCTGAACCACCCCTCCGGCTCCCGCAGGGCGAGGGCGCGGCCCGCGGCCGCTCCCTGCCCGTCAATGTCCTCAGCGCGCGATCGGAACGCCGATGTAACTGTAACGCCCGCGGAAATACACGAGCAGCAGATTGGGTCCCGGCTTGAGCGATTCGCGCGCACCATTCACCGACTCGACGGGCTCGCGGTTGATTTCGATGATCACCATGTTCGGCAGGAGTTTGTCGGCGTAGGGCGACGTCGGTTCAACTTCGGTCACGACAAGTCCACCCACGCGCTCGTCCAGGTTGAGGCGGGTTCGCATTTCGTCGTTCACGAGCTCGACCTTGACGCCGTCGAACAATCCGCCCCGTCGACCGGCATCGGCCAGACTGGCGAGTTTCACCTCGAGCACGCGCTCCTTGCCTTCCCGAAAGGTCCGGACTTTGACCTCGGTCCCTGGCGCCAGCTGCGACACAAAGAGCCGGAGGTCCTGGAGCGACGTGATGGGCCGGTCGTTGATCGCCAGGATCGCATCGCCCCGCTTCAGCCCTGCTTTGTCCGCCGGGCTGTCCGGAGTCACATTATTGATCAAGACGCCCTTCGCATCTTTCTTCAGTCCGAGCGCTTCGGCCAGATCTCCATTGAGCGTCTCCACGCCGACACCGAGGAATCCCCGCGAGACCGAACCGGTCTCGATCAGGCTGTGCATGATCGAAGACGCCAGATTGATCGGTATCGCAAAGCCTATCCCGATGTTGCCGCGCGTCGTCGACATGATCGCGGTGTTGATCCCGACCAGGCGGCCCTTGGCATCCGCGAGCGCGCCGCCAGAATTACCCATGTTGATCGAGGCATCCGTTTGAATGAAGTTCTCGTAGCCCGCCTGGCCGTTCTCCCGGTCGAGAAGGCCCAGGTTGTTGCGCCCGAGCGCCGAGACAATCCCCATGGTCACCGTTTGACCGATACCAAGGGGATTGCCGACCGCGAACACCACGTCCCCCACCCTCAATTTGTCACTGTCCGCCAGGGTCACGAAGGGCAGATTCGCGGCGTCGATCTTGATCACCGCGACATCCGTGCTCGGGTCCGAGCCAATGAGCTTCGCCTTGAATTCCCGCTCATCCGGGAGCGAGATGTTGAGTTCATCGGCCCCCTCGACGACATGGTTGTTGGTTAAAATGTATCCATCCGCTGAAACAATGACCCCCGACCCCAGCCCCTGCTCCCGCGACTCGCGCTCCGGCGGCACCTGATCGGGGAAAAACTGCCGAAAGAGGGGATTCACCTGGCGACGCTGGGTCACAATCTTCGTCGAGTAAACCGAGACCACCGCACGCTGCACCGGCTCCACCATGTCGGCGTAGGACACCACCAGACCGGGACGCCCGCCCTCGGAAACCGCGCTGGGATCCATCCGGAGCACCGGCTTCTTGGCGGGCTCCTTCTGACCGTGCAATCCGGCGGTCAGTACGGACATCAATGCGACGAAGAGCTGGAGGCGTGGGTTGAGTTTCATAGGGGGGAATCAGCGTACGGCGAAGGGAAGCGACCGATCGCCCGCCCCGGAAGTTCCCGCGGACGAGCCGATTGTCAAAGCGAACAGGGCTTTAGAAGCCCTTCACCTTAAACAAACTCGTGACACTCTCATTGTTGTTGATCCTCAAAATCGCTTCACCCAGAAGGCCTGCGATGCTTAATATCGTGATGGGCAGGCCTTTAGGATCGTTGGGGATCGAGTTCGTGATGATCAGTTCGTCGATCAAACCACCCTCGAGACGCTGCCGGGCCATGTCGCTGAGAATGCAATGGCTGACCGCCGCACGCACACTCCGAGCGCCATGCTCGCGCAAGATGCGCGCGGCTGCCGTCAGGGTGCCCGCCGTTTCCGTGATATCGTCGACGAGGAGCACATCGCAGCCGCTGACATCACCCACGACATTGATGGCCTCCACATTCGTGGCGCTCGTGCGCTTCTTCGCCACCAATCCGAGGCCGGCTCCGAGCACGTCGGCGTAGGCCGCCGCCATCTTCATCCCGCCGACGTCGGGCGAACAGACCACCAGATTCTGTTTTGGGGTTTGGGCGAGGTACTTGAACAGCGTGGGCGAGGCGTAGAGATGGTCGACCGGGATGTCGAAGAAACCCTGGATTTGCTGGGAGTGCAGATCCATCGTCAGCACGCGATTGGCTCCGGCCGCCGTGAGCAGGTTGGCCACCAGCTTCGCCGTGATCGGCACGCGAGGCTGGTCCTTGCGGTCCTGTCTCGCGTATCCATAAAAGGGCAGCACGGCCGTGATGCGGTAGGCCGACGCACGGCGACATGCGTCGATCATGATCAGCAGCTCCATCAGGTGATGGTTGGTCGGCGGGCAGGTCGACTGGACGAGGAAGACGTCGTGCCCGCGCACGTTTTCGTTGATCTTCACGAAGGACTCGCCGTCGGGAAAGCTGGTGACTGTCGCCTCCCCCAGCGCCATGCCGATGTGGCGGCACATTTCCTCCGCCAAGGGGCGGTTGGAATTACCGGAGAAGATTTTCAGGCCAGGCTTGCTGCTCATAGGTGCGGTCCGGCGACGTTATCGAAGCTCCTAGTCTGCGGAAGTCTTTTTTAAATCAACGAGATGCGCTTCGAGGGCATCCACCCGCTTAAAGAGCTCTGGAAGTCGTTTGCGTAGAACGTTGATACGTTGCTCCAGCTGGTAGGACAAAGCGGGAGAACCTTTCACAAACGAGCCCGCCTCGAGGTCGGAGGTCAGCGACGACCCTCCGTCAATCTTGGCTCCCCGACCGATCGTGATGTGCCCGCCAAGGCCGGCCTGTCCTCCGAGCACAACATAATCTTCCAGCGTGGTGCTCCCGGAAATCCCCACTTGGGCGCACAAGATGCAGTGTTTACCGATGGTCACATTGTGCGCGACCTGAACGAGGTTGTCGATTTTGGTGCCCTGCCCGATCCGTGTCTGACTAAAGCGGGCCCGGTCGATGGTGCTGTTCGCACCGATTTCCACGTCGGTTTCAACCACCACGCGGCCGATCTGGGGCACTTTGACATGGCGCCCCTGCACAAATTCATAACCAAAACCGTCAGAACCGATCACGACCCCTGGCTGCAGCCGGACCCGATCCTGGATTTCACACTCGGCCGTAATCCGGACCCCCGGCTGAAACCAGCAGTCCGCTCCGACGGTGACTTCGCGTCCGATGAAGACTTGAGCCTGCAGGTGGCTCCCGGGGCCAATCCTTGCGTTCGCCTCAATGACGCAGAGCGGACCGATCGTGGCGCTGGGTGCCACGGTCGCCGAAGGGTCGATCACGGCCGACGGGTGTATTCCGGGTGCAGCTTTGGGCCACAGTTGCTGTTCAATCCGACCACACAGCGTGGCCAATGAGGCGGAGGGATTGGCTACAAACAGGTAAAGTTGCCCCACTTTTGGCTCTCCTTCGAACCCCACCGGCAGGAGCAGGATCGACGCACGCGACTCGGCGACCTGCAACTTGTAGCGCGCATTGCCCAAGAAGGAGAGATCCCCACGTTCCGCTGCGGACAGCGCTGCGATGCCCGTCACACGATCCTCAGTCGATCCGCGCGTCGAGGCGGGCTGGAGCATCGCGATGAGCTCTTCGGCGGTGTAGGACAGTTTCATGCCAATGGGATTTCCAAGGATCACAACACGGTTGCGCAGGCCACTTCAATCCTGCGGCACAATCCCATGAGCAAATCGCAGGAGGTCATCGCCCCGCGGCCCGAAACGAAGAGGGAACGGTAAACAGCGGGCGCAAAAAAGCCCGCCCCGGTGAGGGGCGGGCCGGAAAGCGATCGGGACACTCAGTTCTTCTTCGCGCCCGGGAACGTCACCGTCGGAGCCTCGCCGCCGGAGGGCGCGGATTTCGGAGCCGGGGTGCTGCCCGTGGTGGTCGCCGGAGCGGTCGCCGCCGGGGCCGGAGTGGCCGGACGGCCCTTGTTCACTTCCTTGAGAACGTCATCCGTGATCTCATAGGAAGGGTCGAGGTAGATGAAATTCGAAATGCCGATCCCACTGGGGCCGGACTTGTCGACCACGACGGTGGCACCCTTGCTCTTGGCAATGTCCGTCGCGGCCTTGCTGATTTCCTCGAGGATGATCTCGCGGAAGGACCGGAGACGCTGCGCCAGCTGGCGCTCCACATTGTTCTTAAAGACTTGGATTTCCTGCTTCTTCTTCTCGATCTCCTCGAGCTTGGCCTGAGCTTCCTGCTCTGCCTTCGCCTTGGCATCGTTCGATGCGAGGGGGTTGTTATTCGCCTTCTCGACGAACTCCTTGTACTGTTCCACCAGCGCGTTCCCTTCCTTGTTCAAGCGCTCCAGTTCGACCTGGGCTTTCTGCTCATCCGCCCTGAGCTTCGCCATCTGTTCTTCGGTCTTGTAGTGGCTTTCGAGGAGCTTCGCCATGTCGACGACGAAGATCTTGGGCGCCGGTTGGGCTTGTGCCACCAGCGTGGCGGCGCCAAAAGCGGCGATCGTAGAGAGGATGCGGAGGACTTTGTTCATAGCTTGGGTTTGGAGCGGAAGGTAAAACTGAATCAGAAACGCGTACCAAAGGAAAAGTTAAATTGATTTCCCTTGTTGTTAAACCGGTCGGACGTGATCGGTATACCGAAGTCGAGACTGAGTGGCGCTCCTGCAACAAAGAGGCGAAGACCGAACCCGAAGTTGTCGTTGTAGGACGCCGGGTTGAAATCGTAGGGATCGTCGTTGATGAAGCCGGCGTCGTAGAAGATCGCAAACCGGATGGGGCTGACGATGTCCGCCGAGTACTCGAGCGACAGGAATCCGTAACTTTGTCCACCAATGGGCTCTCCCGACGAATTCTTCGGTCCGACATCGCGGTACTCAAAGCCACGCAGGGTATAGGGACCGCCAAGCGTGAAGTACTCAAATCGCGGTTTTCCTTTGTCGTTCTTGCCAAAGGTATCCAACACGCCCGCGCGGCCTATCACCGCGAGGACTTGAGTCTGGGTGTCAAACACCGGGAAGAACTGTGAACCGCGGAACTCGGCCTTGTAATAATTGAAGTCCGAGCCAATCGCGTCCGTCGAGACATCGAGATTGAACTCAGCCCGGTTGCCGTTCGTGGTATTGATGATCTTGTCACGGGTGTCCCGCAGGAGCTGCAATCCCACGGTCGAGAGAAAGCTCTTCCCCGCCGGATAGAAAATCTCGATCGTCTGGTCGACATCACGGATCTCCACTTCCTGCGCACTGTAGGCAAGTTTGCCTTCGACCAGTTCGAACAGCCGCTTGCGCATGTACAACTCACCACCCGTTCGAATTTCTTCGTAGAAAGAACTGTCGTAGTCGGAACTGGTGCGGAAGACACTGAAGCCCAGCGCCAGCTCGCGTTCGAACAACCAGGGTTCCTCGAACGAGAGTACAATCTCGCTCGATTGCGACCCGAGCTGCATCCGGAGGCGGAACTTCTGTCCGTCGCCCTGGAAAAAGCTGCGGCGGTTGAAAACGTCGAAATTCGACTGGGTCAACTCGGCGAAAATCACCGCCCGCTCCAACGAACTGAAGCCCGCGCCAAAGGTCAGATTGCCGGTTCGACCTTCCTTCACCGCAACCTTGAGGTTACGGCGCGCAGGGATGTTCGAAGACTCGGGCGTGACGTTCACGTCTTCGAAGAACCGCGTGTTCTCCAGGCGCAGCTTCGAGATCTTCATGCGCACCATGTCGAAGACTTCACCCGGCCCCAGCGTCAATTCGCGCAGGATGACAATGCTCTTGGTCTTGGTGTTACCCTCGATCTTGACCGATTCGACGTAGAATTTCTCGCTCTCGCGGATGTCGTATTCGACGTCGATATTGCCCGTCGCGATGTTGGGCTTGCGCACAAGGCGGACTTGGGTGTCGAGATAGCCATCGCGGCCATAAAAATCTTCCAGTGCCTCGACGTCCTTATCGAGTTTGGACGGCGTGAAGACCATGCCGCTCTTTTGGCGGACGACGAGTCGGAGCAGCGCGGTCTGATACAGTTTGTTGTTCTTGAACGTCACATCGCCAATGCGGTACCGCTTGCCCTCTTCCACCTGGACGGTGATCTCCAACTTGCTGGGCGAAGGGTAATCGTAGCGGATCTTGTCCTCGTCGATCGCCACATCGAGGAATCCTTCCTCGCGGTAGTAATCCCTCACCTTCTCCAGATCGTCCTCAAACTGCTCGTCCTTGAAGCGACCTGAACCGGTCAACCACGAGAACATCCACCACTTCTTGGTCTCCATTTCCT
Source organism: Opitutaceae bacterium (assembly GCA_016794625.1). GTDB lineage: Bacteria > Verrucomicrobiota > Verrucomicrobiia > Opitutales > Opitutaceae > UBA6669. The sequence goes on from JAEUGY010000096.1 coordinate 98,048, forward strand.
TGCGCAGTCGGCGGGCCTTGATGTTGTCGTTGCCGGCGAACTTGATGGCGGCGATCTTCACTTTTTCGCCTTCCTTGACCTTGAAAATGATCGTTCCGAAACCCGTGCTGCGGTCGCGCTCGATGGCATAGCTGACGGACACCTGATTGTAGCCCGCTTTCTGGTAAAATTCGCGGAGCTTCTCTGCGTCCTCCTTCACCTGGCGTTCGTCCAACGCCAGGTTGGCTTTGGACTTCACCTCTTTTTCCAAGCGACGGCCCTTCACCTTGGTATTGCCTTCAAACCGGATGCTGAGCACCCGGAACTTCGGCGTGACCTCCACCAGGAGGTTCACCGTGCGGTCGGGGCGCTCGTCCCGCTTGACTTCGATGAATTCGAACAGGCCGGTGCGATAGAGCGAACGGATGTCGCCATCGATCATCGCGTCGTCGAGCTCACCCCCCTCGCGAACCTGCATGTTGGCCCGCACGACCTGCTCATTGACGTTCGCCGATCCGACAAATTTGACCGTGACGGTACCCACCGTGGAGGTCGGCTGCGCGGACTTCTGCGTCGCCTGGGCGAACCCTCGCCCGGTGCCCAAGACCATCAGGGCGACGACGACAACGAGGCGAGCCACCCGTACAAGCGGGTTACTGTGTGTAGTTTTCAAAGCGGGTGATGTCTCGTAGGAACGTAAGCTTCAACTCTCCTACCGGTCCGTTTCGCTGTTTTGCAACGATTAACTCGGCGGAGTCGGCAGCAACCTGGAACTTCTCATCGGCAT
>JAEUGY010000035.1 GCA_016794625.1 Opitutaceae bacterium
TCGGCCTCGGCGAGGGTGGCGGATTCGTTTTCACTCATGAGGTGGGCCTCTCGTTCGCGAGTCTGACGGCGACGCTCGCTGCGCACGCGGTTGGCCGCGATGAAACGCGTGCTGACGAACAGCCAGCCCGTGAGCGAGCTCCGGCCTCTGAGGGTGGCCGCCTTTTTGGCCAGATCGGTGAAGATGAGTTGGGTCACATCCCGAGCCAGGTGCAAATCTCCGTTCACCTGACGGAGGGCGGCGGAATAGACCAAATTCAGGTGTCGATTGACCAGCTCCGTGAACGCGGCGCCCCCGGGATGCTGGAGGTGGTCTTCGAGGAGTTGCGTGTCGGTGATCATGACCCTTTGTCCTCTAGCACCCGCCGGCGTTGCTTTCGCACAAGAAAAGAGGCAGCCGACGGGGTTCGCGAAGGTCCAGGTCAGCCGGAGCCGCGGTTCAGCCAGGTCAGACTGTAAACCGCGCCGGTTCCGGTTGTGAGCATTTGGGGAGGGCGCCCACCCTCGGCAGCGAGGAGGTGCAATTGCGGCCGCTGGCCGGCGTCAAAGGACACGTAGGCCAGCCAGCGTCCGTCCGGGCTCCAGCGCACGCGACCGCAGGCGCGGACGTGGTGGGTGCGCTGTCGCGGGTGGCTGCCTTCGAGGCTGACGGTGAACACGTTGGGCACGCCCTCGGGGTCGCGGGCGATGTAGGCCACCTCGCGACCGTCCGGAGACAGGGAGGGAAAATCTGTCGAGCCATGCTGGTCTTCGGCGGAGAGCCGGAATTCCACCTCCAGCCCCAAGGCGAGACGTCGCGGCTCGGTGCCGTCCGCGCCGATGCGCCAGAGCCCCCCTTCCCGGCGGATGAAGAGGAGGGTCTTCCCGTCCGGCGAAAACTGGGGCGCGTAACAATCGGTCAACTCCGGGGTGAGGACCCGGGCTGCTCCATCGCCGGCGCTCAGGAGGGCGAGGCGGTAGCCTTGTGCAGGACCCGAACACACCACGCGGTCCGAATGGGAGTCGGGAAACGCCATGTAGGCGTAGCCGAACTCCGGAGCAAGGAGTTGCGCGTGCGACCCGTCTGCGCGGGCGAGGACCGTGCGACCCTCGCGACCGTTGTGTACGGTGTAGGCGAGCCGGGAGCCGTCGGTGGAAAAGGCTGCTCCGAAGGCGTCGGGCCAGGATCGCTCCCACTCCGGCGGCGGGCCGATGCGCTGGGCTTCGGTGCCGTCGGGACGACCGCGTACTACCTGCCACTGGCCCTGCGTTTGGCTTTGCCAGAGGAGCCACTGCCCGTCCGGGCTCGCCACCGGGTGCTCAACCCGTGGACCGGGGATCCGGATCCGAGTGGGATCCGTACCATCGAACGAGATGCGCCAGAGTTCGCTTCGCACTGGAGTGGTTTCAACGCCTCCCGGGATGTTCCGTGAGGCATAATCCCCCTCCCAGGACCGCACCGCGTAAATCAACGAAAAGGGAGGGACGGTGGGTGAGGCGGTGTCAGGTCCAGCGCCGAACGCTGATCCGTCGAGGAGCGTCGCGAGCCCCATCACGAGGGTTCTCGCCAACGAGCATGCCTCGCGGGCGAATCGAGCGGAAGGGACTCCGACGGTTACGAAAATCCGCATGGTGAACGTCGGGAAGATTTGGGCTTTGGTCGATTCGGAGCAAGGGCCCTTCGTCCTTGTCTTGTCGGGTGCGCTGGGCGACGGTGAGACATGAACTTCCCAAGCGGATACCGCGTAATCGGGGTGGCGACGCTGGCGGCGGCGATCGTCGTGGGGACCGCTGCAGCTTGGGCCGGCGGGGGGCAGGGGGCGGATCCCCTGAGGGGGAAACCTTTGGCCACGGGGTATGCGCTGGGGACGAAGACGCGCGACGGGCTGGGTAAGTACTATTTTGGCCGGGAGATCGCACATTTCATGTCCCATGTCGGCGCACCCTGGCTCGAACGACCGGAGCGCGACCGGGAGGAGCGGCCGGATTTGGTGATGAAGGCGTTGAACCTGCAGCCAGGTCAGGTGGTGGCCGACATCGGATGTGGCACGGGATATTTCAGCTGGCGGTTTGCCCAGGCGGTAGGACCGCAGGGCAAGGTGTACGGGGTGGAAATCCAGCAGGAGATGCTCGACATGCTGGCCAAGGCGATGGCGGCGCGTGGAGTCACCAACGTCATCGGGGTGGTGGGCACGCCGGAGGACCCGAAGCTACCGGAGCCGGTGGATCTCGCGATCTTCATCGACGTCTATCACGAGTGCAGCCACCCGGCGGAGATCATCGCCGCGCTCTGCCGGTCCCTCAAACCCAACGGCCGTATTGTCTTCATCGAGTACCGCGGGGAAGACCCCGGTGTGCCGATCAAACCGCTCCACAAGATGACCGAGGAGCAGGTGAAGAAGGAAATGTCGGTCCAGCCGCTCGACTATGTTGAAACGATCAAGACGCTGCCGCGGCAGCATTTGATCGTTTTCCGGAAGAAGGGTTAGGCGCGAAGATGCGAAGGCGAAGGGCGGGCGGGGTGAACGCTCAACGCCCAACGTTTAACTTTTAACGCTGAAGTGGCAGATCCCGGAGCTGACCGCTGATCTCTGATCGCGGACCTCGCGTCTCCCGGATCGACCTTTGCGTCTTCGCGCCTTTGCGTTTCAATCGGAGAGATCGCCTCACTTCACCAGGTAGCGGTTGAGGAGGTTTTCGAGGTACTCCTGGCGGCCGCTGCGGGGGGTGGGTTCGCCGAGCTTGGTGAGCACCAGCTTCTCGAGCTCCTTGAAGCCGATCTTGCGGGACTCGATGTCCTTGCCGTAGCCGGTGTCGAAGCTGGAGTAGCGGTCGGCGACAAACCGATCGAAGTGACCGTCGGCGAGGATCTGGCGGGCGATCTTGAAGGCGGCGGCGTAGGCATCCATTCCGCCGATATGGGCGTGGAACAAATCCGTGGGATCAATGCTCTGGCGGCGAAGCTTGGCGTCGAAGTTGAAACCGCCCGAGCCGAGTCCGCCGGCCTTGAGGATGGAGACCATGGCGAGCGTCAGCTCCTTGACGTCGGTATTGAACTGGTCGGTATCCCAGCCCAGCAGCAAATCGCCGGAGTTGGCGTCGATCGATCCGAGCATGCCCTGCGACGCGGCGACCTCGATTTCGTGCTGGAAGGTGTGGCCGGCGAGCGTGGCGTGGTTGGTTTCGATGTTGAACTTGAAGATCTTCTCCAACCCGTACGTGCGCAGGAAGGCGATGCCGCTGGCGACATCGAAGTCGTACTGATGCTTGGTCGGCTCCTTGGGCTTGGGCTCGATCAGGAATTGTCCCTTGAAGCCGATGCTCTTGGCGTAGTCGGCCGCCATGTGCATGAACGTGGCGAGGTGGTCCTGCTCCCGTTTCAGGTTCGTGTTGAGCAGCGTCTCGTAACCTTCGCGACCGCCCCAGAAGACATAGTTTTCGCCCCCGAGCTCCTGCGTGACCTCGAGAGCCTTTTTCACCTGCGCGGCGGCGTAGGCGAAGACGTGGGCGTCGGGGTTCGTCGACGCGCCGGCCATGAAGCGCGGATTGGAGAACAGATTGGCCGTGCCCCAGAGCAGCTTCACACCGGAGCTCTTTTGGAGCTGTTTGGCGTGGGCGACCACCTGGTCGAGGATCTTGTTCGATTCGGCGAGCGTCTTGCCTTCCGGCGCGATGTCGCGGTCGTGGAAACACCAGAACGGCGATTCGATCTTTTGGAAAAATTCAAAACCGGCCTCCAGCCGCACCTTGGCGACGCTGACGGCGTCCTTCCCTTGTTCCCACGGACGAACGATCGTGCCGGGACCAAACGGATCGCTGCCGGTGCCTCGGAACGAGTGCCAGTAGGCGATGGAGAAGCGCATGTGCTCCTTCATCGTCTTGCCATCGATCACTTCAGCCGGGTTGTAGTGGCGGAAGGCCAACGGATTCTCCGAGGACGGGCCTTCATAGGCGACGCGGTCGAGACCGGAGAAGTAGGAATTTTTTTTGGATTTAGCCATGGGAGGAGAGGAGGAGGGGAGGGGAATGACGAATGACGAATGACTAATGACGAATGACGAATGACGAATGACGGAGGGCGGAGGGCGGAGGGTGGAGGAGGTAGGACTGTAACGGGTATGTGCGGGGGGCGGGGGAAACCAGCTGGAATCGTTGAACGGTTTTTAGCGGGGGGCGGGTGGGGAGGGGTGAATTTGCGGCGCGACGGGTGGGCTGTTTGGGGTGTCGGCTCGGCGGGGTCGCTGGAGCGAAATCGAAGGAAACAGCGGCAAGGTCGCTGGAATGCTTGGGGCGGGCGAGCCAACGTTGAACAAAACGAAGGCGTTTTGACGGGATGCCGCTTGCAGGTGGACGGTGTGAGGCGCGAAGGTGCGAGGAGGCTAAGGTCGATCCGGATGGAGCGGAGTTGGGATGCGCAGGTGCAGGCGGTGAAACGGGGCCCCGGTTCTCACCCTGCGGCTTAAACTCACCTTGCGGGACTCGGAAGCGTGCGAAGCTATGTCGAACATCGCCAGGTTCATTCGTTTAGGAAGTGTTCGAGACTCCCTTTCCATGATTAAGCAGATATTCCTCAACCTCCCGGTCGCGGACCTGTCCAAGTCGAGGGCCTTTTTCAAGGCCCTTGGTTACGCTGAAAATCCGCTGTTCTCCGATGGCACGGCTGCCTGCATCGTCATCAGCGAGACAATCTCAGTCATGCTGGCGACACCTGACAAGTTCCGCCAATTCACCCCCAAGGCCATTTGCGATACGACCCAGGCCGTGGAGGTCCTCATTAATCTCAGCTGTGAGAGTCGCCAGGAGGTCGACGATCTTGTGGCCAAGGCCCTCGCAGCGGGTGGCACGACCTATGACAAGTCGGAGGACCTTGGTTTCATGTATTCACACAGCTTTGTCGACCCCGACGGCCATGGGTGGGGGCTCTTTCACCTGAGCACGCCAGCGCCGAACTGACCTTCAGGCCGAACGCTGCGCGAAACGCAGGACTGTTTAGGTCAGACTAGGTGGCCACCCAGGCTTAACCCGCAGACGCGTCCAGTGTCCTGTCGGAAAGTGGGTTTGGTAAGATCAGAGAAGGGGCAACCGATCGGCCGATGATTCTCGACGAACTCCGCAAGCTATTGCTGGAAAAAGTTTAAGATCGGGACGTGGGGTCGAATCGAAGGAATACGGTTCAAGGGAGGGACTCCTCCGGAATCCAGCCGCTGGTACCGTCCTCGCGCTCCACCCGCGCCCAGCGGCCGTGGCGTTCGAGGATCTGGACGGCATCGCCGGCGCGGACCGTCAATTCCGTGGCGTCGTAGTCTCGCTTCGCGGTGGCCGACGATCCTGTGACTTCGAACCACGCAACCGGGAAAAAACCTGCGATTCCCGCAGCGTCGCGACCAACGAACCACGCCGGATTCCGGGGATCCAGTTTCTCGAATTCCACCACTCCGCCCTGCGCCACCCGCGGAGCAGGGTCGAACTCGCGTTGGTACGGCTGGAGGATGAGGCATTTCATGGCTGAGTCGATGGAGACACGTGACCATTGCGGCAGTCTCGTCAACGCTGACGGGTGAATCGTTCCCTCCTCAATGGCAGTTGCTCAGGCCCGAATCCACTCTCGCCGGCCACGGCCACAAACAGGATAGTGACAACTCTCTTGCGGAAGAAACGCGCTCAGATAGTCTGAAACCATGGGAACTTTTCACGTGGGAGCGCGCGTCGAGAACGTGGTGGATCGTTCAAAAGGAGCATTGCTGCCGAAACTGCTGGTCGACACGGGAAGTGAATACACATGGGTCCCGGAACCGGTCCTCGAGAAACTGGGGATAGAACGCGAGAAAAAGGATCTCGAGTTTGTGATGGCAAACGGGAAGAGGATCACGCGGAGCGTCGGATTTGCGATCGTACGAGTCGAAAAGAGTTTCACCGTCGATGAAGTGGTGTTTGCCGAGAAGGGTGACTTGTTGCTGCTGGGTGCCCGGACCTTGGAAGGGCTGTGCCTGACCGTGGATTCACGTCAGAAGAAATTGGTGGCCGCGGGACCGATTTCGGCTGCCTAGGCCGGGCAAGGGTACCCCTACCTGGTTTGTCGGCCTGGTCTGTTCGTCCAAACCGCTCCCGCAAGGCGGGACGTGGGTGGCGAAATCTCCTGCGTTCGGGTGACCCGATCTCAGGCTTGGGATTCCGCTAACCTGCAGGTTCGCTCGGGTCGCGGGCTCGATCTCCTGTTTTAGTCTCGACCGGTTTGAAGCTGGTTGCGCACCGCTCGTCCAGCGCAAGGCGGCCTTCCTCGCTGAGGGTGAGCGAATCACGACGGCACTCAGCAGCACCCCGTTATTGGGAGTGCGAGCTTTACACCCCTCTATCGGTAGTGCACACCTCCAACGGCCTATGGACGATATCCCCATTCCTTTGCGCGACGCCGGTTCGGTGGGCGGGAGAGGCCGTTGTCCGAAGTGCCCTGTCGCTCAGACGTCACCTTCACTCCACTCCATCGTTTTTCAGCCCGCGGAGTGTCTCTGAACATGTCGCTCCAAGCCCTTTGCTCTCCTCGCCCTTCGGTCTATGAAACCAATCGACGTGCGACGGTGCTCAGCCTTGACGCGTTCCTGAGACACGAGATCCAAGGAGGCGACTTCTTCGAGGAGAACTACTTCACCCACGGGATGAAGGCGCTGATCGAGCGCGCCTTTCGCCACCTTGCGGGTGGTCAGGCCGGATCGTCGGTCTTTCTTCTGTCCCAGGCCATGGGCGGGGGCAAGACGCACAGCATGATTGCCCTTGGCCTGCTCGCTCGCGACGCAGCCCTTCGCCAGTCGGTGTTGGGCGGCTCCAATCCGGTGCCTGGACTCCTGACCTGCCAGGTCATCGGATTCAACGGCCGCAACACCGACGCGCCGGCCGGTATCTGGGGATCCTTGGCGGCCCAGCTTGGCCGGTCCGATCAGTTTGCGCGCTATGTCCATCCTCTCTGCGCGGCCCCGGGTCCGGAAGCTTGGAAACAACTCCTCGGTCGCGAGCCGGTGATCATCTTCCTCGACGAACTACCGCCCTACCTGGAGCACGCGCTCGCGGTTCCCGTCGGCAACAGCGATCTCGCGTCCGTCACCACAACCGCGCTGGCCAACCTCTTTGTGGCGGTGACGGAGATGAACAACGTCTGCCTCGTGCTCTCCGATCTGGCCGGCACCAACTACTCCACTGGCCAGGAACGGCTGCAGGCTTCGTTTGATCGCGCGGTGCAGAACATCACGGGCGAAGCCAAGCGGATCGCCACGCCGATCACCCCGGTGAATCCCAATGGCGACGAGCTCTATCACATTCTGCGCAAGCGGCTCTTTGCCACGGTCGCGCCCGACGCCGAGGTGAACCGCGTCGCCACGGCCTATCGTGACGCGTTGCGCGAGGCGGCGCGCATGAACCTCACCACGACCTCGCCTGAATCGCTGCACGCCCGGGTGATCGACTCGTATCCGTTTCATCCGGACCTGCGCGAGCTGGTGGGCAAGTTCAAGGAAAACGATGGCTTCCAGCAGACGCGGGGTGTGATCCGGCTCATGCAGATGGTGGTCGCGGATCTGTGGCAATCCCGGCGCGCCGAATCGATCGAGCTCATTCATCCCTACGATTTCGATCTGAACAAGGACGAGGTCGCCTCCGAAATCCGGAGCATCAATCCCTCGCTGAGCGAGGCCATCGCCCACGACATCGCCCACGGGGGCGAGTCGGAGGTCGAGCAGATTGACGAAGTAAACCACACCACTGACGCGTCGGACGCCGCCCGGCTCATTCTCATCGCGTCGCTCTCCACGACACCCGGCGCCATCCATGGACTGCGCGAGTACCAACTCGTCGATTGTCTGCAGCGCCCCGGCCGCGACCTGTCCACGTTCAAGGTCAACGTCCTCGACAAGCTGGCGACTCGGGCCTGGTACCTCCACGGCTCCGCCGACGGCCGTCTCTACTTCAAAAACCAGCAAAACCTTGCGGCCAAGCTGCGGGCCACGGCGCAGGCTCTGCATCCCGAAACCGTGGATCGGATGCTCCGCGAGCACCTCGAGGAGTGTTTCGCGCCGTCGCTGAAGGATTGTTATCAGGTGGTTTTTGTTCTCCCGCCCCCGGATCAGGTCCAACTGGACGTCGATCGGACCGCGCTGGTGATCGTGCGTCCGGGCGGACTGTCGAGCGGCCTGCCGGTCTCGGCGGACTGGCAGGCTTGGTGGGCGCAGCAGCCCTTCAAGAACCGGGTCCTCTTCCTCACCGGTTCTCGCGACACCTTCCAAAAGGTCATCGATGCCGCCCGGCAGACCAAGGCCCTGGAGAGCATCGAGACCGATCTTCGTTCGGAAAACACGCCGGCGGACGATCCGCAGTGGCGCGCCCTCGACATGCTGCGCGATCGCATCGGGCTCCAATTTTCCGCCGCGCTGAAGGAAGCCTTCGATGTGCTGGTCTATCCCTCGATCAACAATGCCCTGCGTGCGTCGGGGGTCGATCTCGCGTTCGCTGGAAACCAGAACGGCGAGGCGACGCTGCGCAAGACCCTGGAAGCCGCCCAGAAGTTTACGACGAAGATTGACGACGAGGCCTTTCGTTCCAAGGCGGAGGCGCGACTGTTTGGAGGCTCCGACGCGAAGGTCGTCCTCTGGTCCGATTTCAAGCGCAACGCCGCCGTGCTGACCACGTGGCCGTTGCACAAACCCTCGGCCCTTGACGATTTGAAGTCGGAGTGCGTACGCCGTGGACTTTGGCGGGAAGAAGGGAACCACCTCCGACGAGGCCCGTTTCCTCCGCCCACGCCCGAGGTCAGCATCCGCGTCCTCTCCACGGATGACGATCCGACCGGCGACGGACGCAGTTATCTCAAGGTCGAACCCTTGCACGCGCCGTTTATTGTCTTCGAGACGGGCGACGCCACGCCCACTCCGGCGTCGACACCCGTGCCGACCCCGACCCGCTTCGAAGCCACCGGCCTGCGCTATCAATTTCTGGCGCTTGATCCTGCAAAACCCGCGTTGATCAGCGCGGTGAAGGAGTGGACGGCCCCGCTGCGCCTCAAGCACAAGCTCACCAATCGGGGAGATCACTGGGAACTGGTGATCGTTGCGCTGCCAAAAGCCGCTGGCGTCGCCATCCGCTACACCACCGATGGTTCGTCGCCGCAAAACACCGGAGCGTCGACCTATGCCGGGCCCATTCGCGTGCCCGCTGGCACGCGTGTGGTTCTCGCCGTGGCGCTCGCTCCCGCGCAGAACCTCGCGTCGGCCCCCGTCTCCATTCCCATTCCGCAGAAGGGTGATGATGCGCGGAGCGTGGATCCGATCAAACCGGTCGTCTGGCGGGGCATCGCGCGGTTTGATGATTCTGCCGGGGTCTGGGACTTCATTCGCCGGTTGGAGGCTACTTCACCTCCGGGCGCCATTCGCGCCCACGACGTGCGGATTGTGGCCGAAAGTACCGATGGCGCCCAGCATGTGGATTACCAGGGTTCGGTCGAGGAAGGCTACACGGCCGCCACGATCAAAACCGTGGCCGAAACGCTGCAAACCCTCATCCCTTCCGGCGGGCTGCGACTGACCGTCGGGAGCCTCCACTTCGCCACCGGCCAGGGACTGCTCGACTGGCTGCGCGCCACCGGCCAGCCCGTCGATATGGACAAGGTGTCGCCCGCATGATTGCCCGACCCCGCACCCGCTCCTCGTCCGCGGAGTCCGGACGACGCGTCGTCGGCCTCGGCTTCATCCCCGCCGAGGCGCGTCACGGCTTTGTCATTACCGTACCCAGGGGCACCGGACGCGACGACCTGGTGGCGATCACCGAACACCGGGAAAGCGGCGTGATCGAGATCGACGAGCGGGCCGATGCCGCGGCGACACCGACAGCCCCGAATCTCCGCGTCCTCATCGATCGGCGCCGGTGGGAGGACCTGGCTCCGGTGTTCTGGGACGACGCCAACCGCCGTCTGCGGGTCAACGGTCTGCCGACCGCGCGCTGGGTAAAGAATCCAACCGCTCCCATTCCCGTCCATCCATCGCTCGGCAAGGAGCTGTGCATCCTCTGCTGGGCGGTGGAGGATGCTCCTCCCGACGATATTCCCAATGCGCTCCGCAACTGGGAGGCCCTCGCCCCGGAGGAGCGCTGGTGGCTCTACACCATGGCCGTCGCGACCACCGGCCAGGCCATGCAAAAGGGCATCGGCTGGCGCAAGGCCCTGCGCGCCGCGCTGGCGGACAATCCCTTTGTCAAAGGCGAAGGCATGTCACCCCGCGCCCGCCGCGAACTGCTCGGTCACTCCCAGCTGGCGCTTTCACTCTGACCGTTCCCCCGCGCCGTGCCCGCCTTCATTGAGACCCAGTTTCCCATCGCCCGCCTCTCCGCGGAGTCCTACAAGGAGCGCAAGGCCAACAACGGCCAAACGCTGACCCGGCTCGGGAAGTGGTGGGGGCGCAAGCCGCTCATCCTCGTGCGTGCCTCCATCGTCGGCATGCTCATGCCGGCCTCGGACGACCCCAAGCGCGACCGCGAGATCTTCCTCAAGATTCTCACGATGGACGATGCGGGCACGTGGGATCGCTGCAAACCGGCCGTCCAACGGAAAACCGATCGCGTGGCCTTCGATGCACTGCCCTATGCCGAGCGCATTTCCTTCTGTGAGCGGCCGGAAAACGTCGCCGGCCCCACGGCTGCGGCGTGGGCCGAGATCAATGCTCACCTCGGCACCACCGCCACGCGCCTGTCCGAACTCATCGAACAGCTCGGGCAGCGGACCTTTGGACACAGCCCGCGGGTGGGCGACGCCTTCTGTGGCGGAGGGTCCATCCCGTTCGAAGCGGCACGCATCGGCTGCACCGCCTTCGGTTCCGATCTCAACCCGGTCGCATGCCTGCTCACCTGGGCCAGTCTCAACCTGCTCGGTGGCGGTCCGGCGGTGCAGCAGGAGGTCATGCGAGTCCAGGCCGAGGCGCTCCGCGAGGCCGACCGGCAGGTCACTGCCTGGGGCATTGAACACAACGAACACGGGGAGCGTGCGGACGCGTACCTGTATTGCGTGGAAGTCAAACCCGAGGGGTCTGACTACTACATCCCGCTGGCTCCCAGTTGGCTCGTGGGCGAGAAGTCCTGCGTCGTTTGTCGCTGGCATCGCCAGGACGGCTCTGACCGACTCAGGCCGGAAATCGTGACGGTGACGACGGCTGAGGTGGCAGCCTACAAGGCCGGCAAAGGTGCCACGGCTCGCGACGGTCGAGTGATCGACCCATTCAACCCGGAACGCACCTGGTCGATCGAGTCATTGCGCGGACCCGAGGGTCTGCGGCTATGGTCCGACGACGATCTGGTTCCCCGGCCCGGTGATGTATTTCAGGAGCGTCTGTACTGCATCCGCTGGGTGAAGACGGTGATCCGTGCGGAGGGTACGGAGGAGGAGACGCGTCGATATGCGGCGCCGGACGCTGGCGATGTTCGCCGGGAGCGGCGCACATTGGATCTCCTCCGCGAGCGTTTTGTTGAGTGGCAGTATCGCGGGTTTATACCCTCGAGGCGTATTCCGCTAGACGGTGAAAAAACGGATGAACCTGTACGAACGCGCGGCTGGACCAACTGGCATCATCTTTTCACACCGCGACAGCTATTGATTCAGGGTCTCACTGCGGAAACCTCGACGCGTTTTTCAACCAACGATGTGGAATCAGTGGCGTGCCTATTGGGTCTCGGTAGAATGGCGGACTGGAACGCCCGGCTCAGCGCCTGGATGTATCATGCCGGAAACGAAAAGGGAAATCAGGTCTTTTACAATCAAGCACTCAATTGCCATTCGAACTATGCAGCTCGGGCCCTGCCTAAACTTGTAGAAACGTTCTGCATTTTGTCTTCTATAGGTGAATACGGTGATAAATTTGATGCAACAGTCGAATTGGTCGATGCTCGCGATCTCCGTCACATTTGTGACCTTTGGATCACAGATCCACCTTATGCGGACGCTATCAGCTACCACGAACTCGGCGACTTCTTCCTTTCATGGTACGAGAAACAGTTAGCGCACGTGTTCCCGAGTTGGACGGCTGACTCCCGTTCGGAGTTGGCCGTGCGCGGCGACGGCGACGCCTTCCGCCGCGCGATGGTGGACATCTACAAGAATCTTACTCGCCACATGCCCGACAACGGCATGCAGATGGTGATGTTCACCCACCAGGACCCGAGTGTTTGGGCCGATCTGGGTATGATCCTCTGGGCTGCGGGGCTGAAGGCAACGGCGGCGTGGACGATCAGCACTGAAACCGATGCGGTGGGAATCAAGAAGGGTAGCTACGTGCAAGGCACAGTTTGTCTTGTGCTTCGCAAGCGCACGTCGGCCGCGGCCGGGTTTCTCGACGAGATATTCCCGCTGGTCGAAGACGAGGTGAAGCGGCAGATCGACTCGATGCAGGCGCTCGACGAGGGGGGCGAACCCAACTTCAACGACGCGGACTACCAGCTCGCCGCCTACGCCGCCGCCCTCAAGGTGCTGACGCAGTATGGCGCCATCGATGGACGCGACGTGGAGCATGAGGTCTTCGCGGTGCGCGAACGCGGTCAGAAGAGCGACTTCCAAGCGGTGATCGAACGTGCGTTGGGCATTGCCTGCGACTACCTGATCCCGCGCGGGCTCGACGCCGCCTGGCGTGAGCTGTCCCTCGTCGAGCGTTACTACCTGCGGGCGCTCGACATCGAGAGCCGGGGAGAACGCCGCAAAGGGATGTACGAGGAGCTGGCGCGCGGTTTTGGGGTTACCGACATCAAACCGCTGCTCAAGGCCGACAAAGCCAACGGCGCGACCGTCCACACCCCCAGCGGACTGGAGGCCGGGCTGCTCGCCACTCCGTCCGGAGCTTCTCCCGCCGCCGACCTCGCTCCCGTCCGGCGCGGCCGGGGTCGTTCGGGAACGGGTGCGGCGCACCCGTTCGCGTCCTCGTCGCTTCGTCACCTGCTTTTCGCGATCCGCGAGACGGTCGCGGCCGACCACAACCCCGAGCCGGGTCGCCAGTACTTGCGCGACACCTATGGTCCCGGCATCTACTGGCAGCACCGGGAACGTTTTCTGGTGCTGCTGGAGTGGTTGTCCGGGCTCGGCAACGCCGCCGGGATGGAAGGCTGGACAAGCGATTCCGAGGCAGCCCGGCTCCTGGCGGGGCGCCTGCGCAACGACGAAGCCTGATCGATCATGAATTGGAACCCGGCCGAATTGTCCGATTGTAGGGCCGCCCCTTGCGGGCGCGCCTCGCATGGCCGGGCCGGAAGCGTTGAGGCCACCTGGAGTCTACGAATGGTGGTCGAGTGTGGTTTCGGTTGGACGGAGCGGTTGTGTAGTCGACGCGAGGAGCGGCCGCGAGGGCCGGCCCTACACGGGGGGATGGTCTAGTCGCTCTCCTGCCCGTGCTCCAACGACACTCCAGTCGGCGCGTGCGTCTGCACCAGGAGGTGCTTCAACAGCGGTTGACCGGCGCGATTCGCTACGACCGCATCGCGGGCTATTTCCGGAGCAGCCTGTTTGAGGTGGCGGGTGAGGCGCTGGCATCCGTCCAGGGACCGGTCCGGATCATCTGCAATTGCGAGTGCGATCCCCGGGATCTGGCGACAGCGAGCGCGGCTCAAGCGGCGCTGCGTCGCAGCTGGTGCGCGGGGCTGCCGGAGCAGGCGCCTCCCAGCGCGATTCCTCGGTATCGGGCCCTCTACGATGCGCTGACGGGTGGAAAGCTCACTGTCCGCGTTCTGCCTGATGAGGCGTTCGGACTGATCCATGGGAAGGCGGGGGTCATTCACCGGGCCGACGGAACCGCCACGGCCTTTCTCGGAAGTGTCAACGAGAGCCGGTCGGCGTGGCAGCTGAACTATGAATTGCTCTGGGAAGACGATGATCCGGCGTCCGTTGCATGGGTTGAGGACGAATTCAAGGCCCTATGGGACGATCCCCGCGCGATCGATTTGGCGTCATGTCCGTTCATCGTGCAGGATGTGCAACGGATCATCGCGCGTCGGGTTATCGAGCCGGCGGATTGGAAAGAGACCGCAGATGTCGAGCAGGCCGCCGCCTCCGCTGCCGTGGAGACGCCGGTCTATCGCCGGGACCAGGGTCTTTGGCCGCACCAAAAGTACTTTGCCCGCCTTGCGCTGGCGCGGCACCGACTGGGTGGCGCGCGCCTGGTCCTCGCCGATCAGGTGGGTCTCGGAAAGACAGTCCAACTCGCCATGGCCGCCTTGCTCATGGCCCTGGAGGATTCGCAGGGAGACCCCATCCTGGTGCTGGCGCCGAAGCCCTTGCTCCAGCAGTGGCAGGGGGAACTGCGCGAGCTGCTTGATCTGCCCTCCGCGCGTTGGAACGGCAGAGCCTGGGTGGACGAGCGGGGCATTGAGTATCCCGCGGACGACGTGCGTGCCCTGGGCCGGTGTCCGCGCCGTATCGGACTGGTGTCCCAAGGGCTCGTGGTGCGAGGCAAACGCGAGGTCATCGACACCCTGCTGGCGCGACGCTACACCTGCGTGATTGTCGACGAGGCCCACCGCGCTCGCCGTCGGACCCTGCCCAAGGTGGATGCGTCCGCGGACGAAATCGACGAGCCGGCCGACCCGAACAAGCTCATGGCGTTCCTTCGCCAGATCGGACCGCTGACGCGTAGCATGCTGCTGGCGACCGCCACGCCCGTGCAGCTTCACCCCGTGGAGGCGTGGGACCTCCTGCACATCCTCTCGCACGGCAACGACGGAGTGCTCGGTGGAGCCACCCGCACCAGCAAGTGGTCCCAGGCGAGCCACTGCCTGGCCGTCGCCACGGGCCAGATCCGGGTCCCGCTGTCCCTCCACGACGGCTGGGAATACGTCCGCGACCCCCTTCCGGCGCGGGCCGAAGGCGAGCCCTTCGACACGATCCGCGTCCGGCTGAACGCGGCGGATTCGCGCTGGCAATTCGCTCCCGAGACCCTGGAGACTTTGCCGCGGGCGCTTCGACGGGTGACCGTGGAGAACGGGGTGCTGCCCAACTACGGCACCCAGTACAATCCCCTGTTGCGTTGCATCATCCGCCGCACTCGGGCCTACCTGGAGAACACGATCAACCCTGCGACGGGCGGCTATTTCCTGCCCAAGGTTACGGTGCGCCTGTTTGGCGAAGACGCCGAGAGCGCGATTGTGCTGACGGGGTACCTCCAGGAGGCCTACCATGAGGCTGAGCATTTTTGCGAGCTCCTGAAGCAGCGAGTGCGGAGCGCCGGATTTTTTCGTACGCTGCTGCTGCGCCGGATTGGGAGCTCGATGGAGGCCGGATTACGGACCGTGTTGAAGCTGCTCGGGGAGGCCCCGGAGGACGATGGGGACGCCGATGAGGATGAAGATGACGACGAGGAGGCGGACACACGACTGGGGAGTGCCGCGCTGACCGGCGAGGAAGCAACGACGTTCCGGGACTTCAGTGGGGAGGAAATCCAATCGCTCCAGCGCGTGCGCGATCTGCTCCGGCAGGGTGGCAGCCGGGATCCCAAACTGGAAACCGTGACCGGCTATCTCCTTGGACGCCGCAACGACGCGGGCGGGCGTTGGTCGGACCATGGGTGTATCCTATTTTCGCAATACTACGATACCGTGCGCTGGTTTGGGACCGAGCTGGCGAAGCACGAGGCGTTTGCCGCGCAGGACATTGGCCTCTACGCGGGCAGCAGTCGTTCCGGTTTCTGGCGGGCCGGTGTATTTCAGCGCTGCGGGCGTGACGTGCTGAAGGCGCGCGCGCAGGCGGGAGAGATCCGGCTGATCCTTGGCACCGATGCCGCTTCGGAGGGTCTGAACTTTCAGCGACTCGGCACGCTCATCAACATCGATTTGCCGTGGAATCCGACCCGACTCGAGCAGCGAAAGGGCCGGATTCAGCGGATAGGGCAACGGCGGGAGGAAGTGTGGATTGCCAACCTTCGCTACCGAGGCTCGGTGGAGGACCGGGTGCACACCCTCCTGTCGAGCCGGCTTGAGGCGATCCACACCTTGTTCGGGCAAATCCCGGACACCTTGAAAGACATGTGGGTGCAGCTCGCGGAGAACAATGAGGCCAAGGCGCGGGAGCTGATTGAGCGGACGGCAGAGACGCAGAACCCCTTTGACGCGAAGTACAGCCGGGTGGAGGACGCCGATTGGGAAACCTGTGCGACCGTGCTCAATGGATTCTCCGCCGGCGAACTGCTGCGGCGACCCTGGCGGTGAGGAGAGCCTGCGGCCGACGGCCCTCGCGGCCTCAACGAGGCCACCTCCAACGGAAGGGAGGGGTGGGGAAGCGATCCGGCCAAGTTTGACGTGACTCGCCACTGCGGGGCGGGTGAGGCTAGCGCCTCCGGGCTTCGCACTACCGTCAGAGGGGTGTTTGACGCGGTGGGCTGCGGTTAAGCTTGTGCGTGGCAAACGACACGGCGCACCGCCTGATGGCGCGGGTTCGAGAACTCCGGGAGGCCTGTGGCCTCAGCCAGGAGGCGTTTGCCGAGCGCGCGGGTCTCAAGTACAAGCACTACCAGGCGATTGAGGCGGGCCGGAAGGTGGATATTCGTTTCTCCACGCTCGAGAAACTCGCGAAGGCTTGCGGTTTGAAGCCCTGGGAGTTGTTGAACTTTGACGTGCCGGCGGAGGCGGTGGCTGAGGAAGGTAGGGCAAGTGACGCGCCGGCACGGGTTCGAAAGCCGACCTCGCGTCGGTCGGCGGTCAAGTCGAGCTGAGAGGAGTGCCTCCAACGCAGCATGATTGTCGGGTAGGACGCGAATGAGGCTCACGTTCGACCGGGTCGTTCGCGAAACCGGGGTCGAAATCAAGCCACGAAACGGGTTCCCCGTTCCGCTACGGGCGGAGTGGGTCACTGGCCGGCGTGCAGCGGCCCTGCGGACGCATCGATCTCGCCCCGGGTCGGCGACTCATGAATTGCAGTGGATCGATCGATGGGTTGAAACTATCGCCGTGAGCGATTCACCTTCACCTGATGGCGTCGCGTCGGCCTATGCCCGAGCGCGACGGAGCATTGATGCGGCGCATGCCGCGGATCCGGTTCGGACCGGCGATGGGCGGCCGGCGGAGCTGGTGTACGCGGATCGGATGGAGGCGTGGATTTTGAGGCTCGACCCCGCGGCTTCGGAGCTGTTGCGGCTGGCGGCGCGGTGCCAACATTTGGAGCGGTGGAGCCTGCCTCGGGCTTCGTTCCCGTTGGGCAAGGTCGGTTACCTGACGTGGCGGAAGACTCTGTACACCCGCCAGGCCGAGCGGGCGCGCAGCCTCTTGTTGGCGGCCGGGGTCTCAGAGGGAGAAGCCGCCGAGGTGGCGACGTGGGTATCCAAAACCGGACTGAAGACCAACCCCGGCACGCAGGCGCTGGAAGATGCGGCGTGCCTGGTCTTTCTGGAAAACGAGATCAGTGGATTTGCCGCGCAGCACGCGGAGTATCCACGAGAAAAGTTCGTCGAAATCCTGCGCAAGACATGGCGGAAGATGAGCCCCGCGGCGACGAACGCCGCGCTGGCCCTCGACCTGCCCCCGGCGATTGCACAGCTGGTGCGGGACGCGGTGGAAGAAGGAGGATAGCCGCGTCACCCGAATCCGCCTGGACGCGCGGGGGGCTCGGGCCTCCGTTGTAGGCGGCCTCGTTGAGGCCGCGACTGTGTGTCCGTTGGCGGATCTGGACTGAAGGAGAAACCCGACCCGCGGTGGAAGCCCCGGGTCTGCTTCGGTGGAGGGCGCCGCTTCGTCGGCGCCGGTTGCGCGTTGCGGAAACCCCTACGTTCAGGCGTGGGGGTGCGCGGACCGTCCCCGCGGCGTCGACGGAGCGACGCCCTCCATCTGAACTCGATCGCAATCAACAAGCTGCGTCTGCGAATTCTCAAGTTTACGCGCATGCGGCTCTGCGGGACCGGGGGTCCCGTCGCGGCCTCAGCGAGGCCGGCTCCAACGGCGCACGAGGTCTCCATTGGAGGTGGGGTCGCCGACCCCGCGGGGATGGGCGTTGCGGTCGGAAGACGGATGGAAAGGGCGGGACCGGGGGGGCCGTCGTGGCCTCAGCGAGGCCGCCTACATTGGCAGGCCAAAGAGGCCGGGTGATTTCGGGGCTGCTTTTCGGGGTCGAAATGGCAAGGGGTGCGGAGACGGCCGGACGGGTCCGTGCTACACTCGGGCATCGTGAACGCTCATCCTCTGGTGCAATTTCGCCGCTGGCTGGACGACGCGGTGACGGCTCGACTGCCTGAACCGACCGCCGCGTCGCTGGCGACCGCGGACCGTACGGGGCGTCCCAATGTGCGCATGGTGCTGGTCAAGACCGTGGATGAACGCGGGTTCGTTTTTTACACCAATCTGGAAAGCCCCAAAGCCCTGGAGCTGAAGGAGAACCCGCAGGCCGCGCTTTGTTTTTACTGGAACCCGCCCGGACGGCAGGTCCGGGTCAATGGACGGGTGGAGCCGGTGAGCGCCGGGGAGGCGGATGCCTACTTCGCTTCGAGACCCCTGCAGAGCCGCCTCGGGGCCTGGGCCAGCAAACAGTCTCGACCCCTCACGGAGTTTGCCGAGTTGGAGCGGGCGGTGGCCGCGGCGGCGATCCGGTTTGCAGGCGAAGGCTCAGTCCCGCGTCCGCCTCATTGGTCGGGTTTTCTGCTGATCCCGTCGGAGATCGAACTGTGGCAGGAGCGACCCTATCGCCTGCATGAGCGCGTGCGGTTCACGCGCGAGGGCGAAACATGGAAACAGGAAAGACTGTTTCCTTAGACACTGCTGCAGAAGGAAATAGGCTCACGCGCAGGCGCGGAGGCGCGAAGCGGGACCCTCAGGGGTAGTGACCACGTCCGATTTCCCCGGATCGTTTTCGCGACTTAGCGGCTTCGCGGCCGATCGTTGGTGGATCTGAATCTTGGCGCGGATTAGACAAATCGTGCGCGGAGTGGCGCTTCTAAGGTAACTTCGCCCACGCCTGCCCGCTGCATGGACGCTCCTCACTCCCACCATGAATCCTGGAAACACTGGTTTCATCGCCACGGTCCCCGCCTGCTCGTCTGTGCCCGGCAGTGGACTCGAAGCCTGGCGGATGCGGAGGACGTCGTGCAGGAGGCGTTCGTGCGATTCTGGCGCCATCAACGCGGGCTTGGAGGCGAACCCCTGGCGTTGGTCCTTACGTCGATCCGTCGGTCGGCCCTCGACCTCGCCCGGCGTGAAGGGCGACGCCAGCTGCGCGAGCAGCGGGCCGAGGATCCGCTGGAGAGAGAACCCATGCTCTTTGAGCCCCTGGCCGAGGGGGACGATCGCCGGAGTGCGATCGAGGGCGCATTGCAACGCCTGCCCGAAGAGCAACGAGAGGTCCTCGCGCTCAAGATCTGGGGCGAGCAGACCTTCGAGCAGATCGGCGCGAGCCTGGGTGTGTCGCCCAACACGGCGGCCTCGCGTTACCGGTACGCGCTGAAAACGCTGCGTCGCGAACTTTCCTCTGTGCAGTGTCATGACTGACGACGACTTGAACGACCTAGAGAATGAACTGCGCCGGCTCCGCCCGCGGGCGGTGTCGCCGCGCCTCCTCGCTTCGTTGACCGCCGACCTGGATGCGGCTGCGCCGGTGACTCCTTTCCGCCCGGCGGAGGCCGGTGTCATGCCGATCGGTGACTGGATCCGCTGGGCGCTGCCGATTGCCGCCGCCTTTGTCTTCGGTGTCCTGGCCGCCCGGTTTCCCCACGGCGTGGACAACGACCGGCACCCGGGTGCGAACGCCGGGGAGGTCGTCAGCGTGGACGATGCGCCCGCCTACAAGCCCGTGTCGGCCGAGAAGGTTGTCTACGGGGCCCGCGACGAGGGTGTCGTCATCCTCGACGATGGCACGACGGCCCGGCGATTAAGTAACCACTATGTTGATACGATCACGTGGCGGAATCCGCGGACCAATGCGTCCATGCGGTGGTCCGTGCCGCGCGAGGAGATTCGGGTGATCCCGATCAGCGCGTATTGACGGCCTCCGCGCCGGCGACGACCCGTTTTTCCCGTGGTCACCCTTCAACCCCCTTTTCCCGAAACTCATGAACATCACTAAAACCCACCTAAACCGGCTCAGTGCCCTCATCGCGACGGCCTCGCTGTCGCTCACCTCGTTCGCCCAGACGCCTCCGGCGGAAAAGCCCGCGCCGAAGACCGAAAAGAAGACCCTGCGAATCATCTCCGGATCCGATGACAAGATGCCGAAGGAAAACGTGACCTTCCTCGGCGTGGAGACCTCGCCGGTCGACGACACCCTCAGCGCCCAGCTGAGTCTGACGGAGGGCACCGGCCTTGTCGTGCGCACCGTGGTGGCGGACAGTCCGGCCAACGGTGTGGTTCAGCCGCATGATGTCCTGCTCAAGCTGGACGACCAGGTGCTGATTGAAGTGCGCCAGCTGGCGGTGCTCATCCGCGGGAAGAAGGCCGGCGATGAGGTCACGCTCCACCTCATGCGTGCCGGCCAGCCAAAGTCGGTCAAGGTCAAGCTGGTGCAGCGGGAGATGCCCAAGCGCCTGTTGGAGGAGCGTAGGATCGGCCCCGATTTCAGATGGTTTGGGCAGGCTGGTCCGGGCCCCGGCGTTGCACCCCTTCCACCGGGACAGGCGGCCCGGATGCTGCATCCAGGAGGCCCGGAACGCGTGCACGAACTGCTCGGAGCCATCGATGAAGCCCGCTCGGGGAATCCGCGCGTGCATGTGTTCGAACGCCGGGCCAGCGGCGGTGACGCCACGCGCGAAGTCACCATCGTCAACACCGCGAACAGCAAGATGGTGTTCAGCGACGACGAGGGTTCCCTTGAGCTGACGATCAACGAAGGCAAGAAGCTGCTCGTCGCGAAGAGTCCGAAAGGGGACGTGATCTTTGATGGCCCGGTGGATACCCCGGAGCAGCGCGAGAAAATGCCGGAGGCGCTGCGTGAGCGTCTCGGCAAGATCGAGAAGATGGATGGCTTCAGCTTCTCGACCGACGGTGACTTCAAGGGCTCACGGGTGCGCGTGATCGAGGCCGCGCCCAAGCGCATTTCTCTGCCCCGAATTCCGGCCGGTTCGATCGCCCTCCCGTTGTCCGAACGCAAGTTCGTGCTCCCGAAATCCGAACCCGCGATCTGATTCGGACGCCGCACCCCGTTTGAACGAGGATTCAGGCGGGGGTGGCTCCCCCCGGCGTTCACTCCCGGACGTCCGATTGTAGGGATGGCCCTCGCGGCCATGCCTCACGTTGAACACCGGACGCTCACGCGCAATCCAAGGCGTGCCCGCAAGGGGCAGCCTTTCGACAAGCTCAAGGCTTGGACAGCCCTGCGACAGGCTCAGGGCTTGGTCAGCCCTACAATGGGATCTGACGTCGGCGATCCTAGGCCGACTTCGTTCGTTGCCGAGAGCGCTTAAGGGGTGGCTCCCCCGGCCGGAGTCTGCGGGGCGCGCTTGACGAAGATTGCGATGATCAGGGAAATGAGGGTGCCGATGATCGGTGACATGATGAGCACCATGATGGACATCCAGATCGGTCCGGTGAAAAACTTCATCATGCCCGCGGCGGCGTCGGCCTGTTCGGCCGGCATCTTGGAGAGCGTGTTTTCCAGAATCAGATCGTGGAACTCCGGATTGATCACCAGTCCGTAGATCAGCATGTAAACGGCGGAGATGGCGCCGGAAACCGTGGAGGTCAGGGCGCCGATGCCGACTCCGCGACCGTAGCTGAGCGACTGGTCGCTGGAGGCGGAGCGGGCGGCGCGCATGGCCAGGACGAGGAAGAGCACCGTCGAGACCAGGCCAACCGCCTGGCCGATGTGGTTTCCCGTTTCGAACTTCGTGCTGTCGTTGTGGTACCCGAGCAGGTACGTCACGAGACTGGCGATGATGCCCACCAGGGCCATCAGACCACCGTAGGTAAAGGGGATTTTCATCACCGGGTGACTGAAGCACGTTTTCGGGCAAACGCCATCCCTGACTTGAAGGGCGCGTGGGACCGTGGCCGACCCGGCCGGGGTGAACCCGGCCGGTTGGGGGAGGCCGGTTAGCGGTTGTCGCCGTCGAGCAGGCGGCCCAGTCCACCCAGGACCGAGCCTTCCTCCCGGCCGCCGTTGCCCGTGCGCGGTGCGGCGGCTACGATCCGGGCCGCGAGCCGGGAGAACGGCAGTGACTGCAACCAGACCTTGCCCGGTCCGCGCAGCGTGGCGAAGAAGAGACCTTCGCCGCCGAAGAGGGCGGTCTTCACGCCTCCGACCATCTGGATGTCGTAGTCCACGCTCGGCTGGAAGGCGGCCAGACAGCCGGTGTCGACGCGCAGGGTTTCGCCGGCGCTCAGCTGACGTTCGTAAAGGGTGCCGCCGGCGTGGAGGAAGGCGAGCCCGTCGCCTTGCAGGCGCTGCATGATGAACCCCTCGCCACCAAACAGGCCGACACCGAGGCGGCGCTGGAAGGCGATGGACAGGCTGACGCCTTTGGCGGCGCAGAGAAACGAGTCCTTCTGGGCGATCAGCTCGCCGCCGATGTCGCGCAGGTGGATTGGGATGATCTTGCCCGGGTAGGGCGCGCCGAAGGCGACGCGGCGCTTGAGCGAACTCTGATTCAGGAAGACCGTCATGAAGAGCGACTCACCCGTCAGCAACCGCTTGCCGGCGCCGAGCAGCGAGCCGACGAATCCGCGGTTCTGGACCGAGCCGTCGCCGAAGACCGTCTCCATGGCGATGCCCTCGTCCATGAACATGAGCGCGCCGGCCTCGGCCACCGTGGCTTCCTGCGGATCGAGTTCGATTTCGACGAACTGAAGATCATCTCCGTGGATACGGTAGTCAATTTCGTGCATGCTGGTCATGGTCGTGAAGAAAAGAGGACGAAGGAAAACGGCGAGCGTGGAGTGATCAGGCGGCGAGCGGCAGGCGGGCGCGGTCGGCGCCGATCAGAGCCGGTTCAAACCGGTGCGGACGCTCGGAGTAGTCCCGCGCCGCGGCGAGAAAGAAGAGGGAAACAACGGCGAGCGAGAAGCCGCCAAGGACGAGGGCGTCGAGCGCGAGCGCGAACCCGGAGAGGAAAAGACCGAGGCCCGCAAGGGCGGAGGTGGCGAAGATCGAAACGGAGGTGAAACGTGACATGGTCATGATGGTTTGTACCTTCAATACCCAGCGGACTTCGAAAAGTTGCAGGGGCGGCGGGTGTGGCGGATGCAGTAGTGTTAGTTGTTGGTTTTCAAAATGAAACGAGAATGGGCGGAGACACGGAGATCGAAAGTGGAGCGTGGTGGAGCCAAGCCGCACAAGCCGCGAAAGGAGGTCCGGGGGTGGAGGCTTCGTGTTGGCAATTCTCGGCAAAGACAAATACCAGCCAACAAGGCGCCTCCACCCCCGGACCTCCTTTCGCTCCGCTGCCCGCGGGCTGGGCCGGAGCGGATCGATGGGGCCCGTTGTAGGCGGCCTCGCTGAGGCCGCGACGGGACCGGCTACGCCGACTAGGCTCGGATGGAGGGCGTCGCTCCGTCGACGCCGGGGGACGAACCCCGCAACCCTGCGTACGTACGCTCTTGGTGAACGCAACGCGCAACCGGCGTCGACGGAGCGACGCCCTCCCGCCGTCGGACGGACGGAGAGGGGGCTGGGGCTCTTGGATGGGACGTGGGGGGGCTGG
>JAEUGY010000044.1 GCA_016794625.1 Opitutaceae bacterium
CGAGGTCTTTTTCTCACTCCAACGTCCCGCACCGGCGTTGTTGGATAGGAGTACGGTCAACTGTTCTTCCGTCCAATCGCCCTTCTTGTAGTAGCGAAGCCGGGCGCAGCGGTCGTCGATCAGGTCGCACTCGATCATCCATCCGTCTTTTTGGAACGAGTAATTGGGGCCCAGCGGAATGATCTTTCCCTGCGCGATGACGAAGTGCTTCGAGGTGGTACGAACGGGCCCCAGGCGCTCGACGAGTTCGGCCTTGGTGTCGCCCAAGCGGCCGAAGAGCGGCGTCGCCAGGAAGAAGATTACGACGATGTAGAGAGCTCTCATGACGTCTCCCCCTATCGGCTGCGGCCGGGTGAATGTGAAGGGCGGTCTTTGCTACAGGACGACGGGTACGCATCGTCGCGGGCCAGGCGAGCCCGACTACAGCGGAGGGGCGCGAGCAGGTGTATGCTGGGGTGGCGTAGTATGTCTTTCTCGTGCTTCGGACGGGCTAAAGTCCTGACGTTTGCATCCGATTTGAGAAAGACCTTGAGGTCCGTTTGGAGGACAATGGCCCACCCAAGCTGCCAGTCCTTCAATCGTTCCCTTCTCTAGCCTACGCATTTATGACGATAGCCACTCAGACGCTAACGACTGCCTTGGAAAGGCTTGGGAACATCGTCATCAGCGACCTAATTAGGCTGATCGTCTACGTCGTGGTGTTCAGTCTCCCAGTGGCCGCGGTCATCTTCATCCTGAATCGTCGGCGTCGGGCCTATCGGGCTGAAGCCCGCGCTCCGTTCACCGAACTGCAGCTTCGGCCTGCAGGTGAGTCGCTTCGGCGGCAACTTGAGGATCTCGATGACCGCTTCATGGAAAACGGCACTTGGCTGATGCACATGCCAGCGTTGTGTGTCGCGATCGGGTTCAGCGGCAAGTGGCTCGACCGACCCTTGGTGGGTGGGAGTCTGGCCCTGGGCTCTGCGCTCTTTGTGTTTCTCCAGGCTCGCAAGCTCCTCTACCTTCAGCGCAAACGCTGGACCTATCGTCTCGGGTACGAGGGAGAACGTTACGTGGGCGAAACGCTGAACCAACTGCTGGCCCTGGGGTATCGAGTCTTCCATGACGTGCCCTTTTCGAACTACAACATCGACCACGTGATTGTCGGTCCGGATGGGGTGTACGCCATCGAAACCAAGACGCGACGCAAACGGACCGATTTGCCCGCCAATGAAAAGGCCCGGGTGGAGGTCGAGGGGACCCGCATCCAGTTTCCGCATTACACGGACACGTCCTCGATCCCTCAGGCCGTGCGCAACGCGGAGTCGCTGGGTCACTGGCTCACTCGCGCAACCGGTGAGCCCACGTCGGTCGAGCCCCTTTTGGTCCTGGTCGGGTGGTATGTTGTGAGAAAGCCGGGCGCACACGTCCGGGTGCTGAACGAGAAGGAGGTGAAGAAGGCGTTCCCCAAACGGAACGCCACGCCGCTCTCGCCGGATTGCCTTCAGCGGATCGTCCACCAGCTCACGGAGCGGTGTCGCCTGACCGAGGGCGACGGGACCAATGGTGGCGTCGATACTCATGCCGTCCGCGCTCCCCAGCACGCGTCTGCTCGGGCATAGCATGAATCTGGTTCTCCAAGAGTATGGCCGGGTGGTGCTGCTCTTTCAGCAGATCGAACGGACGATCAAGATCCTGCTGAACGAAGCGGATATCTCGCTGACCTCGAACCAGACGGAAGCGCTCGTCGTCCGATCACCGGAGCGGTTTGCCAAGCAGACGCTTGGTCAGGTGGTTGAACCGCTCCTCGACTTTGTGACGGCTCCGAAATCGCCCTGTGACGTATCGCCTTCGAGTGAAAACGACTTCGCGTTCCGCGTTCGCTGCCACTTCGACTTCACCGAAGAAGAGCGAAATGCCCTCAAAGAAAAACTAACGGCCATCGTCGCGAAGCGGAACGACCTGATCCATCACGCCCAGGAATGGATGGGTTTCAACACCCCGGAGGCCTGTGAAAAAAGCCTCGAGAGGCTTCGCGCCCTGGAAGCCGAGATCAGACCCGTGTACGCGATGGTGCGCAGCTTGCTGGTTGCGGTGCTGTCAGCGCGAACGGAGGCAGCGCAGCTCGTCGATGCCTATCTGGCAAACTACCTGAACGACGCAGATCAGCCTCGATGAAGAGCTGGAGGGAGTGCGAACAGGAGCTGATCCTTTTGCCACGCGCTGGTCGAAGGGCCCTTTCTCCTACGCGTTGACGCGGTCGATCCTCGGGCACGAAACGGGTTCCCCGTTCCGCTACATCGGAAGAGGCGAACCCACCCCCAATCTTGACTTGACACTGGTCTAGTGTCAGATCTGACACCATGCGCGCAGTCATTGACACCAATGTCCTGGTCGCTGCCTTGCGTTCTCGGCGAGGAGCGGCGAATGCCATTTTGCGCAAAGCAGCCCGCAAGCGATTCGAAATCGCTCTCTCGGTTCCGCTCTTCTGTGAGTACCTCGACGTTCTGGTGAGGCCGGGTATGGTACCGTTAAGCCCAGCCGAAGTTGAAGAGTTCTGCCTTTCGTTGGCAGGGATCGCCCATCTGCAGGACATCTATTTTCTTTGGCGTCCCCTGCTGCCTGATCCGAAGGACGACATGGTCTTGGAGTTGGCAGTTGCCTCGGAAGCGCGCTACCTAGTCACCTTCAACGCAGGCGACTTTCGGCCTGCCGCCGCATTCCAACTGAGGGTCGTCACTCCAGCCCAATTTCTCTCACTCTTATGAGCACCATCACCGTTCGTCTTCCCGAGTCCATTCACGGTCAAGTCAAGGAGCTCGCCTTGGTGGATGGCGCGTCCATCAACAACTTCATTGTCTCCGCTGTTGCCGAGAAGGTCGCAGCGCGTCGGACCGTCGCTTGGCTCAAGAAACAGGCAGCCGAACGGGGCTCCGCCAAACGACTCCTTGAATTGCTCGATCAAGTTCCCGACGTGCCTCCTACGCCGGGGGACGAACTTCCGGTGAAGGTTCGTCCAAAAGGATCGAAAAAATAGGAGTCCGATCAAAAGGATCCGTGCTTACTCGGTACGGACCGGTTGATCCCGAGCAGAGGGTCGAACGTCCAGCACGAAACGGGTTCCCCGTTCCGCTACGGGTGGACGCGGACGTAATTCGGATGCGGCTGAAGCCGCAGCTACTTTGGTTCGGATTCGCACTTCACTCTTCGCCCTTCGCACTTCACCGCGCACGCGGTGCAGGATCGCCGTCGTGGGCTCGGCGGGGTCTCTGCAGATTTCAACAGAGTGTCTCCAGGGGACGACATGACCCCGTAGTTCGACTGCCCAACTACACCAGGGTCTCACTTTCGCCTTAAGCGTATTCGAGCGCTTTCGCCCGCTCTTGCAAAAACGCGCGGACCGCCGCGTCGGTGGTGAGCCCGATCGCCCGCCGATACGCAGCCTTTGCCTCTCCCGCCCGCCCGGCCTGCGCCAACACATGCGCCCGCGTCGCCCAATAGGCCTGATACTCCGCAACCGCATCGGCGGCGCTCAACTCATCCAGCATTCTCAGCGCCGCTTCCGCATCCCCCGCCTGCATGACCGCCGCCGCGTGGCTCACCCGCGCACCCACCGTCGGCGTCCGCCGCACCAGCGCGCCGTACAATTGCGCCACCGCCGCCCAGTTCGTGCGACCCGTAAACAGCCTCTGCGCATGCGCCGATTGGATCGCCGCCTCGAGCTGAAACCGCCCCGGCGTCCGCGCCCGGCTCGCCACGAGCAACACCTGCTCGGCTTCCGCCACCATCGGCCATGACCACTTTTCCAGATCCTGCTCAGCCAGCGGCACGAACCGTCCATCCACGCCCCGCCTCGCCGCCCGCCGCGATTCACAAAAAAGAATCAGCGCCAGCAACCCCTTCGCTTCCGGCGCCGCCGACAGTAACTGCGCCGTCACGCGCGCGAGCCGCAATGCCTCCTCCGCCAGCCCGCGCTGCTGCGGATCCACGCCCGCTGCATCCTCCCAGCCCGTGCCATACGCTGCGTAGATCGCCGCCAGCACCGCCTCCAACCGCTCGGGCAACTCCGTCGCCTCCGGCACCGCAAACGCAATGCCCGCGTCGCGGATCTTTGCTTTGGCACGCACCAGCCGTTGACCCATCGCCGACGGTGCCACGAGAAACGCCGAGGCGATCCGCGCCGCGTCCAGCCCGAGCACCGTGTGCAACATCAACGGCGTCCGCGCCGCCGCGTCGATCGCCGGGTGCGCGCAGATGAACAGCAGCTTCAGCCGTTCGTCGGGAAATTCCTTCGTTTCGTTCGCCATGGTCGCCGCCTCCTCGATGATCGCCTGGATCGTCGGCTCCGCGTTCACCCGCACCTGCCGGTGCCGCGCCGCGTCGATCAGCTTTCGCCTGGCCGCCGCCAGCAACCATGCCTCGGGTTTTTCCGGCACGCCATCGCGCGGCCAGGTGGCCAGCGCCGCCCGCAGCGCTTCGCTCAACGCGTCCTCCGCGCCCGCCACATCGCGCGAACGCGCCGCAAGGTAAGCCACGAGGCGGCCATACGAGGTCCGCACCATCGTTTCGACCGCCGTCGTAGCTTCCATACGCGGGTCGCAGTCCTAATTCCTCGGCGGCAAAACCAACACCGGCCGCACCTCGACCGCGCCCGCGCTCGCCGCCGGACACCGCGCCGCCCACTGGAGGGCCGTGTCGAGATCCGGCACGTTGATCACATAAAATCCTCCGAATTGCTCCTTGGTGTCGGCATACGGTCCGTCCTGCACGTGCCGCTGTCCGTCGCGGATGCGCACGGTCGTGGCCGTGTGCGGCGGTTGCAGGGGAGCCCCGCTCACAATAATGCCGGCCTTCTCCACCGACTCGACGTAGGCACCCCACGCGCCCCAATAGGGACCCGCCAACACAGGATCGTTGGCCTTCGCCTTTTCGGACTCGGTTTCACAAAACAAAAGCATGTATTCCATGGGAGTAATATTTTCGGACGTTGTTTAGTTCGGAATCGTGTTGGTTTCGCGGCGCCGGCAGCAGGTTGGGCACTTCAAAGTCGAACCCCATCGCATCGCCGTTGCCAATCGGGATTTAGAGAAAGATCGTGGAGGCTTCCGCGCGCAGCGCCGCGGCGCCCGCGAGGCCGATGAGCAGTGCCGCCCGTCGCAGCGCCGTAGGGAGTGGGTTTCCAATCATTTTCATAAGGATCGTGGATCGAGGTTGTTGATTTGGCCCGGAACCATTCCGCGCCGTCACCCCGATGACGGGCCGGCACGGCCCATTTCGACATTTCGCAGAAAAAGATTTTCCGCGGCCCTGCGGTCGTTCAAGGACGTGATTTCTGCGGCGAGGAAGGCGGAGGGGGTGGGAACGTTGGACGCGAGATAACGCCGAACGCTGAACGCTGAATTTTTAACGCTGAAGGACCGAACGGCGATCGTCGGGCACGAAACGGGTTTCCCGTTCCTGTCAGGGGTCGGTCAAAACCAGCCACGTAGGGTCGATTCAAAACCAGCCACTTTGAGCGAGGGATTTACGTCCGGTGCGCCTTCGGGTTGCACGGGGCAGTATGAACCGACTCGAAGTGAGCCTCCAACAAGCAATACA
>JAEUGY010000052.1 GCA_016794625.1 Opitutaceae bacterium
CGCCGGCGTTGCGGCTTCCTGACCGCTCTCTTGTTCGGGCCGTAGCGTAGCCTGGTAGCGCGCTTGCATGGGGTGCAAGAGGTCGCGAGTTCGAATCTCGCCGGCCCGACCATTTTTTTGACGAAGGCGTGCGCTGCGCAATGACGCGACGACGTAAAGGTCGGTCGGTCAGGCGGATCCTTGGAACTGAACAGGGAAACCGTTTCCGAAGTTCGATCTGCGGATAAACGCGGAGGCGCCGAGTTGCGGCGGTCCATCCTTCGGATGCGGCAAGGGCGCGAAACCGTTTCCTGGGGTGGGCCGACCGATGTCTCATCGCGTCTTTGCGCTTCCTTCCTCGCACCCACCCAAGAACGTCGGCGTCTGACTCAGCGGGCTTTGGCCGGGTCCCAGAGTGTGAGTCCGGCCAGTGATTTTTGGGCGGGGGCGGGGAGGATCAGGCTGGCGAGGTAGCCGACGAGGATGCAGGAGAAGACGGCGACGAAGCCGTGGGCGAAGGGGGAGGTCTGGGTGTAGTGCTGCACGGCCCAGGTGACCCCGATGCTGGCCACCGCACCGAAGAGCACACCGCGGGCGTGGGCGCGTCGGGTGATCAGCCCGAGGGCGAAGACGCCGGCGAAGCCGCCGCCGAGCAGGGCGATGAGTTTCAGAAACTCGTCCCAGAGGGACGCCGCGTTTTGCGCCGCGAGCCAGCTGGCCATGCCGATGCCGAGGGCGCCGCAGACCAGGGTGGTGAGTTTGGCGAGCCGCAACCGCTCGGCCTCCGTGGCCTGCGGGCGGAAGGTGCCTTGAAAGTCGGAGACCACCACTGCGGCCGTGCTGTTCAGAATGCTGGAGAGCGCTCCCATGGCGGCGGCGAAGAGTCCGGCTACGATGATGCCGACGACACCCCGGGGCAGTTCGTTGGCGATGAAGTAGGGGAAGATGGAGTCATTCGGCAGTCCGGCGGCGAGCCGATCCGGGTGGGCGCGGTAAAAGGCCCAGAGTGCGGTGCCCACGAAGAAGAACAGGATCGAACTGGCCACCCCGATGAGGTTGCCGAGGATCACGGTGCGCCGGGCCTCGGCTTCATTGGCGGAGGAGAGCATGCGCTGCATCAACGGCTGGTCGCCGATCTGGATGAACACCGTCGCGAAGAACTGGGCGGCAAAGACGATCAGCGTCGGCTCAGTGACATTGACGGACGTATTGATCAAATGGAGCTTGTTGGCCTCCGCGGCGGCTGGCAGCAAGCCGGCGAGTCCGCCGTCGATCCCCGCACCCAGGTAGGTGAGGGCAACGACCACGCCGCCGAGCATGACGCCGGCCTGAAGCACGTCGGTCCAGATCACCGCCTCGAATCCGCCTTCGAGGGAATAGAGGGTGGTGACAATGCCAATGAGCGCGATGCTCAGGTACACATTCAGCCCGGTGACCGTGCTCAAGGCGAGCGAGGGCAGGAGCATGACCACACTCATGCGTCCCAGCACCTTGAGCAGGATACCGAGACCGGCGCCGACGAGCTGGACGCGTTTGTCAAAGCGTCGCTCCAGGTAGGCGAAGATGGACACGACGCCCAGCCGGCGGAGCAGATTGACAAAAACCAGTCCGACCACGCAGCCCGCGAACGCCTGAGCGGGGGCGGAGAGAAATACCTGCCAGTCCGTCGAGTAGGTTTTCGCCGGCAGCGCCATGAAGCTGATGCTGCTCGTGGCCGTGGCGAAGAAACTGATGGCGGCTGCCCACCAGGCCACCCGGCCGCCGCCCAGGAAGTAGTCCCCGCTCTCCGCCCGTTTGCGTCGGGTGCACCACCAGCCAATGCCAAGGTTGAGCGCAAAATAGGCGGTCAGCGCAACGTAGTCGGGCCAGGCGAGTGTGCGCGGCGTGATGACGGAAAAGGGAAGCATGCGTTGTGGGACAGGGTTCGGGGGAGCAGGGCGGCGTGAGGTGACGCCGAGCGGGAGGGTGGAGAGCATTTCGAGTGCCTCCGCGTGGCGAGGGAATTCGTCCGTGGCATCCTTGCGCTGGGCTCAACCGCACGCGGACACGAATCTCGTTGCCCGCAGGGGTGGGGGCACGGCATTGGGAGGCATGGCGGTACGCCTCACCTGGATCCACTCCTATTCCCGCTGGCTCTACCCCCTGGCCATCGCCCTGGCGGTGGTCTTCGGTTCGAGCCGCAGCGAGGTTGCGGGCCCGGCGGTGGTCGGATTCGACAAGGTGGCGCACTTTGGAGCGTTCGGCCTGCTCGCCACCGCCGTCTACCGCCTCGTGCCACGACGGGCTGGGATATGGGTGGTGCTCGGGGTCTCGCTCTTCGGCGCGAGCGACGAGTGGCACCAGGGGTTCACCGTTGGACGCTCGGTCGAACTGGCCGACTGGGTGGCGGACACCAGCGGGGCCATCGTGGCGGTGATCGCGTATGCGACTTGGCCGTGGTATCGTAATTTATTGGAATACAAGGTCTTGCTTTTTAAGAAGAGACGCCGGGTTGAAAAACCGCCCGTGGGTGAATCAACTGGCCGACCATGACTCCCACCGAGGCCCAGGATAGAATCAGCCAGCTCCGCGCAGAGGTGGCGCGTCACGACGAGCTTTACTACCGCCGCGCGACTCCGGAAATGCCGGACTTCGAGTATGATCGGCTGAAACGGGAGCTTGCCGACCTCGAGCGCGATTTCCCGGCGGCGGCCTTGGCAGCAGGGGAAGTCTCACCCACGCAGACGGTCGGTGATGATCGTGCACAGGGCTTCGTGCGGGCGCGTCACCACATGGCGATGACGACGCTCGAAAACACCTACGACGAGGCGGAGTTGCGCGAGTTTGACGAGCGCCTGGTCAAGCTGATCGGTCGACCGGCCCTCGATTACACGGTGGAACCCAAGATCGACGGCGCCTCAATCAGCCTCACCTACGAGGAAGGCCGGCTCGTGCGGGCGGTCACGCGCGGCGATGGCGAGGAAGGGGACGATGTCACGGTCAATGTCCGCACCATCCGCGGCCTGCCGGCCCGCCTGACCGCCACCCCGGAAGCGCCGCCGATCCCGGATCGGGTTGAGATCCGCGGGGAGATTTTCCTCAGTTTTGACGAGTTCAACCGGATCAACCAGCAACAGGACGAACTTGGAGCGGAACGGTATGCGAACCCGCGCAACCTCGCGGCTGGCACGCTCAAGCAGCTCGATTCGGCCCTCGTGGCCGAGCGGCGGCTGGAAATTGTGCTCTATGGCCTCGGCCACAGCCAACCGGCCAGCCTCGTGACGTCGCAGACCGCGTGGCACGCGGCGATCCGCGCCTGGGGACTGCCGGGCCTGCAAACGGTGACCCGTGTGACGGGCATCGACGCGGTCATCGACGCAATCCGAAAGCTGGATACCGAGCGCGCCGCGTTTCCGTACGCCACGGACGGCGCGGTGGTCAAGCTGGACGACTTTGGGCAGCAGCGCGAGGCCGGGTACCGCGGCGAAGGCGAGCGCGCGCGCAAACTGTCGCCCCGCTGGGCCTGCGCCTACAAATTCGCACCCGAGCGGGCGGAGGCGAAGCTCAACCAGATCACCCTTCAGGTCGGCCGCACCGGTGTGCTCACGCCGGTGGCGGAGCTCGAGCCCGTGCAACTGGCGGGCACGACGGTTTCGCGCGCCACGCTGCACAACCGGGACGAGATTGCGCGCAAGGACATCCGGGTCGGGGACTATGTCTGGGTGGAAAAGGCGGGGGAGATCATTCCCGCCGTGATCGGGGTGAACCTCGCCCGGCGCGCGCCCGAGTGTCAGCCCTATGTCTTTCCCGCAAACTGCCCGGCCTGCGGCACCGCCGCGGTGCAGCGCGAGGGCGAGGTTGCCTGGCGCTGCCCGAACGATGACTGCCCGGTGCAGGTCCGCCGCCGCGTGCAGCACTTCGCGGCCAAGGCCGGAGTGGACATTGACGGACTCGGTGAGGCGATGGTGGACAGCCTCGTGGCCAAAGGCTGGGTGCATCGCGTGCCGGACATCTACCGCCTGCGGCGCGACGACCTGCTGACCCTCGGGAAGAGTGTGGCGAAGTCGATGGACAAGCTGCTCGCCGCCATCGAGGCGAGCAAGCGGGCCGAGCTGTGGCGATTCATCCACGGCCTCGGCATCACCCACGTCGGGGCGGCGGCGGCCAAGGATCTGGCGGCCCACTTTGGCAGCCTCGAACGCCTGGCGGAGGCGAAGTATGCCGATTTCATCGGAGAGAAGGGTGAGAGCCTGATCCCCGGGATTGGCGAGACCATGGCCCTGGCCATCCTCAGTTTCTTCAACGAGCCCCGCAACCGGGCGCTGGTTTCGGATCTCATGACCGTGGGTGTGCAGCCGACGGCCCCGGCGAAGAGCCGGCCGACCGGCACCGCTCTGGCCGGCAAGACCGTGGTCCTGACCGGCACCCTGCCCACGCTCACCCGCGAAGAGGCGACCGCGCTGATCGAGGCCGCCGGCGGCAAAGTCAGCGGAAGCGTAAGCAAGAAGACCAGCTACGTGCTGGCCGGGGCCGAGGCCGGCTCCAAGCTGGACAAGGCCCGGACCCTCGGGGTGACGGTGCTCGACGAGGCGGCGTTTCTCGTGCTGCTCTCCGGGCCGTGACCCCGCCGCTCGCGTCGCCGCTTCCTCAATACCCGCGTTTCTGCAGCTGCAGGCTCAGCTCCTGCATAAAGGCCTGGGCGTCGTCGGGCTTGGGCCGGTAGCCCGGCTGGCTGACCTCGGTGAAGCCCGGGCGGCCATAATTGTCGACGATCCACTTGCCGGTGACACCGTCGCTGAACGTGACCGTGCCGCTGGCGAGCGCGCCCGGGTGCAGCGTGACCTTGTCGACTTCCACGGAGATGGATCCGCCGGGGGCGCCCGCCTCGTCCTCCAGGACGGCGTCTTCGGCGGGCAGAGCGGCGCCATCGTCGAGTCCATCTTCCGGAAGGAGCTCTGCCTCTCCGGCCGGATCGGCGCCGGCGGCGGGTGCGGCGGACTTCTTGGCGGCGGGGGCGGCGGCCTTGGAAAGATCGCTGGTGTCGGCCTTGGGTGCCGGATCCTTCAGTTGCAGATTGAGGTCATCGACGAGGAAGCGGACCTCCATGAAGGTCAGGGAGACCGCGAACTGCTCACGCAGTTTTTTTTGCACGGCGGAGAGATTGTCGCCGGCGGCGATCCAGGAGGACACGGCGGCGGACTGGTCAGGAGTGAGCGACATGGTGGAAAATGAAGCTTACGAATTCCGGCCCGGGATGCAATGCAACCTCGACTTCGCCCGCGTGTGGCCCCGAGAGGGCGCTGCACGTCCACCGGGGAGGCCGTTGCCTTGGGGCGCGGGCCGATTAGCGCGACAGCTGGGTTTTCAGGAACTCGATGCTCCCGCGTACCGAGGCATCCTGATCCATCATGTTTTCCACGGCCTTGCAGGCGTGGATGACGGTGCCGTGATCGCGACCGCCGAAGGCATCGCCAATTTCCTGCAAGGAGTGTTTGGTCAATGTCCGGGCCAGGTACATGGCGATCTGCCGCGGGATGGCGATGTTGTTAGGCCGCCGCTTGCTCGTCATGTCACCGATGCGCAGCTGGAAATGCTCCGTGACCCGCTTCTGGATCGTTTCGATCGTCAACTGGTGCTGAGCCTGCTCCATCAAGGCGTCCTTCAGCAGTTCTTCGGTTGTGGCGAGATCGATGGTGCGCCCGGTCAGGGACGAATAGCTCGCGACCTTGATCAGGGCGCCTTCCAGCCGCCGGATGTTCTTGGAGATGTGCTGGGCGATGAACGACAGGACAGGAGGCGGCGGGTCAAACCGCAAGGCGGCGGCCTTGGTGCGCAGGATGGCGAGACGCGTTTCAAAGTCCGGAGCCTGGATGTCGGCCGGCAGACCCCATTCAAACCGCGAGACCAGCCGGGACTCGAGTTTGGCGATCTCGGCTGCGCGCCGGTCGCTGGTCAGGACAATCTGTTTCCCGGACTCGAAGAGATCGTTGAAGGTGTGAAAGAACTCTTCCTGGATCCGCTCCTTTTCCGCGAGGAACTGCACATCGTCGATCAGCAGCACATCCACATGCCGGTAGCGCTGCCGGAAACGGGTGAGGGCGTTCTCCTGGAGGGCCTGGATGAACTCGTTGGTGAACTTCTCCGTGGAAAGGTAGGCGACGCGGGCGTCGGGGTTGTTGCGCAGGATCGTATGCCCCACCGCGTGCATCAGATGGGTTTTTCCCAGTCCGGTGTCGCCATACAGGAACAACGGGTTGTAGGCCTGTGCCGGGGCCTGGGCGACCGCGAGGGACGCGGCGTGGGCCATCTGATTGTTGTTGCCCACCACGAACGTCTCAAACGTGTTGCGCGGGTTGAGCATGCCCGTCGACGAAACCGAGCTCCGTTCGTCGTAGCGGGGCGTCCGCCGCTGCGCCGGGGCCTTCGCCCGGGAGGACCCACCGGACGGCTCAGCCGAGGCGGGCGCGCGACCGGCGCCGGGCTCCGCGTCGGCTTTCTTCAACTTGACCGTGATCATCCGGCCGGCGGTCAACCGCAGCCGCTGCACAATCAGGTCCAGATAATTGTCGTGAATCCAAATTGCGGCAAAGTCCGTCGGCACCCCCAGCACCAGCGTATCTTCGTCGCTCTCAATGCAGTTGATTGGCTCGAACCAGAGCTTAAACACGTCATCAGGGAACAGCCCACGAATATCGTTTTTGGCGGTTTCCCAGAGGGACGCGGACGTTGAGGTTGTGGGCATGGACAGTGACGGAGACGGGTTTATTCACAACCACGCCGGATCGGAGGACTTCTGAGACGATTACGATCACTGACCGAACGAGAGCGAGCGAGAAAATGGCGGGCCGGGGCGGGTGGTGGAGTGTCGGAAAACCGACGCAACCAAAGCACTGATGCCCAGGGGGATGAGTGAGAGCTCAGCTGAACCCAAGGACGGAGAAATCGGAAACGTGTGAAGGAACGGAAACGGAGGGGCTGCAGGAAAACGAGGGCGCAATAACGGTGATCCAAAATCGCCTTTCAAGAGCAACTTCCTCCCAACTTATTCACACCGATGGTGCGCATAAGTCGTTTGCTTTTTGGGTTGCGTCCGCGCGACCGCGCCCGGGGCGAAAAGGAGGGTTTCCTCGATCGTAGTCACGATCGCGTTACAGGGGGTGGTTCGCCCTCTGGGCGGGCGAAGTTACGGGTACGTTACGAGGCGGACGCGGGGGCGACACCTACGGGTTCCACCCACTTGCCATGGGCGCGAATGAGGGCGATCAGGCGCTCGTCCGCCTCGGCCTGGGGCAGGTTGTACTGCACGCAGGTCTTGCCCACGTAGAGGTTGATCTTGCCCGGGGCGCCGCCGACGTAGCCGAAGTCGGCGTCGGCCATCTCGCCCGGTCCGTTGACGATGCAGCCCATGATGGCGATTTTCACGCCCTTAAGGTGGCCGGTCTTGGCCCGGATGCGCTGGGTCGTGGTTTGCAGATCGAAAAGGGTGCGCCCGCAGGACGGACAGGCGACGAATTCCGTCTTGGAGTGCCGGGTGCCGGCGCCCTGCAGGACGTTGTAGGTCAGCTGGACGGAACGGAATGGATCGGACTCGGTCTCGATGCTGACGGCGTCGCCCAGGCCGTCGCAGAGCAGGGTGCCCGTCAGCAGGGCGGCGTCGAGCAGCCGCGAAAGGAAGCTGGAGTCCGGTTTGACCGCGGTCCGGGCCGTGTTTCGTATCCAGAGCGGCGCGTTGATCCCCGCCCCGCGCAGGGCCGCGGCCAGGGCCCGGTAGGCCCCGACCGCGTGGCCGGCGGGCTGGGCGTCGTCCGCCAGTGTAATGAGAAGTTTGTTACCCGGCTCGGCGGCGAGCCCGGACCGGAGCGCGGGCACGTCCGCGGAGGTCGCGGACACGGCGAGGGTGTGGTGATGCCGCCGGGCCAGCGCAAGGAAGGAGCGGAACCCGGCGTCGTCCGCGGTGAACCGGCGGAGCAGCACGAGCGGCTGGCGGGCGCGGGCGGCGAACGGGGCGACCGCCTCGGCGGACAGGTCCGGCGCGAGGTCGAGCACAAGAGCCGCCGGCGGGGCCGCGGCGGCGCCGGCGGCCGCGGCCAGCGCCTCGAGGTCGGCGACGGAGTGCACGGCGACGATGAGGCCCTCGGCGGGCGTATCGGCGCCCAGCCGGACCAGCGCAGGCCACTGAGCCGGGGTGGCGCGCACGAGGGCCCGGGGGGGATGCTCACCCCCGGCGATGATGCCGGGTGCGAGTTCAACCGGAGCCGACGCACGGCGGGTGTAGCGGAAAGGTTCGATCTCTTCCGCCGCGGCCGGGGCGTCCACCGGGGCCTGCGACCAGAGGGACATGGTCTTGGCGGCGAGGGCCCGGGCGACCGGGATCTCGTAGACGGAGTCCTCGGTCAGCGAGACCCGGATGGTGTCCCCCAGGCCGTCGAGCAGCAGCGATCCGATGCCGATCGCGCTCTTGATGCGCCCGTCCTCGCCGTCGCCCGCCTCGGTCACGCCCAGGTGCAGCGGGTAGGCCATCGACTCCTGCTGCATGCGTTCGACGAGCAGGCGGTAGGCCTGGATCATGACCTTCGGATTCGAGGCCTTCATCGAGAGGATCATCTGGCGGAAGCCATGCGATTCGGCGATGCGGAGGAACTCGAGCGCGCTCTCGACCATGCCGAGGGGCGTGTCCCCGTAGCGGTTCATGATCCGGTCGGAGAGGGATCCGTGGTTGGTGCCGATGCGCAGCGACCGGCCGAGCGCGCGGGCGCGGAGGACGAGCGGGGAGAACGCCTCGTGGAGCCGCTCGAGCTCCCGGTTGTACTCGGCGTCTGAATACTCAAGGACGGCGAACCGCTTCTTGTCGGCGTAGTTCCCCGGGTTGACGCGCACCTTCTCCACGTGTTCGACCGCCTCCATCGCGGCCTGGGGGAGGAAATGAATGTCGGCGACGAGCGGCACGTGGGCGAAACCCGCGGCGCTGAACTGCTTCCGGATGTCGCGCAGGCAGCGCGCGGCCTGGACGTTCGGGGCGGTGATGCGCACGATTTCGCACCCCACTTCCGCGAGGGCGATCGACTGGCGCACCGTGGCGTCGATGTCCTGGGTGTCGCTCGTCGTCATCGACTGGATGCGCACGGGGTTCGACCCGCCGACGCCGACGGAGCCGATGTTCACGACGGTGGTTGGCCGTCGGATCGTTTGAAACCGGGAGAGGCAGTAGGACACGGGGAGACGGCGCGTGAGCGCGACGGACAGGAGCCGGAGGAGTCGGACGCGTGGCCTACTTCGAGGCCGGCGCGGCCTCGGCCGCCGGGGCGGGGGCGTCGCCCGCGCGGAAATCGCGGGCCAGCCGGCGGACATCGAAGACGGTCACGTAGAGGATCATCGAGAAGAGCAGCACGACGAAAACGCTCTGCGTCGCGGCGATGAAATTGGCCGGCAGGGATCGACCCCGGATCTTGCCGATGGTGGCGAAGAGCATGTGGCCGCCGTCGAGCACGGGAATGGGCAGCAGGTTGAAGATCGCGAGGTTGATGTTCACGAGGATGGTGAACCAGAGCACGATCCGGATGTCGGCCTGCGCCGCGAGGTGGAAGACCCGGATGATGCCCACCGGGCCGCTCAACTTGGAGATGCCGATGTCGCTGCTCGGGTTGATCACGCTGCTGAGCGTGCGCCACGTCATGCTGGCATGTTCGGCGAACTGCTGCAGCGGATTCTCGTGCACCAGGGTGTTGTCGGTGGAAAAGGCGGCACCGATGTCGTTGAGGTCTTTCGCCTTCGGGTCGCGGGCGGGCAGGTCGAGCTCCAACGGGGCGCCCGCGCGCGTGATCGAAAGCCGGATGGAGCGACCGACGTGGGCCGCGAGGTGGTCGGCCAGCGGCACAATGTTGAGCATGGCCACCCCGTCGACGGCCACGAGGCGATCTCCGGCCTTGAGCCCGGCGCGCTCGGCCAGAGAGCCGGCGGTGACCGCGTGAACGACCAGCGGGTAGGCGGGGGCGATCCCGACTTTGCGCATCTTTTCGTCACCCGAGAGCCGCGGATAGACAACGACGTCGAGCAACCGACCCTGGCGTTCGATCGTGAAGATCGATTTGCGACGGCCGTCGGCGGCGCGTTCGGCACCGGTGACGAGCGTTTGCATCAACTCCTGCCAGTTGTTGATTTCGCGGCCGTCGATTTTGCGCACGATGTCACCGACGGTAAAGCCGGCCTCCTTGGCGGGGCTGGTGACGCGCGTCTTGTCCTCCAATTCAATCGTTGGGCTGACGTAGCCGATTTGCGTGGTCGCCTGGTCGCTGCTCGTCGGCTGGCCGATGAACCACAGCAAGGTCGCCAGAACCAAGGCAAAGAGCACATTGAAGACCGCTCCGGCGACGGCGACGAACATCTTGTCGGCATAACCGGCGGGCGGCAGGGCGGCAGCCTGCGGTGTAGTCTCGCCTTCCAATCCCTTCAATTCGGCCAGTTGTGGCAACGCCACATAACCCCCGAGCGGCAGCCAGGACACCCGGTACTCGACTCCGTCCTTGCCCGTCCAGCCGAACATGCGAGGTCCGAAACCGATGGAGAAACGCTCGACATGCATGCCGCGCCACCGGGCGGCGAGAAAGTGACCGAGCTCGTGCAGGAAGATGGAGCCGCCAAAAAAGAGGATGATCAGAAAGACCGCCCAAAGGTTCGAGAGCAGCAGGTTGAGCAGTTCCATGGGTTATAGATCGGTCAAAAGGATGGAGGAAAGGAGGCGGTTGGACGAGCCAGGAGTGGCGTCCCCGCAAAACCTACCGGGCCAGCTTGTTGCACATGCGGCGGGCGATTTCACGGGACTCCGTGTCCACGGCCAGCACCTCCGACAGCGAAGCTGGCTCGAAGTGCGATCCATCGCGCAAAGTGTGTTCCACGACCGAGGAAATCGCAAGAAAGGGCAGCTTTTGGTCGAGAAAGGCGGCCACGGCGACCTCGTTGGCGGCGTTGTAGATGGCGGGCGCCGTCCCGCCGGTCTGCATGACCTCGCGGGCAAGACGAAAGAGGGGAAACCGGGATTCGTCGACCGGGCGGAAGTCGAGTGAGAATACCTTGTCGAGCCCCAACGGCGACTCCACGCCGGGCAC
Source organism: Opitutaceae bacterium (assembly GCA_016794625.1). GTDB lineage: Bacteria > Verrucomicrobiota > Verrucomicrobiia > Opitutales > Opitutaceae > UBA6669. The sequence goes on from JAEUGY010000052.1 coordinate 11,061, forward strand.
GACCTGCGGATGAAGCAGGGCCCGCTGGATGGGGAAGGTCATCGAAGGAGGCGAGAGTTGGGCCAGCATGGTGCCGTCCACAAACTCGACCAGACAATGGGCGATACTCTGGGAGTGGAGTACAGCCTGGCACTGCTCGGCGCGCAGGTTGAAGAGCCACTGGGCTTCGATCAGCTCCAGTCCCTTGTTGGCCAGCGTGGCGGAGTCGACGGTGATCTTCGGCCCCATCGACCAGTTGGGGTGCTTAAGGGCGTCGGCGGGAGTGACCTCGGCCAGCCGCTCGACCGGCCAGTCGCGAAACGCGCCGCCGCTGGCGGTGAGGATGATGCGCCGCACCTCGGTCCCCCGATGGTCCTGCAGGCACTGCCAGACGGCGGCGTGTTCGCTGTCGACCGGCCGCAGACTGGCACCGGAGGCCCGGGCGGCGGCCATGACAAACTTCCCGGCGAGCACCAGGATTTCCTTGGAGGCGAGGGCGAGATCCTTGCCGGCCGCGAGCGCGGCGAGGGCCGGCGAGAGACCGGTGGTGCCGACCACGGCCACCAGCACGATGTCCGCCTCGGCGAGCGTGGCCAGGCTCACAAGCCCGTCGAGTCCCCCGTGGAAAACGGTTTCCGGGCCGAAGGCTCCGCTTTCCCGCGCTTCCCGGGCGGCGCGTTCGTCGAAGACGCCGACCTGACGGACCCGGAACTCCGCCGCGATGGAGGCCAGCTGTTGCCAGTTGCCGTGGGCGGCGATGCCGACGAGTTCCAGATGATCCGGATGAGCGGCGATCACCCGCAGCGTGCTCCGACCGATGGAGCCGGTGGCGCCGAGCAGGACCAGTCGTTTGCGACGAGGAGAGGGGACGGTGGGGGCAGCCACGGGAGAACGCGCCGGTAGAACCGGCTACGGCGTGATCAGTGCGAAGACCACGTAGGCGAGGGGGGCGGCGAGGATCAGGCTGTCGGACAGATCGAACATGCCACCGATGCCGGGAATCGTCGCCCCCGAGTCCTTGACCTGGGCGCGGCGCTTGATGATCGACTCCACCAGATCGGACACGGCGGCGATTGCAGCCACGGGAACCGCCACCAGCGCGGCGAGCCAAGGGGTGAAGGCCGAAGGCACATAGTCGCGCCCCAGCCAGGCGATGCCGGCGCCGACCAAGGCGGAGGTCAGCAGTCCCCCGGCAAAGCCCTCCCACGTCTTTTTTGGGCTGATTTGCGGCGCCATGGCGTGCCGGCCGAACGTCAGGCCCGAGAGCAGGGCGCCCACGTCGCAGAACTTGGAGACGGCAATCAGCCACAGACCCAGGACCAGCCCGGTCCGGGGGTGCGGAGTATCCATGACGACGATGCGCACAATGAAGTGCAGCATGAACGGGATGTACAGCACGCCAAAGAGCGACCAGGCGAGCGTCTCCACCCGGTTGTGCGGTTCCCGCTCGCCCAGAATCCGGACGGCGAACGCGATCGCGGCCGCGGCGAGCCAGATCGAGGCGTCCGCGAGTGCGGGGGACCGAAGGTAGAGCGGGCCCACGGTGATGAGAGCGGCGATCACCATGCCCAGCCGGTCGAAGGGATCCACGCCTGTGCGGGCGATCATGACGTAGAATTCGCGCAGGGTCAGGACGGCGATGATGCCCACCAACCAGACCGCGCCGGGGGCGCCGAAGAACCAGAGGCAGACGAGGACGACCGCCCAGAGGGCGCAGGTGCTCAGGATGCGTTTCAGCACGAGGGAAAAGTCGCGGACAGCACGGCCACGGATCAACCCGTCGGAGTGAGCTGGTCGCTGGTTTGACCAAAGCGACGCTCACGGCGGGTGTACTCGGCGACGGCGGCGGCGAGGTCGGCCTTGCCGAAGTCGGGCCAGAGCACAGGGGTGAAGACGAACTCGGCGTAGGCGCTCTGCATGAGCAGGAAGTTGCTCAGCCGGGTTTCCCCGGATGTCCGGATGACCAGGTCCGGGTCGGGCAGATCGGCAGTCGAGAGGTACCGACTGAAGGTGGTCCAGCTGCTGTCGTTCAGCTTCTCCTTGCCGGCGGCGACGGCGGCGGCGTAGGCGCGGGCCGCGTCGATGACCTCCGTGCGGGAGCCATAATTCAGAGCGAGAACCAGCGTGTGGTCGGCAAAGGAGGAGGTGGCTTCGATCGCCCGATCCAGCAGTTGCCGCACCGAGTCCGGCAGGTCGCAGACGCGGCCGATGGTCCGGAGCCTCACCCGGTTGCGAACGAGGACAGCGGTCTCGCGTTTGAGGAAAAATTCCAGCAGGCCCATCAACGCACCCACTTCCTCCTGAGGGCGCTTCCAATTCTCGACCGAAAATGCGTAGAGCGTGAGGTAACGGATGCCCATTTCCCGCGCGGCTTCCAATACGGTCCGCACGGACTCCACTCCGCGGCGGTGTCCCTCGATGCGAGGCAGGCCCCGCTGTTTCGCCCACCGCCCGTTGCCATCCATGATGATGGCGACGTGGGCAGGAGGGGAGGCGGCTTTCGGTGCAGACATGCGCGGTTGACGGAGTCAGCGGTTCCCCTTGGCGTTTGACAAGGCCGAAGGTCGCCGCCGCGAGGGGCGAAGGTCCGGCCTCACAACCCCAGCATAAAGTTCAAGGTCGAATCCGCTTCGCCGGGCAGCGCTTCGTGACCAAAGTCCGGATAAATCACCATGTCCTTCGGGCTCGTGATCTTGTTGTAGGCGGCGAATTGCGTGCTGGGCGGGCAGATCGGATCCATCAGACCGGTGTACATCAGCAGATCGGCGCGGATGCGCGGAGCGAGAAACTGCAGATCAATGTAGCCGAGCTTGCGAAAAATCGCCTCCTCCCGCTCATGCCGGGGATCGAACGAACGGAAAAAGTCGCGCAGCTCCTGATAGGCATCCTTGGCCAGGTCCATTTCCCACGTTCTCTGGTAGTCGCAGAGGAACGGGAAAACCGGAGCAGCCCGTCGGATGCGGGGCTCCAGCGCTGCGCAAGCGAGCGTCAACGCGCCCCCCTGCGAGCCGCCCATGGCACCCACCCGGTCGGCGTCGACTTCGGGCAGACTCATGATGACTCGGGCCAGCTGGGCGGTATCGAGAAAGATCTGCCGAAACAGCAGCTTTCGCGGATCCGGGTCGTCGAGTCCCCGAATGATGTGCCCCCTCAGCGTATTGCCCATCACACCGCCTGGCTCCTCGGAGCGTCCGGCCTGGCCCCGGCAATCGAGGGCGGCGACGCAGAAGCCCTGGCTGACGTAACTCAGCCTCGGCATCCAGTCGCCGCTTTGGCCACTGTAGCCGTGAAACTGCAGCACGGCCGGACAGGCTTTGGCCCCCGCCGGGCGCAGGTACTTGGCATAGACCCGGGCGCCGCCCACGCCGTTGAACCAAAGATCGAAACACTCGACGCCCCGGGCGGCGATCACGCGCGACGGCCGCAGCTCCGCGCAGGGTGGGGTGGCGGCGAGATCGCGCAGCGCGGCGTCCCAGTAGGCGTCGAAGTCATCCGGCCGCGGGTTGCGTCCCTGATAAAGTCGAAGTTCGGCGAGGGGTTTGTCGATGAGCGGCATGGGTGCGTCGCGGTAGAGCCGTGGGTATAGGGAATTTAACGATCCCGGCCAGTCTGAATCGAGCGCCCGGTCGCGCGGGAATCGCGGGTGTCACCCGTCGGTCGAGATTTCCCGGGAGCCCACGGACGCCAGCGCGGCCGGACGTCCGGTTCCTGATTTGCCCACGCGTTTGCACAGGGCGCCCAATTGCAGCTGCTCGGCTGCGTCGAGGACCGAGAACTCGTCCGTGATCGCCTGGGCGATGGTCGGAAACAGCGCCACAATCAAGGTGCGACCCGCGGGGCTGAGACTCACCGTGACAAAACGCCGGTCGGAAGGATCGCGGGTCCGCACCACCCAGCCCGCCTTTTCCAGGTTGTCGACCACCAGCGTCAGATTGCCACCACTCTTCAACAGCTTGGCGGCGAGCTGACCCTGGCACAGCGGACCACAGTGCAACAGTGTTTCCAGCACCCCAAACTGCGAAACTGTCAGGTCGCCCGGTAACCGGGCGCTGAGCCGGGCAGTGACCGACTCCGCGGCGCGCATCAGTTTGATGTAGGCATCCAGCGCCACGACTTCGGCGCTGGTTCCGCGATGCCTGGTTCCCATGATGGAAACCAGCTAACGACAAAGGGCTAAGCCTGTCAAACGGCGAGCTCGCCACCCGCGGCCGACTTACGGAGCCGGTTTGACCCAAGTCGACTTCTTCAGCTTGTCGATTTTTGGGCGGATCACCACCCGGCAATAGCCCGCGTTCGGGTTTTTGCGGAAATAGTCCTGATGGTAGGGCTCGGCGTCGTAGAACTTTTCCAGGGGGACGACTTCCGTGACGATGCGACCGCCCCAGGCGGCCTGGGCGGCTGCCTTGGAGGCCAGTGCCGCTTCCCGTTCGGTGTCGTTGGTGGTGAAAATGATGGAACGGTACTGCGTGCCTTCGTCGGCGCCCTGGCGATTGAGCGTGGTGGGATCGTGGATGGCCCAGAAGTAGTCGATCACCTGCCGGTAGGTGACCACCGCCGGATCAAACTCGATGCGGATGGCTTCGGCGTGGCCCGTCGTGCCGCGACAGATTTCCTCGTAGGTCGGATTGGCCGTCTTCCCGCCCGAATACCCGCTGACCACCGAAACCACGCCCGGCAGCAATTCATAGGCGGCCTCCGTGCACCAGAAGCAACCCCCTCCGACGTAGGCAATTTGGCGTTGAGGGGTCGTGGCGGCGGAGGCGAGAACGGTGGACATGGAGAGAGAGAAGAGCCAGAACAGCAAACGGGAGATGCGAGGTGGCATGGCAGAACAACGTAGAGGTTTGGACAAAATGGCAAATCGCCTGAGGGTGATACCGGGGAAGACGATAGATAAGAGACCCAGATGGGGATCCTATTCCCACCAACAAGGTCCGTGACGCCATGTCCTCGCTTCGACCCTTGATCCTTTCCCAGCCCGTGGTGCTGGGAGCCCTGGCGCTGGCGTTTGCCCTGACGGTCGGCACGGCCTGGCTCGGGGTGGTGTCCACGCGCGGGGTGCTGGCCGCCAATGTCCGCACGGGGGAAACGCAGGAAACCCTCCTCGTGCTGCACCAGTTGACCACGGCCGTGATGGACGCGGAAACCGGACAGCGGGGTTTTTTGCTCACGGGTGATGAAGCGTACCTCAAACCCTACGAAGCCGCGGTCAGTCGCTTTGCACCCCTCCTCGCTGCGTTGAACCTGCGCGTGGCCCCGCATCCAGTCCGGAGCGCGCGGGTGCAGGCTTTGCGTGATCTGATCGAAGCGAAGCACGCGGAGATGGCGAAAACCATCGCGCTCCGCCGGGACAAATCGGTGGCGGCGGCGCTCAATCTCATGCAGACCGACCGTGGGGAGGATCTGATGACGCGTATCCGGGCCGAGTTCGGAGTCCTCGAGACGGCGGAACTCAACGATCTGCGCGAAGAGACGAGCCGGGCGGCCTACCAGACGGAGACCTTTCACTATACGAGCCTCTGCCTGATTGCCCTGGCCATTCTGCTCACCGGGCTCGCGTCCCTCCTGCTCGTGCGAAGGATCCGCGACCTGCGCACCGTGATCACAGTTTGCGCCTGGACCAAACGCGTGAAGTGGAAGGGCCGCTGGGTTTCGTTTGAGGAGTTTCTCGAGCAACGCTTCAAGCTCCGCTTCACCCATGGCATTTCCGAGGAGGCGGCGCGGCAGTTCCAGATGGAGGCGGTGGAGTTGCACGAACAGGACAAACAGGGCCGCCCGCCGCCCGTGGCTCCCACGACGCCGTCCTAGCCGGCGGCCAGGGAGACGCGGTGCCCTCAGCGCGCCAGTTTGCGGTACTTGATGCGCTTGGGCGAGTCGGCGTCGTGGCCCTTGCGACGCCGGTAATCCTCGAGGTAACTTGAGTAGTTACCGGCGAACCACGTCACCTGGCTCTCGCCCTCGAAGGCGAGGATGTGGGTGGCGACCCGGTCGAGGAACCAACGGTCGTGGGACACGATGACCGCGCAGCCGGCGAAGGTCTCCAGCGCCTCTTCGAGTGCGCGGATCGAGTTCACATCGAGGTCGTTGGTCGGTTCGTCGAGAAGGATCAGATTGGCCCCAGCCTTGAGCAGGCGGGCGAGATGCACGCGGTTGCGTTCGCCGCCGGAGAGCACGCCGACCTTTTTCTGCTGGTCCGCGCCGGTGAAGCCAAACTGGGCGCAGTAGGCGCGGGCGTTGACGTCGCGTCCGCCGAGAGCCAGCAGCTCGTTTCCGCCGCTGATGGCCTCGTAGATCGTCTGTCCGTCCGGCAGGGAGTCGCGGGACTGATCGACGTGGGCGATCTTGACCGTCTCGCCCACGCGCAACGTGCCGCGGTCGGGTTTCTCCGCGCCGATGATGAGCCGGAAGAGGGTGGTCTTGCCGGCTCCGTTGGGCCCGATGACCCCCACGATGCCGCCAGGCGGCAGACTGAAGGTGAGGTTCTCGAACAGAAGCCGGTCGTTGTAGCCCTTGGTCAGGCCCTGGGTTTCGACCACGAGCGTGCCGAGCCGCGGACCCGGCGGCACGACCAATTCGAATTCGCGCTCCTTCTCGACCACGTTTTCCTTGAGCATCGCTTCATAAGCGCTGATGCGGGCCTGGGATTTGGCGACCCGGGCCTTGGCTGACTTTCGTATCCATTCGAGTTCACGCGCCATGGCCTTTTGACGGCGGTCCTCGGTGCGTTGCTCGATGGCCGACCGACGCTGCTTTTGTTCCAGCCAGCTTGAGTAGTTGCCCTTCCAGGGGATGCCATGTCCGCGATCGAGCTCGAGAATCCACTGCGCGACATTGTCGAGAAAGTAGCGATCGTGGGTCACGGCGATGACCGTGCCCTCGTAGCGCGCCAGGTGTTGTTCGAGCCACTGCACGCTCTCGGCGTCGAGATGGTTGGTGGGCTCGTCGAGCAGAAGGATGGAGGGCTTCTGGAGCAGCAGCCGGGCGAGGGCGACCCGCCGGCGTTCACCGCCCGAAAGCTGGTCCACCTGCTGGTCGCCGGCCGGGCAGCGCAGGGCGTCCATGGCCATTTCAACCTGAGGCGCCACATCCCAGGCCCCGAGGTGGTCGATCTTCTCCTGCAGATCGCCCTGGCGCGCCATGATGCGCTCCTTGGCGGCATCGTCGGCGGCGTCGTTCAACTCATCCCAAGTCGCGTCGTAGGCGGCCACCAGGTCCGTCAGGTGCTTCACGCCCTCCTCCACGCAGGCCCGCACGGTGGAGCCGGCGGTCAGCTGCGGTTCCTGTTCGAGAAATCCGACCGGATAACCCTCTTCGAAGTGGACGTGACCGTCGATCTCGGTGTCGCGACCGGCCAGGATGCGCAGCAATGAGGACTTGCCCGAGCCATTGAACCCCAGGACGCCGATCTTCGCGCCATAGAAGAAAGAGAGGGAGATATCGCGCAGGATCTCCTTGCGCTCGATTTTCTTCGAGACGCCGATCATGGAGAAGATCACCTTGGGTTCGTCCGGTTTGGCCATAGCGGGACAAGGCAAAGAGGGCAAAGGCGCCGGCGTCAATCACCCCGCCGCGGCTGGAGCGGGCTCCTTTGCTGCGGGCCGCGTGTGTTGTTCCAGCGATTCGATCCAGGCGAGGGCCTCCAGCCGATCGGAGCCGCACATCGATGCGTGGGGACGCAAGCTGAGGCAAACGGCGGGACGTTCGGGCCGGCCGAAGAGGGCGCAACGATAGTCCGGGGTGAGCTGGATGCACGGAATGCCCGCCGGTTTGCCGTGCGGCATGCCCGGGATGGGAGAGGAAATGGAGGGAGCGATGCAGCAGGCGCCGCAGCCGCTCCGGCATTCCAGCGCAGGAGCGATCACTTCAAGGACAGTTTGACCTGAGGGGAGCCCGCGGCGGGCGCCGAAAGCAGGATGCGTTCCGGTGCGATCGCTCCGGCTTCGAGCAGCCGGGTGCGGACATGCTGGGCGCGTTCCGCGGCGAGTTCGAGCAGGGAGGCGTCGTCGATCACGATCTTTGCCATGACCTGTTCGGCCATGGTTTCGACGGAAAGGGCCGGGGCCGTGGGCGCAGGGGTGGCGGTGGGAGCGGGGGCTGTGGTGGGCGTGGCGGGCGCGGCGGGCGCCGGCGCGGGGGTGGCCCGTCCGGAGAGAAAGCGAACCAGACGCGGAATCAAACCGATGCGCTCCGAGTCCGGAACCGACGGCGGGGTCGAGGCGGCGGCGGCGGCCTGGGTGGCGACCACTTCGGGAAACGCCTCGGCGTAGAGTCGGGCGAGTGCGGCGACCTGCTCGGTCTCGGCGACCGGCGTGTCCTCCGCAGCGGTGCCGGTGGTGCGCCGATGCGCGCGGACCGACACCTCGATCTGCCGCTCAAACTCGTGCTGGCGCAGCGCCTCGCGGTCAAGTCGGGCGTCGTAGTGGCCGGTCAACTCCAGCCGCAGTCCCGGACGGTCGACCAGCGCCTTGGCCAGGGTGGTGAGTTTGGGCTGTTCGGCGGCGGCGAGGCTCGCGCTGCCGGCGGCAAAGGACTGCGACGAGAGCTCCTCCCCTCCGCCCCCGAAGGCGGCACCGAGCAGGGCGAAGGGAGAGGTGGCCGCCTTGGTCAGGAGATTGCCAATCACGCGCCACACCACGCGTCCCACACGGAACTCCGGGTCGTCGAGACTGCCCTGGATGGGAATGTCGATCACGATCTGGCCCTGACGATCCTTGAGTAGGGCGACCGCCAGGGAAACCGGCAGTTTGGTGGCGTCGGGACTGTTGGATTTTGCTCCGAGGGTGAACTGGTCGAGCGTGGCGACATCACTGCTTTCGATGCGCCGGTTGGCCAGCCGCAGCTGCACCGCGAGCGAGAGCGAACCCCGGTCGAGGGCGAAGCCCGCGTAGCGCGCCACGTAAGGGCCGGCCGGGGTGAGGTCGGCGCCGCGCAGATCCAGCTTCAAATCGGCGCTCGCCGGCCGGGCGAGAGGGCTGACACGACCGGTGAGGGAAAGGGGAGCTGCGTCGTCGATCTTGCCCTTCAGCTCCACCGTCGCCTGCGCTTGAGGTGAGGAGGACAGGCCGGTGATCAGACCGGAAAAGCCCGTCAGGGCCGTTTTCACCGCCGGTTGGATCGCCTGGTCCGTGAAGGAGACCCGGGCACGTTCGAGCTGGAAACGATCGATCCGAACCTGCAGGGGCGGATCGGAGCGAGCGGGCGCCACCGGAGCGGGGGCCGTCGTCGGCGTTCCCGGGGCGCCCGGGGTGGTCCGACGCAGACGTCCCAAGTTCAGAACGCCGTCGCGCGCGCGCGCCACCCGGATGGAGGGATCGCTCCAGGTGAGGGCGCCGAGCGAGAGCTGGTTTTCGGCCGGATTGAAGTCGAGCCCGTCGAAGGAGAGGTTTGACCAGGACAGGACCTCTTCGTCCGCCACGTTGTCGACCGCGACCCATTCGGCAAGGCCGGCCTCGCCCGTGAAGCGCGCGCCCTGCGCGCCGAGCAGCAGGCGGCCCTTGGCGCGCGCCCGGCCCTTGGCGATCCACAGGTCGAGGTACGACTCCACATAGGGACTGGCGAGCGCGACCGAGGCTCCTTCGAGGGTAACGTCGAGGGACGCTTGGAGCGGCGCCGGCGTCAGGGTGCCCGCGACGGAGAGCGCGCCGCCGCCGCCGAGATTCGCCGTGAGGGTGACGGGGAAGGCTCGAGTCAGGTCGCCGAGCGAAACGTCCCCGACGTCGAGCGAGACTTGGTCGAGTGCGAACTGGGCGGGTCGAGCGGCGGTGGCATCGCTGAAGCGCAGCGCGAGTTCGCGAGCCGAGAACGCTTTGACGGAGACCGCGGGCGGCGGCGCGGACGCCGGCCCCGACGCCGTTCCAGCCGCTGGCGCGGCCGCGGCGGCCGGGACGGGCGAGAAGGCCTGCAGCCATTCGATCCCGCCCGCAGTCCGCCGGATGTCGATTTGACCGCCGCGCAGGGCCACCCGATCGAGGCTTAAACGGCGTGTGATGAGGTCCGCCTCGATGCCGGTGACGTGCACCTCCGGCAGCGAGACCAGCGACGCGGCCGGGTTGAGCGCGTTCAGCTGGAGCGCCTTCAGGGTGAATTCGCCGCCGGTCAGGCGCACGGCGGGCGCCGATCCGAGCGACGCCGTGTATCGCGTGGTGTAGGACGCGACGCCGGACGCAACAGAGAATCGGATACGCGGAGCGTAGTAGGGCGCGTACTTCGGCAGGGAGACCCCGGTGATGGCGATCTCGCCCTCGGAACGCAGGGGGTTGAGGGAGAGCGAGCCGCGCCATGAGACGACTTCGCCCGCCTCCGTGCGCGCGGTGAAGTCGTAGGGGGCGCGCGGGTCGCCCACGGTGTGAAAGTCGCTCAGGGTGAAGGCGAGCGGCCCGATTTCGGTCTTGAAGTGGGAGGCGTTGCTCTGGTCGGAGAGATCGATCCGGGCGTCGCTGACGGCGAGCCGGCCGATGGCGATCGAGGGGATGGCCGGCTCGGCGGCTCCCTCGGCCGGGGCGGATGGGCCGGAGGGGGGCAGCAGATCGGCCATGTTCAAGCGTCCGTCGGAGCCGACCGCGAGGCGACCGGTGAACCCGTCGAGCGCAACCTCCTCAAAGTTCCAGGTGCCGGTCAGCCGCGCCCAGAGACTGAAGTTGATGAACAGTGAACGGAAGGAGACGAAGTCGCCTCCCTCGGGCTCGCGTACCACCAGCCCTTCCACCCGCACCGCGAGACGCAGGGGGTTGGTCTGCACCCGCTCAATGGTCACCGGGCGGCGCAGCGCGCGCGAAAGACGCTGCTCGGCCTGCGACTTGACCACGGGGGGCAGGACAAAGAAGCCGACGATCAGCCAAAGGCCGGCCAGAAGACCGACTATGACGGCGATGCGGGCGCCCCAATTGACCTTGGACTGGCGGCGCAATTCGAGGAGGGACCATTTCACCCGTCCCGTCGTAGCAGGCGCCGCGTCCGTCGCAAGCCTGCCGGCTGGCCTCCGGTCGAACCTAGAGCGTCGCGAGGGTGGCCAGCAGCTGCGCCCCGTGTTCCTTCGGGTCGACCTTTTCCACGACGGCCAGGACGGTGCCGTCCCGGTCGAGGACGAAGGCGGCCCGGGCCGGACCGAAGTATTTTTTGCCGTACATCGCTTTCTCGACGATGGCGTCCGCTGCTTTGGCCACCGAGTCCTCCGGGTCGCTGACCAACGTGTAGGGAATGCCCTTTTTCGCGGCGTACTTCCGGTGGGATCCGATGGAGTCGCGGCTGACGGCGATCACGTCGTATCCGGCCTGATCCAGCGCCCCGGCCGACGCCACGAGGGAGTCATTTTGCCGGTCGCAGGACCCGGTGTTGTTTTTCATGTAGACCGAGAGGATGGTGCGACGCTTCAGCAGCTGCTTCAGCGTGGTCTCGGCTTCCTCGCCCTGTCGCAGCACATGGAGCGGCAGGGACAGCTTAAATTTCTTTCCGGGGGAGATCATGCCGGCACTGAGTCCAAGGTGGCCCCGGCGTCAAAACCCGCCGGCGGATTTGCGCGCTAAATGTGTTTGGAGTCGGCTTCGTTCTTGGCCACGTAGCCGGAGTCCTGACGCTGGTGGTTGACCGCGTTCTTCTTGACGTAGGCCTGGTAGACATCGTCCGCGGTCATGCCGAGCGTTTGCGCCAGAGAGACCAGGAAATGGAACAAATCGACGACCTCCACGCGGGCGTTCTGTTCGTCAAATTTCTGGTACTTTGCCCACCATTTCCACGGCACCGAGTCGATCAGTTCCGCCATCTCCTGCTGCATGGCGCGCGTGTAGTTGAGGATCCATTTGGCTTTTTCCTCGTCCGTGGCTGGAGGCAGCGAGACTCCAATCCGTTGGTTGAGAGCGTTTTGCATCCGAAAGATCTCGTCGAGTTTGTCGGGACTCATGGAGCGCACGCTACGGGGGCGGGAGGACGGAGGGCAAGGGGGGAGTGGAAAAGAGGAACGGGAGGCCGCCCGCTGCCGGGTTCTCCGGGAATTTGGGATTGCGGCTAACCTTGGCTCGAATGAACGTATCAGGTTGTTGCCTGCGTCGAGCCCGTTAGCTCCGCCCACTGCATCCTCGCTCCGAGCCTGCGTTCGCGCGGCATCGGTGCTCAACCCAAACAAAAATACAAGTCATGTCAGATCCTACAACGTCCGGTGAGGAATCGTCTGCGCCTTTGGCTGCAGCTCCCGCCGAGACCCCCAGCGCGACGCCCGCGCCGGTTGCCGCTTCGTTCGGCACCGGACGCGGTTCCGGCCTCGCGCGCGGCAAACGCAGCCATGTGCCTGCCGCTGCCGCACCCTCCGCCGCGCCGCGCGGCGACTACCAGCCGACGGCCGTGCAAGTGATCGTGGCCGAGCGTGAATACCAACACCCGTTCGGCGCTCCCGCGCCGGAGCCGGTTCCCGCCGCCGAGCCGATCGTGGCCCGCGTTGAATCCGTCCGACCCGAGCCGGCCAGTCCGGCTCCCGTGGTGGCGGAAGCCCCCGCCGTTGCCCCAGTGGCTCCCGAAGTGCGCCCTGTTGCTCCCGCCCCCGTGGCGGAGGCGGCAGCGAAGCCCGTCGACGCTCCTGAAGCTCCTGCTGCTCCAGTAGAAAAAGCCCGCCTCACCATCCTGCCGCCGGCCGAGACCAAACGTCCGGCCACCCGGTGGGAACAGGAAGGTGCCCGTCCCGAAAGTGGTGGCCCGCGTCCCCGTCGGGAAGACCGTCCGGTCTTCCGTCCCGAGCGACCGGGTGACAGCGCTGCCGCCGATGCGGGTAGCCGCGAGCCGCGTCGCGAATTTCGCGACGACCGCGACTCCCGGGAAAGCCGTCCGCCGCGGGACAACCGCGATCCGCGCGCGCAAGGGCGGGGTGGTCCAGGGCCCGGCAAGCCGCTCGCGGCGCCGTCCGGCCCGTTTTCGCCCGCTGGTCCGGCCGCTTCCGCTTCGTCGACTCCCGCTCCGGCGGCCAAGCAGGGTGGTTTTGTCGGTTGGTTGAAGGGACTTTTTGGCGGCGGTACGCCCGCCTCCGATCCGGCCAAACCCGCGCCGGGTGCCTCTCCGGGTCGCGACGGCGGCCGCCCGCACGATCGTGGTGGGCGCGACGGGCGCGATGGCCAGCGGCGCCACTCCGGCGGCCGCGGCGGTCGTGGTGGTTTCGATGGTCGTCCGCGCGACGGCCAGGGTCAGGGACCCGGCCCGCGAGCTGAAGGCAACCGTCCGGCCGAAGGCGATGCGGGCAACCGTCCGTATGGTCAGGGTGGGGGCGAAGGGGGTCGTCGTCGTCGCCATCGCGGCGGCCGCGGCCGCAATCGCGGTGAGTTCAATGGTGGTCCGGAGTCCCGCGGTGGCGGCGACACCCCGCCGGCGAATTGAGTTCGCACTTGCCAACCGTGTCGGTTGGCGCGCATTCGAGGCGTCCGCTTTTGCGGACGCCTTTTTTGTGTTGGGCCCGTTCGTTTCACCCTTTCCGTTGCTTCCTCGCACCCGCGCCTCGTATGGCTGACCTCATTGTCCATGGCGGCAAGCCGCTCTCCGGTACCATTGTCCCTTCCGGGAACAAAAATTCGGTGCTGCCGATTTTTTGTGCCACGCTGCTGACCGATGACCCGGTCACGCTGCTCAATGTACCGGACATCACTGACCTGGAAAAGCTGGTGAACTTCTTTCGTTCCCAGGGATCCCGCATCGAGTGGGATCGACGCGCGGGCGTGATGAAGGTCGATCACTCCTCCTTCATCGATGCGCTCAAGGATGCGGAGCTGCCCCAGGCGATGCGTTCGACCGTGCTGCTTTATCCCGCGCTCCTGCACCGGGTGCGGCGCATTGCCGTGCCGGCCAATTCCAAGGGCTGTTCGCTCGGTGTCCGGGAGATCGATCCCCATCTCGAGATCCTCAAGGCCCTGGGAGCCACGGTCGGCGAGGGCAACCCGCTCGTTATCGCCCTCCCGTTGGGGTTCAAAGGGGCGCGGCATTGGTGCGACTACATGTCGGTGACCGTGACGGAGAATTTTGCGATGGCGGCGGCGGTCGGAGTGGGTCAATCGACCCTGATCAACGCGGCCAGCGAGCCGCACGTGCAGGAACTCTGCGCGGCGCTCGTCGCGATGGGCGCTCAGATCGAAGGCATCGGCACTTCGATGTTGCGGATCACCGGCGTGGAACGGCTGCACGGAGCGACCCTCACCATTGGCACCGACTATCATGAAGTGGTCACCTTCCTCGCCCTGGGCGCGATCACCGGTGGCGAAGTGCGCGTGGAGAAATCGCTACCGCACCATTTCGACCTGATTGTCCGATCCTTCCAAAAGCTCGGGGTGCAGATCGAGCATGAGGGCGACACCGCCATCGTGCGTCGCAACCAGACCCTGACGATCGAGAAGCCATTCACGAGCAACCTGCTCACCAAGATTGAAGCCGCGCCGTGGCCGTATTTTTCCGTCGATCTGCTGCCGCTCATGATTGCGGTGAGCACCAAGTCGGAGGGCGTGATTCACTTTTGGAACAAGGTGTACGAAAATGGATTTTCCTGGATTCCCGAGCTGGCCAAATTCGGGGTCCACGTGGTGGTCAGCGATCCGCATCGCATCCTCGTTTTTGGCAACAAACCGATGCATGCCGCCGTGGTCGATGCACCTTACGTGATCCGGGCGGCCATCGCGCTCTACATGGTCGCGGCCTGCGTGCCCGGGCGCAGCGTGGTCAAGAATGCGGATGTGATCCAGCGCGCCCATCCCCGCTTTGTGGAGAACCTCCGCAGCCTCGGCGCCGAGGTGGAGTGGGTGTGACCTCCCGCATGACCCACGGACTCTGCGGCTCCGCCTCTGCTCCGACCTCCCTTTCCCGTTGAATCCTCCCAAGAACGAACTTCGCAAACCGCCGTCCGCGGCGGCCATCCCGACTCCGCCGGCCACCGGACTCGGTTACCTGGCGGCGACCCTCGCCCAACCCGTCAACGCGGCGGAGGCGGCCCTGCGGCCGCTGTCCTTCCGCGACTTCACCGGCCAGCCCAAGACCGTGGAGCGACTGCAGGTCATGGTGGGAGCGGCCAAGCGCCGCGGCGAGGCGCTCAACCATATCCTGCTCAGCGGACCTCCCGGCCTGGGCAAGACCACACTCGCGTTCATTCTGGGACACGAGATGGGTCGCAATGTCCGGGTGACCTCCGGCCCCGTGGTGGAAAAGGCAGGCGATCTTGCCGGACTGTTGACCAGCCTGGAGGAGGGAGACCTGCTCTTCATCGACGAAATCCACCGCATCCCGAAGACGGTCGAGGAGTACCTCTATTCAGCGATGGAGGATTTCCGCCTCGATATCATGATCGATCAGGGGCCGAATGCGCGCAGCGTGCGGCTTTCGATCCCACGGTTCACCCTGATCGGAGCCACCACCCGGGCCGGGCTGCTCACCGCCCCCTTGCGGTCCCGGTTCACGCTGCAGACCCGCCTCGATTATTACGATGTGCCCACGCTGATGGGCATCGTACAGCGCAGCTGTTCCCTGCTGCGGGTCTCGATTGCCGACGATGGCGCGCGCGAGATCGCCCAGCGTTCCCGCGGCACGCCGCGCATCGCGAACAATCTGATCAATTTCTGCCGCGACTATGCCCAGGAGCGGGCGCAGGGAAAGATCACCCAGCCCGTGGCGGCGGCGGCGCTGGAACTGCTGGAGATCGATGCGCGTGGTCTGGACGAAATGGACAAGCGCATGCTGCGCGTGATCGCGGAAAATTACCGAGGAGGCCCGGTTGGTCTGGGCACCATTGCCGTGGCGGTGGGTGAGGAAACCGAGACCCTGGAAGAGGTCCACGAACCGTTTCTCATCCAGGAAGGTTACCTGCAACGGACCCCGCAGGGACGGGTGATCACGGAGCGGGGACTGCACGCCATCGGACTCAAGAGCGCGGCGGGCGGCGATGCCCAGACCACCCTCCTTTGACGGAATGGGAATGACCCCGTAGCCCTGTCCCGCTTCGCGGTCAGGGCGCGATCATGCCTTCACGCAAGGCGTGCCGGACCAGCTCCGCGGTGGAGGTGTAGCCCAGTTTGTTCATCAACCGACGCCGGTAGGTTTCCACCGACTTCACGCTGACGTCGAGCCGGGCGGCGACCTCCTTGTTCCGCAGCCCGCTGGCCACCAGGCGCAGCACCTCCCGCTCCCGGTCGGAGAGCCGCGGTGGGGCCGCGACCGGTTTGCCGTCGCGTTGCTGGTAGTCGCGCACCAGGGCGGTGGCGATCTCCGGACACAGGTACACATCGCCCTTTTCGGCCGCGTCGATCGCCCGCAAGAGGTCCTGAGGAGCGACATCCTTCAACAGGTATCCGCGTCCCCCTGCGTCGAGCGCCCGACGCACCAGACGGAAATCGGAGTCCGACGAGAGGAAGATGACATGCGTATCCGGATTGTCATGCATCATCTGCTCCGCCGCGGCGATGCCGTCGCCGTCGGGAAGGTGAATGTCGGCGACGACCACATCGGGCTGCGTCTCCTGGCAGAGCGCCACCGCCGAGGCGACCGTGCCGGCTTCGCCGACCACGGCAATGGCGGGTGATTGTTCAAGCAGCAGACGCAGTCCCTTGCGGAAGAGCTGGTGATCGTCGACGAGAAGAACCCGAACCGGTGACTCGTTCATGGGAGGTACTAGGGGGCATCGAGACACTGACGCACGGTGGAAAGCAACCGGGACGGGTCGAAAGGCTTGCGCAGAAGCGTGATCCGGGCGGAAGGATCGATCAGCTCGCTATTGGCGGCCTGACTGTAGCCGGTGCAGAGGATGACTTTGAGTCCGGGGGACTCCTTGCGCAGCATTTCCGCCACCTCCCTCCCGGTCATGCCCTCGGGCATGACCATGTCGGACAGAAGCAGGTCGAATTTCCCCTGGTGCTCGCGCCAGCGCCGCACGGCGGCGGGTCCATTTTCGGCTTCAATCACCGTGTATCCGTGCCGACGCAGACTCAAGGCGACGACCTTCCGCACGCTGGCCTCGTCTTCGGTCACCAGCACCGTTTCGCCCCGGCCGCGCTGGAGTGGAGGCGTTGGAGTGGAGGCGTGCTGCTGGAGGGCGGCGGCCGCCGCGGGAAAGTAGACGTGGAAGGACGTGCCCGCCCCGAGGGCGCTTTCCACATCCACCCAGCCGTGGTGTTGACGGACGATGCCGTAGACCGTGGCCAGACCCAGGCCGGTCCCGCGCCCGACTTCCTTGGTCGTGAAGAACGGTTCAAAGATGTGCTGGAGCGTCGACTCGTCCATGCCGGTCCCTTTGTCGGACACGGTGAGACGCACGTACCGACCAGGACGGGCGTCCGGGAATTTGGGTGACGGAGCGATGAACTCCACCGGCTGAGTCGTGAGTGTGATGGGGCCACCGCGGGGCATCGCATCGCGGGCGTTGACGCACAGGTTGATCACGACCTGTTCGATCATGCCGGCGTCGGCTTCGATTGTCGGCAGCCCCGCGTGTCCCGAGAGATTGAGCGTGATGTGTTCGCCGAGCAGTCGCTTCAACATCTTGAGCAGCCCGGTGATGATTTCGTGCAGATCCAAGGGGCGTGGTTCCATCGCCTGCTGGCGACTGAAGGTCAGCAGTTGACGGGTGAGGGAAGCGCCCCGCTGCACTTCCCGTTCCAGGTCCTTCAAGGCCATGCGGGTGTTCACGTCCAACGCGGTGTCGTCCTGGAGCAACCCCAGGTACATGAGCACGGCGGCGAGGATGTTGTTGAAGTCGTGGGCCACGCCGCCCGCGAGCTGACCGATCGCCTCCATTTTCTGCGCCTGCCGCATCTTGGCTTCGAGCAGCTTGCGCTCGGTGATGTCCTGTTTGACCGCGATGAAGTGGGTGACGGCCCCGTGCTCATCCAGGATGGGCGTCACGGTCGACTCTTCCTGAAAGACCGTGCCATCCTTCTTGCGATTGGTGATCTCTCCGTGCCAGACCTGGCCGGCCAGGAGTTGCTCCCAGAAGGCCTGGAAGAATGAATTGTCGTGTTTGCCCGAATTGATGAGGGCACCCACTTTTTGATTGAGGGCTTCCTCGAGGGTGTAGCCCGTCACTTTGCAGAAACCTTCGTTCGCCCACTCGATGACGCCATCGCGATTCGTGATGACAATGCTGTTGGCGGAGATGCGCAGGGCCGCGGTTTGCAGGCGGAGAAGATCCTGGGAGCGCCGCTTTTCGGTGGCGTCCGAGAGAACGCCCACCACCGCCACCGTGCGTCCGTTGACCACGATGGGCGACTCCTGGGCTTCGGCCCAAAACCGGCGCCCCTGGGCGGTGGAGAATTCAAGCTCGAAGACCGGCTGGCGCTGGCCCGAAGCAATGGCCCGTCGGGTGGCTTCGAGGCCGGCTATATTGGTGGGGTGGTCGGTGAGGAAGTCGGTCCAATGGTGGAAGGCGACGCCGGCGGGAAGCTCAAAGAAGTCCGAGACCTGGGGACTGACGTAGGTCAGACGCTGGTCCGGCGAGTGGGCGTAAAAGAGTTTCTTGCCCTGGCCCGCCGCGCATTCGAGCAGGCGGGTGTTTTCCTCGAGGGCGCGCAGGGCCTCGCGGGCAAGGACCTCCCGGCGTTCCGTCTCCCACTGGACCAAAGCCAGCCGGAGCACGGCCCGGGTTTCGCCGAGCGAGGCTGTTGCGTCGAGCAGCTCGAATCCAGCGTTGTGATACAGTGTTTCCGCCTCACTCCCGTTCGGGGAGGGCACCACCAGCACCATCGGCAGATTGGCCCGCTCCCGCAGATTTCGGAGGAGGGTGAGGTTTGCCGCGGGATTGATGGGCGACACCCCGATCAGCAGCAGCGGATGTCCGGTGATGAGCGCCGGATCAGGAGTGTCCGACAGCGGACCTGATTGCACCGTCAGCTGGCAGCCGAGGGCGTCGAGATGGGCGCGAAGCGGAGGGGACGACGTCGGCTCTGTCCACCACAGCAGGATGCGCAAACCGGCCGGCGGACTCGAAGAAAGCGCGGGCGGAGGGTGGGTCGCGCCATCGATCTCGCCCAGCAGGGCCGCAAGCGTGGGCGTCGCCACGGGCACAGCCGAGCCCTCGCGTTTCCCGTGCGTTCCGAGCAAAGCGTCCGGAGCGAGGGAAGGGGATGACGTCGCCGCGGGAGGGTCGGGCGAAGCCCGCTTGGCAGACGAGGGAAGGAGGCTTTGGAAGGTGGAAGGCAAAGCGTGCGGGGGAGTGGACGGGCCGCTGAACGATTGCGAGCATGGCACCCGGAAAAAGTCGGCTCAACCGCCTTCGCTGTGCATATCTTGACATAGTTTCAGCGTGGATTCTGGGGGAGTTACCCGGGGGTGAGGCCGATGCCCTGCGGGACCGGACAATAAAAGAGGCCGGTATCCACTCTCGAATCGAGAGTCGATACCGGCCTCAGGAACGCCTCATGTCTACTTGAAGAACTTGTCGTCCGCTCCACCGCCGGACACCGCGACTTCCGGGTGCGATTCGGCGGCTCCGTTGACCGCGTGAGGAGCTGACTTGATGAGCGGAGCCTTGCGGGTCTCGATCACCTTGCGCACAGGCTGGGTGGCCTTGTGCAGAATCTTCTTGGCCATGCTTGGGGCGGCGTGGGAGACCGGAGATGGGGTGGCGGCGGGGCCCGTCGATCCACCTACCAGACGGCGCAGGTCACCGACCGCGGCCTGCAATTCGGTCGCCTGGGCGTTCATTTCCTCGGCGGAGCTGGCGCATTCCTCAGCGCCGGCGGCATTGCTCTGGGTGACCTTGTCCATTTCGCTGACCGCATGGGTAATCTGTTCAATGCCCTGACTCTGCTGCTGCGAGGCGGCGGAGACTTCCGAGGCGAGTTCGTCGACCTGGCGGGCGCGCGAGACAATGTCATCCAGCGCCTTGGCGACCTTGGCCGTGAGCTGCACACCCTGGAGGGTCGAAGCGAGCGAGCCTGCGATCTTGCCGGACGTCTCCTTGGAGGCTTCGGCGCTCCGCTGGGCGAGGGCCCGGACTTCGTCGGCGACGACAGCGAACCCCATGCCGGCTTCACCGGCGCGGGCGGCTTCCACCGCGGCGTTGAGAGCGAGGATGTTGGTCTGGAAGGCGATTTCGTCGATCGTCTTGATGATCTTGGCGATTTCGTCGCCGGACGCCTTGATCGCGTCCATGGCGGACGTCATCTGATGCATGTCCGTGACACCGACGTCCGCGGATGAGCGAGCCTGTTTGGCCAGTTCGTTCACCCGTCCGGCCGTTTCAGCATTCCGCTGGGTCATGCTGGCCAATTCCTGCAGCGACGAGCTGGTTTCTTCGATGGAGGCAGCCTGTTCGCTGGCTCCTTCCGCGAGTGACTGACTGGTGGCCGAGACCTGACCGGACGCAGCGGCAACCTGCAACGAGCTCTGAGAGAGCAGTTCCGAGGTAATGTTGAGGGCCTTGTTGACCCCCCGGATGATGAGCAGACCGCTGACCAGGCCGAGCACGGTGGCGATGGCGAGACCACCAACGATTTGGTTGGAGGCGGCTTTGAGGCTGCCGGCGGAGGTCACGGCCACTTCGGCCGTGCGTTCAATGGAACGGGTCAGCACCTGATCGACCACCTGATCCAGGTCGGCGGCGGCTTTGGCGCGCTGACTGCGGATTTCCCGGGACGCCTTGCTATTGGCGATCATGGAGTCCACGCCCGCCTTGTAAGAGAGCGCCGATTTCTTGAGATCGTTGATCTGTCTAATGTTCTGTTCCTGCTTGGTGATCTTGAGCATGTCATCGGCCGCCTTTTCAATCGTATCGAACAGAGGCCGGGCGTTTTCGATGATCGAAGGGTCGTCCAAAGCCTGAGCCTTGAAATTGGCCAGGCGGATTTCCGAGCCGGTCTCCAGGATCAACCCAGCTGATTTCACCTTGAGGAGACGTTCCGCCAACTTTTCCTTGGCGGCACCGGCCTCCATTTCTTCGCTCAGGGCTTTCTGCTGACTATCAGAGTAAGCGGTGGCCTCCCGATCAAAGAGGGCTCCGCTGTCATTCATCAGTTTTCGGATCTGATTGAGCTCCGCAACGTTGTTGCGAGTGGCGTCCAGACCTGCCCGGTAGGCCTTGAGCGCCTCGTCAGCGGATTTCACAGCGTCGCGCAGGAGCGTCAGCTCCGGCCGTTTGATCGAAAGCTGGCGGGCTTCATCCATCGCGGCGTCGACGTCTGCGAGATGCTTGTTGGCCTTTTCCAGTTCCGAGGCCTCCCCGGTCAAGCCGTAGGTGCGCACCGCCAGCTGCGTGGCAGCCGAGGCTGCGCTCAGATGAGACGAGGCGGCCGCTTGCGGGACCACTGCGTCGGCGAGGAAGCCCGCGCCGGTGGCGGCGGAGCGCATTTGGTAGATGGCCACGCCGCCGAGACCGGAGGCGAGCAGGAGCAAAAGCGCGAAGCCCAGGGCGACGCGCTGACCGATGGTAAGAGAGCTGAAGCGCATAGTGATCGGTGGTTGGATGTTGTGACCTTCTATCGGCTGGGGAAGGGCGACTCCGTGACCACAGGGGTCCCGGAGGCGCGAATCGACGGTCGAGGAGAGAATCGCTTGATCCTAAGAACGACTCACGGCTCGGGTGCTGAACGCCGGAAAACCCGTTTGGACTAAGGGAAAACCTTACAGTTTGGAGGTGGCGACTCCGCGTGTCTCAACGGTGAACGCGAACCCTCCATCGCGCAGGAGGGGTGGAAGATCGGTCAGTGCAAGCGGCGCAAATCGAGTGGGAACGGTTGACCCAGGCACGGAATTTCCCCCTTAGTCTTCGGGTGAAAGTCGCCTTCATCAGCGGAACCAGCATTGTCAATTCCACGTTGTTCTCTTCGTGGGAGGTCAAAACGGTGCAAACCCGTTATGGTCCCGTGACCTACAAGGCGCGAGGCGAGCAGGTGCTGATCAACCGTCACGGTTACGCGTTCCCGTTGCCGCCGCATTCGATCAACTATCGCGCCAACATCCGGGCGCTGGCGGACCTCGGTTTTGAGATGATCGTCTCGCTCAATTCGGTGGGCTCCCTCAAGCCCGAGCTTACCCCGGGTACGGTGGTGTCGTGCAGCGACTATGTGAACATCCAGAGCCCGCCGCAGACGTTTTTTGATGACGAGCTGAAAGGGGGCGAGCCCGGGATTCCCAACCCGTTGATTCCAAAGATTGTGGCGGAGTTGGCGCCCGAATTCGTCATCCCGACCGGCAAAGTTTACGTCCAGATGCGGGGACCGCGCTTCGAGACCAAGGCGGAGATCGCCATTCTCCGCCACTGGGGCGACGTCATTGGCATGACCGCGGCGCATGAGGCCGACCTCTGTGGTGAGATCGGTTTGAAGTACAACAGCCTCGCCATCATCGACAACTACGCCAACGGCTTGGAGGGTGTGTCGATCGACTTCGCCGCCTTCAAGGAGCTGGTCCGACAGAACCAGCAAAAAGTGAATCGGATCTTCACGCGATTGCTGGAGATTCTGGCCTGAGTTGAGTGGTCGAACCCGGCGCGTCACCGCTCCAGCACCTCCCCTTTTATGACCATCGGTATCCTTGGATTGGGTTTGATTGGCAGCATTTGGGCCCGGCATTACCATGCCGCCGGAAAATTGACGGGAGTGTGGAACCGGACACCCCAGCCGGACTTTCCGACGTGGAAGGCGGATCCAGCCGCGGTCGCGGCAGGTGCCGACGTGGTGCAGATTGTCGTCGCGGATCCTCCGGCGGTGCGGGACCTCCTCCATCGAATTCTCCCGGCGCTGGGTCCGGGCAAAATCGTGGTGCAATCGAGCACCATTGATCCAGGCTCCAGCCAGGAGTTTGAAGCGCTCGTCGTTGGCCGGGGAGCCCGCTACCTGGAGGCCCCGTTCACAGGTTCCAAGCCCGCGGCGGAGCAACGACAGACGGTGTACTACCTCGGCGGCGACCGCGGGTTGATTGCGGAGGTCGAGCCGCTCCTTTCGCTCGTGTCCGCCCATCGCTTTGTCATCGGGAACGCGTCCCAGGCCGCGTCGCTCAAGCTCGCGATGAACTTGAACATTGCGGCCCAAATGGAGGCGCTCAGCGAAGCCCTGACCCTTTCCCGCCGGGCTGGAATCTCGGATGACGTGTTTTTCGAGGCGCTGGGCAAGAATGCCAGCTATTCCGGTCTCACGAAACTGAAGGAACCCAAACTGCGGGCGGGTGACTTCTCACCCCAGTTTTCGGTCAAGCACATGCTCAAGGACATGCGCCTGGCCTCCCGGA
Source organism: Opitutaceae bacterium (assembly GCA_016794625.1). Taxonomy (GTDB): domain Bacteria; phylum Verrucomicrobiota; class Verrucomicrobiia; order Opitutales; family Opitutaceae; genus UBA6669. The sequence continues at coordinate 34,206 of JAEUGY010000052.1, forward strand.
TCAATGGCTGTGAAGACTTTCCGGTTCTCGACACGGTGCGGGAACGCCTTGCCCAGGCCGATCGCGCGGGTTTTGCCGACGAGGACTTTTCCAGTCTGATCAAGCTCTTCTCCTGATCCGCGGTCGCCCGACTGCGAAGGAATGGTAAAGTTTTCCCGTCCGGGTCGTTACGGCGGTCGCCGCGTTGACGGAAACGCGCTTTCGCTCAGCGTGTGCTCATGAGCGACTTCGTATCTGGTGCCGCCATCGCCGAGGCGAAGGCGGTGCTTTCGCGCGTCCGCGCCAACATGGGCCTGAACATCAAGGGCAAGGACGATGTCATTGACCAGGTCCTGATCTGCCTCGCCGCCGGCGGCCACCTCCTGATCGAGGATTTGCCCGGAGTGGGGAAGACCACGCTGGCGTATTCGCTCGCCCGCTCCATGGACTGCGTCTTCTCGCGCATCCAGTTCACCAGCGATCTGCTGCCCAGTGATGTCACCGGCGTGGCGATCTACGACGAGTCCGTGCGTGAGTTCGTTTTCAAACGGGGCCCCGTCTTTGCGAACGTTGTGCTGGCGGATGAAATCAATCGCGCCACGCCGAAGACCCAGTCTGCTCTGCTGGAGGTGATGGACCGCGCCCGGGTGACCGTGGATGGTGAGCCCCACGCGGTCGGCTCGCCCTTCATGGTGTTCGCCACGCAAAATCCGGTCGACTACGAAGGCACGTTTCCCCTGCCCGAAAGTCAGATGGACCGGTTTCTCATGCGGATCCACATGGGCTATCCGCAGGCGGCGGACGAACTGGAGATTTTGCGATCCGTGCGCGGGGGCTACGACAGCATCCAGCTCAACCCGGTGATGGTGCGCACGGAAGTGCTGCAGCTGCAAAGCCTCGCGGCCCAGGTGTTCGTCGAGGACAGTGTGCTTGATTATGTGCTCAAGCTGGTGACTGCGACCCGGACCGAGGCGGAGTTCAAATCGGGTATCAGTGTGCGCGGTGGACTCGCGCTCAAGGCGGCCGCGCAGGCCCGGGCGCTGATGATGGGTCGCGATTTTGTCATTCCCGAGGACATCACCCAGCTGGTCGTGCCCGTCTTCGCGCACCGCCTCGCCCTGGGCCGGCCGTCGAGCGATGCGCTCGAGGAGCGACGCGCGATCACGACGGTGCTGAAGCGCATCCTCTCCGCTCTGCCCCAGCCGGTCTAAGCCGCGCCCCCGCTCCCGTCCGCGGCCATGCCCCCCACGCGACCTCATCCCATGGAGGATGCCCACGCCGGGGAGCAGCCTGTCCGTCCGGTCCGGCCGGACGAAGGGGGATCGTGGCAGGGACCCGGCGCGCCGGACCGCCGGCGGCGCGGGTTTCGCTGGACCACCATGCTCTGGGCCCTGCTGTATCCGCCACGCGGGCACCGGGTCTACCCGACGATTTCCGGGGTGGTCCTCATCTCGCTCGCCCTCGGCATTGGAACGGCGGCCTACAACACGTCGAACAACATCCTGTTCATCACCCTCGCCCTGCTGCTCTCCTGCCTGATCCTCAGCGGCGTGCTCTCGTGGATGAACCTGTCCCGGGTGTCGTGGCGCTTTCGTCTCGAACCGGCCTTGCGGGCCGGCCAGGAAACGGTCGTGACCCTCGAGATCCGCAACGAGAAGCGCCTGCTCCCCACGTATGGTCTGCGCTTTGAGGTAGCCGCCGAGGGCAAGGCGGACGCCCCGGCCCTCTGCCTGCGCGACCGCCTCGATCCCGGGGGCGGCCGGGTCAGCCTCGAACGCCGCTGGCGGCCCGAACGCCGGGGACGACGGGCGGTCGAACTGGTCAGCGTGGCCTCCCTTTTCCCCTTCGGCTTTCTCCGCAAGAGCTTTCCCGGTGATCTCCGGGTCGAAGCCACCGTCTGGCCGGCGCCGGTTTCGTATCAGGAATTTCCTGTCCTGTGTTCGGCCCGCCGCTCCGCCGGCCGGCCGGTCGAGCGCGTCGGACAGAGCGGCGACCTTCTGGCCCTGCGGAAGTATGCGTCGGGCGACTCCCATCGCCTCATTCACTGGAAGGCGAGTGCGCGCACCCGCCAGTGGCTGGTGCGGCAGTTCTCCTCCGAGCATCAGGACGGTTTCTCCATCTGGCTCGATCCTTCACGCGACCTCTGGCCGCGGCCCGAACAGTTTGAGCTGATGGTGGGACTGGTCTCCACCCTGGCGGAGGACCTTTTCAAGCGCGGCCGCCTGGGTCGCGTGACGATCGGGGCGGAGCCGCCCCGGTTGATGCGACGCTTGCAGGACGTGGAGGCTCTGCTCGACCGCCTCGCCGTGCTGGAGCCGGTGGAAAGCCGGACGGCGAACGAGTCGCGCGGGCCCGGCCGGGCCCGTTCCGTCTTGGTGTTCGCACCTGAGGGTGCCCGCGGCGTGGCCGCCTATCTCGATGGTCAAAAAGCGGCAACAGCTTAGCCTGGATGAGCTCCAGCAGCTCCGCTGGGCCCTTGGCACCGCGCTCGCGGTGCTTTCGGCCTGGACTGCATTCTTCCTCGATGTGGGCGCGGAGCTGTGGATTGCCGCGGTCACCCTGGCCGGAGCCGCCGTGCTACGCTGGCCATGGCTGCCTTCGCGCGTGCCCGCCTGGGCCCACCGGCTGGCGTTTCCCGTCATCGTGGCGGTCTTTGTCGTCGATTTCTACGCCAGCCGCGAGACCCTGCCCGTGCTCGTCCGGGTGGAGCTGCTGCTGCTGGTGTATCGCCTCGTCAGTTACCGCAAACGGCGCGACGATCTGCAGATTGTCATCCTCGGGCTCTTTCTCGTGGTGGTCGCCGGCGTGCTCACCGTGTCGCTGTTCTTTGCGGTCCAGATCCTCGCCTTCACCGCCTGCTCCCTCGGATTTCTCCTGCTGACCACGCTGGTGGACGCCGGACGCGCCAGCGAGCCCCCGGTGGTGCCGGGGGAGGTCCCGGGTTGGGCGCGGGAGGTCCACTGGGGTCGGCTGGCCGCGCGGGTCCGGGCGGCGGGTGACTGGCGCGTGGTGGCGCTCGGCACCCTGCTCTTTGCCGGTGTGGTGGTGGTGTCAGCGCTGCTCTTCCTCTCCATTCCCCGGTTCGAGCTGGGCAACAGTCTCTTCCTCGATCGATTGATCAAGAAACAGAGCCGCACCGGGTTTTCGGATAACGTGCGATTTGGCGACGTGACCAACATCCAGGAGGATGAGCGCGTGGCCTTCACCGTGGATCTCGACGATGCCTCGCGCCTGCCGGGAGTGCCCTACTGGCGGATGGTGGTGCTGGATGACTATCGGGACAACGGCTTCCGGATGTCGCCCGAGCTGCGGCTCGAGTTGACCGCCCGACTCAGCGAGCGCCGCCTGCGCGCCTCCGGTGGTGCGAGCGGGCGAAAGGGCGATTCCACGACGTGGAGATTCTATTATGAGCCGGGAGTGAGCCGCTACCTGCCGCTGGCGGGTGGATTCCACGAGGTGCGCTTTAACCGGGCACTGACCTTCCACCACCAGGAGGCGGCGCGGATCCTCGCGCTCGTGACCGAGCCGGCCGAGTTGCTGGGGTTTGAAGTCACCGGCATGGATACGGGAGCCGTGCTGCCTGACGCCCCCTATGCCGAGCGGGAGCACGGACGGAATCGACCGGCCAAGCCCCGTCCCGATTACCGCCGGCTCAACCTCAGTCCGGAGGATCGGGGCAGGCTCGAGTCCTGGGTGGCGGAGTTGACCGGTGGCGTGGATCTCCCCGCCGAAGAGTTCGCCCGACGCGCCACACAGTGGCTGGCCCAGCGGCACACCTACTCCATGGAGTCGGCGCTCCCGCCTGGAGCAGGGGATCCCCTCGTGCGCTGGCTTTCATCGAACGGTCCGGGGCACTGCGAGTTTTTTGCGGGCGGATTTGCCCTGCTGGCGCGCGCGGCCGGCCATCCCGTGCGGTTGGTGACCGGTTTCAAAGGCGGGAACTGGAATGCGTTCAGCGAAAGTCTCATTGTGCGGAACTCGATGGCGCATGCCTGGTGTGAAGTTTGGAATGGCCGAGACGCGTGGGTGCGCGTGGATCCGACCCCCGGCGCCTTCTCCGTCGGTGAACCCGGACCCGAGGTCGCGGCCGCGCAGGCGCGCGGACGCCGGCTGGATTCGGGCTGGGGGGCGCGTTTCGACGGCTTGCGTGTATTCTGGTACCGCCGGGTGGTTAATTTTGACCAAGGAACCCAGCTGGAACTGGCGAGCGGGGCCAAACGTGGTGTGCAGGACGGCATCCGCTGGATGCGTGAGCAGACCGCCGAACATCTGAAGCGGGTGGAGGTGTGGTTGCGGTCCCCGTGGAGCGGCGCCACCTGGATCACCGCGCTGGTGATCACCTTGGCGCTGGCGTTGGGCGCCTGGGCCGTGGTCCGGTATGGCCGGGGCGCCTGGTGGTGGTTGATCACGGCGGGCCGCCGTCGCGAGCAGGGAGATCCAATCCGACGCGAAGCCGGCCGCTGGTTGGTACGCCTTGAGGCGCTGGAAGGTGGGCCGGATCCGGAGCGCGACCAGCTGCGCGCAGACCTGCTCCGACTCCGGTACGGTCAGCCCGAGCGTGCGGCGCGGGCGCTGCCGGTGTTCACCCGCGCCCGCCGAGTCACCCGGCTCCAAGCCCGGGCCCGCCAGTGACAGCCGCCAAGCTCCCGCTCAGAGCAGGAGCAGCGCGGGTTTCTCGATCAAGTCGCGCAGCGCGGCAAGGAACTGCGCGCCCACGGCTCCATCGACCACCCGGTGATCGCAGGAGAGGGTCAAGGACATGCGCTGCCCGATGACGATGGTGTCATCCTTGACCACCGGCTTCTTGACCGTGGTGCCCACGGCGAGGATCGCGGCGTTCGGGGGATTGATGATCGCGCTGAAGCGATCGATGCCCATCATGCCGAGGTTGCTCACGCAGAACGTGCCACCGGTGAACTGATCGGGTTTGAGTTTCTTTTCCTTGGCCAGACGACCCAGCGCCTTGGCTTCGGCGCTGATCGCGAACACCGTCTTGAGGTGGGCGTCCTTGACCACCGGGGTGATCAGGCCGTCCTCGATCGCGACCGCAAACGAAACATGCGCGGCGCTGAAATAGCGGATCTGTGAACCCTCCCAGGAGCCATTCACCGCCGGCACCCGTCGCAGGGCTTCGGCGCTGGCCTTCAGGACAAAATCGTTGACCGAGAGCTTCACGCCCTCGTCCTCGAGGGCCGCGTTGAGCTGCTGACGGAGCTCCAGCAGCGGACCCACGTCCGCCTCCACCTCGAGATAGAAGTGCGGTATTTGAGTTTTGGATTCGAGGAGGCGCTTGGCGATGACGCCGCGCATGGTGGAAACCGGAACTGTCCGCTCCTCCTGCACGGGGCCCTTGGCGAGCAGGCTGGCGCCGGTCAGGGACGAACCCAGTTTGCCCGCGGGAAGAGGGCCGCGACCGGCCCCGGAGGAGTCGGCGGAAAGGATGTCCGCGCGCACAATGCGACCGCCGGGTCCCGATCCCTTGAGGGCATCCGGCGAGATTCCCTTTTCCGCGGCCAGCTTGCGGGCCAGCGGCGAAATGCGAACCCGTCCGCCTTCACGCCGGCTGGGCACGGATGGCTCGTGAATGGGCGTCGGTGGAGGTGCGACGACCGGTGCCGGAGAGACGGGGGCAGGCGCGGCCTGGACGGCCGGGGCGGGGGCGGGCTTCTCCTCCGCTTTGGCCGCGGGCGGAGCCTTGACCGGTGCGTTCACCGTTTCCCCCGGCTGGCCGACAGCGCAAAGGGGCGCTCCGAGTTCCACCTGCGAGCCGGCCGGGGCGAAGATCTTCAGGAGCGTGCCGTCGAAGAAGCACTCGAGCTCCATCGTGGCCTTGTCGGTCTCGACCTCGGCCAGCATGGTGCCGGACTTGACGACGTCGCCTTCCTTTTTGAGCCATTTGACCAGCGTACCCACCGTCATGGTGTCGCTGAGTTTGGGCATCTCGATGATTTGGGCCATGGTCGGGCTTCGCTAAACGGAGTTAGCTGGTTGGAAACAAGGTGGAAGGAAAACGAGGGACGAGAGGGTGGGTCGTGGCACGGGCAGCGTGCTGCGGGCCGAAGGTCAGGCGAGGGCTTCCAGCACGGCGGCGACCACGCGGTTCGGGTTGGGCAGCTGCTCGATTTCCACGGGCGGGCTGTAGATGGCCGGGGCGTCGATCGTGGCGAGCCGGTGGATCGGACCATCGAGTTCATCGAAGGCCTCCCGCTGGATCATGTAGGCGAGCTGGGAGCCAACGCTGGCGAAGGGCTTCTGCTCCTCGACAATGAGGACCCGGTGGGTTTTGACCACCGAAGCGAGCACCGTGTCGATGTCCAGGGGACGGATCGAGCGCAGGTCGACCACTTCAACGGAGATCTTGTTCTCCTTGGCCAGGCGTTCGGCCGCCGCGAGCGAGTGCAAGACGGACCGGCCGTAGGTGACGATGGTGATGTCCTTGCCCTCGCGTTTGACGTCGGCCTTGCCGAGCGGGATCAAGTACTCGCTGTCCGGAACCTCGCCTTTTTCCCCGTAGAGAATGGTGTTTTCGAGGAAGAAGACCGGATCGTTGTCGCGGATGGCGGACTTCAGCAGCCCCTTGGCGTCGTAGGCGGTCGAGGGAACGACCACCTTCACGCCCGGATGATTGGCCAGCACGTTTTCCGGGGTGTGCGAGTGCGTCGCGCCCACGTTGGTACCGCCGTTGGCGGGGCCGCGGATGACGATGGGGCAGTTGATCTGACCACCCGACATGTAGCGGACATTGGCGGCGTTGTTCAGGATCTGATCGAAGGCGACCGAATAGAACGACCAGAACATGAGTTCCATGACCGGCCGCACGCCGAGCATCGAGGCACCGATGCCCATGCCGATGAAGCCGGCCTCGCTGATCGGTGTATCCACAATGCGCTTGGGGCCGTATTTGGCGAGCAGGCCCTCGGTCACCTTGTAGGTGCCGTTGAACTGGGCTACTTCCTCGCCCATCACGACCACATTGTGGTCGCGATCGAGCTCTTCGGCGAGGGCGTGACGGATGGCTTCGCGGTAGGTGATCTGAGGCACGGTGAAAAAAGTCGGGGGACGGGAGGTGAACTCAGGTGAAGAAGAGGCGGCCCTGGGAGGTCCGTTGTTCCGGATGGTCGACTTCCCAATAAACGTCCTTTTGGATGTCGTCGGCGGTGGGGAAGGGACTGGCCTCGGCGAAATTGGCGGCGATGTCGGCTTCGTTGCGCGCCTCGGTGTCGATCCGTTCGGCATCGGCCTCCGTGAACACACCGTCCGCGATCAGGATCGAGCGGAAGACATTGATCGGGTCCTTGGTCCGCTGGTATTCCTCGATTTCAGATTTGTCACGGTAGGTCTTGTCGGGATCCGCCACCGAATGTCCGCGGTAGCGGTAGGTCTTGATTTCGACCACCGCGGGTTTGGACTGTTCGCGCGCGCGCTGCAGGAACTCGTTCATGACCGACCGCACTTCATAGACGTCGTGTCCGTCGCACGTGCCCCAAGCCATGTGATATCCATCCGCTCTCCGGGCCAGGTCGCCGGCGGAGGAGCGTGCCTGACTGGTGCCCATGGAGTAGCCGTTGTTCTCCACGACAAAGATCACCGGCAGGTCCCAAAGGGCTGCCAGATTGTAGGCTTCGTGAACGGCACCTTGATTGACCGCGCCATCACCCATGAACGCCATCGCGGCGCCCTTCAATCCCTTGTACTTGATCGCATAGGCCAGACCGGCGCCCAAAGGAATCTGACCTCCGACGATCCCGTGGCCGCCCCAATAATTGCGGGAGGGATCGAAGTAGTGCATGGAACCGCCCTTGCCTTTGGAGCAGCCGGTGATTTTGCCGTACAGCTCGGCCATCAACGGTTTGGTGTCCATGCCGACAGCGATGGCGTGCCCGTGATCGCGATAGGCGGTGATCACGTGATCGTGTTTGCCCATCAACGAACAACACCCGACCGCCACTGCCTCCTGACCGATGTAAAGATGGAGAAAGCCACCAATCTTCTTGGCCTGGTAGGCGCGCAGACTGCGTTCCTCGAAACGACGGATGCGCACCATCACGCGAAACAGCTCAATGCGCTCCTCTTGCGAAAGGACGGCATTGATGGGCGCCTGGCGATGCCGGCCTGGTTCGCTGGCGCCTGCGGCGTCTTTGGTCACGGGAGAGGCAGTCGGTTTTTTGCTCACGGGGAAGCTCAAGTTGAGTGGTGAACGTAAGAGTATTTGTTGGAATGCGGCGAAATCAAGAGTTTGTTGGCACCTCCGCCCTTCGGCCGACCGTGCCGATCTGCGTCAGAGCAAGCTCCGCGCCGCCGGCACGAGGGAATGCGGGGGAGTCGGAAGTCGTCACCAGCAGGACAAATTCAACAGATCTGCTCGATTTTGAACTGCAACGTCTCGCCCGGCTGGCAATCGGCGCGCAGCGCGACAAATCGTTCGCGGTAGCGATCATAGATCGGCCACAGGAGCGTACGATCCGTGTCCGGTATGGGGAGAGTCTCAATGGCCGACCGGCTGAAAAACGAAAATCGCCCCTCTTCGATGTCGGCGGGCAGACGGTCGACCTTGCGCAGGCAGCGAAACAGAAAAAGCAGCCAGTGGGATTCGCCCTCGTAAGCCTTTTCCGCAATCATCGCGAACAGGTGCAGTTCGGTCGGCGAAAGCGTCAAACCTGCTTCCTCCTCAGTCTCCCGGACCGCGCATTCAAACGGAGATTCGCCCAGGCCGGTTTCGAGTTTGCCCCCGAGCGGACTCCATGAACCCAGGTTGGGCGCTTTACGCCGCAGGAGCAGCAACTGCTCGCCTTGGGTGTTCTCCACAAACAGCAGTACGGCGATCTTGTAGGCCAGCGGCGGAACATCGGACGACATGAGGCGAGACGATCGTCCAGCGGACGCTTGTTTGTCACGCGGGATCCGTATGCCTTTTTATTAAATGAAGTTAATTTGCTATTGACCTAAGAACTATAGGCAATGTGGTTGCGTTATATGACGCAACTGATTTCCATTTTGGATCTCGGATTTCACCCGTCTCGGGAAATCGTGGTTCGCCGTGATCGTTCCGGACTGCGGCTTGTTTCGGTGTCGCCAACCTCCCGGTCCCTGGATTCAGCGGCGATGCGGCCCCGGTCGGGAAACGACGGAGACGCGGAGGGCAGGCGACCGGCGGCGGACTGCGTTCGCGCGCGGCGCGTGTCCTTGCTCCTCGGTCCGGAGGCCGTGGCCTACCGAACCTTCCAGGTACCCGATGACCGGGGCGGTGTGCCGGAGGGCGTGGCGCGGTTCGAAGCCGCTCAGCTGATTGCCGGAGCAACAGACCTGATCTGGGATATCCTGATGGGGCCGGTCCAGGGTGGCCGCGCTGACGTACTGCTGGTTTCGACACCACATCCCCGGGTGGAGTCCCTGTGTGCGGCGGTGGAAAAGGGACGCGCACGCGTTGAGCAGGTGCTGGAAAGCGCGTCTGCGCTGGCGGCGGCCTATCGTTTTCTGCATGGCGGGACCTCCGGAGCCGCCTTGATCCTGCGGATTTCGTCGCGAAGCACACAGCTGGTCTTGGTCGAGGGACCGCATCTCCGTGCTCGCACCGTGCCTGTGGGGGCCGAACCCGTGACCGCCCGCCCATTCGACGACGTCAAGCGACCCCCCGGCGAGGCTCAGGTGCAACCGGCGCGGGGAGATCGAATGGAGGAGGGAGCGCGCGCCTCTGAACCCGGGTCGGAGACGTCGAGGGACCTCGAAGGTCTGGCGGGACGACTCCAGCTCGAAATCACGCGCTTTCTTGTCCATCAGCGTTCTCCGGGGATGTCGGGCGAGCCCGTACCGATCTTTCTTAGCGGCAGTGGGGCCGCCGTCCCGGGATTAGGCGGAGAGCTCGCCCAGCGCCTCCGCCTCCCCGTTGAGTTCCTTGCGGCCGAAGACGGCCTGACCGTGGAAGCCGGATCGAGCGAAGCGGTGCGCTTCCGATACGACTGGCCCGTCTGGTTGGGAGCGGCGTTGCTCTCCTTGGAGCTCACTCCGCCGGATTCTGCTCCGAACCTCCTGCCTCCGGCGCGGCGCCGGGCGAGGGGAATGCGAGCGCGCCAGGTGACCTGGGCCGGGGCGGCCGCCCTGCTTGCGTTCGCCGGTTTGCCACCTGCGTGGCACTACCACACCCAGGCCCGCGCGACGGAGGCCAGCGTTCGTCTCCTCGATTCTGAGGTCCAGCGATTGGAACGGCTGGTTGAACACAATCAGGCTCAGCTCCGCCGCATGGAAGCCGCCCGCGCACGCCTTGCGGTCGTGCGGGAACTGGCGGTGGCCCGGCAACGGTGGCCCCGATTCCTGTCGGAACTGCAGACCTGCCTCGAGCAAGTCGAAGATGCCTGGCTGGACAGCCTCCAGCTTGATCCCGCCCAGCCGGGTGAGCCGACGCCGCCGGTGCGTCTCCGGATGGCGGGTCGCCTGCTGGACGAGCCCGAGGACGCGGTCACGGTCGGACCTGAATCCGAAGGACGGGTGAAGGCGCTTCTCACCCATCTGGAGCGTTCGCCGGTGGTGACGCGAATCGAGCGGGAGCGATTCGAGCGACTGGAGCCCGGGGTTCTGCGTTTTGAGGTGGTGCTCGCGATGGAGGGGGATGAATGGCTGTGAAGCCAAGACGTGCGTTCGTGCCGCGCCTGTATCTCCCAGGAGTGGGGTTGGCGCTCGCCGTCCTTGTTCTGCTGGCCGAGGGCGCCTGGATGGCGCAGACGTGGCGCCGGGAGCAACGCGGCCGGGATCGCGAGCGGCGCCTCGAAGCGAAGATCGTCGCCTTACAAGCGAACCGTCCCGCCCCCACGGAGCGGGTGGCGGCAGACCTGGCCGCGGCCGGCGCGGAGCTGGAACAGCAGGCCGCCGCGAGCCTCGACCCGTGGCAGGGTCCGCGGGGGGAAACCGACGACGCACGCGGAGAGGGGGCCGTCCACGGACGAACCGGGGCGTTCTTCGATCTGGCCTGGTTTGTGGAAGACATGCGTGCCACCGCCGCCGCGCAAGACGTACGCCTGGCGGAGGGCGAGCAGTTCGGATTCGCCAGCCATGTCCGGTCGGCGCCCGCACCCGGCGAGGTCGACCGCGTGCTGCGTCAGCGCTTTCGCGTGGAATCGCTGTTGCACGCACTCTTTGCCGCCCGGCCGGAACGGTTGGAGTCGGTGCGGCGGGAGCGGCCCGATGGCGCCGCGAACGGGCGGCAGCGCGTCACCGAGGCCGCCTCCAGCGACCTCTTTACCTTGGAGCCCCGGCTCAGCGTGAGGAGAAAGGTAAAGGTGGATACGCTGGCGTTCCGACTGGTATTCACGGGCACCACCGAGTGCCTGCGCCGGTTCGTGAACGAAGTGGCGTCCGGTCCCACCCCCTGGCTGATCCGCCTGGTCGAGGTGGAGCCGGCGGTTCCGCGCACGCCCGTGGCGCCGGCCGCTGCCGACCCGGAGACCGGCCCGATTCCGGTCATAAACGCGCAACCCTCCCGTTTTGTTGTGTTGCTTGAGAGTTTCGAGAGTCTGGGCGACTCGAACGCGGCTCGGGAGGGAACGACATGAAGCCCGGGCGACGATGGCGCCGGCCGGGCGCGATGATCCGCGCCCTGGCGTGGGGTGGATCCGGCCTGCTCCTCCTTGTCTCCCTCCTGGTCACGTGTATCCAAGCGTACGATCGAGATGACATGCGGCCACCGAGGACGTTCGAGCCGCTCCCGACGCGGCTCCCGTCACCGGATCCGGTGCCAACACGTGCGGGCCAGCTACCCGACTTCGAGGGGTGGCCGCCGTTCCGCACCACCCGTGCGGACGAGGGGTGGACCTTCGACCTCTTTACCGCGCCGACGCTTTACGCCGGCGTGCCCGGCGGGGGATGGTCGGCCACGCGGCCCGAGGATAGGGAGGTGCACCGGCCGGAATCCGGCGCCCCGGGAGAGGTGGTTTCGATGCCGTTGCGCGCGGTGGAGATCGTTCAGGATCTCTTTCCCGTGCAGCTCGCTGGATTTGGGCGCAGCCCGCGCGGACCTTTCGGGGTGTTTGAGCTTGTCGCCACCCGAGAGGTGGTGGTGGCTCGACCGGGAGACCGCCTCGGTCGGCTTTCCTGGCGGGTGACCTCACTCGATCCGGGCGGACGGCGCACGCACCCAGGTTCGCTGGCTCGCGCTCTGCCGGAGCGGCCCCAGGCCATGGTGATCGACGAGCAGACGGGCGAACAAACCCAGCTCGTGGCGGGGGAGCCGTTGCACCAGGGTGACCCATGGGCCGTCCTGGAAATCCCCGGTCAGAGTGAGACCCAGGCTATGCAGGAGGGCGGCCGTGTGACCACTCCCGCAGGCGACTTTGTCGTGACGCGCATTGATCCGGGGACGCGCAGCGTGGTGGTCAGTCCCGTACACGGGGAGTCCCGCCCCGCGAGTGACCCGCTCGCGTTTCTCTGTGCGCTCCGTTTCCGCGCCGCGGATGGCGACCAACCCAGAGCGATGCTCCCGCGGACCGGCGCCGTGTCAGGAGCCGTCGAGTCTGGAACGAATTCCACTTCCCTGCGATGAAAACACCTCCCCGGTTCGCCTGCCATGCGCTCTTGTTTTGCCCATTTGTCCTGCTCGTCGGACTGCAGGCCCAAGACGACACTCCACGTACTGCACCACCCGCGGAGGCCCAGGTGGCGGACGACCACGAGCGTCGCCGACAGGCGGTGGTCAAAGGACGGGCGCAATACCTCGCCGGGGAGCATGACGCAGCGGAAGCGACGTTGCGTGCCGTGACCGCGAGCGCGGCCGACGATGCGCTGGTGAAAGATCTGCTCCGCCGTATCGCGGAGGATCGGGCGCGGATGAGCGAGGCCAATCGGGTGGTGACCCGCGCGCGAATGGTGGATGAGGTGGGACGCGCGTGGGAGAGGCCGGCCGCGTACGAGGAGCGCGCGCCCGCCGATTCTTCGCGGGAGGCGTTGATCCGACCTTTGGTTCAAAAGCTGTCCGCCATTCACATTCCGGCGGTGAGCTTCAACCAGATGGACCTCCATCGGGTCGCCCAGACCTTGAGTGCGATTTCGGAGGAGTGCGATCCCGCCCCGGAGGGAGCGCGCGGAGTCAATGTGGTCCTGATCGATCCCGGCAACCGAAACCCCGAGGTCACGCTCGCCCTGCGGAATCTCTCCCTCAAGCGGGTGCTCGATTTCGTGACCGACTCCGTCGGATTTCAGTACGAGGTGCAGGAGGATGCCGTGGTGCTCAAACCGGGCGGAGAAACGTCCGCTTTGGATACCGCGTTTTTTCCGGTCGCCCGTTCGACCGTGATTCGCATGACCGGTTTTGCCGGTGGTGCGACCCCGGGCCCAGGCGGGGGCGAGCCGGGATCGGCACCTTTGGACGGTTCGGTGGCCGCGCCCACCGCGGCGTCGCACGGCAGCGGCGAGGGCCCGCTCCTGCGGGCCTTCCTGCAGTCAGCCGGAGTGGTGTTTGACGGCACCCCCGGCGCCAGCCTGGCCTACGATGGGTCGGCGATGATCGTGACGCAGACCCCTCGGAACATTGAACGCATCCGGAACATCCTGAATCGCTACACCGATGTGCGCCAGGTCGAGATCGAGGCTAAATTCATGGAGGTCCAGGAAGGGGTGCTGGACGAGATGGGCGTCACGTGGGGCGTGGGTCGCACGGGTGCGGCGCGCACGCATCCCACCACCGGCGAGCCTTTACTGGATCGCAATGGCCGGCCGCAGGCCACGTCGCTGCAAAGCTACACCACCGACCGGGTCAATCGCACGCTCAGCGGCGCGTTTACGGGCTCCAGCAACGGCAACGCCATCGTGATCGACGGGGAATCCGTCGCCAGTACCGCTCCGCCGCGGTTGCCCGGCGCGGTGGCGCTGGCCGGCGAAGCGCCCGGTCTGGCCACCATCTCCGGCATCATCGGCGACTTCAACGTCAGTGCGATGGTCCGCCTGCTGGCGCAGAAGTCCGGCAGCGATTTGTTGAGCGCGCCGCGCGTGACCGTGCTCTCCGGCAATACCGCGACCATCACGGTGGCGCAGGAACTCCGGTATCCACAAAGTTATGGTGAGATTCAGAGCCAGGTCGGTTCAGGCCGGACCGCGGCGGACGGCACCGGCGGCGGCTCCGCCGGCGTGACCATCACGGCTGGCACGCCACAGGACTTCACGTCGCGCAATGTCGGCGTGGAGTTGAAGGTCACCCCCACGGTTGAGGAGGACGACTATTCGATCAGCCTGGATCTGGCACCCAAGGTGACGGAGTTCGAGGGCTTCGTCGAATTCGGAGGCCCCAGCGTGGCGGTTTCCGGAGGACGGACGGTGACCGTGCCGCCCGGGTTCTATCAGCCGATCTTTTCCGTCCGGGAAGTGTCCACCCGCGTGACACTCTGGGATGGAGCGACCCTGGTCATGGGCGGGCTGACCCGCGAAGAGGTGAAGAAAGTGCACGACAAGATCCCGGTGCTGGGCGATCTGCCGCTTTTTGGACGGGCGTTCCGGTCGAAGGGCCAGAGTTCGCAGAAGCGAAATCTGTTGATCTTCGTCACCGCCAATCTGGTCAGTCCGGGTGGATCGCCCAAGAAGCAGGCGGTGCCGGGAGTGCCGGCGGGCACCCTGTTCCAGAATCCCACGCTGGTCACGCCCGCGCGAAGCGAGTCGCGTCAACGTCGCGGACCGTGAAGCGTGAGGGAGAGTGATTCTGCGCTGGCGTGCCGGAAATCCCTCGTTTTGGTGGATCCATGGCCAAGTGGCTCCTGATCGACGGCTTCAATCTCGCTTACCGGTGTTTCTTCGCGATCCCCGAGCTGACCCGCGCGGACGGGTTTCCCACGAACGCGTTGCACGGGTGGATCAAGTCGATCTGGAAGTTGGAGGATCAGGAGCGCCCCCAAGGCACCCTGGTCTTTTTTGATCTGGGTGGGGCGCAGGACCGGCTGGCGCTCTTGCCGGAGTACAAGGCGCAGCGGGAGGAAATGCCCGAGGCGCTGGACAAACAGATCCCCTACCTCAAACAGCTGACCCGGGCGATGGGACTGGTGGGAATTGAACAGGAGGGAGTCGAGAGCGACGACCTGCTGGCTTCGCAAGCCGTGGCGCTCGCCCGTGAAGGTCACGACGTTCTGGTCGTCAGTTCCGACAAGGACTTCGCCCAGATTGTGGACGATCGCATCAAGATCATGCTGCCGCCCCCCTCGGCGAATCCCAAACTCGGCTGGCGGACGATGGATGCAGCCGGAGTGGTGGAGAAATTCGGGGTGCCGCCCGCGCAGATTGCCGACTACCTCGCTTTGGTGGGGGACACGTCGGACAATATTCCCGGGGTTGACGGGGTGGGACCGAAGACCGCGGCCAAGTGGCTCCAGACTTACGGCGATTTGGAAGGAATTCTCGCGAACGCGGGTGAACTCAAGCCGGACCGGTTTCGGGAGCCGGTGGCGGGCTACGCGGACGGCTTGAGGCGCAACCGCAAACTCACCACGCTCAATCTCGGGTTGTCGACGCGCGGTGCATCGCCCGAACCGCCCAAGGTGCAGGACGTGTTTTCCTTCCTGGAGGAAATGGAGATGCGCTCCTGTCTCGCGGACGCGCGCAAACGTTACACGCAGCCCGAGCTCTTTTGAGCTCGGCCTCGAAGCATCACCACCGGATCAACCGGCGGTTCCTTCTTTCGAGACGCCGTCCGGGTCGAAGATGTAGCCCACGCCATGCACCGTGCGGAACGCGTCGAGACGGATGCCATGCTCAAGGAACAGGTCGCGGACCTTCACGATGTACTGATCCAGTGAACGGCTGCGCACATCGGCGTGAATGCCCCAGACCGAGTGGATCAGCGCCTTGCGGGTGATGACCACGCCTCGATTGGCCGCGAGGTAGGCGAGGATGCCCAGCTCTTTGCGTCCCAGTTTCTGCGCGTGCCCATCGGGAAAAGCGATTTCCAGACGCACCGGCGTGATTTGCGCACCGACAAACTCAAACGGCTCGTCGCTCACCTTGACGTTCTTGGTGACGTTCAAGTCCGTCTTGGATTCCGCCCGACGCAGCACCGCGCGAATCCGGGCGACCAACTCGGCGTATCCGAACGGTTTGGTGACATAGTCGTCTCCGCCGAGTTCCAACCCCTTGACCTTGTTCACCTCCAGCGTGTTGCCCGTCAGAAAAATCGTTGGGACAATGATGTCATTGGCCTTGAGTTCCTCCAGCAACGAGAAGCCCGATTGATCCGGCAGATTCACGTCCAGCAACATCAAGTTGGCGAAGTTACGCTTGAGGAAGCGCAGGGCGTGCTGCGCCCGGTTGCAGACCTGGGTCAACATGCCTGCTTCCTCGAGATGCAGACAGATCAGTTTGGCGAGTTCGTCCTCGTCTTCGACGATCAAGATCAGCGGTTTAGGCTCGGCGCGCATGGGTACGGGGATCGATGACGTAGCAGGAGATATTCCACGAAGTGATACGGGGTTGCGGTTGTTTGGAGGCGAAATCGGTTTTTTACAAATTGTTTTTTTACAATGAATGTTCTTCAGGTGCAAACCTTACGCAGAAGCGAGCTGGCGTCCGAAAGGCAGAGAGGCACGTTCGGACAGCGATCGGAGCGATCGGTGCGTTTTAAACTTGGGCAGAGCCCCAATTAAGCGCGGATCGCTCAAGCACATCCGGGTGGGGAGCAACGACCGGAGGGTGGAGATCACTTGGAAATTAACTTGCGACGGAAAATGGCGGGGTTTGCTCTGACAGCGTGTCTGTCCCTACACCGCTTCTGATGCTCGGGCTTCCCAAAGGAAGCCTCGAGGAGTCCACGAAAAACCTGTTTGCCAAAGCGGGTTGGAAAATCACGACCAGTTCGCGGTCGTACAAGCCGTCGATTGACGACCCGGAGCTGGATGGCCGGTTCATCCGCGCCCAGGAGGTGAGTCGGTATGTGGAGCATGGCTTCTTCGACTGCGGTCTGACGGGGTACGACTGGATCCAGGAGAACGGCTCGGATGTGGTGGAGGTCTGCGATCTCATTTACAGCCGCGCATCCGTGCAGAAGTCCCGCTGGGTGCTGTGTGTGCCCGAGGGCTCGGCGATCAAAACACCGCAGGATCTGGCGGGGAAACGGGTGGCGACCGAGCTGGTGAACACCGTCAAGCGGTACTTCGCCGGGCTTTCCATCCCGGTTGAAGTCGAATTCTCCTGGGGAGCGACCGAGGTGAAGGTGCCGGATCTGGTCGACGCCATCGTCGACATCACGGAAACCGGATCGTCGCTGCGCGCGAACAAGCTGCGCATTGTTTCCACGCTGATGGAGACGAATACCAAATTCATCGCCAACAAGCGGAGCTGGACCGATGCGGCGAAGCGGCGCAAGATCGAGACGATTGCGATGCTGCTGACGGGCGCGCTGGAGGCGGAAACCAAAGTCGGACTCAAGATGAACGCGCCCCGCACCGCCCTGGATGCGATCTCGCGCGCGATCCCGGCGTTGCGCAATCCGACCGTTTCGCCCTTGAGCCACCCCGACTGGGTTGCGTTGGAGACGATCATCGATGAGAGTGTCGCCCGGGTCATCATCCCGCAGCTCAAGTCGCTGGGCGCCGAGGGGATCGTCGAGTACCCCCTGAACAAGGTCGTTTATTGAGCCGTGTCCGTGCCCACCCTGTAGATACATCCACGCCGTCATGTCCACCGTCACCCTCGGGCTGCTCCAGCACGCCTGCACTGCGAATCCCGCCCAGAATCTGAAGAAGACCCTGGCCCTGACTGTCCAGGCGGCCAAGGCGGGCGCAAAGATCATCTGCACGCAGGAGCTGTTTCGCTCCCAGTATTTCTGCCAGAGTGAGGATCACGCAAATTTCGCCCTGGCCGAGGCGATTCCGGGACCGAGCACCGCCGCGTTTCAGAAAATCGCCAAGCAGTACAAGGTCGTGATCATCGCCTCGCTTTTCGAGCGTCGCGCCTCCGGGCTCTACCACAATACCGCCGCGATCATCGATGCCGATGGTGCGCTGCTCGGCATCTACCGGAAGATGCACATCCCGGATGACCCGCTCTTCCTCGAGAAATTCTATTTCACGCCGGGCGACACCGGGTTCCGCGCCTGGCAGACCAAGTACGGCCGGATCGGCGTCCTCATCTGCTGGGACCAGTGGTACCCGGAGGGAGCCCGTCTGACCTCGCTGCAGGGCGCGGAGATTCTCTTCTATCCCACCGCCATCGGCTGGCACCCGAAGGAAAAGGCCGAATACGGAGTCAATCAACACGGCGCCTGGGAGACGATCCAGCGTTCGCACGCGGTCGCCAACGGATGCTTCGTCGCCGCCGTCAACCGCATTGGACTCGAAACGCCCATCGGTGGGGACGGCATCGAGTTCTGGGGCCAGAGTTTTGTCGCCGGCACGAGCGGCCAGATCCTGGCCAAGGCCTCGGTCGACCGCGAAGAAGTGCTGCTGGCCGACATCGACCTGGGCAAAGTCGACGTCACCCGCACGCACTGGCCGTTCCTGCGGGATCGGCGGATCGACGCCTATGGCGATCTGACCAAGCGGTTCATCGACTAGGCGTTCTCCGTTTCCCGCTTCCATGCCTTCCTCGCCGTCCCGGGCGCGCCGCGCCCCCGTTTCCGCCGATCCCACGCCCGCCAGCCTCGGCTTCCGCATGCCGGCCGAATGGGAGCCCCAGGCCGCGATTTGGCTGTCCTGGCCGCACAAGCGGGCCTCGTGGCCGGGTCATTTCCGACCCATTCCGTACAAGTTTGCGGAGATCGTGGCGACGATTTCGCGGTTTCAGGATGTTCGCATCAATGCCGCGCTCCCGTTGCAGCGTCGGGCGCGGGCGCTGGTCGCCAAGGCCGGGGCCGATCTGAAGCGCGTCACCTTCTACAACCACCCGACCAACGATGCCTGGTGCCGGGACCACGGCCCGATCTTCGTCAAGCACGACCGGACCGGTGAAGTGGCGCTGACCGACTGGAAGTACAATGCGTGGGGCGATAAGTATCCGCCTTACCAGCACGACAACCAGATCCCGCCGCGCATCGCCCGCGCCCTGGGGCTGCGGCGCTTCGTCAAGGAGATGGTGCTGGAGGGCGGCTCGATCGATGTGAACGGCCGGGGCCTGCTGCTGACCACCGAGGCCTGCCTGCTCCATCCCAACCGCAATCCGGATCTGAACCGCTCGCAGATCGAGCAGGCGCTGCGCGACATGCTGGGTGTCCATACCATCTTGTGGCTGGGGGACGGGATCGTGGGGGATGACACCGATGGGCACATCGATGATCTGAGTCGGTTTTTCCAGGAAGACGGGATTGTCACGGTGGTGGAGACCAACCGTCGGGACAAAAACTACCGCATCCTGCAGGAGAACCTTGAGCGTCTGCGGTCGTTGCGCACGCCCCAGGGCAGGAAATTCAAGCTGGTGGAGCTCCCCATGCCAAAACCGTCCTTCTGTGATGGGCAGCAGCTCCCGGCCAGTTACGCGAATTTTCTCATCATCAACGGTGCGGTGCTGATGCCCGCATTCCGCCAGCCCAAAAAGGACGCCGAGGCGGCCGAGGTGCTCGCCGGCTGTTTTCCCGGTCGTCAGATCATTCCCGTCGATTGTTTGGAACTGGTGTGGGGACTTGGGACTCTCCATTGCATCTCTCAACAACAGCCCGCCTGACCCTTTCTACGCGTGAATCGATTTCTCCTGCTGAGTGGTGTCCTGGTCGCGGCGGTGCTCGCCGGTTGTGAATCCGTCCGCTCCGACCTTCGGGCGGGCGTGAAGGAAAAGATCGAGGGGCCGACCTATCGCCTGCATTATGTGTCGTCCGATGCGCGTGCCACCTATGACGCCGCCCGGATTGCGTTGGGCAAGATGGGGTATCGATTCGAGCGGGGTGGGGCGGCTCAGGGCCTGATCGAGGCGCTGGGCGGCGTGCATTCAGGCGAGTCGTTGAAGAACAGCCGCCAGCTCCGGCTCAGGATTGAGATCACGACCTTCGGTGAGGGCTCGAATGTGCGCGCCCTCTTCACTGAGGTTTTGGAGGACGACTTCAGTAAGGGGAGGGGACGGGCCACTGAGAACTCTTTGCGCGACACGTCGTTATACGAGGTCCTGTTCCGCCATATTGAAGAGGCCGCGAAGAAATAACGCGCTCTCGACCTGGCGGCGGGGTTTTGCGCTTGCCGATACTGGACGATCCGGGTGAATCTGACCGTTCGCGGCGTCGTTTGGATCCGGTCAGCGTTAGCCGCACTGTTCCCGCTGACCCGTCAGTCAATTAACCTTCAACCCACGGCCCGTCTCGGGCCATCACGATGGGGCGCAGCGTTGGAACCCGCGGTGAACCATCGTTCTTGCACATGAGTTCGATAATGGAAGAGCTTTTGGCTCAAACCTCCCTCGGTCTTCTGAAAGAGGGCGCTATTGTCCCGGGTGTTATCACCGAAATCCGCCAGAACGACGTGATCGTCGACATTGGCGCCAAGGCCGAGGCTGTGATCCCGGCGAGTGAGTTCGTCGACCTCGGCGAACTGCAAATCGGTTCCACCATCGACGTTTTCCTCGAGAAGCTCGAGGATAAGAACGGGAATCCCGTGGTTTCGTTCGACAAGGCCGAACAGAAGAAGAACTGGGACAACATTCTCACCCGTTTCCCCGAAGGCTCCATCGCTTCCGGACGTGTCCGGGCCAAGGTCAAAGGCGGCCTGATCGTCAACATCGGCGTCGACTCCTTCCTGCCGGCGTCGCACATCGACATCCAGCCCCCGAAGAATTTGGACCAGTACGTGGGCCAGACCTACGACTTCAAGGTCCTGAAGATCAATCTCGACCGGAAGAACATCGTTCTGTCGCGGCGCGAACTGATCGAAGAGCAGCGTACGAGCAAGCGTCGCAATCTGCTCGATTCGATCCAGCCCGGCCAGGTCCGCAAGGGTATCGTCAAGAACATCACCGATTTCGGTGCGTTCATCGATCTCGACGGCATGGACGGCCTGCTGCACATCACCGACATGAGCTGGGGTCGCATCTCCCATCCGTCCGAGATGGTGAAGCAGGGCGAAGAGGTTCAGGTCATGATCATCGAAGTGAACCGCGAAAAAGAACGCGTTTCGCTCGGTCTGAAGCAGACCACGAAGAATCCTTGGGACGATATCGAGCACAAGTACCCGGTCGGCGCGAAGGTGCACGGCAAGGTCGTCAATCTCGTCCCCTACGGCGCGTTCATCGAAATCGAGCCGGGTGTCGAGGGTCTCGTCCACATCACCGAGATGTCCTGGACCAAACGCATCACCAAGCCCTCCGAACTGCTCAAGGTCGGTCAGGAGCTCGATGCGGTGGTGCTCGGCATCCAGAAGGAAGACCAGAAGATCTCGCTCGGCCTGCGTCAGCTGGAGCCGAATCCGTGGGACATGGTCCGTCACAACTATCCGATCGGTGCCCGCGTGCGCGGCAAGGTCCGCAACATGACCACCTACGGCGCCTTCATCGAACTCGAAGAGGGCATCGACGGTATGGTGCACGTCTCGGACATGTCCTGGACGCGCAAGGTCAACCATCCGACCGAAGTGCTGAAGAAGGGCGACGAAGTCGACGCGATCGTGCTCGATGTCGATTCCTCCCAGCAGCGCATCAGCCTCGGCATGAAGCAGATCGCAGTCGATCCGTGGACCGACATCGATTCCTTCTTCAAGATCGGCGACGTCGTTCAGGGCAAAATCACGAAGATCACCTCCTTTGGTGCGTTCGTGGAGCTCAAGGACAATATCGACGGCCTCGTGCACATCTCGCAGATCAGCGAAGATCGCATCGAGAAGGTGAAGGACGTGCTCAAGCCCGATCAGGCGGTGACCGCTCGTGTGATCAAGATCGACCGCGAAGAGCGTCGTCTCGGTCTCTCGATCAAGGCGGCCAACTACTCGAGCGACCAGCTCGCGGCCGAAACGGCGACCTACGACGCGTTGAACCGTCAGAGCGCCGGCAGCGACATGATGAACCTCGGCGACATCCTCGACGAGGCTCAGCGCAAGTAATCAGGTCGACTCCGTTTCCTGTTTGTTTTCCGGCGCCCATCGAAAGATGGGCGCCTTTTTTTGGTCGCGGGAAGCCGTCCGGATAGAGGACGCAAAAAAGCCGGTGCGAGAGCACCGGCTTTGGTTCAGGGAAGAAAACGATAACAATCAGTTCCGCTCGGAATCCTCACCGCGTGAAAGGTGCGACTTGGATTCGATGAACTCGCGAATGACTTCCATGCGTTTACGCTGGCGCTCATCGAGCTCAATCTCGTCCGAATTGCGCTGGGTTTCGTTCTTGGCGATGGCCTTGCGGATTTTCGAAAGGGCGATGTTCTGCAGCTGGCGGATCCGTTCGCGGGTGACCTTGAACTTCCGGCCGACTTCTTCGAGCGTGAGTTCGTCGTAACCGTCGAAACCAAAACGCAGACGAATGATCTCGGCTTCCCGCGGCTCGAGCGAATCCAGCATCGCACGGAGGTCGGCGCTCTGGGTGCGTTCCTTCAAGGCATCGAGCGGATTGAGCATGCTCTCGTCCCCCACAATATCCCCGAAGGTCGCGGAGTCACCGTCTTCCCCGATCGGAGCATCGAGCGACGTCGGCCGGACACTGACGGACTTGAGATGAGCGACCTTGCTGGTCGGAATCTGCAACTCCATCGCCAACTCTTCGTCGGTCGGTTCGCGACCCAACTCCTCGGACAACGCCATCGCGGTGCGACGCATCTTGGCGATCTTGTCGACCAGATGGACGGGCAAACGGATGGTTTTGCTCTGATTCGCCAGCGCGCGCTTGATCGACTGCTTGATCCACCATGCGGCGTAAGTGGAGAGTTTGCCGCCCTTGCGGGGGTCAAACCGTTCCACCGCCTTGATGAGACCCAGGTTGCCCTCGCTGATCAAGTCGAGCAGCGGCAGGCCGAAGTCTTTGTAGTCCATCGCGATCTTCACGACGAGACGCAGATTCGCGGAGATCATGTGATCCCGGGCGGCCTTGTCGCCGCGGCGGATGCGTTTCGCGAGGACGATTTCCTCTTCGATGGTCAGAAGGGCTGTCTTGCCGATTTCCTGCAGATAGAGTTGCAAACTGCTCCGCTCCATAGGCGCAGCAGATTCGCGGGGAGCAGGCTCAGCTTTTTCGAGGAACGAAGGCGGAGCATCGAGCGGCACGGCGGGGGCCTCGTCCACGAGGCTGGCACGCACGGGGGCTTCGAGGTCGTCGTCGGCAAACTTGCGAGAGGGATTGGAATGTAGGGCCATGACGGAGGTTGCGCTTTACTATGGGACACACGGCTGCCGGAAGGTTCCAGCATCGGTGGCGGATAATTAGGTGGCTAACTACTCAGCCTAAATCGGGCCACCTCTATAGAAACGGCCGATTCCCTCTCATGGTTGCACCGGACGACGAAAAAAAAGCGACAAGTTGGCGCTTTGCGACGCGCTTCCCCCGGGCCGATCTGGCCCGCTGGCACACTTAGGATTGCGAAAGACGGTTCGCAATGGCGACGGCTTTGAAGAGGGCCGAGGCCTTGTTGATGGTTTCTTGGTATTCGGCGGCCGGCACGCTATCCGCGACTACACCGGCTCCCGCCTGAATGTGGATGCGACCATCCTTGATCAGGGAGGTGCGCAGCATGATGCACGAGTCGAGATTGCCGTCGTAGCCAAAGTAACCAAGCGCTCCCGCGTAGAACCCGCGCTGGGACGGTTCCGCCGCCGCAATGATCTGCATGGCGCGAATCTTCGGCGCACCCGACACCGTGCCGGCGGGAAACGTGGCCCGCATGAGATCGTAGGCGGTCCGACCTTCGGCGATCACCCCTTCCACCTGGGATACGATGTGCATGACGTGCGAGTAACGTTCCACCACCATCATCTCCGGCACCGTGACGCTGCCGAAGCGACAGACGCGTCCGATGTCGTTGCGCGCCAGATCGACGAGCATGAGGTGCTCCGCCCGCTCCTTTTCGTCGGCCAGCAGTTCTTTCTCCAGAGCGTGGTCCTCCGCCACCGTCGCTCCTCGCTTGCGGGTACCAGCAATGGGTCGAATTTCGACCCGGCCGTCGGTCAGGCGCACGTGAACCTCCGGAGAGGCTCCGACGATGGCGAAGTCGCCCGCGTCGAAGATGAACATGTAGGGAGAGGGATTGACGGTGCGCAGGGCCCGGTAGAGGTCCAGGGGCGACTTGGTGAAGGGTGCCGTAAATCTCTGTGAAGGAACGAATTGAATGATATCGCCGGATCGGATGTATTCTTTGCCATCCTCGACCGCCTGCTCAAAACGGTCCGGGGTGAAGTTGCCGGAGGGCACTTCGATGGGGCCTGGGTCAATCAACGGAGCGGGGGCAAGGGCGCGCGGTTGACGCAGCAAGCCGAACAATTCTTCGAGCTCCTTGACGGCGGCGTCGTACGCGGCAGAGGCATCACCCTTCAAATGAGCGTTCACGCAGAGCCGGACCGTTTGTTTGGCGCGGTCGAAAATCAGCAGCGAATCCGACAACATGAAGTACAGCATGGGCAGGCCCAGCTCGTCGACGGCCGGAGCGGGCACGGTCGGTTCGATGCGAGTGACATACTCATAGCCAATGAACCCGACCGCGCCTCCCGTGAACCGAGGCAGCCCGGGCAATGCGACGGGACGATGCCCGCGCATTTCCTCTTCGAGCAACGTCAAGGGATCGGGAGGCGTCTTGACCACCTGGGTCGGTTGCCCCGGGCAGCGGATTTCCGTCGTGACCGGACCGCAGGCGAGAATCTTGCGCGGCCGGCAGCCGATGAAGCTGTAACGCGAGAGGGTTTCGCCGCCTTCGACCGATTCGAGCAGATAGGACGGGCCCGCATTCTTGAGTTTGGCGTAGGCCGACACCGGCGTTTCGAAATCCGCCATCAGATCCGTATAGACAGGGATCACATTGCCCTCGCGGGCCAGGGCAAGAAACGAGCGACGATCGGGAACGATGTTCATGAAAGGAAAAGGGACCGGACACACGGCCGGCTCCCAACACGATATTGATTTACCTCGCGCTGCCACGCCTCATCCACGGCGGACGCCCACCTACTGGCGCACGGGAACCACCGGTACAGTGGCGCGAGAGCGGAGACGGCGATCCGGAAGGCTGGGGTGGGCACTGCCTGCCGCCGGACGGACGACTCCGCAACGGACCCGAAGGTCCGGTCAAGCGGGTGAGCGTCGCCAGTGAGAGTGCACATATTTTAGCGCTTTTGTCTGGCGAATTTACGTGCCGACGGAATTCTTCGGCAAGGCTTTACACTGCTTTCTTATGACACTCGAAAAACGCGCGTTGGCGGTGATCATGGGAGGAGGGCGGGGAACTCGCCTTCATCCTCTCACCATGGAGCGGTGCAAGCCGGCTGTACCTTTGGCCGGCAAGTACCGCCTGGTCGACATCCCCATCAGCAATTGCATCAACTCTGGGATCAACCGGATCTTTCTGCTGACGCAGTTCAACACGGCTTCCTTGCATCGGCATATCCAGGGAACGTACAACTTCGACGCGTTCGGCGGCGGTTTTGTCGATATTCTGTCGGCCGAACAAACGGAAAAGAGTGCCGATTGGTATCAGGGCACCGCGGACGCCGTACGTCGCAATCTGGTTCACTTCCGGACCTTCAAGCACGACTTGGTCCTCATCCTTTCCGGCGACCAGCTGTACCGGATGGATTTCAACAAGATCCTCGAGGACCATGTGGCCAACGGAGCCGATGTCACCATCGCCGCGATTCCCTTTCCTGTATCTAAAATTGAAGGACTGGGGTTGATGAAGGTGAGTGACAACCTCGAGATCAACGGCTTCGTGGAGAAACCGAAGGATCCTGCGGTCATTCAAGGATTGACCCTCACGCCATCGCTGGAGGCCCGTCTCAAGACCCATCCCGAGGAAAAGCGCTGTCTCGCGTCCATGGGCATCTATGTGTTCAACCGGCAGGTGCTGGCGGAGGCGCTGGACAACTCGATGACCGATTTCGGCAAGGAAGTGATTCCCAGTCTGCTCGGCAAGAAACGGTTGTTTGCCCACATTTTTGAGGGGTATTGGGAGGACATCGGAACGGTCCGGGCGTTCTTCGAGGCGAACCTGCATCTGGCTCATCCGCTGCCGCCGTTCAACTTTTATGATCCGGCCGCTCCGATCTACACGTCGGCCCGTTTCCTGCCGGCGTCCAAGATCAACAAGTGCCAGATTGATCACGTGGTGATCGGAGACGGCTCCATCGTCACCGATTCCTCCCTGCACCGGTGCGTACTGGGGATTCGCTCCTTCCTGGGCGAAGGAACTCACCTTGAGGATGTGATTGTGATGGGTGCCGATTACTACGAGAGCGATGACGAGATGGCCGCGAATGCCGCGAAAGGCATTCCTCATCTCGGAGTCGGCCGGAACTGCAACATCCGCAAGTCGATCATCGACAAGAATGCCCGGATTGGCGACGGCGTGGTGCTGTCACCCGAGGGCAAGGCCGATGGCACGTATGCCCACGGCATCATTATTCGAGACGGCGTCCTCGTGGTGCCCAAAGGCGTGCTCGTGCCCAGCGGTACGCTGATTTGATGGCCGCCGTTCGGCGGTGTCCCAACAAAAAGCCCCGGTCTCCACCGGGGCTTTTTTGTTTCCGATCAATTGTTGAAGCGGAACAAGGCGACGTCGCCATCGGCGAAGACGTACTCCTTGCCTTCCAACCGATACTTGCCGGCTTCCCGGGCCGCGGCCGTGCTGCCCAGCCGGGTCAAGTCGTTGTACGAAACCACCTCCGCCTTGATGAAACCCTTTTCGAAGTCGGTGTGGATGACGCCGGCGGCCTGCGGTGCCTTCCATCCCTTCTTGATGGTCCACGCACGCACTTCCTTTTCGCCGGCCGTGAAGTAGGTTTGGAGCCCGAGCAAGGTGTAGGTACCTCGAATGAGCTGGGAGACACCGGAATCGTCCACGCCCAGGTCCTTGAGGAAGGCTTTGGCCTCGTCGGGTGCGAGGTCGATCAACTCCGCTTCGATCCGTGCGCTGATCGGAACGTAGGCGGCGTCGTGGTGGACCTGCACGAATGCGGCAACCTGCTGCACAAAGGGATTCTTTTCCGCCGTGGCCAGATCGCTCTCGGCTACATTGCAGGCGTAGAGCACGGGCTTGGCGCTGAGCAGCTGGAAGAACTGCAGCATCTTCTTCTCGTCGTCCGTGCACGGGAGAATATTCGCGGGCTTGTTCTCGTTCAGATGCGGCCCGAGGCGCTCCAACAACTGCATTTCCGCCTGAGCCTCCTTGTCACCGCTCTTCGCTTTTTTCTGGGTCTTGTCGATGCGCTTGGTGACGGCATCGAGGTCCGCCAGAATTAGTTCCGTGGTGATCACCTCGATGTCCCGCACCGGATCCACGCTTCCCATGGTGTGAATGACGTCGGCATCTTCAAAACAACGCACGACATGCACAATGGCGTCCGTTTCGCGGATGTTGGCCAGAAATTGATTGCCCAATCCTTCGCCCTTGCTGGCGCCGGCGACAAGGCCGGCGATGTCGACGAACTCAATCGCCGCCGGAATCACAACTCCCGTCTTGGCAATTTTTTGCAGCACATAGAGCCGCTCGTCCGGCACCATGACCACGCCGACATTGGGGTCGATCGTGCAAAAGGGATAGTTGGCGGCCTCGGCCTTTCGGGAACGGGTCAGGGCGTTGAAGAGGGTGGACTTGCCCACATTGGGCAGACCGACGATTCCTGCTTTTAGCATAAACGCAGAACACAGCGGTGGGACTCGGGGCTTGACAAGCCATTTGTCGCGCCGTCCTATCGACGGCTTTTCAAGTCAAATCCTGCGTAATCACTCCGCACTCATGTCACTCACCATTCGCCTCTCCCGCATCGGGGCCATTCACAAGCCCATCTACCACGTGGTGGTCGCCGAGACCCGCTCTCGTCGTGACGGCGCGGCCGTCGAAATGCTGGGAACGTATTCTCCCCGGTCGAAGGCCGCGGACGCGCTCACGTTGAAGGTCGACCGCGCCGAGTATTGGATCAGCAAGGGTGCGAAGCCCTCTGATACCGTGCATTCGCTGATCAAGAAGGCCCGCAAAGCGGCCGCCGCAGCGCCTGTCGCCTGACGATCGCCCATTCTTCCGGCGTTTCGGCCGGGGTCTGCCAGATGAGCCTCGGTTGTACCGGGGCTTTTTTGTTGCCACCCCGCTCCTTGCCCCCGACGGCTCGACCTTGATGACGATGACCTTGCATATTGATGTCATCACGCTGTTCCCGCGCATGCTCGAGGGCTTCCTGCAGGAGAGCATCCTCGGCAAGGCCTTGGAGCGAGGGTTGCTCACCGTAAAAGTTAACGATTTGCGTCAGTGGACCCTCGACCGGCACCGCACCGCCGATGATCGGCCGTTCGGAGGGGGAGCGGGTATGGTCCTGAAACCCGAACCTGTGTTTGCCGCGTTCGAACAATTGCAGCGTCCGGGGTCGCATCGGATCTACCTGACTCCCGATGGGGTTCCGCTCAGCCCGGCCCGCGCGGAGGCCCTTTCACGCCGGGAACATGTGATTTTGTTGAGTGGACATTATGAGGGGATCGACCAGCGGATCCGCGACACCTTGATTGATGAGGAGCTGTCGATTGGTGATTACGTGTTGACCAACGGTACTTTACCGGCCGCGGTGGTGATTGATGCCCTGAGTCGTTTTATCCCGGGCGTGTTGGGAGAGGAAAAGTCATTGACGCACGAATCCTTCACCAACAAGTTGCTCGACTTTCCTCAATACACGCGTCCCGCCGAATTCCGAGGCATGTCCGTTCCTGAAGTGCTCCTTTCAGGCAATCATGCTGAGATCGAAAAGTGGCGG
>JAEUGY010000081.1 GCA_016794625.1 Opitutaceae bacterium
CGGTTGAGCGGTTCGACCACCACCTGGATACCGTGACGCTGGGCGATGGGTGCCACCACCTGCAGGGCTTCCACGTACTGTTCGAAGCCCCGGACGGCGGACCATCCCTCCGGCATCTGCCGGGCTCCGGCCGAGCCGAACACAAAGATCCGCAGATTGAGGGAGGAGGCCCGGGCGAAGGCCACCTCGGCGTAGCGGGCGAGCCGGGCGGAATCGACCGAGGGACCCGTGACCTTGAGGTCCGCGGGCAGGAAACAGTTGGCCGCCGGTGTTGGCCGGGCGCAGCCCCGGGTGGCGGCGGCGTTGGGCGCGAACGCACTGTCCGGCTTTTCCGGCAGCAACAGGTTCTGCACGTGCGCCTCGATGAAATCAAAGGGCAGGTCCGGGAGCGGGGCGATGTCCGCCGGGGTGGCGCAGATGCCGATTTGCATGGGGGAGGGAAGTGCTCTCGTCCGCGGGGAGCCGTGACTGGCTAAAGCTTGCCGGCCTGAAGACCGAAATAGCCGGCGGCGTTGTCGTAGCAGATGTCTCGGATCAGCTTGCCCACCTCGGCCTCGTCGGCCGGGATCAGCCCGGCCTCGACGTCGGCTCCGATCATGCTGCAAAGCAGGCGCCGGAAGTACTCATGGCGCACGTAGCTGAGGAAGCTGCGCGAATCCGTCAGCATGCCGACGAACCGGGAGAGCAGGCCGAGCTGCGACAGCGCGTTGATCTGCCACTCCATCGCCTCCTTCTGGTCGAGGAACCACCAGCCGGAGCCAAACTGGAGCTTGCCCGGGATCGTGCCATCCTGGAAGTTGCCGATCATGGTGGAAAACGCGTAGTTGTCTGCCGGATTCAAATTGTAGAGCACGATCTTCGGCAGCTGGTTGTCGCGATCGAGCGTGTCGAGGTAGCGCGAGAGGGCGCGGGTCTGCGGGAAATCGCCGATCGAGTCGACGCCGGCGTCGGCGCCCAGGCGTTTGAGCAGGCGGCTGTTGTTGTTGCGCAACGCTCCGAGGTGAAGCTGCTTGGTCCAGCCGCGTTTGGCGTCGAGGCGGCCGAGAAAGACCATGATGAACCAGACAAACTTCGCCGTCTGGTCCGGCGTGGCCGCGGTGCCGCTGCGCGCCTGGTTGAAGATGGCGGCGGCCTCGCGCTCCGTGCAGTCAACATCCGGCAGCGCTTCGAGACCGTGGTCCGACAGCCGTCCGCCGATCGAGTGGAAAAAGCCGTGGCGCTGGTCGAGCGCCTCGAGCAGCGTGGCGAGGGATTTGACCTCGATGCCGCTGCGCTGGGACAGGAGGTCGCACCACGGATTGAAGACGGCGGGGGCGTTGACCACCATCGCCTTGTCGGGACGGAAGGTCGGATAGACGCGGGTGCCCAGTCCACTCTTGGCGATGGCCAGATGGTGCTCGAGCGTGTCGGCCGGATCGTCGGTGGTGCAGACGACATTGACGCGGTTGCTGGTGAGGATGCCGTGGGTCGAAAGGGCCGGCGTGCGCAACTTGGCATTGGCCGCCTCCCAGATCTTCGGCGCATTGGCCTCGTTGATCAGGAGGTCGATGCCGAAGAAACGGCGCAGTTCCAGGTGCGACCAGTGGTGCAGGGGATTGCGCACGAGCTGCGGCACGGCACGGGCGAACGCGAGCAGCTTGTCGTAATCACTCGAGGTCTTGCCGGTGATGAGGTCCTCCGGCACGCCCGCCGCGCGCAGCGCCCGCCATTTGTAGTGGTCGCCGCCGAGCCAGATCTCGGTCAGGTTGGCGAACTGCTTGTTGCCCGCGATCTGGTCGGGGGGCAGGTGGCAGTGGTAGTCGTAGATCGGCTGCTTGACGGCGTGGTCGAAGTAGAGCTTGCGCGACCAGGCGGTCGTCAGGAGGAAGTCCTCGGGCAGGTAGGGCTGGGAGAGCGGCATGGCGGGCGGAGGCTTACGAAACGAGATGAGCGCGGACGTAGTCGAAGCTTTGGCGGATGGAATCAAACGGGTCCCCGGGCGTCGTGTCCTGTTCGATGATGAACCACTCGCAGCCGGACCTCTCCGCCTCGGCGACAATACGGTCGAAAGGCAGGGTGCCCGCGCCGATTTCGCAGTAGGTAGGTTTGTTCTCCTTGGTGAATCCGTAGTCCTTCAGGTGGATGAAGGGCAGGCGGCCGCGGAGTTTGCGGCACCACTCGACCACGTCGCCGCCGCCGTAGTGGATCCAGTAGGTGTCGAGCTCGCCGACCAGGTTTTCGGGCCGCGTGGCCGCGTAGATGTAGTCGAGCACCGGTGCGCCCTTGTACTTCACAAACTCGATGCCGTGGTTGTGGTAGCCGAGGACCAGCCCCGCCTCCCGCAGCCGGGCGCCGGCCGCGTCGAGCTTGCGCACGAGCGTCTCGACCGCTTGGGCATCCGAAAAATCGATACCCGCCGGGAACGGATAGGCCGTGAGCCGGCAGCCGAGCCGGTGCAGGCGGTCGATCACCCGCGTGGTGTCGTCGAGGATCTGCGCCCCCGGCTCATGCGTGGCGCAGATGGTCAGACCCTCGTTCCGGCAGATGGAGACCAGCTCCGCCTCGGGGATCGGGCCTGCGCCGCTGATCTGCACCGCGGTGTAGCCGATCGCCCGCACCCGGGCGGCGGTGGCCGCAAAATCCGCCGCGGTCTGGCAGTGCTGCCGCAGCGTGTAGAGCTGGATCGCGACCTGGGAGAGTTTCATGGACGGCGGGGTCAGCGGCCGAATGACTTGGCGAAGTCCTCATTCGCGGCGACGACCTTACGCGCCTTCTTCTTCGTCCGGGCCGATTCCGCGATCTTCTGCTTGAGCAGCCGCTCGTACTTCTTGCCGTCGATCGGCAGCGTCACTGCCTCATCCGTCCAGGCCGACATCAGCATGGCGTTGGCGAGCTCGACCGAATGGATGCCCTCGACCGCGGGAGCCAGCAGGGTGGCGCCGTGCAGGATCGCATCGACGAAGTTCTGGAGAATCTCGTTGTGCTGGCCGCCGTGACTCGCCGCGGGAACAGTGATATCCCAGCTGTCAGGCCGCGCGAACGCCTGGGTCGACGACTTCGAAAACTCCGACATCGGCACTTCGTTCCGCGTGAAGGAAATGGTGTCGTTTTCGTAAACCAGCCGGCCGCGCTCGGCCGCGATTTCGAGACGATTGGTGCCGGGGGCTTCTCCGGTCGACGTGATAAAGACGCCGGTCGCTCCATTGGCGAATTCGCAGTAGGCGGTGACGTCGTCCTCCACCTCGATGTCGTGGTAGCGGCCGAACTTGCAGAAGGCGCGGATCGAGGTCGGCATGCCGAACATCCACTGGAAGAGGTCGAGATTGTGCGGGCATTGATTGAGCAGCACGCCGCCGCCTTCCCCCGCCCAGGTGGCCCGCCAGCCACCGCTGCCGTAGTAGGCCTCGGTACGGAACCAGTTGGTGATGATCCAGTTCACACGACGCAATTCCCCCAGCTCACCGCTCTGGATCAATTGCCGGATCTTCCGATAGTAGAGATCGGTCCGCTGGTTGAACATCGCGGCGAAAACCTGCTTCTTGTTGCTGTAAGCGGCGATGAGGCGCTCGGCGTCGGCGCGATGGACCGAGATCGGCTTTTCGACCATGACGTGCAGCCCGGCCTTCAGCGCCTTGATGCCGAGGGACGTATGATCGTAGTGCGGCGTGGCAATCAGAATGGCATCGATGAGCCCGGAGGACATCATGTCATCCACCTGGGCGAAGCCCTTGACTCCGGGGACACGGGCGAACCGGGCGGTATCCATATCGCTCACCGCCGTGAGTTCGAGCTGCCGGATCTTTCCGGCTTGGATGTTGGCCGCATGTGCGGACCCCATGTTACCGAGACCGACGATGCCAATGCGTACCTTGTCCATAAAACAGTTTCAGGGTTGGAGGGGAGAAGGGAGACTTCATACACCCGTCAGCATGGGGCAAGGGGCCCCCCGATGAATGTTAACCCCGGACCCGACAGGGGTTTCAGACGGCTGCGGGGTGTGTCACACCCGTCTGAGATCCGATGCTTGACGCTACCTGCGCCCGCCGCGGGTCAGGCGGCTGGCGGGTTTGGCGGCCGCGGCGGCCGCAGCCTGGTTGGTTTCGTCAAAGAGCGCCGAATAAATGTAAGGAAAGTCGGGGAACTTCTTCCGTTCAATCGGCGTGTTAATGAACCGTTCGATTGAGCGCGCATTCCGCACGTCGTCCTCGGTCACCAGGGTGAAAGCTTCGCCCGTGTTTTGCGCCCGGCCGGTACGGCCGATGCGATGCACATAGTCCTCCGGATTCTCCGGCACGTCGTAGTTGATGACGTGCGAGACCCCGGCGATGTCGAGACCACGGGCGGCGATGTCGGTCGCCACGAGCACTTCAAACTTGCCGGATTTGAATCCATCAAGTGACTCCACCCGTTCCCGCTGGCTCCGGTCCGAGTGAATCACACCCACCGTGTGTTTGGCCGCGAGCAGGCGGTGGGCGATGCGATCCGCGCCCATCTTGGTCCGGCAAAAGATAATGACGCTCTTGAACTGGGTGGCCTCGAGCAGCGTCAGCAGCAGGTCGAATTTTTGGGAGGCCACGACCGGGTAGAACGCGTGGGCGACCGTTTCCGCCGCCGAACGCCGCTGACCGATCTTCACCTCGACCGGCTCGTGCAAGGCCCAGCTGGCGAGCGAGGCGATTTCCGGCGGGATGGTGGCGGTGAAAAAGAGGGTCTGCCGGGACTTCGGAATCTTGGAGACGATGCGTTTGACGTCGGGGAGGAAACCCATGTCGAGCATACGATCCACTTCGTCCATGACCAGGATTTCGACCCCGGCCAGGCTGATCGCGCCCTGTTCCATGTGGTCGAGGAGCCGGCCGGGGGTGGCGACAATGATGTCGACCCCGTTTTCCAAGTCCTCCCGCTGTTTGCCGTAACCCACGCCACCATAGATGACGGTCACGTCGAGATTGGTGTACTTGCCGTAGGTCTTGAAGGCCTCTTCGACCTGAAGGGCCAGTTCGCGCGTCGGTTCGAGCACCAGACAGCGCGGGTGTCCCACCTTGGAGTCGAGCCGTTGCAGGATCGGAAGCGCAAACGCCGCCGTCTTGCCGGTGCCGGTTTGGGCCGAGCCAATGACATCCCGACCCGAGAGCACCACCGGAATGCCCTGCGTCTGGATCGGGGTGGGATCGGTGTAACCCTTCTCTTGGACGGCGTAGGCGATGCGATCGGTGAGACCGAGCAAGGAAAAGGCAGACTCGACCTTTGGGACCTCGGGCTGGGCGCGCGGGGTGCGGGATCGTTTGGGCGCTGCGGGCGCCGGGCTGGCGGGTTTGGGACCGTCGTTCTCGTAGGGACGCGAGCGTTCCCGGTCGCGTCCGCGACCGCGTTCCGGACCTGCCGAGCCCGAGCCGGAGTGACGGGACGGACCGCGCGAACGGCCTTCCTGGCTCCCGTGGGAAGAACCCTCGCGCGGCGCGCGTTCGGCACGGTCGCCGGTCTTGGGGCGGGATTCTCGTTTCCGGGTGGATTCAGCGTGGACCGTACGGGCCGGGTGCTGCGACGCGGGAAGCGAGGGTTTGGCCGCCTCTTTGGCGGGTTTGGCATCGGACGAAGGGCCGAGTGTACGGCGCAACTTCGCAATCAACTTCTTCAGCATGGTCTTTTGGGCGAAGTCAGGACTGTTTGTGATTCACGGCCCATTGCAACCTCCGATCCGATTCGCCGCTGAACCCTCCGGTCACGGTCAGGCTTGAGGCGTGTAGCGGCGCTGATGCAGGTTCGCCGCCTGCAGCCGTCGGAACTCGGTCAGGTTTTTGACGGCTTTCAATGCAATCAATTGACTGGCGAGGTTGCCCACGGCGGAACCTTCGAGGTCGAAGGCCACCACGGGAATGCCACAGGCGTTGGCGGTGGCCTGGCAAAGCAGGCGGTTCTTTGCCCCGCCTCCCACCATGAGGATACGCTGGAAGGTGCGACCGGCCAGTCGCTCGAATGCGAGTTTGGCGTCGGCGTGGCCGCGACCGAGCGATTCGCAGATCAAACGGACATAGCCGGCGAGGTCCTTCGGCGGTTTCACACGCCGCTTCTTCAGCTGGGCATCGAGCGCCGCGCGCATCGAAACCGGATTGGTCAGCGCGGGGTCAACCACATCGATCAACACGCGTGGCGCCGGCAGTGCCTCCGCCGCGGTGATCAGCGCCGCCCATTCACGGTCGGATTTGGGCCGGGCGGCGAAGTCCTTCAACGTGCCCTCCAGCAACCAGAGCCCGATGACGTTCGTCAGGGGATGGTAGCGTCCATCGCCGGTGCGTTCGTTGGAAATACGCGCGGCCTGTGCTTCTTCCCCGAGCACGGGCCGGTCGCCTTCGAAACCCACCAACGACCACGTTCCGGAACTCAGGTAGAGGTCCGTGCCCTCGGGCGAAGCCGGCATGGCGTCGTAGGCGCAGGCGGTGTCGTGCCCCGGGACCGCGATGACGCGGGTGCCCTTCAGGGCTGGGAGGTCGCCCGCGACGGATTTTTGCAGCGTGCCGAGTCGGGTCCCGGCCGGCACCGGGGTACTGAACCACGACGGCGGAAGGCGGAAGTGATCGAGGGCCGGCCGCGACCAGTCCTTGCCGTGGACGTCGATCAGCTGCGACGTGCTCGCGATGGAAAACTCGACCGCCATCTTGCCCGACAGCAGGTAGTTGAAATAGTCCGGCAGGAAGAGGCAGCGCGTTGCGAGGTCCGTTATCGCGGGACAGCTGGCGACCGTTTCCTCAAGCTGCAGCGAGGTGTTGTAAAACACGTTGGGAATGCCCGTCGCCGCGTAGATGCGATCGCGAGCGGCGCGGGTGTCGCCGAGACGCTTCAGCCCCGCCTGCGTCCGGCTGTCGCGGTAGGCATGCACCGGAAACACCAGTCGGCCGGCGTCGTTGAGCAGCACGTAGTCCACTCCCCAGGTGTCCACGCCAATGGAAGCCAGCCGGGCCCCTTTCGGCAGGGCCGCGGCCACGGCCTTGAGGCCGAGCTGCACCTCGTGCCAGAGGCCGCCAATGTTCCAGTAGTCGTGCCCGTCGAGTGAGTGGAACGTATTCGGAAAACGGTGAATCTCGCGCAGCGCGAGTTGGTCTTTGAACCAGGTGCCGAGGATGACGCGGCCGCTGGTGGCGCCGAGGTCGACGGCGGCGACGTAGAGCGGGGAGGAGGACATAGGCAGCGAAACGGGGAACGGGAAAATGGCACGGTGCCAATGAAATCTGTCACAATCTACCAAAATCTATCAGAAGTGTTCAATTGGGTTGCGCCGGCGGGGCCAGTCTTTACGGTCCCGCCCTCTTTGCTATGCTAAACCACGAGCGGCCGCCGATCACTCAGCGTCGGGTGCAACTGATGGCGACATGCCTGTGTGATGCGTTCTATGACGACGTCGCGCGTGCGACGGTCGAGGTGCTGGAGCACCTGGGGGTTGAGGTGGAGTTCCCCGAAGGGCAAACCTGCTGCGGGCAGCCGGCGTTCAATGGCGGCGACTGGGAGGCTTCGCGCAAGGTGGTGCGCCACACGGTGCGCACGTTTTCCGGGGATCTGCCGGTGGTGGTGCCGAGCGGTTCGTGTGCGGCGATGCTGTTTCACGGCGCACCGCTGGAATTTGAAAAGGAGTCGGATCGCGCCTCGGTCGAGGCGCTGGGCCGGCGCACGTGGGAAGTGCTCGATTTCATCGTGAACGGCCTCGGGATCACGTCCTGGCCGGGTCGTTACGACGCCAAGGTCGCCTTTCATCGTTCGTGTCACTCGCGCGGCACGGGCACCGGAGAGGCCGCGACGCGCCTGCTGGGTTCGATCGCAGGATTGACCGTGGCCCCGTTTGGCGAAGGGGAACAGTGTTGCGGATTTGGCGGCACGTTTTCGGTCAGTTTTCCGACCATCTCTTCGGCCATGGGCGGTCTGAAGCTCGATCATATCCGGGCCGTCGCGCCCGACGCCCTGGTTTCGGCCGACATGAGTTGTCTCATGCATCTCGGCGGTCTGGCCGAAAAAGAGGGTAAACCGATAAAGGTGTTGCATGCGGTCCAGGTCTTGCGCGACGCCTTGCGTCAGGGTGGTCTGATTTAGCAACCCCGGGTCCACCGATGAAATTCCAGCAAATCGACCAGTTCGCCGCCAACCTGCGGGCCGACACCCGGGAGTCCGTGCACAGCGGCTCCAAGGCGGGTCATGAAAAACGCACGTCCGTACTGTTCGATCACTACGCCGATCCGAACCGGCTCCGCCAGATCGCCGGGGAGATCAAGCAGCATGTCGTGGAGAACCTCGACACCTACCTGCCGGCCGTGGAAGCCCGGCTGCAGGCCAACGGGGTCATTGTGCACTGGGCCTCGACCGCCGAGGCCGCCAACGAGGCGGTCTACTCGATCCTGCAGGCGCGGGGCGCGAAAAAGATGGTCAAGGCGAAGACCATGGTGAGCGAGGAGACGGAGCTCGGGCACTTTTTGGAAAAGAGGGGTATCGAGTGTGTGGAGACGGACCTGGGCGAGTTCATCATCCAGATCGACGGCGACCATCCGTCGCACATCGTCAAACCGATCATCCACAAGAACCGCCGCGAGATCGCGACGTCGTTCGAGCGTCACGGACTCGGCGCCTACAACGATGATCCGGAGACGATCACCCGGCGGGCGCGGGCCCACCTGCGGCACAAGTACCTCGAGGCCGATGTCGGCCTGACCGGCGCCAATTTCGTGGTGGCCGAGAGCGGGCGGATTGTGCTCGTGACCAACGAGGGCAACTCCCGCTTCTGTCTCGCCGCGACCAAGTGTCACATCGCGATGATCGGCATCGAAAAAATCCTGCCGCGGGATCGCGATCTCGGCCTGCTGCTGAATCTGCTGGCGCGGAGCGGGACCGGTCAGCAGCTGACGGTCTACACCGAGTTCATCCGCGGACCCAAGGCGGCGCCGCAGGAGGACGGGCCCGAGGAGACGCACGTGGTTTTTGTCGATAATGGGCGTTCGGAGGTGCTGGCCAGCGACTGCCGCGAGATCCTGCGCTGCATCCGCTGCGGCGCGTGTCTGAATGTCTGCCCCGTGTACCGTCAGGCCAGCGGCCACGCCTACCGGAGTGTGTATCCGGGGCCGGTCGGCGCGGTGCTGTCGCCGCTGCTGGCGGGCAAGCAGTTCCCGGAACTCGCCGATCTGCCGAAGGCGTCGTCGCTCTGCGGCGCCTGCAACGAGGTCTGCCCGGTCAACATTCCCATTCCCGATTTGCTGCTGCGGCTGCGCGAGAAAGGAAAACGCGAAGGCAGCGAGGCCGCCGCCGCCGCCACGCCACCCATGGGGGCCTGGTCGGTCATGGCCACCCAGCCGGCGGCCTGGAAGCTGGCGATGTTCGGGGGCAAGATCATGAACGTCCTTCCGGCCAAGTATATCCCTGTCCCGGCCCTGCAGGCCTGGCAGGCCAAACGCACGCTGCCCGCCTGGCGCGGTGGCGCTTTCCGCAGCTGGCTGCGCACGCGTGCGCAGCCAGCTGCGGACGTGCGAAGTGCGAAGAGTGAAGGGTGAACCCGGCCTCCGATCGTCCTTTCCGTCTTTCGCACTTCGCCCTTCACTCTTCGCACTTCCTTATGTCTTCCGATCGCGACTCGATCCTCTCTCGCGTGCGTTCCGCGCTGGCCCCGCTGCCGGAGCGGGCGGCGCTGCCGGACTGGGAGCGTGAGCTGGTCATTATGCGCAACGCCCGGGGGGCGGTCGACGCGGTGGCGCTGTTTTCGGAACGGTTGGTCCTGGTCAACGGCACGCCGCTGACGTCGGCCGCCGACCTGGTGGCGCTGCTGGAGAAAAACGGCTGGCGTCGCGGCTACTGCGATCCGGCCCTGTGGCCGGGCCTGCAGGCGGCGTTTCCGGCGACCTTCACGGTCGAGACGTTGTTCGACCGGTCGCGGGTGGACGACTACCAGTTTGGCATCACGGCGGCCGCCGGCGGGATCGCCGAAACCGGCACGGTCATTCTCACCGATGGCGGCACATCGCGGCGGCTGGCTGCGCTCGCGCCGTGGGTGCATGTGGCGGTGTTGTCGCGGCGCACGATCTTTGTCGACGTGCCCGAGGCGGTCGCTGCCCTCGGTTCGGACCCGAACATCATCTGGTGCACCGGTCCGTCGAAGACGGCCGACGTCGAAGGCATCCTGATTGAGGGGGTGCACGGCCCGGGCATCCAGGTCGCGCTGCTGGTGGACTGAGCCCCCGCGGAACCGGCCTATTTGGCTCCGCCGGATTCCAGCTCCATCATGGCCATGACAAACGGCTCCGGTCCCCCGGGCTGGTAGCCGAGGCTGCCGAGGGTCTTGCCGTCGGGGTTCAGCACCACGACCGTCGGGTATCCATCCACGCGATGCTTGCGGGCCAGGGCGCGGTTCTGCACCACCTGGCGCTCGGGCAGTTTGAAGGTGCGCGGAAAGTCGAGTTTTACGAGGACCAGCCTCTGCGCCGCGTAGGCGCGGAACGCGGGGGTCTCCAGGATTTCGCCGTCGAATTTCTTGCACCAGCTGCACCAGTCGGAGCCGGTGAAAAAGAGGAACACCTGTTTCTGCTCCAGGAACGCCTGCTGCTGGGCGGCCTGCACCTCTGTTTGCCAGACGAGGGGCGGCGCGTGCACCGGCCGGCTGGGGGCGGGCTTGGCGGCGGCGGCCGGCGTGGCGGCGGGGGAGGGGCGCGGCGTGGACAAGGCCGCGGGTGGGGTCGTCTTGATGGACACCACTTTGCCATCCGTCAGGCGGATGACCTGCTGGGGATACGTCAGCACCTGCGTGGCACCGGCTCCCATATGGCCGGCGGGGCGTCCGAGCGCGGCTATGACATCATCATGACTGTCACCAACTTGAACAGCGGAGAGCAGGTCGGGCACCAAGGCCGCAATCCCGCCGAGGAAGAGGGTCAGGCGTCGCATCCGGGTCTGATCGGACGTTTTGCCGCCTTCTGGAGGTCGGGATCGACGGGGTAAAATCCTTAGTGGCCGCAAACCAGCACGATGAAAGGAGAGCAGGGCTCAACCCACGGTGCGCGACGGGCCCCCGTCGCCGGCATCCTGCGTCTCGGCCGCGAGCGCCTTTTTGCGACGCTGGACCGCCTGACGGAGCAGAAACTCCACCTGGCCGTTCACGCTCCGCAATTCATCCCCGGCCCACGCCTCCAGCTCGGACCAGAGCGCGGGGTCGATGCGCAGGAGAAAGGCTTTTCGGTCTTCGGAGGCCATGCTTCAACACGCCCGGCCCACGACGCCCGGGCGAGCGAGAAGTCGCGCCAGGCGTGGTGGGTTCCGGGAGGGGACAGGTCAGTTGTAGAGGGTTCCGGTGTTGATCACGGGGTGCGCTTCGGACTCGCCACAGAGCACCACGAGCAGGTTGGAGACCATGGCTGCTTTGCGCTCCTCGTCGAGATTCACGACCTTCTTGGCGGAAAGTTCGTTGAGAGCCATCTCCACCATGCTCACCGCGCCGTGCACAATTTTCTGCCGCGCGGCGATGACGGCTTCCGCCTGCTGGCGACGCAGCATCGCCTGCGCGATCTCCGGGGCGTAGGCGAGGTGGGTGAGCCGAGCCTCCTCCACTTCGACCCCCGCTTTGGACAGCCGCTCCTGCAGTTCGCGGGTCAGCGCCGCCGAGACGTCACCGGCGCCGCCGCGCAGCGTGATTTCATTGGGCTCACCGTCGTCGTAGGCGTAGTTGCTCGCGACATGGCGGACCGCGGACTCGCTCTGGATCTTGACGTAGTTTTCGTAGCTATCCACGTCGAACACCGCCTGCGCCGTGTCCTTGACCCGCCAGACCACCACCGCCGCGATCTCGATCGGGTTGCCGCGCTTCTCGTTCACCTTGAGCTTCTCGCCGTTGAGGTTGCGCGCGCGCAGCGAGATTTTGAGTTTCTTGTTGAAGGGGTTGGTGAAGAAAAACCCGCTCTCCCGCACCGTTCCCTGGTAGGCACCGAACAGGATGAGCACCGCTCCTTCATTCGGCTGCAGGGTAAAGAACCCGGCCGACATCAGGAGGGCCACGACGAGCGAGACGACGGCGAGCAACAGGAAGCCGCCGCCACCGCCTCGAATGCCGAAGACCACGAGAAGCACGGACGCGACGTAAAGAACGAGGTTGATGAAGAGCAGGGTCCAGCCGTTGGACGCGCGAACCGTGCGTTCAACGTTCTGAGACGAGGGAGACAGGGAGGAATCCATAGTTCGAGGGTGTTTCGATAGCTTGATGATATCACTTCAATAGCATGTCAAGCCCCATCCCTCCGGACCCCGTTCCGCTCCATCCCAGGAAGGCGTCCGCCTGCGATGCCCCCCCCGCCTCGCCGCGATCCCTGCAGGCGGCCTCGCTGAGGTCGCGCATCTCGTATCCGTGGAACGGACTTAAGCAGTAATTATTTGATAGAAAATAGGTTCCGATGGAGGGCGTCGCTCCGTCGACGCCGGGGGACGGCCCACGAATCACCACGCCCGACCGTTCTGGTGCACGCGACGCGCAACCGGCGCCGACGGAGCGGCGCCCTCCAGGAGAGAACCCTTCGGGTGCCCGGTTGTAGGCGGCCTCGCTGAGGCCGCGACGGGACCCTCGGTCCCGCCTCCGTCCTCCGAACGTCTCATGCGGCGCCCATCTCTGCGGGGTCGGCGACCCCACCTCCAACGGACACGGTCTGCTACGCGGAACTGGCGCCGCCGCAGGCAGGGCAAACCGGACATCCCGGCTCTTCCGCGCCCGCCACGGGAGCTTCAGGTCGTGAAGAGAAAGCGCGGCAGCATCGCGCGCACCGACGACGGCATCGGTCCGGACCGGATTTTGCCAGGATTCAACAACCCCTTGGGGTCGGTCTGGTACTTGAGGGCCAGCTGGGCCGCGAATTCGGGCGCCCGGGCGGCCTCGTCGAGGTAGCACGTGTGCGGATTGTTGCCCGCGATGCCGAGTTCGGCGGCGTAGTCGATGACCGCCCGCAGGTGGTCCTCGCTGACAAACTCGATCACCGGTATCAGCACGGGAATGACGCGACCGAGTTTTCCATCAGGTCCGTTGCCGCGGATGAACTCAAAGTGGAGGTGGATCTGCCCGGGAAACCGAGCCTGCAGCCGCGCCGACTTCTCCAGAAAGTCCGCCCCCATGCCGAGCTGCAGATAGGTGTGTCCGGGATGGGCCTTCAACATCCACAGCGTGCTGTGGTTCCACCCATACTCCATGAGCATGGGCTGACGCTTGGGTTCGTGATGAGGGATGACGGTGGATACATGGAGTCCCTGCTGCCGGGCCTCCTGCACCAGGCGTTCCGTGTGCGCCTCATCCACCTCGAGCCAGATGAAGGCATGCCCGGCCGGCAGCCACTTCTGCAGGGGCTTGAAGCTCGCCCCGAAACTCGGCTCGAGCAGCGAGAGCAGGCGCTTGGGAATGGCATCGTCGTAGGCCACGCGGGTGGCGAACGCCGCGACCGACGACCAGTCCGGCCCGGTGATCGCGATCTGATCCCAG
Source organism: Opitutaceae bacterium (assembly GCA_016794625.1). GTDB lineage: Bacteria > Verrucomicrobiota > Verrucomicrobiia > Opitutales > Opitutaceae > UBA6669. Next base: position 13,454 of record JAEUGY010000081.1, read on the forward strand.
CGTCGCGCCGGTGCCAGCCGCAGCTGGAGCTCGATGATCACGCCGTTGGTCCCGTAGGTGTGAAAGGCCTGCAACGCATCCGCCTCCTCCAGCACCCGCTCGCGGGGCTCGGCTTCCAAGGTGAGCAGCTTGATGCGCTTGATCATCCCCTGGTGACGCAGGCCGCCCCACGAAATCGATCCGATCCCCGCGCTGCCGCCGGCGATGAACCCGCCGATCGTGGACTTCACCCAGGTCGAGGGCAGGCAGCGCATTTCCCAACCCTGCTCCCGCACGGCGCGTTCGAGGTTGATGACGCGTACACCCGGTTCGGTCGTGACGACGCCGTCCTCGATTTTCAGGATGCGATCCATGCCCGTGACATCGACCACGAGCCCCCCACAGAGCGGGATGCACTGCCCGTAGTTTCCGGTCGCCCCGCCCCGCAGCGTCACCGGCAGATCGTGGCGGAAGGCGAGGGCCAGGACGGCGCGGAGTTCGTCGACCGTCGCCACCTTCACCGCGGCGGAAGCGCGGTGAGCCTCCAATCGCGACTTGAGCACCGGCGAGTACCAGTAGCAGTCCTTCGAGAGCGTCTCGACCTCCGCCTCGGCCGTGATCACGTGTTCGTGGCCGACGATGAGTTGGAGCTCTGCGACGAGGTCGGGACTGACCGGCACAAAACCGACGGTGGTGGGCATCATGGCGCGAGCGGCGGTCGATGGACTTACGCGGCGGAGAGCGTGATCACCGCCGTTTTTCCCGCCCCGGCGGCGTACGCGGCCCGGTAGTCGGCCAGCGTCGAGAACCGCGCGCCGAAGACCTGTCGGTACGGAAGCGTGAATTCATGGCGAGGAGCTTCGAACGGCCAGGGGTCCACCCCCCAGTGACCGGGCCCCTTGTGGGTGCAGGTCAGCGTGACGCGCTGGCCCGATCGATCCGGATGCGTGTGCCGCAGCTTCGCCACGCGATCGAAACCAGAGCAGGCGATCAGCGAAAGGTTGTCACAGGCCTGCAAGAATTCGAATCCCCGCTGCAATTGCTCCATCGTGAATCCGTGGGCCTGCGCCGTGGTCCGCTGCCAGGCCTGCTGGCCGGCGACGAACTCGGCGTGCAGAGGGCGGTGCTCCGGGCGGATCGAGGCAAGATCGGCCTGCTCGGTCAGGAGATTGACGGTGTGCATCGAAATCAGGATGCCCGCCAAGGGGTCGGTTTCGGCCGCGATGCGCGTGGCTTCGCCCCGGACGCGGAGGTAGCTGGGCAGATCGATTTCCTCGAAGGCGCTGTAGGCTCCCACCAGGGTTCGGGTGAACGCTTCGGGTTTGCCCTCCGCCGTCAGGCTCAGGTCGGTGTCGCGCTTGGTCCAACCGTCGTCATGGTGGGCCACCGCGTACAGCACGCGATCAAACGGCTCCGGTTTGGGAAACGCCCAGCACCGGGCAAATTCCCCGGCGAGCATGGCGTGGTCCGTGTGTTTGATGAGAATCCAGCCTGTTTCAGTTTCGGCGCGAATCATGGGTGGGAAAAAACGAGCAAAAGGAAGACCGCCGCCGGCTCGGACAGGCGGTGGGAGCGATGTAGCTTGCGCCGTGCCCGGGGCCGCCCGGAGTCAACGTGCACTCATCAATTACGAAACCGCTTGGGCCTGACTCATTCGCGTGAGCGCAGCCCGGGCGCGGTGGGCGGCCTCGCGGTGGCGGCCGCGGAGGCTGGATTACGGGGCCGGCAGCAGCTTCCAGTTCTGGTTGGGCTCGGAAGGGATATCGGGGTGACGGCGAACCCAGTCGATGATCAGGTCGCGGATTTCGACATTGGATCGCAGGAGCACCTTGGCCCCGCGGAACATGGTGTAGCCACCACCGCCATTGAGGCGGTAGTTGTTGATCGCCACCCGCAGGACACGGTCGGGTGCGAGGGGCGCCCCTTGGAAGTGCAGCCCGGTGATGCGATCGCCCTGGGGCCGGGTCAGGTCCAGCGTGTAATCGACGCCCTCGGCGATATCGAAGTTGTAGCCCGGGATCGTCGGATCGACGAGTTCCGCCGGGGATTTGCCGGCGACATAGGGCAGGTAATAGCGGGCGGAGTGCTCGAGCGCGGCCTTGATCTGGGCTCCGGTCAATTCCACGACGACGAGGGTGTTTTCGTACACGTAGAGCCCCGCGATCTCGCGCACGGTCACCGCTCCTTCGGGCAAGGTGGCGTTGAGCGTGAAGGCGGCGGCGAACGAGACATCGGCGCGGCCGGCGTCGAGTTGGACCCGTTGGATGAGATCAATGATCGCGGTGTCCTTCTGTCGCGCCTCGCGCGAACTGAGCAAGCGGGTGCTGCGGCCGAGAGGCTGCGACAGCCAGGCCTGAGTCTCCTCGTGGTAGGTCTTGGTCAGCGCGAGCACTTCGGGGTCGGGAGTCGTTGCGAGGGTCACCGGGAGGTTGACCGACGATTTGGCCGTCACGGTCCACCGGGCCTGCGCGTCGGCTCGCTCCAGGTAAACATCGGCGCGGGCCAGGTGGTCGCCCCAGCGTCCGGCCTGGGTCAATAGCGCACCGCCGACCATCAACCCGGCCACCGGGCGGTGGGTGTGCCCCATGAAGATCAAGTCGATCCCCGGAACTGTCCGGGCGATGGCGAGCGCGGCGTTTTCATCCGGTACCTGCCCGGGCGACGGCTGTCCGGTCGCGAGGTTTTCCTCCAGTCCCATGTGCAGGGCGAGCACGACGACGTCGACGCGTTCGCGCGTGCGCAGCACCTCCACCCAGCGCCGCGCCGCCGCGACGGGCTGGGCGAAGGTTAGCCCGGCGTAGTGCGCCTCATTCTCCCAATTCGGAATGCCCGGTGTGGTGATCCCAAGAATACCGACCCGGACGCCCTGCACCTCCTTGATGACGTAAGGCGTGTAGAACGGATCCGTGGTGCCTGTCCGGTAGATATTGCCCGAGATCCAGGGAAACACCGCCTCGCGGCGCGCCTTTTCCAGCACGGCGAGACCGAAATTGTACTCGTGGTTGCCCAGAGTGAGGCTGGCAAACCCGAGGGCGTTCATCGCCAGCATCATCGGATCGACCGGTTCATTGCGGATTCGGTTGTGATAGTAGGCGAGGGGCGTGCCCTGGATCGTGTCTCCGCAGTCGATCAGGATCAGGTTTGGCGCGTCCTTGCGCGCCGCCCGGATCAACGTGGCCACCCGCGCCAGCCCGTCGGCCGAGGGTTGATTCGTGCCGTAGTCGATGGGGTAGATGTGGCCGTGCAAATCGGTGGTGGAAAGCACCGTGACATGAGCCCGATCGGCGGAGAAGCCCGCCGACCAGCCGAGCACCAGGAGGGTCGAAACGACGACGCAGCGAAGAAACCCGTTCATGGCGCAGCACTGAAGCAGGTGCCGGACCCAACGCGAGCCGAAGGTGGAAACGGTCCCTGGGGTTCTTGACGGACCTCCCGATGCGGCAAAACTTCCGACTCGCCCGACGTCAAACCGTCGGCAATTCTCCCGCCGCACCCGCCCGGGTGGTGGAATGGCAGACACGCGGGTCTTAGAAGCCCGTATCGAAAGATGTGCAGGTTCGAGTCCTGTCCCGGGCACCAGGTATGGGCAAACGCCGGCCGAGAAAGACTGGAGTCACGTCCGCCGGGCGGGCCGGGTAGTTACAGCCGGAGCGTGCGAGGATCAGGAACGGACAATCGCCAACGCAAAGCCGTCGTAGCCTTTGCTGCCGACGGTCTGCAGGACGGTTGAACTGACGCGGGGTTCGGCGGCCATGCGCTCGGTGAAGCGTCGGACGCCTTGGACGTTGGCGTCCAGACTCGCGGGATCGACGACGGCTCCGTTGCGGACCACGTTGTCGGCGACGATCACAGTTCCGGGTCGGGCGAGTCGCAGCGACCAGTCGAGATAATCGGGATAACTCACCTTGTCGGCGTCGAGGAAAATGAAATCGAAGGGGCCTGTCCCTTCCGTCTCCAGCCGGGGCAGGGTCTCAATCGCACGCCCGACCCGGATCTCCACCGTCGTCGCGAAACCGGCGCGGTCGATGTTCTCCCGCGCCACCTTTGCGTGATGAGCCTCACTCTCTAGCGTGATCAAACGCCCGCCGGGAGGGAGCGCCCGCGCGAGCCAGATCGTACTGTATCCGCCGAGGGTGCCAATCTCGAGGATGGAGCGGCTGGCGTGCGCCTGCGCGATCAGCATGAGGAGCTTGCCCTGCAGGGGCGAAACCTGGATCGCCGGCAGACCGGCGGCCTGGCTGGCCTGCAGCGCCGCGTCCAACACCGCATCCGAGGGCGCAAGGGCCTGCGAAAAGTAGTGATCAACCGACGACCATGTGGCCTGGGACATGGTTGTGGGTGGGCTCACCAGGTGAGTTTTTCAAGGCTGTACGTGCCGCAGAGATCGAGGGTGGTCAGGGTCGAACTCGGACCGGAAAGAAACAGGCCCTTCAATTTGCGTAGTCCGCGTACCTTGACCCCCGTCAAGGGATTGTCGCTCAACACCACCGTCTCCAGATCGGGATGGGGTGTGAAATCACAGGTGGTAATGCGGTTGCCGGCCAGCGCCAGAAATTGAAGCCGGGTGGCGCCTTGTAGCAAGAGGACCTCGATCTGGTTCTTGTCCGCCCACACGTCGGTCAGCTTCGCCAGTCCGGATAGGTCGAGGCGGCGGAGTCGATTCTCCGCGCAGCGCAGGTCGTTGAGATTCTTCTGCTGGGAAACGTCGAGCTCGGTCAGCTGGTTGCCGGAGACCATCAGATTGACCAGCCGCGTGACATCCTTGAGGTTCAAGGTGCGGAGACTGGCGTCCAACGCGTAGAGTCCTTCCAGGCCGGTGGTGCCGGAGAGGTTCAGCGCCGTCAGGCCGCTGTTCAGATTCAAATTGAGTTCCTTCAGCTTCGTCAGGCCCGAAACATCGATGCTGGTGAGCTCGGGGTTGCGGGAGGCGTCGAGTTCCTCGAGGTTCTTGCAGGCTCGTATACCCTCCAGGTTCACCAGCCCCAGGCCGCGCAGGTTGAGAGTCTGGACCTCGGCGGCTTCCACGTCCTCAATCCTGCCGTCGCCGTCTTTGTCGTAGCCGAGTGCGACGAGACGCTGCAGAAACTTCGGATCCGGAATGCGCACCGTCGCGGCGGACGCGCTGGTGGCGGCGAGGAGCGTGCTGAGCAGGAGGAGCAGGAGAGACGTCTTCATGACTGAATCGGGGACAAGGACAGAGCGGGGGCGCACCGGGGCCTCACTGCCCCGTGATGGAAACCGTCACGGTCTGACCGTCCTGGGCGATGTCCACGATGGCAGTGACGGCTTTTGAGACATCCGCGGCGTAGCTGCGGCCGGTGTAGGTGGGGATGGATTCGACGCGCGCGCCCCCGATGTAGGTATCGACGCTGCCCGTCTGCTCCAGGTAGGTGCCGGATTCCACGAAGTTGACGTTCGCAAAGACGAAGTACTTTCCGGGGCGCAGGCCGGTGAACTCGAATCCACCGCTGTCGTCGGTGACTTTGGTCAGAATACGATAGGAGGCCGCCTCGGGCTTGAGCGCCGCCTTCTCGAGGGTGGCCTTCCGGCTGATCTTCTTGTCGAGGGCAACCCACTCCTCCACGTGCTTCGTGTACGGCATGAGGGTCACGACCGTCCCCCGACCCGCGGTATGCGTTTTGCTGATATTGAGGGCCTTGATGAGCGCCTTGCGCTCCTTGGCGGCAATCGTGCCCCGGAGCGTCGACGTGCCCGGGGACATTTGTACCTCCGCCGCCGCGACATCAAACGGTGCCTTGGGATAGACGTACACGTAGGGGATCTGCGCGGCCGCAGGAAGGGACGCTCCCGCCGCCAGCACGAGCGCCAAGGCCCCGAGTCGGAGAGCGGTCGTCAGGGTGGAGGGGGAGGGACGGGTTGCGCGCATGGGAACAGAGGAACGAGGGAAGGAGGAGTCTACGGGCTTTCTCTCCGGCCGGCTACTGTAGGTTCTTACAGGGTCAAGGTCGGATGAGACGATGACCCACTGACCAGGACGCGAGCGGGTGCGTTCAGATGAAGCGAGCGAGGAGCTGCAAACGGGTCTTCACGCCAAACTTGGATTTGAGGTTCTCGACGTGAAAAAGGACCCCGCGCTCGCTCAGGCCGAGGCTGCGGGCGAGCTGGGCGGTGGTGAGGCCCTGCAGCAGCAGGTCGAGGCAGTCGCGCTCCCGGTTCGTGAGCTTCACCTGTGCATGACGCTGGTGATGCCGCAGGCGGACGACGTGTTGATGGAGAAGATTCGCGGCGGCCAGCAGGTCGATCCGGGTGTGCTGATAGTGGCGCTCAAATTCGTTGGTTGTGCGCAGGTTCGGCACGACACTGACCAGGCCTTGCCGACCCAGCGCGTTCCAGAGCGGCACGCCGGCACCGAGGTTGAGCCCGTAGCTGCCCGCCTCGTCGAAAAACTGCTGCTGACGCCGGCTGAGCCGGTGCTTGCGGGTGGCTTCGTGCCAGAGGTAGGGCACCTTGGCCGTCGTTGCCTCGGCGATGATCGGATCGATGGAGAGATAGTTCTCGTCGAGGTAGCGCTGAATCCAGACCGTTGGGTAGTTGCTCTGGATGATGGGTTTCCCGTCGTCGTCGAACGACAGGTGGGCCCAGTGCCGAAAACCGAGGGCATCCATCTGGTGCTGCCAGGCCGCATAGGCCGCAGCCGGCTCGCGGCTGCCCCTCAGCGCCTCGGCCAAACGTTCGGTCAGGTTTCGATGAGGGTCATCCGACATAGCGTGGGTTCATGTGGCAGAAAACGAGGACGACCTAAAGGGTGAACCGAGCATGGCCGACGCCTCCCGCTCACCCGTCTGCGGGCGGACCGCGTTTAGCCTTTGCGTGTGGCCGGCGCAGGTGCTGCAGTGCGAGCGCGTCTACGCCCGGCCTTGCTGGTCGCAGGATCCGCCGTTTTCCCCGTCTCCTCCCACTTTGATTTCCACCATGGCTATGGCTCAACGCATCCTTTTCACGGGCGGTTCAGGAAAGGCCGGTCGTCATGTCTTGCCGTGGTTGGCAAGCCGCGGCTACCAGATCCTAAACTTCGATCTCAAGCCCTCCGAGCACGCCCACATTCCCACCCTCCTCGGTGACATCACGGACGGGAGTCAGGTCTTCAACGCGATGACGTCGCACTTCGGTTATGGCGGCTACGCGCTCGGTCGGCCGCCCGGCCCGGTGGATGCGGTGGTGCATTTTGCGGCGGTCCCCCGCATCCTTCTCATGACGGATGACGAGACCTATCGGGTCAACGTCATGGGGACCTACCACGTGATCGAGGCCGCGATGAAACTGGGCATTCGCAAGGTGATCATCGCTTCCAGCGAGACCACCTACGGCGTGTGCTTCGCGGAAGGGGACAGAGACTACCACGCGTTTCCGCTGGAGGAGGACTACGACACCGATCCGATGGACAGCTATGGTCTGTCAAAGGTGGTCAATGAAAAGACCGCGCGATCGTTTGCCGAGCGCTTCACGGCGGACATCTACGCCCTGCGCATCGGCAATGTGATCGAGCCGCACGAGTACCACCGCTTCCCGGGTTTCCTCGCCAACCCGATGTCGCGAAAACGCAATGCCTGGAGCTACATCGATGCCCGCGATCTCGGCCAGATCGTGCATCTCTGCCTGCAGAAAAGCGGCCTTGGCTTTCAGGTCTTCAACGCGGTGAACAATTCGATTACGGCGAACGAACCCACCGCTGAGTTCCTAAAGAAATGGTGCCCGCAGACGCCGCACCGCCGCCCGCTGGTCGGCCAGGAGGCCCCGCTTTCCAATCGGAAAATCCATGAACAACTTGGCTTTGTGGAAGCGCACGATTGGCGCAACGAGGTGAAGCCCGCCGGCGGATGATGTTAGGGCCTGTAGGGCCAGCCCTCGCGGCCGCGCCTTGTCCGCGCCTCGCTCCGGACTGGAGCTCAGGCCGCCTTGGGATAGTAGCGGCGCTTGAACCAGAAGGCCACGTGGACCAGCGCGATCAAGGCGGGCACTTCGATCAGCGGTCCGACCACGGCGGCAAACGCCACGCCGGAGTTGAGTCCGAAGACTGCGATCGCCACGGCGATGGCCAGCTCGAAATTGTTGCCGGCCGAGGTGAACGCGAGCGACGCGGAGCGTGGGTAGTCCGCCCCGAGTCGTTTCGCCATCACGAAGCTCACGAGGAACATGATCCCGAAATAGAGCACGAGCGGCAGCGCGATGCGCAGCACGTCGGCGGGCAGCTGTACGATCGCATCACCCTTGAACGTGAACATCACCACAATGGTGAACAGCAACGCCGTCAGAGTGAGCGGCGAGATGCGCGGCACAAACTTGGTTTCGTACCAGGTCTCTCCCTTGAGCGGCACCAGGATCACGCGGCTGAGCACACCGGCGGCAAACGGGATGCCAAGGTAGATCACTACACTCCTGAAGATGTCGCCGATCGCGACATTCACGACGGTGCCCTGCAGACCGAAGTAGGGCGGGAGCACCGTGATAAAGAGCCAGGCGTAGAAACTGTAGAAGAGGATCTGAGCGATGCTGTTGAGCGCGACGAGGCCGGCCGCGTATTCCCGGCTGCCTTCGGCAAGCTCATTCCAGACGAGCACCATCGCAATGCAGCGGGCTATACCCACCAGGATTAAGCCGACCATGTAGTCCGGGTGATCGCGGAGCAGCAGCACGGCGAGGAGGAACATGAGCACCGGTCCGACGACCCAGTTCTGGACCAGGGAAAGGGTGAGGATGCGTGTATTCGAAAACACCTTCGGCAGCTGCGAGTACTTCACCTTGGCCAGCGGCGGGTACATCATCAGGATCAGACCGAAGGCGATAGGCAGGTTGGTCGTGCCCACGGTCATGGGCGCAAAGAACGCCTCGGGGTCGGCGAGCACAAAATGCCCGAGGGCCACACCGAGGCCCATCGCGGCGAAAATCCAGACGGTCAGGTAACGGTCGAGAAAGGATAGATTCTTGGCGACGGCGTCAGGCATGGACAATCAGGGTCGCAGGGAGGGCGGTTTCGGGCAAGTGCGGGCAAAAGGGCGGGCGTTCAATCTCCGTCGGCCCCGACGGAGGCCGCCGCGAGTTTTTCCGCATGCAGCGCCTCGCGCGGCAGCTTCAGCGCCACCAGGGCTGCGGCGACAGCGAAAGCGAACGCGCCCCACAGACAACCCGGGAGGCCGGCCGCTTGGTAGAGCACGCCGGAGAGCAGACAACCGACGAGCCGACCGCCCGCGTTGGCCATGTAGTAGAAGCCGACGTTGAGCGCGACCTTGTCGCCGTCGGTGTAGTCGAGAATGAGATAGGAGTGCACGGCGGAGTTGAGCGCGAAGACCGCGCCAAACACCGCGAGACCGCCGATGATCATCGCAGCGGGCGGCAGACCGGCGGATAGACCCAGAGGAATCGCCGCCGCCACGGCGGCGAGCACGAACGCGATCGTGGCGGCGACGCCGCCCGCGGGCGCCCGGCCGCGCAGGATGGCCGGGGCCGCGCCTTGGATGAGGCCATAGCCGATCACCCAGAAGGCCATGAACGCGCCGACCTCGGAAAAGCTCCATCCGAGCACGCCGCGGAGAAATACGGGCACGCCGACGACAAACCAGATGTCGCGCGCGCCAAAGAGAAAGAATCGCGCCACGCACAGCACATTGATCTCGCGACTCTTTGAGAGCACCTCGCGCCACCCGGCTTTGCTCTTGGCCTTGCCCATCTCTCGCGGCAGCGAAAGCCACGAGCCGATCCAGACCACGGCGAGCGCCCCGGCCATGATCCAGAGCGCTCCGGAAAAACCGGCCGTCGCGAGCAGGAAACCGCCGACAAAGAAACCCACCCCCTTCAGCGCATTCTTGGATCCGGTGAGCACCGCCACCCACGTGAACAGCGTCCCTTTGGCGTCGGGCGGCAAGAGCACCTTGATCGCGCTCTTCGAACTCATCTTGGTGAGGTCCTTGGCGATCCCGGAGAGCGCCTGCGAACACATCACCCAGGCGACCGACAGCCCTTCGGTCCAGTGCGGGTTGAGCAATGCCAGCATCCCGAGCGCCGCGACCTGCAGGGCGAGGCCGGCGACCAGAGTGACGCGCAATCCCATCTGCGACGCGATCCAGCCTCCGAGCAGATTCGTGACGATGCCGAAGAACTCGTAGAGCAAAAACAGGAACGCGAGCGTGACCGGCGAGTAGCCGAGATTGAAAAAATGCAGCAGCACCAACATCCGCAGCGCTCCGTCCGTGAGCGTGAAGCCCCAGTACGCGCCGGTGACCAGGATGTAGTTGCGCAAGTTCATGCGGATTGCTCAGAGCAGGTGGACGACTTTGCGGGTCAGTTCCGCCATGCGATTGGAGTAGCCCCACTCATTGTCGTACCACGCGTAGATCTTCACCAGGCGTTGATTCACGACCATGGTCGATAGCGCGTCGATGGTCGCCGAAGCCGGATTGCCCTTGAAGTCGATCGAGACCAGCGGGCGTGGCTCATAGGCGAGGATGCCCTTGAGCGGTGACGTTTCGCTGGCGGCCTTGAGCAGGGCGTTGACCTCGTCGACGGTCGTGTCGCGTTTGACTTGGAACACGCAGTCCGTGAGGGAGCCGGTCAGCAGGGGCACGCGTATGGCGTGGCCGTTGAGCTTGCCGAGCAGTTCGGGATAAATGAGGCCAATGGCCGTGGCGCTGCCGGTCGTCGTCGGAATGAGAGAAAGCCCGGCGGCACGCGCGCGGCGCAGGTCTTTGTGGGGCGCATCGATGATCGTCTGCGTATTGGTGGCGTCGTGCACCGTCGTGATCGCGCCGTGCTCGATCCCGATGCCCTCGTGAATGACCTTCACGATCGGTGCGAGGCAGTTCGTGGTGCAGGACGCGTTGGTGAGCAAGCGATGCTGCGTGGTGTCATAGAGATGGTCGTTCACCCCCATGACGAGGTTGAGTGCGCCGCCACCCTTGACCGGAGCGGCCACGATCACCTTTTTCACCCCGCGCTCGAAGTAAGGGGCGAGCTGCTCGGGCGTGCGAAACTTGCCGCTGCACTCGAGGACAATGTCCACGCCGTGGGCCGCCCAGTCCACCTCGCCCGGTTTGGTGTGCTCAGTGAAGGCGATCGAGCGGTCGCCGACCCGCAGGGTGTTGGCGCCCTCCGCCACGGCCTCTTGCGCCCACCGACCCTGTACGGAGTCGAAGGTCAGCAAATGCCCGGCGCACTCGGCGCCACCCTTGGGATCATTGATCAGGGCCCAATCCAGTTCGGGCCAGTCCCAGGCGGCGCGGTACGTGAGACGGCCAATACGACCGAATCCATTGATGGCGATGCGGGCTTTATTCATGTCAGTGGGGAAGGAAGGATGCGTCCTGGAATCGAAGTTCAGCGGCCACGGATTGGGCGCCGGTTCGGTTTGGGTGATGCGCAGCATGCGGGGGCATCGCCGTCGAGATCGCGGCGCAACACGGTCAATTTTTCCACGTCGCGTCGAAAGGTCCGGTCTTCCGCCGCGCAGTCCTGCAGGCAGGCGAGATTGGACGCGAGGACCTTGGTCCGCTTTGCGACCAGGCGATAGATGCGCCAACTACCGGACCGACTGACCTCTACCAGGCCGTGTGCTTTGAGGTAACCCAAATGCTTGGAAACCTTCACCTGGGGCTCGCCCAGAATCTCCTGAATGTGGCAAACACACAACGGACCCTGGCAAAGCAGGTTCAGGATCCGGAGCCGCGTCCGGTCACAGAGACAGGCATAGATGGCCACCAACTCGGTCATGCCCTCCGTTTATTCTTGTTAAGGCATATACCGCAAGAGGAATGTCCGCCTTCTTCCTGTCACCGTTTCGTCATCGTTTTGTCACGCCCACCCCCGGTGTCGCCGACCTG